>NZ_LYVO01000033.1 GCF_001984055.1 Variovorax sp. KK3
GGGCAATAAGGAGGCACGGGCGCTCGCGCGCAACCGGGCATTTTAGCCCGCGGTGTCCTGCCGCCCAGGTTGCGCGAGCTAGGTTGCGATGCCGGTTCGCGCCAGCAGGTCGCCGACCAATTCGAGGCGCATCAAGGGGCTGTCCAACTCCATCAAGCGCTGCTTGAGCGGCGGCGGCACAGGCAGCAACTCGCACCAGCGATTGGCGACCCAGCCGCAATCGTCGAAGCGGTAAGGGGGCTGGATGGGCAGGCGAACCTGCTCGCTGTCCTCCATGCGGCGACGCTCTTCGAGCGTGTTGACCAGTCGGCGCAAGGCGACGGCCGTGGGCTCGAGATCCTCGGGCACGGCCACGTCGATGTCGTCGGGCAGCATCTCGACCTGCGCGAGCCACAGGCCGTTCTTCTGCAGTTCGCTGGAATGCAGTCGGAAGCGCTGCGTGCCCTCGCATTCGATCTGCATCAGCCCGGCCTGGGGCACCTCGAAAGTGCGGATCGCGGCCAGCGTGCCGACCCCGGCGAATCGCTCGGCATCGGCGCCGGCGCGCCGGACTTCGCCGCCCTGCGTGAGGCTGACAACCCCGAAGGGCAGTGCTGCCTTGTGGCATTTGCCGATCAGGTCCAGGTAACGCACTTCGAAGATGCGCAACGGCAGGAAGCCGCCGGGAAACAGCACCGTGCCGAGGGGGAACAAGGGCAGCGGTTGAGTGAGGGGTTGAGTCGTCATCGTGAGACCTGGCGTGGCTATCATCGCATTCCGTTCACGACAGCGCCCTCATGCTCTACCAGATCCCTTCGTTTCTGCTCGACGTGATCGTCGGCCTTCTCGGCGGCGCCTGCCTGCTGCGTCTGTACATGCAGTACCACCGTGTGCCCTTCGGAAATCCGCTGGGTCGCTTCGTGTTCGCCGTCACCGACTGGATCGTGCTGCCGCTGCGGCGCATCGTGCCCTCCGTCAAGCGCTGGGACCTGGCCAGTGCCATCGCTGCCTGGCTGCTGGTGATGTTCAAGTTTCTGCTGCTGTGGACGCTGATGGGTGCGCTCGGGCGCTGGGCCATCTTGCCGCTGGTGTCGCTGATCGGGCTCATGCAGCTCGCGGTGTCGGGCCTCACCGCTTTGCTGATCGTCTACGCCATTCTTTCGTGGGTGCCGAGCGCATCGTCGATGCTGCAGGACCTGATCGCCCGGCTGGCCGAGCCATTGGTGCGCCCGTTGCGCCGCTTCATCCCGCTGGTGGGCGGCGTCGACCTGTCGGCGCTGGCGGCCATCGTGTTGCTCCAAGTCGGCGCCATCGTGCTCGGCAACCTGATGGGCGCGGCCTTCGGCATGGGCCGCTAGGCCCGGCGGCCGCGCCAGGTCTTTTTCAGATCACCGCGTCGGCCGGCTGGCGCAGCAGCATCGCCAGGGTGTTGGCCACGGTCTTGCGCAGCTCGCGCCGGTCGCAGATGAAATCGATCGCGCCCTTGGTCTGCAGGAACTCGGCCCGCTGAAAGCCCTCGGGCAAGGTCACGCGCACGGTGGATTCGATGACGCGCGGGCCGGCAAAGCCGATCAGCGCTTTCGGTTCCGCGATCACCACGTCGCCGACGAAGGCGAACCCGGCGCTCACGCCGCCCATGGTCGGGTCGGTCAGCACGCTGATGTAGGGCAGGCCCTTCTTGGCCAGTCGGGTGAGCGAGGCGTTGGTCTTGGCCATCTGCATCAGAGACAGCAGACCTTCCTGCATGCGGGCGCCGCCGGTGGCGGTGAAGCAGATGAAGGGCACCTTCTGCTCGATGGCGGTCTCGACGCCGCGCACGAAGCGCTCGCCGACCACGCTGCCCATGCTGCCGCCCATGAAGTCGAATTCGAAGCAGGCGACCACCACGTTGATGCTGTGGACGGAGCCGCCCATCACGACCAGCGCATCGGTTTCGCCGGTGTTCTCGAGCGCTTCCTTGAGCCGCTCGGGGTACTTGCGGCTGTCCTTGAACTTCAGGGCGTCGACCGGCAGGACTTCCTGGCCCACTTCGTAGCGGCCCTCGGCGTCGAGGAAGGCGTCGAGCCGGGCACGCGCGCCGATGCGGTGGTGGTGGCTGCAACTCGGGCACACGTTCTGGTTGTGCTCGAGGTCCGTCTTGTAGAGCACGGTGTCGCAGCTCGGGCACTTGATCCAGAGGCCTTCGGGCATCTGGCGGCGCTCGCTGGGGTCGCTGGGGGCAATCTTGGGCGGAAGCAGTTTTTCGAGCCAGCTCATGGAATCTCCAATTCGACGTTCTCGCGAAGGATGCCTTCGAGACAATTAGCTCCCCTCGCCCGCGGGCGGGAGAGGGGCTGGGGTGAGGGCGATACGACCGATTATCGGCCAGCCGCGTTCTTGGCCGTGGCGGCCGGCAGGGCATCGAGCGCCTGCCGGATCTCGGCCAGGAACTCCCGCACCAGCGGCACCACCTGCTCGCGCGGCTGACCGTCGATCAGCTGGATGATGCGCGTGCCGATCACCACCGCGTCGGCGGTCGATCCCACGGCCTGGGCCGTGCGTGCATCGCGGATGCCGAAGCCCACGCCCACGGGCAACTGCACGTGCTCGCGGATCTTGGGGATCATGCGGCCCACGGCTTCGGTGTCGAGGTGGCCCGCGCCGGTCACGCCTTTGAGGGAAACATAGTAGACGTAGCCTGCCGCGATACGCCCCACCTGTGCCATGCGTTCCGCAGTGCTGGTCGGCGCGAGCAGGAAGATCAGGTCGATGCCATGCGCCTGCAATGCCGCCGCGAAGTCTTCGCATTCCTCGGGCGGATAGTCGACCACGAGCACGCCGTCGACACCGGCCGCGGCCGCGTCGCGGATGAAGCTGCCCTTGCCGTGCACGCCGTCGTAGCGCTCGACCGGATTGGCGTAGCCCATGAGGACCACCGGCGTGGCATCGTCCTCCTGCCGAAACGTGCTTACCATGGCCAGCACCTGCTTCATGCCGACGCCGAACGCCAGCGCAGCCTCGCCGGCTGCTTGGATCACCGGTCCGTCGGCCATGGGGTCGGAGAACGGCACGCCGAGTTCGATCACGTCGGCACCGGCCTCGACCATGCCGTGCATCAGCTCGGGCGTGATGTCGGCGTAGGGAAAGCCGGCGGTGACGTAGGGGATGAGCGCCCTGCGGCCATGCGCGCGAAGGCGCTCGAAGGTGGCGGCGATACGGCTCATGCGCGGCCTCCCTTCACGCTCAGGCCGCGCATCGACGGCCGGTCGTAAAAGTCCACGCCCGACAGGTCGGCCACGGTGCCGATGTCCTTGTCGCCGCGGCCCGAGAGGTTGACCAGGATCGACTGGTCGGCACGCATCGTCTTGGCGATCTTCATCGCGTAGGCCACCGCATGGCTCGATTCGAGCGCCGGAATGATGCCTTCGCTTCGGCACAGGTAGTGAAAGGCTTCGAGCGCCTCGGCGTCGGTGATGCCCACGTACTCGGCGCGCCCGATGTCGGCCAGGTAGGCGTGTTCGGGGCCCACGCCGGGGTAGTCGAGCCCGGCGCTGATGCTGTGAGTTTCGGTGACTTGGCCGTCGTCGTTCTGCAGCAGGTAGGTGCGGTTGCCGTGCAGTACGCCGGGGCTGCCGCGCAGGATCGACGCCGCGTGCTTGCCACTGTCCAGGCCTTCTCCGGCCGCCTCCACACCGACCAGGCGCGTGCCGGCGAAGGGGATATAGGGGTGGAATATGCCGATGGCGTTGCTGCCGCCGCCCACGCAGGCGACCACGACATCGGGCTGCCGGCCCTCGGCCTCGCCGGTGATGCCTTGCGCAGCCAGCATGGCGGGCATCTGCGCGATGCATTCGTCGCCGATCACGCGCTGGAAGTCGCGCACCATCATCGGATAGGGATGCGGGCCGGCCACCGTGCCGATGATGTAGAAGGTGTTCTCGACGTTGGTGACCCAGTCGCGCATGGCTTCGTTGAGCGCGTCCTTCAGGGTCTTGCTGCCGGACTCCACCGGTACCACGGTCGCGCCCAGCAGGTTCATGCGGTAGACGTTGGGGCTTTGGCGCTTGACGTCCTGGCTGCCCATGTAGACCACGCATTCCAGTCCGTAGCGCGCACAGATGGTGGCCGTGGCCACGCCGTGCTGGCCGGCGCCGGTTTCGGCGATGACGCGCGGCTTGCCCATGCGACGGGCGAGCATGGCCTGCCCGATGGTGTTGTTCACCTTGTGCGCGCCGGTGTGGTTCAGGTCTTCGCGCTTCAGGTAGATCTGGGCGCCGCCCATCTCGCGGCTCATGCGCGCCGCGTGGTAGATGGGCGAGGGGCGGCCCACGAAATGGGCCAGCTCGTGGCGGAATTCGGCGAGGAACTCGGGGTCGTCCTTGTATTTGGCGTAGGCCTCGCGCAGTTCGTTGATCGCGAGCGTCAGCGTCTCGCTGGCGAAGGTGCCGCCATAGATGCCGAAATGGCCGCTGGCGTCGGGTTGGTCGTAGGTGTTCATGGTGTCGATCGGTAAGCGGCCGCGCCGGACGATCGAACCGGGCGACGCGCTAGGCCTCTGCATCGGCCGCTCGTACGGCGGCCACGAATTCGCGGATCTTCACGGCGTCCTTGATGCCCTTGGAGGCCTCGACGCCGGAGCTCACGTCAACGGCCAGCGACTTTGCGGCCGTGCGCAACCGGCGAATGCCATCGCCCACGTTTGCAGGTGCGAGCCCACCACTCAAGACGAGGTGAGCGTCGACGGCGGTTGGAAGAAGTGACCAATTGAATGCCTTGCCGCTACCGCCATAGCCGTCGACATGGGCGTCGAGCAGGATGGCCTGGGCGCGGGAGTAATCGGAGGCGTATTTTACGAGGTCGAAGTCCGCTGCGGTGGCATCCAGCGGAATGCGGGCTGCCCGCATGTATCGGTGGGCGCCTTGCCCGCTGGCTTCCCAGCAGTGCGCCGGCGACTCATCACCATGGAACTGGGCCATGCCGCCGGGCACGCCGCGCAGCGCAGCCTGTACAACCGCCGCCGGCTCGTTGACGAACAGCAGCACCGGTGTGACGAAGGGGGGCAGGCGCTCCGCCAACTGCCGCGCGCGTTCGGCGCTCACTGCGCGCGGGCTGGGCGGATACAGCACGAAGCCCACGGCATCGGCCCCGGCGAGCACTGCGGCGTCCACATCCTGCTCGCGCGTCAGTCCGCAAATCTTGATGCGCGTCCGGGCAGCGTGAGTCATGGCGGGCCATCATACGCAGCACCCTCGGCGTGCAATGTGGCCTCGGGCGGAAGCCCCCAGCCGGCGTCGTACAGCGGACCCACGAAATAAAGCCCATTCGGCGAGAAGGTCGGCGCCGCGACGAGGCGGCTGCGCGCTTCCAGCACTTCGAGCATCCATTCGGGCGAGGCTTTGCCGTGGCCGATGCGAACCAGGCAACCCATGATGTTGCGGATCATGTGGTGCAGGAAAGCGTCGGCCTCGAATTCGAAGTGCCAGCGGCAGCGATCGGACTCGCCGCGGCGGGTGATCTCGATGCGGCGGACTTCCTTCACCGGCGAGAGCGCTTGGCACGCCGATGCGCGGAAAGAGCTGAAATCGTGCCGGCCTACGAGCAGCGCTGCCGCAGCCTTCATGGCGTCACCATCGAGCGGATACATCGACCAGCCGACGCGGCCGGCGTCCAGGCTCGGTCGCACCGGCGACTGCGAGAGCACGTAAAGGTAGCGCCGCGTCAGCGCGCTGGCCCGGCAATGAAACGAATCGGGGACCGGCTGCGCCCATTGCACGGCGATGTCGTTGGGCAGGTAGCGGTTGGTGCCGCGCATCCAGGAGAAAGCGGTTCGGTCGACCGTGGTGTCGAAATGCACCACCTGCATCAGCGCGTGGACGCCGGTGTCGGTGCGGCCTGCGCACAGCGTGGAAATGGGCTGGGCGGCGAACCGTTCGAGCGCATGCTCCAACTTGTCCTGCACCGTTCGGCCCGAGGACTGGCTCTGCCACCCTTCGTAGGCCTGGCCGTTGTAGCGGATGCCGAGGGCCAGCCTCACCGGAACATCGGCGCCAGCATGGTGATCAGCGCAGCTCGCCGAGCAATTGCTTGGCTTCCGCCTTGATCTCGCCCGAGCCTTCCGCGGCCACTTCTTCGACCAGCGAGCGAGCGCCTTCGACATCGCCCAGCGCCTTCAGTTCGCGCGCCAGCGACAACTTGATGGCGTGTGGGTTCTCGCCGTGTTCGGGCAGCGATTCCAGGCGGGCGCGCTCGGTGTCGGCGGGGGCACGCAGGCCCGCCATGCCGCTCATGTCGAACTCGATGAAACCGGAATCGTTGGGCAGACCGGCGCGCACCGTGACCGGCTGCGTCATGTCGTCGTCCCTGGACAGCGGGGCGCGCACGGTGGTGGCGTCGAGCGCAGCCGGCGCGGTGTCGAAGTCGTTGTTCAGATCCAGGCGCGGTGCCGCCGTAGGACCGGAATGGCTGCCGTTCTTGACACCCGATGCGGCGGCCTGGTGGGCATTCAGCGACGGCACCTGGATCTGCGTGGGCGGCAAGGTCGCGCCGACCGCAGCCGGTGGCTTCGCCGGGACCGGGGGCTTGGTCAGGTCCAGGTCGAAATCCAGCGGTGCGACCGACGGCACGAAGGCCGGCGGCGGCGCCGGTGCAGGCGCCGGCGCAGGCGCCGGCGCAGTGATCTCGAAGGGAACCGGTGCGGTGTCGACCTGCGCGGAGGCTGAGGCGCTGGCTGCGGCAAGGGTGCCGGCGAATGCGGCTTCTTCTGCTGCCGTCACGTTGCTCCGGCTGCCCGATTCATACAGCGGATTGCCCGGGTCGAGTTCCTTGCCCATTTCGGCGACCCGGCCCCAGTCGCTGCCGGTACCGCCGGTCAGCTTGTGGACGTCCGTGGCCAACGCTTCGAAGGCGCGCAGATCGCGTCGCTTGGCGTGGATCTCGAGCAGCTTGAGGTGGATGGCCGTGCGCTCCGGATTGACGCGCAGCGCTTCGCGAAGAATCTCTTCGGCCTGAAGGTCGCGGCCATAGGCGAGGTAGACGTCGGCCTCGGCCACCGGGTCGACGTCGCCCGCGTCGAGCTGGCTCGGCGAATAGGACAAGGACGAAACGATGGAATTGCCGCGGTTCTTGGTGTCCACCGACTCGCCGCCGCTGGCGCCGAAGAAGGAATCCTTGGGAATGCGGCTTTCGAGGAACACGCTTTCGCCCGCATCCTTCTGCTTGCGGCCGAGCACGCGGTAGAGCAAGAAGCCGATCAGCAAGGCGATCAGCGCGGCGGCACCGAGCACCAGCGGGTTGTCGAGCAGTTCGTCGAACAAACCACGTTCGGGCGGCGCGGCAGCGGGCGCAGGTGCTTTGGCCGCAATTGCAGGTGCACCGGGCGTGGCCGGTGCAGCCGTCGGAGCGGGCGTAGACGCCGGCGCCGTTGCCGACGGCGCAGTTGCTGGCGCTGCGGTTGCCGGCGCCGCGGTGGCCGGTGTCGTCGCAGCCGGCACGGCGGGAGGCGCAGCCGAAGGTGGAGCGCCTGCAGGGGCAGGCGAGCCCGCTGCTGGAGCAGTGGCTGCAGGTGCAGCCGCCGCGGGCGTGGTTGCCGCCGGTGCCGGCGCGCCGGCCGGCGGTGTACCGGTGGCGCTTTGCAGTCTGTTCAGCTCCTCGATGTTCTTCGACAGTTCGGCGACGCGGGTGCTGTCGTTTTGCGCCTGGCGATTGCGGGCTGCCTGCTCTTCACCCTGCCGGGCGGCGCCGCCTTGCGTAACGCGGAGGCGGTCGGAAGTCGCGTTGGCCGCATTGCGGTCTTCGACGTTGGCTTGCAGCCTGCCCTTGGCCTGCCGGTCGGCCTCGGCGACTTGCGAGGTCGGCGCGTTCTCGGCCAGGCGGCGGCGGTAGCTGCCGAAGTCGCGGCTCTGCGCGACGACGGTGCGGCGGGCCTCGTCCGTCGGGACGGTGGTGGCCTGGGCGGCACTCGGCACTTCGAGCACCGAACCGGCCTTGATGCGGTTGACGTTGCCGTTGATGAAGGCGTTGGGATTAGCGCGCAGCAGCGCCACCAGCATCTGATCGAGAGAGACGTCGGCCGGCTTGTTGGCGGCGGCGATGCGGCCCGCCGTATCGCCCGGCTGAACGGTGACCTGCTGGCCGCCACCCCCCGCGGGTGCCGGTGCGACGCGGGCTGCTGCTGGTGCTGGCGGCGCGACGGGCGGCGCCACGGCGACGGCGGGCGCTTGGCGGCGTTGCGGCGCCGCAGCGATTTCGGGGGCGACACGCTGGACTGGCGGCGGACTGAGTTGGGGTGCGATCGGCGCGATCGGCGGGGCGGCCTGCGCTGTCCGGGCGCGGGGAGGATCGAGCAGCACCGTGTAGTCGCGCACCACGCGACCGGCGTTCCAGTTGGCCTCGATCAACAGGTCGATGAAGGGCTCGCTCAGCAGGCGATTGCTGGTGAGCCGCACCACGTAGCGCCCGTCGGCGCGGCGCTGCAGGCTGGTCCGCACATCGCCGAGCACCGAGTTGTAGGGCACGCCAGCGGCATTGAATGCCTCTGAAGAAGCGATGCTGACACGGAGGCCGTCGGCTTCACCTGGCGCGATTTCCGATACGTCGATCTCGGCCCGCAAGGGCTCGCCCAGAGCCGACTGCACGTTGAGCCGACCGAGCGTGAGCGCCGAAGCGTCGATGCTGACAAGCCCCAATCCCAAGGCGACCGCCGTGCTGAGAACAGAGAGCCTGCCGAGGGCTGGCAGGCGCAGGGACGGACAGGTGGCCGGGAGTCGGGCCTCTGGCAACGGGTGTCGTGTCATGCTGGTAGGGGCAAATCTCGCCCGAAAGTGTAAGAGGACGTTAACATCATCATCCCGCACTGACAAGGCGACAAGCCTTATCTACCCAGTACGCACCAACTTCGGCGCCCATTCTGCGTTGCAGTACCGCAACGCGAGACGCCTTTCGGGCGTCCCGAAGCTGCTTCAAGCCTCGAGCAGGATGCGCAGCATGCGGCGCAGAGGCTCGGCCGCACCCCAGAGCAACTGGTCGCCGATCGTGAATGCACCCAGGTATTCGGGCCCCATCGCGAGCTTGCGCAGGCGGCCCACGGGGATGTTCATGGTGCCCGTCACCGTGACCGGCGTCAGGTCGCGCATCGTGGCTTCGCGGTTGTTCGGCACCACCTTGACCCAGGCGTTGTCTTCGGCGATCAACGCCTCGACGTCGGCCAGCGGCACGTCCTTCTTGAGCTTGAAGGTCAGGGCCTGGCTGTGGCAGCGCATGGCTCCGACCCGCACGCAGAAGCCATCGACCGGCGTGGCAGCAGTGCCGAACCCCGCGCCCTGGCCGAGGATCTTGTTGGTCTCGGCACCGGCCTTCCACTCTTCCTTGCTGACGCCTTCGCCCAGGTCCTTGTCGATCCAGGGGATCAGGCTGCCGCCCAGCGGCACGCCGAAGTTGGCCGTTTCGGAAGCGCTCAGCGCCTGCTGGCGCGACAGCACCTTGCGGTCGATTTCAAGAATGGCGGACTTCGGGTCGTCCAGCAGGGCGCGAACCTCGCCGTTGAGCGTGCCGAACTGGGTGAGCAGCTCGCGCATGTGCTGCGCGCCGCCGCCCGAGGCGGCCTGGTAGGTCATGCTGGTCATCCACTCGACCAGTCCGGCCTTGTAGAGGGCGCCCACGCCCATCAGCATGCAGCTCACCGTGCAATTGCCGCCGATCCAGTTCTTGCCGCCCTTGGACAGGGCGTTTTGAATCACCGGCAGGTTGACCGGGTCGAGCACGATGATCGCGTCGTCGTTCATGCGCAGCGTGGAAGCCGCGTCGATCCAGTGGCCGTTCCAGCCGGCAGCGCGAAGCTTGGGGAACACCGCGCTCGTGTAGTCGCCGCCCTGGGCGGTGACGACGATGTCGCACTTCTTGAGCGCCTCGATGTCGTGCGCGTCCTTCAACGTGGTCTCGTTCTTCGCCATGGCCGGGGCCTTGCCGCCAGCGTTGGAGGTGGAGAAGAACAGTGGCTCGATCAGCTGGAAGTCGCCTTCGGCCTGCATGCGGTCCATGAGGACCGAGCCGACCATGCCGCGCCAGCCGACGAGACCGACCAAAGGTTGAGTTGCGTTCGCCATTTCAGTGTGCCCTTGTGAAGAAAGAAGAAAGTCGTTTTCTCTTTGCGCCCGGCTCGTCGGAGCCGGGGAAGGGCATGACGAAGCGGGCTGCGGTTAGCCGGTAATCGTCTTTTTGGTGATGGCTGCCACCACGGCGTCGCCCATCTCGCGCGTGCCGACCTTGGTCGTTCCATCCGACCAGATGTCCGCCGTCCGCAGGCCCTGCGCCAACACGTGCTTGACCGCCGACTCGATACGGTCGGCAGCTTCGGGTTGGTTGAGGGAGAAGCGGAGCATCATGGCAGCGGACAGGATTGTAGCCAAAGGATTGGCAACCCCTTTGCCCGCAATGTCGGGAGCGCTGCCGTGGCTGGGCTCGTACAGGCCCTGGTTGCTGGCATTGAGCGAGGCCGAGGGCAGCATGCCGATCGATCCGGTGAGCATGGCTGCCTCGTCGGACAGGATGTCGCCGAACATGTTGCCCGTGACCACCACGTCGAACTTTTTCGGCGCCTTGACCAATTGCATCGCAGCGTTGTCCACGTACATGTGGTCGAGTTCCACGTCGGGGTATTGCTGGCTGACCTCGGTCACCACGTCCTTCCAGAGCTGGAAGGTCTCGAGCACGTTGGCCTTGTCGACGCTGGTGACACGCTTGCTGCGCTTGCGTGCCGCCTGGAACGCCACATGCGCGATGCGCTCGATCTCGGGACGCGAGTAGCGCATGGTGTCGAAGGCTTCTTCGGCGCCGGGAAAGTGGCCGTCCGGCGCGCTGCGGCGGCCGCGCGGCTGGCCGAAATAGATGTCGCCGGTCAGCTCGCGAATGATCAGGATGTCCAGCCCGGCGATCAGCTCGGGCTTGAGGCTCGAGGCGTCGACCAGTTGTTCGTAGCAGATTGCCGGACGGAAATTCGCGAACAGGCCCAGGTTCTTGCGCAGGCCGAGGATGGCCTGCTCCGGACGCAGCGAGCGCTCGAGCCGGTCGTATTTCCAGTCGCCCACCGCGCCGAACAGCACGGCGTCGGCCTCCTTGGCCAGCTTGAGCGTCGACTCGGGCAAAGGATGGCCGTGCGCCTCGTAGGCCGCACCGCCCACGAGTGCCGATTCCATCTCGAAGCTGAGATCCAGCGTGTCGAGCACGCGGATGGCTTCGGCCACGATTTCGGTGCCGATACCGTCACCGGGAAGAACTGCGATTTTCATGAGGTCCTGCTGAAAAAGATGATGGTGTTCAGGCAACCAACTGGTGGGTCAACCAGGGCTTGCGGGCCAGCCGCTCGGCCTCGAAGGCCTGAATCTTGTCCTTGTGCCGCAGCGTGAGCCCGATGTCGTCGAGCCCGTTGATCAGGCAGTACTTGCGAAAGGGCTGCACGTCGAAGGCCAACTCGCTGCCGTCGGGCTTGACGATGACCTGGCGCTCCAGGTCCACCGTCAGACTGTAGCCCGGGAAAGCGAAGGTCTCGTCGAACAGCTGCGCCACCTGGGCCTCGGGCAGCACGATCGGCAGCAGCCCGTTCTTGAAGCTGTTGTTGAAGAAGATGTCCGCATAGCTCGGCGCGATGATGGCGCGAAAGCCGTACTGGTCGAGCGCCCACGGCGCATGTTCGCGCGAGGAGCCGCAGCCGAAGTTCTGGCGTGCCAGCAGGACGGAGGCGCCGGCGTAGCGCGGCTGGTTGAGCACGAAGTCGGGGTTCGGCTTGCGCGATGCCGGGTCCTGGCCGGGTTCGCCCGGGTCCAGGTAGCGCCAGGCATCGAACAGGTTGGGGCCGAAGCCGGTCTTGCGGATCGACTTCAGGAACTGCTTCGGAATGATCGCGTCGGTGTCGACGTTCTCGCGGTCCATGGGTGCCACGAGGCCCTTGTGCACGGTGAATTTCTGCATGGTGATGGTTCCTTCTTGCCTCAGGCGAACTGGCGAACGTCGACGAAATGGCCATGCACGGCGGCGGCCGCCGCCATGGCGGGGCTCACGAGGTGCGTGCGGCCGCCGGCACCCTGCCGGCCCTCGAAGTTGCGGTTGCTGGTGGAAGCGCAGCGCTCGCCAGGCTCCAGGCGATCGGCATTCATCGCCAGGCACATCGAGCAGCCGGGTTCGCGCCATTCGAAGCCGGCCGCCTTGAAGATCTGGTCCAGGCCCTCGCGCTCGGCCTGCTCCTTCACCACGCCCGATCCCGGCACCACCATGGCCAGCTTGACGTTCTTGGCCACCTTCTGGCCGAGCTTCTTGACCACGGCGGCCGCCTCGCGCATGTCCTCGATGCGGCTGTTGGTGCAGGAGCCGATGAACACCTTGTCGATGAAGATGTCGTTCATGGGCTTGTTCGGCTCCAGGCCCATGTAGCTCAAAGCGCGCTCGATGGCGCCGCGCTTGTTGGCGTCTTTTTCCTTGTCCGGGTCGGGCACGCGGCCATCGACCGGCACCACCATCTCGGGGGACGTGCCCCAGGTGACTTGCGGCCTGATCTGGTTGGCGTCGAGTTCGACCACCGTGTCAAAGTGCGCGCCCGGGTCGGAATGCAGCGTCTTCCAGTATTCGACGGCCTGATCCCACTCTACGCCCGTGGGCGCCATGGGCCGGCCCTTCACGTAGGCGAGCGTCTTGTCGTCCACGGCCACCATGCCGGCGCGCGCACCGGCCTCGATCGCCATGTTGCACACGGTCATGCGGCCTTCCATCGTGAGGTCGCGGATGGCCGAGCCAGCGAACTCGATGGTGTAACCCGTGCCGCCGGCCGTGCCGATGCGGCCGATGATGGCCAGCACGATGTCCTTCGCGGTGCAGCCGGGCGCGAGCTTGCCCTCGACCTTGACGAGCAGGTTTTTCGCCTTCTTGGCCAGCAGCGTCTGCGTGGCCATCACGTGCTCGACTTCGCTGGTGCCGATGCCGTGTGCCAGCGCGCCGAAGGCACCGTGCGTGGACGTGTGCGAATCGCCGCACACGACGGTCATGCCCGGCAGCGTGGCGCCCGATTCGGGCCCGATCACGTGAACGATGCCCTGGCGCTTGCTCAGAAACGGGAAGAAGGCTGCGGCGCCGAACTCCTTGATGTTGCTGTCCAGCGTGGTGATCTGCTCCTTGCTGATCGGGTCTTCGATGCCGTCGTAGCCGCGCTCCCAATGCGTGGTCGGCGTGTTGTGGTCCGCGGTGGCCACCACCGAGCTGATGCGCCACAGCTTGCGCCCGGCTTCGCGCAGCCCTTCGAAGGCCTGCGGGCTGGTCACCTCGTGAACCAGGTGGCGGTCGATGTAGAGGATGGACGTACCGTCTTCCTCGGTGTGGACGACGTGTTCGTCCCAGAGCTTGTCGTAGAGCGTGCGTGCCATGGTGATGGTCTCTTTCGTGGGGATGAAAATCGTGTGCCGGTCCGGACTCAGGCGGCCAGCGGATCGGCCGCCGCGTCGGGCGCCTGCAGGTGCTTGACCAGCATGCGCGCCGCGACCGGCAGCGTGGAGAAATCGCGTGCCACCAGCCGGATCTGGCGCTCGGCCCAGGGGTCCTGCAAGGTCACGGTGCGCAGGCCACGGCCGATGCCGCCCTGCATCAGCTCGAAGGCCCGCAAGGGCATGACACCCACACCCAGACCGTTTTCGATCATGCGGCACATGGCGTCGAGCCCGGTGACGTGAATGCGCAGCTTGATGCTGCGGCCGGCTGCCTGCGCGGCCTGGTGCATGGCGACGTAGATCGAGCTGTTGGTGTGCAACCCGACGTGGTCGAAGGCCAGCGATTCCGCGAAGTCGACGGCACGCAGGTCCGCGAGCGGGTGGCCTTTCGGAACGATGAGCACGAGTCTGTCGTGCCGATAAAGCAGGCTCTGCAGTTCGTTCGCGCCCTCGGGCATGTGGCAGATGCCCAGGTCGGCGGCGCCTTCATGAACGGCCCGCACGACCTCGCTGCTCAGGTGCTCTTCGAGGTCGATCTTGATGGCGTCGTGCTCGCGCGTAAAGGCGCCCAGGTCCTCGGGCAGGAATTGGACGATTGCAGAAATGTTGGCGTGCACGCGCACATGGCCGCGCACGCCTTCGGCGTATTCGCTGAGTTCGCCCTGCATCTTCTCGAGGCTGTAGAGCACCGAGCGGGCATGGTGAAGAAGGCTCTCGCCGGCTGGCGTGAGGTCGACGCCCCGTGCATGACGATAGAGAAGGGGCGTGCCAAGCGTGGCTTCGAGGTCCGACAGGCGTTTGCTGATGGCCGACGCGGCGATGAACTCGCGCTCTGCGGCCCGACCGATGCTCCCCAGTTCGCAGACGGCTACGAACAACTGCAGCGACGTGAGGTCGATGCGGCGAGCGAAGCTGCGTTCGGTGGAGATCATGGTGGGGCGATGGCATCTCGTATGGAGATGGAGGCCCCTATTTTCTCCCCGTTTTATTTGTCTAGCCATCGCGTTGCGCGATGGCTAGCGTGCCCGCAGGCGATGTGCGCCTGCGGCCTTCGACTTACTGGCGCTTCTTTCCGGCGTCTTCCATCTTTTCGCCCGCCTTCTGCACGTCCTGGCCAGCACCTCTCCAGGTGTTGCAGCCCGACAGAGGCACGGCGAGGGTGAATGCGACAGCGACGAGTGCAACAAGCTTCTTCATGGTGTGGCTCCTTCGTTAAAAAGTGCTACGAACATTGCGCCTCGCGGAAAGCGCCGCGTGTCAGCCAAAACGCAAAAAAGCTGCCCGAGGGCAGCTTCATGGGATGAGCGCCGGTGGCGATCAGCGCTTGCCGATCGGTTGCACGTCGCGCTTCGGCGAGCCTTCGAAGAGCTGGCGCGGCCGGCCGATCTTGTACTCGGGGTCGCCGATCATCTCGTTGAGCTGGGCGATCCAGCCCACCGTGCGCGCGAGCGCGAAGATGGCGGTGAAGAGCGGCACCGGAATGCCGATCGCGCGCTGCACGATGCCCGAGTAGAAGTCGACGTTGGGGTAGAGCTTGCGCGAGACGAAGTATTCGTCTTCGAGCGCGATCTTCTCCAGCGCCATGGCCAGCTTGAACAGCGGGTCGTTTTCCAGGCCCAGCTCGCCCAGCACCTCGCGGCAGGTTTCCTGCATGAGCTTGGCGCGCGGGTCGTAGTTCTTGTAGACACGGTGCCCGAAGCCCATCAGCTTGACGTTCGAGTTCTTGTCCTTGACCTGCTTGATGAACTCGCCGATCTTGTCCACGCCGCCAGCCTTCTGGATGTCGTAGAGCATGTTCAGCGCCGCCTCGTTGGCGCCGCCGTGTGCCGGGCCCCACAGGCAGGCCACGCCCGCAGCGATGGCCGCGAAGGGGTTGGTGCCCGACGAGCCGCACAGGCGCACGGTCGAGGTCGACGCGTTCTGCTCGTGGTCGGCGTGCAGGATGAAGATGCGGTCGAGCGCGCGTTCGAGGACTGGGCTCACCTTGTAAGGCTCGCACGGTGTCGCGAACATCATGTGCAGGAAGTTGCCCGCGTAGCTGAGCTCGTTCTTCGGGTACATGTACGGCTGGCCGATGGTGTACTTGTAGGCCATGGCCACGAGCGTGGGCATCTTCGCGATCAGGCGGATCGCGGCGATCTCGCGGTGCTTCGGATTGTTGATGTCCGTGCTGTCGTGATAGAAGGCCGACAGCGCGCCGACCAGGCCGGTCATGATGGCCATCGGATGCGCGTCGCGGCGGAAGCCGCGCAGGAAGAACTGCATCTGCTCGTTGACCATCGTGTGGTTGGTCACGAGCTTGGTGAACGAGCCCTTCTGCTCTTCGTTGGGCAGCTCGCCGTACAGCAGCAGGTGGCAGGTTTCCAGGAAGTCGCAGTTGGTGGCCAGCTGCTCGATCGGGTAGCCGCGGTAGAGCAGTTCGCCCTTGTCGCCGTCGATGTAGGTGATGGCCGATTCGCACGAGGCCGTCGACATGAAGCCCGGGTCATACGTGAACATGCCGGTCTGGGCGTAGAGCTTGCGGATGTCGATCACGTCGGGGCCCATCGTGCCCTTGTAGATCGGCATCTCGACGCTCTGTCCGCCGTTGCTGAACGACAGGGTGGCTTTGGTGTCGGAAGCTTTCATTGCGAGTGTCTTTCAAAAAAATGATCAGGAATGGAGGGGATGCGCGCCCTCGGTACGCATCAGCTGCAACAGCTCAATCACTTCGGCGCCGGCCCATCCGGGCTCGGGCTCCTTTCGGCGAAGGAGGAGGTCGAGCAGATCGTTGTCCGACAGGTCCATCAATGTCTCCAGTGCCTGCGCCTGCCCGCAGGTCAGACCTTCTTCATAGCGCGCGAAGAAGCGGGCGATGAAGAGGTCGTTTTCGAGCAAGCCGCGCCGGCAACGCCACTTGAGCTTGCTCAGCGCGCGTTCGCTGATGGGCTGGTCGAGGTCGGCTGCGGATTGCATGAGCGATGTGTGAACTTAAGGGCTAGATCGCGCGGCGAACCATCAGTTCCTTGATCTTGCCGATCGCCTTGGTGGGGTTCAGGCTCTTCGGGCACACGTCCACGCAATTCATGATCGTGTGGCAGCGGAACAGGCGGTACGGGTCTTCGAGGTTGTCCAGGCGTTCGGCGGTGGCTTCATCGCGGCTGTCGGCGATGAAGCGGTAGGCCTGCAGCAGGCCGGCCGGGCCGACGAACTTGTCGGGGTTCCACCAGAAGCTCGGGCAGCTGGTCGAGCAGCTCGCGCACAGGATGCACTCGTACAAGCCGTTGAGCTCGTCACGCTCCTCGGGCGACTGCAGGCGTTCCTTCTCGGGCGGCACCGTGTCGTTCTGCAGGTAGGGCTTGATCGAGTTGTACTGCTTGAAGAACTGCGTCATGTCCACGATCAGGTCGCGGATCACGGGCAGGCCGGGCAGCGGCTTCAACACGATCGTGCCCTTGAGCGAGAGCATGTTGGTCAGGCAAGCCAGGCCGTTCTTGCCGTTGATGTTCATCGCGTCGGAGCCGCAGACGCCTTCGCGGCAGGAGCGGCGGAACGACAGCGTGGGGTCTTGCGCCTTGAGCTTCATGAGGGCGTCGAGCAGCATGCGCTCGTGGCCGTCGAGCTCGACTTCCACGGTTTGCATGTAGGGCTTGGCGTCCTTGTCCGGGTCGTAGCGGTAGATCTGGAATGTGCGCTTCATCGTGAAAACCTGTGATGTTCTTAGAAGGTGCGGACCTTGGGAGGCACGGAGTCGACCGTCAGCGGCTTGAGCTTGACGGGCTTGTACGACAGGCGGTTGTCCGCGCTGTACCAGAGGGTGTGCTTCATCCAGTTCGCGTCGTCGCGGCCCAGCGGCGCGACCGGGTCGTCGGCCGGGCGTTCGTAGTCTTCCACCGTGTGTGCGCCGCGGCATTCGCGGCGAGCGGCGGCCGACACCATGGTGGCCTGCGCCACCTCGATCAGGTTGTCGACTTCGAGCGCCTCGATGCGCGCGGTGTTGAAGACGCGCGACTTGTCCTTGAGCGTCACGCCGGCGACGCGCCCGCGCACCTCGGCGATCTTCTGGACCCCTTCGTCCATCGATGCCTGCGTGCGGAACACGGCGGCGTGCTTCTGCATGACGGCACGGATGTCGTTGGCCACGTCCTGCGCATACTCGCCAGAGGTCGATGCCTCGAGCTGGTTCAGGCGTGCCAGGGTGCGGTCGGCGGCATCGGCCGGCAGCGGCTTGTGCTCACGGTTCTTGTCGTTGAACTCGACGATGTGGTTGCCGGCTGCGCGGCCGAACACCAGCAGGTCGAGCAGCGAGTTGGTGCCCAGGCGGTTGGCGCCGTGCACGCTCACGCACGAGCATTCGCCCACGGCATAGAGACCGTTGACCACCGAGCTGTTGTCGTCGCCCTTCTGGATGACGACCTGGCCGTGGATGTTGGTCGGGATGCCGCCCATCTGGTAGTGGATGGTCGGCACCACCGGGATCGGCTCCTTGGTGATGTCGACGTTGGCGAAGTTGACGCCGATCTCGTACACCGAGGGCAGACGCTTGTGGATGGTCTCGGCGCCCAGATGGTCCATCTTGAGCAGCACGTAGTCCTTGTTCGGGCCGCAGCCGCGGCCTTCCTTGATTTCCTGGTCCATCGAGCGCGAAACGAAGTCGCGCGGCGCCAGGTCTTTCAACGTCGGGGCGTAGCGTTCCATGAAGCGCTCGCCGTTGCTGTTGATCAAGATCGCGCCTTCGCCGCGGCAGCCTTCGGTCAGCAGCACGCCGGCGCCGGCCACGCCGGTCGGGTGGAACTGCCAGAACTCCATGTCCTGCAGCGGGATGCCCGAGCGCGCGGCCATGCCGAGGCCGTCGCCGGTGTTGATGAAGGCGTTGGTCGATGCACCGAAGATGCGGCCCGCCCCGCCGGTGGCCAGCAGCACGGTCTTGGCCTGCAGGATGTGCAGGTCGCCGGTTTCCATCTCGAGCGCCGTGACGCCGACCACGTCGCCGACGTCGTCGCGGATCAGGTCGAGTGCCATCCACTCGACGAAGAACTGCGTACGGGCCTCCACGTTCTTCTGATAGAGCGTGTGCAGCATCGCGTGGCCGGTGCGGTCGGCCGCGGCGCAGGCGCGCTGCACGGGCTTCTCGCCGTAGTTGGCCGTGTGGCCGCCGAAGGGGCGCTGGTAGATGGTGCCGTCCGGGTTGCGGTCGAAGGGCATGCCGAAGTGTTCGAGTTCGTACACGACCTTCGGTGCTTCGCGGCACATGAACTCGATCGCGTCCTGGTCGCCGAGCCAGTCGGAGCCCTTGATCGTGTCGTAGAAGTGGTAGTGCCAGTTGTCTTCGCTCATGTTGCCGAGCGAGGCGCCGACGCCGCCCTGGGCCGCCACGGTGTGCGAGCGGGTCGGGAAGACCTTGGAGAGCACGGCCACGTTGAGGCCGGCCCGAGCGAGCTGAAGCGAAGCGCGCATGCCGGAGCCGCCGGCGCCGACGATGACGACGTCGAACTTGCGCTTGGTGATCTGTTCTTTGGTGTAGGCGGACATGGCTATCAAACTCTCCAGAGCACTTGGATGGCCCAACCCGCGCAACCGACAAGCCAGACGATGGTGAAAACCTGCAAAACCAGGCGAATGCCGACGGGCTGGACGTAGTCCATCCAGACGTCACGCATGCCCACCCAGACGTGATAGAGCAGCGAAGCGATCGTCGCGAAGGTCAGCACCTTCATCCACTGCGACGCGAAGATGCCGGCCCAGGCGTCGTAGCCGATGGGGCCGCGCGTGAAGAGCACCTGCGCCAGCAGGATGATGGTGAAGAGCGCCATCAGCGCGCCGGTGATGCGCTGGCTGAGCCAGTCGCGCAGACCGTAGTGCGCGCCGACGACGACGCGCTTGGAGCCGTAGTTCACAGACATCTCGTGCTCCTCAGTACAGGCCGAACAACTTCGCGCCGAGGGCGAGGGTCAGCAGGATGCTGACGGCCAGCGTGGCGATGGCCGAGCTGTGACCGAACTCCTTGCTCACCGCGGCGTGGCTGACGTCCATCCACAGATGGCGCAGGCCGGCGATGAAGTGGTGCAGGTAGGCCCAGATCAGCGCCAGTGCCACCAGCTTGAGAAACCAGCCCGGAACGAAACCAAGGCCGCTGTTGAAGGCGGCCTTGAAGCGGGCGTAGGAGTATTCGGAAGACACGGACGTATCGAACATCCAGATCACGAAGGGCAGCAGCAGGAACATCAGCACGCCGCTCACGCGGTGCAGGATCGACACCAGGCCGGCGGGCGGCAGCCGGTAGGTTGTCAGGTCGGTGAAAGCGTTGATGTTGCGGAATTGGCGCCGCTGAGATCGGGGAGGTGTGGCCAGCTCTGTCATGAGGACTTTCGGAATTATTCGGTTGGCGGCTTGTTCTTTGGCAGAAATGCAAACAACGCAAAATTCTATTGCAACGCACCATCGCGGCGCTGACGCGTGCATGTCATCGCACTGCCGTGGTCGGATGCTCGCCCTCGGGCGACGCTGCGGAAATGCACCTTCATCACACCTTTGTCAGCCCAGCTCGTTGCGATAGTGGTGCGCGTCGGTGCGGTAGAGCCCGCGGCGCAGTTCCATCGGCGTGTCGTGGTAGGTGTGGGCCAGGCGCTCCACGCTCAGGAGCGGCGTGGCGGTGCTCACCTGCAGCAGCCCGGCCTGCGCTGCGTCGGGCAGCACGGCGCGGATCTTCTCCTCGGCCCGCACCATGCGCACGCCGAACTCGGTTTCGAACATCGCGTACATCGGCCCGTGCCATTCGCGCAGGCGCTCGGCCGTCAGGCCCTTGAACGGCGCCCCGGGCAGCCAGAGGTCTTCGAGGATGGTGGGCACGCCGCCGTAGGCCAACACGCGCCGCACCTGCAACACGGCGTCGCCGGTGCGCAGCGCCAGCAGGCGGGCGATGTCGGCGGTGGCGCGCAGCCGCTTGCAGTCGACGATCTCGCGCTCGGCCGGGCCCTCGCTGTCGACGTCGCCGCTGTCGGGCACGAGTTTCAGGAAGCGGTATTGCACGTGCTGCTCGGCATGCGTCGCGACGAAGGTGCCCTTGCCCTGGCGCCGTACCACCAGGTTCTCGGCGGACAGTTCGTCGATCGCCTTGCGCACGGTGCCCTGGCTCACGCGAAAGCGGGCGGCCAGGTCGATCTCGCTCGGGATCGGCTCGCCGGGCTTCCACTCGCCGGCGTGCAGGCTCTGCAGGATCAAGGACTTGATCTGCTGGTAGAGCGGGCTGAACGAGGGCGTCGCCGACTCGGGGAGGGCGGTGGAGGAGGTGGTCATGGCAAGGTCGGCCGCGCTGCGAGAGTGCTTCCGGGGCGACATCTTATATAAGACACAAGACCGGCGCCATCGAATGCGCAAATCGGCATAAAATCCGGGCCGGCCTTTGCGACCGGGCGAGATCGACACGGATACCGCCCGGCCCCCGACCTCCGCGGCCGAATCCGCGACCGCGCACCCGTATTCACCTTTCCTGGAGTTTTCCCATGAGCAAAAAGCCCGTTCGCGTTGCCGTCACCGGCGCCGCCGGTCAAATCGGTTACGCCCTGCTGTTCCGTATCGCCTCCGGCGAGATGCTCGGCAAGGACCAGCCGGTCATCCTGCAACTGCTCGAGATTCCGGACGAGAAGGCCCAGAAGGCGCTCAAGGGCGTGATCATGGAGCTCGAAGACTGCGCCTTCCCGCTGCTGGCCGGCGTGGTGCCAACCGGCGATCCGCTGGTGGCCTTCAAGGACGCCGACTACGCGCTGCTCGTGGGTGCCCGCCCCCGCGGCCCCGGCATGGAGCGCGCCGACCTGCTGGCCGCCAACGCCCAGATCTTCACCGCCCAGGGCAAGGCGCTCGACCAGGTCGCCAGCCGCAACGTCAAGGTGCTGGTGGTCGGCAACCCCGCCAACACCAACGCCTACATCGCCATGAAGAGCGCGCCCAGCCTGCCGCGCAAGAACTTCACCGCCATGCTGCGCCTGGACCACAACCGCGCCGCCAGCCAGATCGCCGCCAAGACCGGCACCGCCGTGGGCGACATCGAGAAGCTCACCGTCTGGGGCAACCACTCGCCCACGATGTACGCCGACTACCGCTTCGCCACCGTCGGCGGCAAGGGCGTCAAGGACCTGATCAACGACCAGGTCTGGAATGCCGACACCTTCCTGCCCACCGTGGGCAAGCGCGGCGCCGCCATCATCGAGGCGCGCGGCCTGTCGTCCGCCGCTTCGGCCGCCAACGCCGCCATCGACCACATTCGCGACTGGGCGCTGGGCTCCAATGGCAAGTGGGTCACCATGGGCATTCCGTCCGACGGCCAGTACGGCATTCCGAAGGACGTGATCTTCGGCTTCCCCGTCACCACCGAGAACGGCGAGTACAAGCTGGTCGAAGGCCTGGAAATCGACGCGTTCAGCCAAGAGCGCATCAACAAGACGCTGAAGGAACTTCAGGACGAGCAGGCCGGCGTCGCCCACCTCCTGTAAGCCATCCGCGTCCCCGGCATGCTCGACTGGAACCCCGCGCTCTACCGTCGCTACGAAGACGAGCGCACGCGCCCTGCACAGGAGCTGCTGGCGCGGGTTCCGCTGACCGAGGCCGCCCATGTGGTCGACCTCGGCTGCGGTCCCGGCAATTCCACCGAACTGCTGGTGCGCCGTTTTCCCGGCGCCGAAGTCACCGGCACCGACAACTCCGAGGCCATGCTGGTCAGCGCGCGCGAGCGGCTGCCGCAGGCCCGTTTCGAACTCAGCGACATCGCGGCCTGGCAGCCTGCGCAGGCGCCTTCGCTGATCTATGCCAACGCCTCGCTGCAATGGGTGCCCGATCACGAGACGCTGATCCCGCGCCTGTTCGCCGCGCTGGCCCCTGGTGGCGTGCTCGCCATCCAGATGCCCGACAACCGCGCAGAGCCTACGCATCGGGTGATGCGCGAAGTGGCGGCCGAGGCCCCGTGGGCCGCGGCCATCGGCGACGCCGACAAGCTGCGCACCGAACTGCTGCCGCTGGCCGGCTACTACGACCTGCTGGCCGCCGACGCGGCGCAGGTCGACGTCTGGCGCACGGCCTACCAGCACCCCATGGCCTCGGCTGCCGCCATCGTCGAATGGGTGCGCGGCACGGGGCTCAAGCCTTTCGTCGACCGCCTGCCGGCCGATCTGCAGGCGAGCTTCCTGGCCGAGTACGAGCGGCGCGTCGACGGCGCCTATCCGGCGCGCAGCGACGGCAAGCGGCTGCTGGCCTTTCCGCGCATGTTCATCGTCGCGCAGCGCAAACCTTGAACGAATCGACATGAGCGAATCCGTGCATCCCCAGGACGTGCTGCTCGGCGCCCAGGCCGGCGCCGTGGTGCTGCCGGTCTGCGACCACTACAGCGGCGTCGAGGCGCGCATGCGCAAGAGCCTCGCGCTGCAGGCCGAGATGGCCCAGGAATTCGGCGCCTGCGTGTTCGACGTCACGCTCGACTGCGAGGACGGCGCCCCGGTCGGTGGCGAGGCCGACCATGCGGCGCTGGTGACCGAACTGGCCCTGGCGGCCGCCCCCGGCATGCGCGTCGGCGTGCGCGTCCACCCGGTCGACCATGCGGCCTTCGCCGGCGACGTGATGACAATCGCCGGCCGTGCCGGGCACCGCCTGAGCCACCTGATGGTGCCCAAGGTCGAGTCGGCCCGCGACGTGCACGAGGCCGTCGAGGCGCTCAACGCCGTCGGCGCCGAAGCCTTGCCGATCCACGTGCTGATCGAGTCGCCCTTCGCCGTTCACCAGGCCTTCGAGATCGCCGCCCATCCGCGCGTGCAGTCCCTGAGCTTCGGCCTGATGGACTTCGTGTCGGCCCACGGCGGCGCGATCCCCGCCGACGGCATGGGCGCCGCGGGCCAGTTCACGCATCCGCTGGTGGTGCGCGCCAAGCTCGACATCTCATCGGCCGCGCACGCGCACGGCAAGGTGCCGTCGCATTGCGTGGTGACCGAGTTCAACGACGTCGAGGCGATGCGCGGCGCAGCAGCGAAGGCGGCCAACGAATTCGGCTACACGCGCATGTGGAGCATCCATCCGAACCAGATCCGCCCCATTCTGGAGGCCTTCGCGCCCGACGAGCGGCAGATTCAAACCGCAACAAAAATCCTCGTGTCCGCGGTCGCGGCCAATTGGGCCCCGGTCAGTTTTGATGGCACATTGCACGACCGCGCAAGCTACCGTCATTTCTGGCAGGTACTTTCGCGGGCACACGCCACCGGGCGCGCATTGCCGCCCGAAGCGCAGGCCTGGTTTGCGCCGGTGTCCTCCTGAAACCGAACTCCTCCAAAGGAAAGACCCATGAAGAAAATCGCCATCGCTTTCGCCGTCGCCCTCGCACTGCCGCTCTCGGCCGTGGCCCAGGGTGCCGCCGACGCGGCCAAGCCGCCGCTCAAGGAGCGCGCCAAGGACGCGGCCAAGAAGACCACGCAGAAGGTGGTGCCCAAGCGCGTCATCAAGAAGATCGAGGAAGCCAAGCCGATCAGCGAAGAATCGGACGTGGTGCTCACGCCCGAAGACCTGGCCGTGTCCAAGCGCGTGCTGACCGGCACGATCAAGTGCGAACTGGGCGCCAGCGTCGCGATCGAGAACAGCCAGAAGAAGGAAGGCTTCTTCGTGCTGACGCACGGCACGACCAAGTACTTCATGCACCCGGTCAACAGCCGCACCGGCGCGATCCGCCTCGAAGACCCCAAGGCCGAAGCCATGTGGCTGCAGCTGGGCAACAAGTCGATGCTGATGAGCCAGAAGCAGGGCCTGCGCCTGGCCGACGAATGCCAGGCGACCGAGCAGGCCATGATGGCCGAGGACATGAAGAAGAACCCGCCCAAGAGCCTGTTCGAAGGCGCCGACGGCGACAAGAAGTAAGCCAAAGGCGCAGGCGGCCCGCCTTTTGCTAGGCCGCCACGGTTCCGATCCGGAGAGAAAAATGTTGCAAGCCTACGTTGACCATGTCGCCGAGCGCGCCGCGCTCGGCATCCCGCCACTGCCCCTGTCGGCCAAGCAGACCAGCGAAGTCATCGACCTGATGAAGACCGCGACTGGCGAGAACGGCGAGTTCCTGCTGAACCTGCTCACGAACCGCGTGCCGGCCGGCGTGGACGATGCGGCCAAGGTCAAGGCGAGCTACCTGGCGGCGGTGGCCCACGGCACCGAGAAGAGCCTGCTCCTCTCGCGCGCCCATGCCACCGAGCTGCTCGGCACCATGCTGGGCGGCTACAACATCAGCCCGCTGATCGACCTGCTCGACGACGCCGAGGTCGGCGCCGTCGCGGCCGAGGGTTTGAAGAAAACCCTGCTCATGTTCGACCAGTTCCACGACGTCAAGGACAAGGCCGACAAGGGCAACGCCAACGCCAAGGCCGTGCTGCAAAGCTGGGCCGATGCCGAATGGTTCACCAGCCGGCCTGAAGTGCCGCAGAGCCTGACCGTGACGGTCTTCAAGGTGCCTGGTGAAACCAACACCGACGACCTGTCCCCGGCGCCCGACGCCACCACGCGCCCCGACATTCCGATGCACGCGCTGGCGATGCTCAAGAACAAGCGCGAAGGCACGGCTTTCACGCCCGAAGAAGACGGCAAGCGCGGCCCGATCAAGTTCATCGAATCGCTCAAGGACAAGGGCCACCAGATCGCCTACGTCGGTGACGTGGTCGGTACCGGCTCGTCGCGCAAGAGCGCCACCAACTCGGTGCTCTGGTTCACGGGCCAGGACATCCCCTACATCCCCAACAAGCGCTTCGGCGGCGTGTGCCTGGGCAGCAAGATCGCGCCGATCTTCTACAACACCATGGAAGACGCCGGCGCGCTGCCCATCGAGCTGGACGTCAACCAGATGGAAACGGGCGACGTGATCGAGCTGCGCCCCTACGACGGCCAGGCGCTCAAGGACGGCAAGGTCATCGCCGAATTCAAGGTCAAGAGCGACGTGCTGTTCGACGAAGTGCGTGCCGGCGGCCGCATTCCGCTGATCATCGGCCGCGGCCTGACGGCCAAGGCGCGTGAGGCGCTGGGCCTGCCGGCGTCGACGCTGTTCCGCCTGCCGGTCAGCCCGGTCGACACCAAGAAGGGCTTCTCGCTGGCCCAGAAGATGGTCGGCCGCGCCTGCGGCCTGCCGGAAGGCCAGGGCGTGCGCCCCGGCACCTACTGCGAGCCCAAGATGACCTCCGTCGGCAGCCAGGACACCACCGGTCCAATGACGCGCGACGAACTGAAGGACCTGGCCTGCCTGGGCTTCAGCGCCGACCTGGTGATGCAGTCCTTCTGCCACACGGCGGCCTACCCGAAGAAGGTCGACGTGAAGATGCACCACGAGCTGCCGGACTTCATCTCCACCCGCGGCGGCGTGTCGCTGCGCCCTGGCGACGGCGTGATCCACAGCTGGCTCAACCGCCTGCTGACGCCCGACACCGTGGGCACCGGCGGCGACAGCCACACCCGTTTCCCGATCGGCATCAGCTTCCCGGCCGGCTCGGGCCTGGTGGCCTTCGCGGCCGCCACCGGCGTGATGCCGTTGGACATGCCCGAATCGGTGCTGGTGCGCTTCAAGGGCAAGATGCAGCCCGGCGTGACCCTGCGCGACCTGGTCAACGCGATTCCGCTCTACGCGATCAAGCAAGGGCTGCTGACGGTCGAGAAAAAGGGCAAGAAGAACATCTTCTCCGGCCGCATCCTCGAGATCGAGGGCCTGCCCGAGCTCAAGGTCGAACAAGCCTTCGAACTCAGCGACGCCTCGGCCGAGCGCTCCGCCGCCGGCTGCACGGTGCACCTGAACAAGGAGCCGATCGCCGAGTACATCAACAGCAACATCACGCTGATGAAGTGGATGATCGCCGAGGGCTACGCCGACGCGCGCACGCTGCAACGCCGCATCGCCGCGCAGGAAGCCTGGCTCAAGAACCCGCAACTGCTGGAAGGCGACGCCGACGCCGACTATGCGGCGGTGATCGACATCGACCTGGCCGAGATCCACGAGCCCATCGTGGCCTGCCCGAACGACCCGGACGACGTGAAGACGCTGTCGGACGTGGCCGGCGCGCAGATCGACGAAGTGTTCATCGGCTCCTGCATGACCAACATCGGCCACTTCCGTGCGGCGTCGAAGCTGCTCGAAGGCAAGCGCGACATCCCGGTCAAGCTGTGGATCGCGCCGCCCACCAAGATGGACGCGCACCAGCTCACCGAAGAAGGCCACTACGGCGTGTTCGGCAACGCCGGCGCGCGTACCGAGATGCCGGGCTGCTCGCTGTGCATGGGCAACCAGGCGCAGGTGCGCGAAGGCGCGACGGTCATGTCGACCAGCACGCGCAACTTCCCGAACCGGCTGGGCAAGAACACCAACGTGTACCTGGGCAGCGCCGAGCTGGCCGCCATCTGCTCGCGCCTGGGCCGCATTCCGACGAAGGAAGAGTACATGGCCAGTGTGGGCGTGCTCGAGGCCGCCAGCGACCAGATCTATCAGTACCTCAACTTCGACAAGATCGAAGAGTTCACCGAGGTCGCGAACACGGTCACGGCCTGAGCCTCACCGCGCATGACGAAGCCCGCCTCAGGCGGGCTTTGTTTTTGGCGCTGCCCGCTGCCCGAACCGGGCCGGAACCCAGCTGGACCGAGCCAGAATCAGCTGACGCGCAGCTTCTCGTGCTCCGCCAACTGCTTGGGCGGGTTGCCGGTGACGGCCGACGCGGCCATCTTGAGCAACTGCACCATCTTGCTGTCGGTCACATCCCAGTACTCGGCCTCGACGATCTGCACGCCGAGCAAGCCCAGGTTGGGGTCGGTCACGCCCTTGGGGAACCAGGCCTTGGCCATGGTGGTGAAGAGGCGTTCCTTGAGCGCCTGGTCTTCCACCAGCGCGGCGCGCCCGGCGACCGACACGTAGCTGTCGGCATCGGTATTGGCGTACGCGACGTTGACCACCGGGTCGGACGCGACGTGCCGGGCGACGTCGCCGTCCTTCGGCACGAAGAAGTACAGGGTCGCGCCTTCGTTCAGGTCCTTGCTCTGGGTGGTGAGCGGATGGCTGTGCAGTTGCCCGTCGCCATGGCGGTGGGTCAGCATGCCGTAGCGGGTGTCCTTGATCAGGTCCCAGAGCTTGGCGTGTTGGTCGTTGGTGGGCATGGGCATCTCCGTTGAGTTGAAAGGGATGCGTTCACGCTAAGACCCGTTGCACGCGCGCGCCGACGCGAATGATCGCGTCTGCATGTGGTCCGTGGCCGACCCGCCGTCAGCCTGATGCCTGCGCCGCCATCGCGGCAAGCACCGCCGCCGTATGCGCGTCGGCGGGGAAAAAGGACTCGACCGCCAGTTCCTGCAGCGTCACGTCGACCGGCGTGCCGAAGATGGTGGTGGTGCTGATGAAGCTCAGCACGCCTTGCGGCGATGCGTACTGGAAGGGCACCGCCACGCCGGCCAGTTCATGGTGCATGGCCGGTGTGTCGTGGCTGACGCTCGGCGTCGGATAGGCTGCCAACTCGTCGTGCAGCGAGGCCAGCGTCGCATCGCCCGTGGCGGCGATCTGCTGCTGCAGGCGCTCCAGCAAGTGCGCGCGCCATTGCGGCAGGTTGGCGATGCGCGGCGCCAGGCCGTCCGGATGCAGGCTGAGCCGCAGCACGTTGACGGGCGGCGTGATCAGTTCGATGGATGCACCCTCCATCAGCAGCGGCACGAGGGCGTTGTGGGCGACCAGGTTCCAGTGCCGGTCGACCGCCAATGCCGGGAAGGGCTCGTGCCCCTTGAGCACCAGGTCTACCGCCTGGCGCGCGGGGGCCAGCGCCGGGTCGTCCAGCGAGCGCTGCCGGTACATCGGCGCATAGCCGGCCGCCACCAGCAGCGTGTTGCGCTCGCGCAGCGGCACGTCCAGCCGCTCGGCCAGGCGCAGCACCATCTCGCGGCTGGGTTCGGCACGGCCCGTCTCCACGTAGCTCAAATGCCGGGTGGACACCTGCGCCTCGTGCGCCAGGTCGAGCTGGCTCAGGCGGCGGTGCTGGCGCCAGTGGCGCAGGTGGGCGCCGAAGGAATCGGCGGCGGTGGGCGGCGTCGGTTGCGAGGTCATGGCGCCATCCTAGTGAAGCGGCGCATGTTGCCGATGACCTGGCAGGTCATCGACCGTCGGCGCCGTGGCCGGAATCATCGGGGCACAACGCAGCAGGAAGGGCCTGCAGCGATCACCCAGGAGCCTCGAAATGTCCGTCTTCGCTTCCCCCCGATTCCTTCCCCGCGTGATGGGGGCCGATGCCTTGTCCTGTGCCGCCACGGGTTTGCTGCAGCTGGCGTTCACGGCTCCGCTGGCCCGGTTGACGGGCCTGCCGGCGCCGCTGCTGCTGGCCACGGGCGTCTTCCTCGTCGCCTATGCGACGGCAGCCGCATGGATGGCCCTGCGGGCCCAGCCGCCGCGCCGGCTCATCGGCCTGATCGCCGCGGGCAACCTGGGTTGGGCCGTCGGATGCATCGTGCTGCTCGCCGTGAGCGGTGGCGCGTTCAGCGTCTTCGGTTGGGCCTGGGTGCTGGCCCAGGCCGTGACCGTGGCACTGCTGGCCGAAATGCAGTGGCTGGGCCTGCGTCACACTCGGCCGGGCCGCACGGGAATCTACGCCGCCTGAGAGCGTGGGCGACGCGGCGCAGAGCCCGGAGGCGCCGTTGGGGGATGGCTTCCCGAGCGATCACCCCGTCATCGAACCCTGCTATCTTCGAGGCGCTTCCACGATCCCCCAAGGAGTTCCTCATGGCCCAAGAACCGGCACACGCTTTTGCCCCCGCGCTCAAGACCTTCAAGACGGCATCGGGCAAAGCCGGCAAGTACTGGTCACTCAAGGAACTCGCGAAGCAGTACCCCAACGTCGAGAAGCTGCCGGTGTCGATCCGCATCGTGCTCGAGTCGGTGATGCGCAACTGCGATGGCCAGAAGGTCACGCCCGAGCACGTGGAGCAGCTCGCCAACTGGGCACCCAACGCCGACCGCACCGAAGAGATTCCGTTCGTGGTGACGCGCGTGGTGCTGCAGGACTTCACCGGCGTGCCGCTCCTGGCCGACCTGGCCGCGATGCGCAGCGTGGCGCAGAAGCTGGGCAAGTCGCCCAAGACGATCGAGCCGCTGGTGCCGGTCGACCTGGTGGTGGACCACTCGGTGATGGTCGACCACTTCGGCACGCCGAAGGCGCTCGACCTCAACATGAAGCTCGAGTTCCAGCGCAACAACGAGCGCTACCAGTTCATGAAGTGGGGCATGCAGGCCTTCGACACCTTCGGCGTGGTGCCGCCCGGCTTCGGCATCGTGCACCAGGTCAACCTCGAATACCTCGGGCGCGGCGTCTACAAGAGTGCCGCCGACAAGGCGGACACGCCGGTCTACTACCCCGACTCCCTGGTCGGCACCGACAGCCACACGACCATGATCAACGGCATCGGCGTCGTCGGCTGGGGCGTGGGCGGCATCGAGGCCGAGGCCGCGATGCTGGGCCAGCCGGTCTACTTCCTCACGCCCGACGTGGTGGGCTTCGAGCTCGGCGGCAAGCTGCGCGAGGGCGTCACCGCCACCGACCTCGTGCTGTACGTCACCAACATCCTGCGCAGCGAAAAGGTGGTGGGCAAGTTCGTCGAGTTCTTCGGGCCCGGTGCGGCCTCCATTCCCGTGCCCGACCGCGCGACCATCGGCAACATGGCGCCCGAGTACGGCGCGACGATGGGCTTCTTTCCGGTGGACGAAGCCACCGTCGAGTACTTCAAGGGCACGGGCCGCACCGACAAGGAAATCGAGCGCTTCGAGGCCTACTACAAGGCGCAGGGCCTGTTCGGCATGCCGGCGCCCGGCCAGCTCAATTACACCAAGGTGGTGAAGCTCGACCTCGGCACCGTCACGCCCAGCCTGGCCGGCCCCAAGCGGCCGCAGGACCGCATCGACCTCGGCCACCTGGCCACCCGCTTCACCGAGCTCTACAGCAAGCCGATCGAGGCCAACGGCTTCAACCAGCCGGCCGAACAGCTCAAGACGCGCTACCCGATCGCCATGGCGGCGTCGCCGGAGGGCACGCGTGCCAACGAAGGCGAAGTGAGCATCGGCAACGGCGACGTGCTGATCGCCGCCATCACCTCGTGCACCAACACGTCCAACCCCAGCGTGCTGCTGGCGGCCGGCTTGCTGGCCAAGAAGGCGGTGGAGGCGGGGCTCACCGTCAAGCCGCACGTGAAGACCTCGCTGGCGCCCGGCTCGCGCATCGTGACCGAATACCTCGAAAAGGCCGGCCTGCTGCCGTACCTCGAGAAGCTGGGCTTCTACCTGGCCGGCTACGGCTGCACCACCTGCATCGGCAACGCGGGCGACCTGGCGCCGGAGATCAACGACGTCATCACCAAGAACAACCTGGTGGGTGCGGCGGTGCTGTCGGGCAACCGCAACTTCGAGGCCCGCATTCATCCCAACATCAAGGCCAACTTCCTGGCCTCGCCGCCGCTGGTAGTGGCCTACGCGATCGCGGGCAACGTGATGGTCGACCTCATGACCCAGCCCGTGGGCAAGGGCAAGAAGGGGCAGGACGTGTACCTGGGCGACATCTGGCCGAGCGTGAAGGAGATCGACCAGAACCTGCGCTATGCGATGAACGCGAAGGCCTTCCGCAAGAACTACGAGCAGATCCAGGACAACCCCGGCAAGCTGTGGAGCAGCATCAAGGGCACGACCGGCCAGGTGTACGACTGGCCGGCCTCGACCTACATTGCCGAGCCGCCCTTCTTCGACGGCTTCAAGATGGAGCCGCACGCTGCGGACGCGGGCTTCCGCAACGGGCGCATCATGGCGCTCTTCGGCGACTCGATCACCACCGACCACATCTCGCCGGCCGGCTCGATCAAGGAAAGCTCACCGGCCGGCATCTGGCTCAAGGCGAACGGCGTGTCGAAGGCCGACTTCAACAGCTACGGTTCGCGCCGCGGCAACCACGACGTGATGATGCGCGGCACCTTCGCCAACGTGCGCATCAAGAATCTCATGATCCCGCCCGGCGCCGACGGCTCGCGCGAGGAGGGCGGGCTCACGCTGTTCCAGCCCGGCAACGAGAAGATGGCCATCTACGACGCGGCGATGAAGTACATCGAGCAGGACGTGCCCACCGTCATCTTCGGCGGCGAGGAATACGGCACCGGCTCGTCGCGCGACTGGGCCGCCAAGGGCACGCAGCTGCTGGGCATCAAGGCCGTGGTGGCGCGCAGCTTCGAGCGCATCCACCGCGCCAACCTGGTCGGCATGGGCGTGCTGCCGCTGCAGTTCCGCGGCGCCGATTCGTGGGAAACGCTCTGCCTCACCGGCGACGAGAAGATCGACGTGGTGATCGGCGGCGAACTCAAGCCGCAGATGGACGTGAAGCTGGTCGTGCACCGCGCCGATGGGTCTCATCAGGAGGTGACGGTGCGCCTGCGCATCGATACGCCGATCGAGGTCGACTACTACAAGCACGGTGGGATTCTTCCGTTCGTGCTGCGGCAACTGCTGGCTGCTTAGATCTCCCCCAGGCTCCCCCACTTCGTGTGGTCCGCCAACCCCCTCACCGGGGGCAACACCAGCGGCCCGGCAAAGCCGGTTCCGCGGTGTTCCCCGCCTCGTGTGCGCGGGAGGTGGCCGTAGGACGAGGCTCTAGTTGTTGTCGAGGCGCTGCGTCAGCTTCTCGAGTACCGGCCGGATGCCGTCGCCCAGCTGATCTGCGGGTTCGAGAAGCCGTCTTCCTTGCCGGCGTCGATCTCGCGCTGCTTGATGACCGGCACCGCGGCGGCGAAGGCGGCTTCGAAGGAATGGCGCTTTCGCAGTTCTTCGTCGAAGAGCGCGCGGCCGAAGAAGGTCAGCTCGGAGCGGTGGCCGCAGCCGTAGGACGTGTGATCGGCATCGGCGGCCGTCATGATCAGGCTGTCGTCGGTGGCCAAGGGCTCGATCCATCCGCCCGAGTAGCAGGCCGAGATCGCGACCACCCGGTGGCGAATGCCAGCCGCGTCGAGCGCCTCGCGCAACTGCTGCGGCGTCAGCCATTGCACCGTGAGCGGCCAGTGCGACGACGCCAGCTTGAAGTCGCGCGCGCCGTGCGAGGTCATGTAGATCACCAGCAGGTCTTCGTCGCGGTTCATGCGTTCGCCCATGGCCGCGATGGCGCGCTGCAGGTTCAGCGGCGTGGCCCACGGCAGTTCCTGCGCGGTGCTCACGTGATTGAGCAGGCGCAGCACGCGGCCCTTGGCGTCGAAGCGCTCTTCGAGCACCTCGGTGACCATGCGGCTTTCGCGCAGGAAGACGTCTTCGGATGCATAGGGTGCGAACACCAGGCCATAGACGTTGGCCTGGCCCTCGCGGCGCGGGGCGATGCCGTCGACGGCGCGCTGCCACACGGCCTGCTGGGCCTCGAACAGCTCCTGCGACAGGTACATGCGGGGCCGCTCGTCCTTCGAAGAAGCGCTGACTTCCTCCTGCCAATAGCGGTCCTGCACCTGCAGCGACTGCCAGATGTCCAGTGCGCTGAGCGCGAGCAGGCCCGGCACGAAGATCGCGAGCCGGCTGGCGTTCGGCGCGCAACGGGCCATGAGCCACACGGCGGCCATCACGCTGATGCCGAGCAGCGCGCCATACACCGTCCAGAAGCCCCTCGTCGTGGTCAGAGCGGCAGGCAGCCAGCCCCGGAAATAGGCGATCGACAGGCCGATCATGAGAAGCGTCCAGGGCAGGGCAGCCCAGGTGCCGAGCGCGAACCAGCGGCTCAGGCTGCTGCGCCGTGCGTCCGGCGCCGACCCCGAATTCGAGCCCGGCGTCAGCGTCCACCAGCCGAGCCACAGCATCAGGCAGACCGGCCACAGGCTCTCGAGCGCGGGGAGCGGATGGAAACGCGCCGGCCCGTCGATCTGGAGGCGCGCGAGTGCGATGAAGAGCAGGCTCGGAATGGCCACCAGCAGCATCAGCTGCCAGGGGCGCGGCGAGCCTTCGATGCGTGGCGCGAGCATCAGTGAGGCGCGCAGTCCCGCAGCCATCCAGCGGCCCAGCGGCGCGGCTGCGGGAGCACGCTTTCCTTCGGCGGCTGCACGGGCTTCCGCCGGCGCGCCGATGTCCTCGTCCTTATCAGTTTGTGGATCGTTCATGCACCGATCATGCCTCTCGCGCGGGGGTACTCCGGCCGCCAATCGCCCGGCGCCGCCGATTTCGAGAATAATTCTCATTTTTGTCGAACGGGATTTGCGGGTGACCACAACGAACGGCGCGGCCACGGCGGCCGCCATCAGCCTCGATCAACTGCCCAGCCACGAATGGGCCACGGTGCTGGATGTCTCCAGGCCCGAAGAGGCCGAAGAACGCGACCTGGTGCTGCGCCTCACCGAAATCGGCTTCGTGCCCGGCGAGGTGGTGCGCATCGTCGCCACCGGCGTGCCCGGCCGCGAGCCCCTGGCCGTTCGACTGGGCCACACCACTTTCGCGCTGCGGCGCCACGAAGCCGCGCTGGTGCGCGTGATGCCGGGAGCTGCAAAGCATGTCTGAGGCCACCGTCAGCTTCCAGCCCGGCGCCGCCGTGTCCTCGGCGCCGCCCGGGCGCATTGCCCTGCTGGGCAATCCCAATTGCGGCAAGACCGCGCTGTTCAACCTGCTCACGGGCAGCCGCCAGAAGGTGGCCAACTACGCCGGCGTAACCGTCGAGCGCAAGGAAGGCATGCTGCGCACGCCCGCCGGCCGTCGCGTGTTCGTGCTCGACCTGCCGGGCGCCTACAGCCTGAACGCGCTGTCGGCCGACGAGGCGGTGACGCGCGACGTCGTCACGGGCAAGAGCCAGGAGGCGCTGCCTGACCTGCTGGTGTGCGTGACCGACGCCACCAACCTGCGGCTCAACCTGCGCCTGGTGCTCGAAGCCCGGCGCCTGGGCCTGCCGATGGTGGTGGCGCTCAACATGACCGACATGGCGAAGAAGCAGGGCATCGCGATCGACGTGCCGCTGCTGTCGCGCGAACTCGGCGTGCCCGTCATCGAAACCGTGGGCGTGCATGCCGGCGGTGCCCAGAACCTGCTCGCTGCCCTCGATGCACCGGTGGCGGTGGCGCAGACCGTGCAGTGGCAAGCGCCCGACCTCGACGACGTGCTCGCCACCCAGCGCGAGGTGCGCCGCATCCTGTCGGCCGTGGTGCGCGAGCCCGCCGGCAGCCTGGACTTCAGCGATCGCCTCGACCGCGTCGTCATGCATCCGCTGTGGGGCACGCTGGTGCTGGCCGTCACGCTGTTCCTGATGTTCCAGGCGGTGTTCAGCTGGGCCGCGCTGCCCATGGATGCCATCAAGGACGGCACCGCTGCCATTGGCGAACTGATCAAGCGAGTGGTGCCCGAGGGCATGCTGCAGAGCCTGCTGGTCGACGGCATCATCGCGGGCGTCGGCGGCGTCATCGTCTTCCTGCCGCAGATCCTGATCCTGTTCCTCTTCATCCTCGCGCTCGAAGATTCGGGCTACCTGCCGCGCGCTGCCTTCCTGCTCGACCGCGTGATGGGCACGGTGGGCTTGTCGGGCCGCTCCTTCATTCCGCTGCTGTCGAGTTTCGCCTGCGCCATTCCCGGCGTGATGGCCACGCGCACCATCAGCAACTGGCGCGACCGCCTGACCACCATCATGATCGCGCCGCTGATGACCTGCTCGGCCCGTCTGCCCGTGTATGCGCTGCTGATCGCCGCGTTCATCCCGGCGACCACCGTGGGCGGCGTATTCAACCTGCAGGGCGTGGTGCTGTTCGCGCTGTACGTCTTCGGCATCGTCTCGGCCATGGCCGTGGCCTGGGTCATGAAGCGTTTCCGCGACACCAAACAGCGCTCGCCGTTGATGATGGAGTTGCCGGCCTACCGGTGGCCCAACCTGCGCAACCTGGCGCTGGGCTTGTACGAGCGGGCGTGGATCTTCATCCAGCGCGTGGGCACGATCATCCTGACGCTGACGATCCTGCTGTGGTTCCTGTCGACCTTCCCTTCGCCGCCCGACGGCGCGACCGGCCCGGCCATCCAGTACAGCCTGGCCGGCACCATCGGCCGCTGGCTCGAGCACATCTTCGCGCCCATCGGCTTCAACTGGCAGATCTCGATCGCGCTGGTGCCCGGCATGGCGGCACGCGAGGTGGCGGTGGGTGCACTCGGCACGGTGTATGCGCTGTCGGCCACCGGCGACGACGTGGCCGGCGCGCTGGAGCCGCTGATCGCCGGCAGCTGGTCGCTGGCTACCGCGCTGTCGCTGCTGGTCTGGTATGTCTTCGCGCCGCAGTGCATTTCGACCCTGGCGGCGGTGAAGCGCGAAACCGGCTCGTGGCGCTACGTGTGGATCATGGCCGGGTATTTGTTCGCGCTCGCCTACATTGCGTGCCTGGTGACTTATCGTGTGACCCTGGCACTCACAGGAGGATGAGATGACTCAACAGATCATCGTCGGCTTGATCGTCGCCCTGGCCGCGATCTACGCGGTCTGGCGCTGGATGCCCGCCGGCTGGCGCCGCTCGGCCGCCGCGCGGCTGGCTTCGGGCTCGCAGCGCGCGGGCCTGGTCGATGCGCAGCGCGCGCAGCAACTCGCCAAGTCGCTGGCCAAGACGTCCGGCTGCGGCTCCTGCGACAGCTGCGGCAGCTGTGCGACCCCCGCCGCGCCGTCGACCGACAAGCGCCAACAAACGCCGGCCACGCACAAGCCTTGAGCGGCATGCCCGCCGCGCACATCCTGGTCGCAGGTGGCGGCATCGCGGGCCTGTCCAGCGCACTCGCGCTGGCCCGCCGCCGCCATCGGGTCGACCTGTTCGAACAGGCGCTTGCCTTCGCCGAAGTCGGCGCGGGCATCCAGCTGGGCCCCAACGTCGCACGCCGGCTGCAGGCGCTCGGCGTCTGGGAGCCGCTGATGCGCATCGCCGCCAAGCCCGAGGCGCTGGTCGTGCGCAGCGCGGTCCACGGCGGCGAGATCGCCCGGCTGCCCTTGGGCAATGCCATGTTGCGCAGCTACGGCGCGCCCTACCTTTGCGCCCACCGCGCCGACCTGCACGGGCTGCTTCTCGCGGCCGTGCGCGGCAGTGGTGCCGTCACACTGAACACCGGGGCACGCATCACCGATGCCGTCGCACGGGCCGGCGCCGTGTGCGTCGCGAGCACGGCGACCCACGCCTGGGAAGGCGACGCACTGATCGGTGCCGACGGTTTGTGGAGCGCCGTGCGCGCCCGCGTGGTCGGCGACGACCAGCCGCCGCGCGAGACCGGCCACACCGCCTGGCGTGCGCTGATCACGCAGTCCTCGCTGCCGGCCGCCTTGCGCAGCAACCAGGTCAGCGTCTGGCTGGGCCCCCGTCTGCACGCGGTGGCGTACCCGGTCCGTCGCGGCGAGGCGCTCAACGTGGTGGTGCTGGCCGAGGCCGCGCCCACAGGCGACGCGCGCGACTGGGACCAGGCCAGCAGCCTGGCCACCCTGCAGGCAGCGACCGGCCACACCGATGCCAGCGTGCAGGCATTGCTCGAAGCCATGCCCGCCTGGCGCGCCTGGACCTTGTGCGACCGGCCACCGCTCAGCGGCCCGGAGCAGATGGCCGGCGAACGCGTGGCCCTGGCCGGCGACGCGGCGCATCCCATGCTCCCCTATCTGGCCCAGGGCGCGGGCATGGCGATCGAGGACGCAGTCGCGCTGGCCGAAGCGCTCGACGGCTGCGACGCGGAAGCCGTGCCGCAGCGGCTCGCGCTTTATGCGCGCGCTCGTTGGCAGCGCAATGCGCAGGTGCAGGCCAAGGCGCGCCGCAACGGCGAGATCTTCCACGCCACCGGACTGATGCGAATGGGGCGTGATGCGGCGATGCGAATGATGGGGTCTCGGCTGCTGGATCAGCCTTGGCTTTACGGTGCGTGACAGCGCTTTGGATTGAGGCCAGGCCTTCATCCGGGTCAGGCTGCAAAAATCTCCTGCAGCGTCTCCAGCGTCGAGAGCATCGTCTTGGCTGACACTGTGCCAAGTTTTTTCGCCAGGCGAACTTTGTCGACCGTGCGTACCTGATCCAGGAGTATCAACCCCTTCGTCCCACTGTGCGTCAATGCAATTCGAAATGGTGCCGGGAATCCTTTGGAAGTCATCGGGGCCACGATGACCGTGCGCAGATGGTCGTTCAACTCCGAAGGCGACACCACCACGCACGGGCGGGATTTCTTGATTTCACTGCCGACTGTCGGGTCCAGGTTGACGAGCCAGATTTCCCCGCGTCTTACCAAGACAACTCCGCATCTGCCTCGTTGCCGAACTCACCCATGACCAGCTCGTCGTCTCCCTTGCGAGCCAGGGTCTCGGCGGCCTCGGCCCACCCAGAACGCGGCGGCCGAGTCGCTTTTCGCAGGACGATGGCGCCATCCTCTACCGTCAAATCGGCAACTTCTGCGTCGCCGAATCCTGCCTGCGCCAAGATGGGCTTGGGCAGAACAATGCCCTTGCTGTTACCGAACGGTCTGATACTGACTTCCATGATTCACTCCTGTGGTAACAATGTTATTACTGCGGAAGCGTCCAGGTCAAGCCATACCGGTGACTCGCGTGCTGATTGGCATCAAAGCTCGAAGCTCTGCAAATGATCGACCCGCTCGGCCAGCCCCTCGGCCCCGAGGTAGTGACTGACCTTCCCCGTCCGCACATCCGCCAGCGCGCGTTCCAGATCGCCCAGCATGTCCTGCCGCGTCTTCTCGAAGGCCGTGGAGAGGTCGTGGTGGCGTTGCCGGTAGGCATCGGCGATCACGCGCGCGGCGGCGGGTGCGCCGCAGGCCACACACTCGGCGATGGCGGCCACGCTGGGCTCGGCGCCACGTTCGAGCAACTGCGTGGCCAGCACGGGGGAGATGGCGCTGTCGATGCCGTCCAGCGCGTCGGGCGACACCGGTGCGCCGGCTCCCACCAGCGCTGCGGCGGCGTGGTGGGCGCCATGGGACAGGGCGAGGTCGGTGGCCACCGCACTGCCCTGCAGGGGGCCGTCGAGCGCGACGCCGGCGGCGGCCAGGCGCTGGATCAGCGCCGCATCGTCGGTCGCCACCGCATGGCGCAGCGCGATGCGCGAGAGCGCGCCGTCGCGGTCCAGCGTGCCCTCGGCCAGCGGGCTGCGCCAGTCGACCACCGCACGCCGGTAGAAAGCCACCAGCTTGTCCACCAGTTCGAGCGAGAGACCGTGGTCCTCGTGCCGCTCGTCCAGAAACTCGAGCAGCGACTGGCCGGTGAAGTAGTCGCCGGCCGGCTCGAGCGGGTCTTCGTCGAGGCGCAGCGCGGCGAAGGCTGCGGGGAGGTCGTGCGCGACGGTGGTCAGGCCGTCTTCGTGCATCGCATGGGCCCAGGCATCCGGCAGGCCCTGCTTCCAGGCCAGGACGTGGCCGTGGTCGGCGCCGGGCTCGACCACGGTGTAGATGCGGTCGCTGTACTCGAAGCCGCCGAAGGGCAGGGCGGTCAGCAGGCCGTCCCAGGGTTCTCCGCGCGAGGCGGCCGCTTCGCGGGCGCTTTCCTGTTCGTGCGCGATCCAGCCCTGCAGGTCGTGGTAGCCATCGCTGCCGTTCCAGAACAGTTCGCCCCAGCTGACCGCCTCCTCGCTGCCGTTCATGCGCAGGTGCAGGTCGTAGTCGATGCGGCCGCCCGCAGTGCGTTGCCACAGCGCCGTCAGCTCCGGCGGAATCGGGCCCGCGCACAGGGCCTGCACGGCGGAGATCTGCTCGACCGTCATCGGCGGCTGGGCGTCGAAGATCACGCGGCCTGCGAAGAGCACGATGCCGTGCTCGCGCAAGGTGGCCAGTTCGTCATCGGCAAAGTGGTCGCTCATGTCGTCTCTCCTTGTCGTCGGCGTGCCCGGTGGCGCGGCGGCCGAAGGTCCGCGAGCCATGAGAGCCGGGCCGTGAAAGAGAGTATCAACTTCTGGGCGCTGCGCCACGCACCACCCCTCGGGGTGGATGCCCATGCGTGGCGCGTCAGCCGGCGTGTGCGGCGAACGCCGGTGGATCGAAGGCCGTGACCGCTGGCGGCAGATCGCATTTCTCGACCTGCACCAGCACCGTCTGCACCATGGTCGACTGCGCGAGCCTGGACGTGCCGCGGTCCAGCGTGACCACGTTGGGATTGCCGTGCTTCTCGAGGCTGCCCGGCTCGCCGCCCTCGGCCGGGTCGTACCAGGCACCGGTGGCGATCTGGGCGACGCCGGGGCGCAAATGGTCCGAGATCACCACGCCGGCCAGGAACGCGCCGCGGTCGTTGAAGACGCGTGCCACGTCGCCCGCTGCGAGGCCGCGCGATCGCGCCTCGTCGGGATGCAGCGTGAGCGCCTCGCGTCCGGCCACCTTGCACAGGCGGCTGGCCGGGGCGTGGTCGTGCTGGCTGTGGAGGCGTGGAGTCGGCTGGTTCGACATCAGGTGCAGCGGAAATCGCGCGGCGTCGGCCGAACCCAGCCATTCGGCAGGCTCCAGCCATGACGGGTGCGGCGGGCAGTCCGCGTAACCGTAGCCTGCGATGGTGTTCGAGTAGATCTCGATGCGGCCCGACGGCGTGGCCAGCGCATGCGCGGCAGGGTCGTCGCGGAAGTCGCCCAGCAACGCCTTGGACCGGGCTGGCGGCGGAAATTCGTAGGAGCCCGCGTCCCAGAAATCCTGGAACGGCGGCGGCTCGAAGCCGAGCGCCTGCGCCCGTGCACGCGCACCTTCGTACATGTGCTTCAGCCACCCCATCTCGTCCCGCCCCTCGGTGTAGGCGTGGCCGAAGCCCAGGCGCGCGGCCAGCTTCGCCATGATGTCGAAGTCGTTGCGTGCCTGGCCGACCGGCTCGATCACCTGCTTCATCGCGATCCAGAAAGGCGTGTACTCCTGCGCGAGGATGTCGTTGCGCTCCATCGTGGTGGTGGCCGGCAGCACGATGTCGGCGTGCCTCGCAGGCGGGTTCCACCACGGCTCGTGGACGATGACCGTGTCCAGCCGCTGCCAGGCCTCGAGGAAGCGGTTGAGGTTGCCGTTGTGGTGAAACGGGTTGCCGCCGATCGAGTACAGAAGCTTCGTGTCGGGATAGGTGATGGTCTTGCCGTCGTACTCGATGCTTTCGCCGGGGTGCAGCAACATGTCGGCGACGCGCCCGACCGGCACGTAGGCCTTCACGGGATTGGGGCCGAGCGGCAGGGTCGGCCTCGGCAGGTCGTCATGGTGCGGCTGCGTGGTGCCGCTGATGGCACCGAAGCCCAGGCTGAAGCCGCGGCCCGGCAGGCCGATCTGGCCCAGCATCGCGGCGAGCGTGATGGTCATCCACACCGGCTGTTCGCCATGGTCCGCGCGCTGGATCGACCAGCTCGTGGTGACGAGCGTGCGCGATGCGGCCATCGTGCGTGCGAGGCCCTCGATGACATCGGCAGGCACCTCGGTGATGCGGCTGGCCCATCGCGCATCTTTCGGTTGGCCGTCCTCGCGGCCCTTGAGGTAGGCCTGGAAGCGCTCGTAGCCTTCGCAGTGCGTCGCAAGGAATCCGCGGTCGCACAAGCCTTCGGTCTCCAGCGTGTGCGCCATGCCCAGCATGAGGGCGACGTCGGTGCCCGGCCGCAGCGCGATCCATTCCGCCTTCACCTCCGCGGGCAGGTCCTGGCGCGACGGGCCGATGTTGACGAAGCGGATGCCCGCCGCCGCGGCGCGCCGGAACCAGTCCGGGCTCTGGTGCGCCACCGCGCCGCCGGGGTCGATCTGGGTGTTCTTCAGCGACGCGCCACCGAACATCACGACCAGTTCGGCGGACGCCACCACCTCGGCCCAGGGCACCACCATCTCGGTGATGTCCGAGCGGCCCAGGATGTAGGGCGTGATGTGCAGCGCTGCGCCGAAGCTGTGGTTGCCGCGCTTGTCGACGTAGCCGCCGTGCAGGCCCAGGAAGCGCTTCAGCACGCTGGGCGAATGGTGCAGACGTCCGGCACTGGCCCAGCCGTAGGAGCCGCCGTAGATCGCCTCGTTGCCGAACTGCGTCTTGACGCGCTGCAGCGCGCCGGCGACGAGGTCGATCGCTTCGTCCCAGCCCACCGGCACGAAGGGCTCGCCGCCGCGCTTCCTCGTCTTCTCGCCCTGCAGGTAGCCTGCGCGCACGTAAGGCTGCTCGATGCGCAGCGGGCTTTGCACCGTGTCGGGCAGGCTGGCCATGTAGCTCGGCGGGTGCGGGTCGGCGCGGAAGGGCGTGGTGCGGACGATCTGGCCGCGCGGATCGACCTCCACGTTGTAGACGCCCCAGTGCGAGGCGGTCTGGACCGTGCGATGGCCGCGCGGCATGTTCATCGTCATTCCTTCACGGTTGCCGGCCGCAGGCAGTCGCGCAACAGCGCGGCGCATTCGGCGGCCGCTTCCAAGGGCCAATGGACGGTGACGGCGGCGCCGTCACGCATCAGATCGATGCGGATGTGGCGTGGACTCGGCGGCGTATCGCGCTTCGAGAGCGCGCCCAGAAGGCGCGGCCACCAGCCGATGGGTGTCGGCCGGACAGCAACGGCCTCGTGCTCGACGAGTTGCTGCGCGACGCCCAGCACATGCGATGTCGATGCGGTGGGTGCAATGAGCTTGGTGGGCGCAGCAGGTTCGGCCACGGGCCGCGCCACGTCGGCATCGGACGACCCCGGCCCGCCCGGCCCATCCTGCTGTACCTCGATCCGCTTCGCCAGGTTCTGCCCGAACTCGTCCCACATGCGATCGGCCTTGGTCTTCATGACGCTCAGGCCGAAGCTGCCCAGCCGGCCCAGCACGTCGACCTTGACCTTCATGCGCAGCGCGGTGCTGCCGTCGGGCTGCTCGTCCAGCACCATCTCGCTTTGCTGCTTGAGCGAACTCGCGACCGAGGCGTCTTCGCCCGTGCCTTCGCAGCGCAGGTAGTGCGGCGCGCGCTGCTCGAGGATGGTCGTCTTGAGCCTGAACTTCGCGCTGATGAAAGCGATCTTCACGGCCATCACGGCCTTGTACTCGGTGGGGCTCAGCACCTCGATCGACTGCATGCCGGGCACGCAGCCGCCCATCACCTCGGGGTCGAGCAACAGGGCCCACACGCGCGCGGGCGGCGCGGCGATGGCCAGGGTCTTTTCAATTTCCATGGGGCACCTTCTCTTGCACGTTCTTTTGCATCATTTCCGCGGCGTCCATCACGGACTCCACGATCTGGCTGTAGCCGGTGCAACGGCACAGGTTGCCGTTGAGGCCCTTGCGGACCTCGTGCTCCGTGGGGTGGGGGTTCTTCGCGAGCAAGGCGCACGAGGCCATGACGAAGCCCGGCGTGCAATACCCGCACTGCAGGCCGCCGCAGCGCATGAAGGCGTCCTGCACGGGGTGAAGCTCGTCGCCGCGGGCCAGGCCTTCGACGGTGGTGATGGCGCAGCCGTCGGCGTGCACCGCCAGCGACAGGCAGGACTTCACGACCTCGCCGTCGACCAGCACCGAGCAGGCGCCGCAGACGCCGGTCTCGCAGCCGCGCTTGGTGCCCGTGAGGTGCAGGTCGTCGCGCAGTAAGTCGGCGAGCAGGCGTCGCGCGGAAACCTGCGTCTCCTGCCGCTCTCCGTTGACGACCAATGCGATCGTGTGAAGGCTCATGTCTCTTCTCCAGTCAGGCCGAACAGGTCGGCGATGGTGCGGCGGCATGCGATGCGGACCATGTCGCGCCGGAAGTCGGCGGTGCCGCGGTTGTCCGAGATCGGGTCGATCTCGGCCGCGACGATGTCGGCGGCCTCCGCAGCCACCATCGGGTCGACGGTCCTGCCGCGCAGGAATTCCTCGGCACGGGCGAGGCGGCCCGGCACGGGTACCGAGGCGCCCACCACCAGCCGCGCCTCGCGGCACAGCGCGCCATCGCGCCGCACCACCAGCGACACGCTGGCGAGCGGCCGGTGCTCGGCAGCCGTGCGCAAGAAGCGCGTGTAGCGGCCGTCGGCGCCGGGCTGCGGCGGCGGCACGCGGATGGCGACCAGCAGTTCGTCGGGTTCGAGCGCGGTCACGTAGTAGTCGACGAGGAATTCCTCGATCGACAGCGTGCGCTCGCCGCGCGCGCTGCCCAGCACCACCTGGGCGCCATGCGCCATCAGGCAGCCGGGCGGGTCGGTGGCCGGGTCGGCGTAGCAGAGGTTGCCGCCCAGCGTGCCCTGGTTGCGCACCTGCGGGTTGGCGACCTGCGCGGCCATGGCGGCAAGCGTCGGGTAGTGCTGCCGCACGACGTCGGCGCGCGCCAGCTCGGCGTGCCTGACCAGCGCGCCGATGCGCAGGCCCTGCTGCGGATCGAAATTGATGCCCCACATGCCATCGAGCCGCAGGGCCGACACCACGTGCGAGGGCGCCACCATGCGCTGCCGCATCGCCAGCAGCAAGGCCGTGCCGCCGGCCATTACGCGGCATTCGTCGCCCAGGTCGGCCAGCATGCGGCTGGCTTCCGCCACGGTACGCGGTTCGAGGAATTCGAAGTCATGCATGGCGCGGCTCCTCGCGGCGGCGCAGCGCGGCCAGCACCTTCTCGGGCGTAATCGGCAGCTCGGTGATGCGCACGCCGACCGCGTCGAACACGGCGTTGGCGATGGCGCCCGGGCCGGGCAGGATGGCGGTTTCGCTCGCGCCCTTGGCGCCGTAGGGGCCGTTGGGGTCGTTCGATTCGACGATGCCGCTGCGCAGCATGGGCAGGGCGTCGGGCGAGGGCATCGTGTAGTCGGCGAAGTTGCCGTTGACGATGCGACCGTCTTCCACCTGCAGGCGCTCGTAGAGCGTCCAGCCGATGGCCTGGGCCGCCGCACCGTTGCTCTGGCCGTGCACAGCGAGCGGGTTGAGGGCCTTGCCGCAGTCGTCGGAGACGAAGCTGTCGACCAGCGTGACCTGGCCGGTCTCGGTGTCGACCTCGACCTCGACCGCCTGCGCCGCGAAGGAATAGGCCGGTGCGATGTTGCCCATGAGCGTGTTCTTGTCGAACATCTCGGTGCGCGCATCCCAGCTGCCGGTGACCTGGATGCCTTCGCCGCCGTGGCGCCAGAGGTGCGCGCGGGCCAGCTCGGCCAGCGTCAGGCTGCGTTCCGGCGCAGCGCGCAGGTGCACGCTGCCGCCCGCGCACTGCAACTCGGCAGCCGGTGCCTGCAGCATCGTGGCCGCCTGGTCCATCAGCTTGTCGCGCGCGGCCCGCGCCGCAACGATGGCCGCGTTGCCGGCCGCGATGGTGACGCGCGAGGCCAGCGAGCCGATGCAGAAGGGCGCGCTGTCGGTGTCGGGTGCGACGACGTGGACGTGCGCCAGCGGAATGTCGAGCTCGTGCGCCACCACCTGGGTCAGCATGGTCATCGCGCCCTGGCCCATGTCGGCCTCGCTGCAGTGCAGGACGACACGGCCGTCCTCGTTGACCTTCAGCATGACGGTGGAGCCGTCCCAGTCGCCGATGGTGCGGTTGCCGCTCACGTGCATGGCCGCGGCCAGGCCCAGGCCGCGCCGCTTGGCGCCGTGGCCGGCGATGCGGCCGCGGCGGGTGTGCCAGCCGATGGCTTCGGTGCACTGCGCCAGGCACTCGGCCAGGCCCGTGCTGCCGATCTTCCAGCCATGCACCGAGGTCTCGCCGCGCTCCAGGGCATTGAGGCGATGCACGTCGAGCGGGTCGAGTCCCAGCTTGCGCGCCATGGTGTCGAGGTGGCTGTTCAGCGCGAACAGCATCTGCGTGCCGCCGAAGCCGCGAAAGGCGCCGTGCGGCGGCGTGTGCGTGTAGACCAGCGTGGCGTGCGAACGCACGTTGGGATTGCGGTGCATGTTGTCGCTGCGCATGGCGCTGACGTGCATCACCTCGGCCGAGAGCCCGCTGTAGGCGCCGCAGTCGGCGACGATGCGCACGTCCTTGGCGACGATGCGCCCGTCGCGGCTCATGCCCAGCTTGAGCGTGATGCGCTCGGGCACGCTGGTGCAGCAGGCCAGGAAGTCTTCGAGCCGGTTGTTGACAAGCCGCACCGGCTTGCCGGTGCGCAGCGCGAGCGCGCCGGCGATCAGGCTGTTGGCGTCTTCGATGATCTTGCCGCCGAAGCCGCCGCCGGTGGTCGACTGGATCACGCGGACGCGCGACACCGGCAGCTCCAGCACGGCGGCCAGGCGCGCGCGTGCCAGGAAGGCCGATTGCGTGGAGGTCCACACCTGCAGGCGGCCGTCGGGGTCGACCATGGCCACAGAGGCCATCGGCTCCATGTAGCCCGGGTACTGCGAATGCGTGCTGTACGTGGCCTCATGCACCAGGTGGGCTTGTGCGAAGGCCGTGTCGACGTCGCCACGCTCGAATCGAATCTCGTGCGACACGTTGTTCGCGCGGCCGGGATGCACGGTCGGCGCCTCGGCATCGAGCGCTTCCTCGGGCGTGAAGAGGGCGGGCAGCTCTTCGTACTCGACCTCGATCAGGTCCAGCGCGTCGCGCGCGATGTCTTCGCTGGTCGCAGCGACGGCAGCCACTTCCTCGCCGGCGAAGCGCACCACGTCGCGGGCCAGCGTGAGCCGCTCCTTGTGGTGCACGCCCCAGGGCACCTGCGGGCCGTCGGCGCCCGTCACGACCGCCTTGACGCCCGGCAGCGCCAGGGCCTGCGTGGTGTCGATGCGCACGATGCGCGCGTGCGGGTAGGGGCTGCGCAGCACCTTCCCGTGCAGCATGCCGGGCAGCTGGATGTCGCCCGCATACTGCGCGCGGCCCATCACCTTGGCGCGTGCGTTGACCTGGGGCACCGAGGTGCCCAGCGTGGATTCGCTCATGGGAGCCGCCTCAGTCGGCCGTGATGGCCAGGTCCTTGATCAGCTTGCCCATCGCCTGGTATTCGGTGGCGTTGGTCTTGGCCAGCACCTCGGGTGCGCCGCCGACCGGCAGGGCGCCGAAGGTCGCGAGCTTGGCCACCACCTCGGGCGACTTGACGATCTCGTTGAGGTGGCTGTTGAGCAGCCGCACCACGTCCGCCGGCGTGCCCTTGGGCGCGAAAAAGCCGTTCCACGCGCCGACCACCACGTCCTTGTAGCCCGCTTCCACCAGCGTGGGCACGTTGGGCGCGAGCGGCGAGCGCTTGGCGTCGCCGATGGCCAGCGGCGTGAGCCGGGCCGTGCTGGTGTACTGGCTCACCACGCCGAGCGTGACCCACGCCGTGTCCACGTGGCCTGCCACCACGTCGTTGACCGAGGGCGCGACGCCGCGGTAGGGCACGTGCGTGATCTTCACGTTGGCGGCGCGGTTCAGCCATTCGCCGACGATGTGCATCGGCGAGCCCGCGCCGGGGCTCGCGTAGGTGAGCGACTTGCCCGACTTGGTCAGCGCGATCATCTCTGGCACCGACTTCACGCCGACGCCGGGGTACGCGACCAGCACGAGGGGCTGCGTGGCGATCTGCACGATCGGCTCGAAGCCGTTGAGCACGTCGTAGCTGGCGGCCGGCGACAGGCGCATCACCATGGGCGCGGTGGTGAACGGGTTCGGCGTGAACAGCAGCGTGTAGCCGTCGGGCGCCGCACGGCCGACGAAGCCGTTGCCGATCGTGCCGCCGGCGCCGGGCTTGTTGTCGACGATCACGGGCTGGTTCAGGCGCTGCGACAAGCGCTCGGCGAGCATGCGCGCGATCGAGTCGGTGTCGCTGCCGGGCGGGTAGGAGACGACGACGGAGATCGGCTTGGCCGGGTAGGCCGTCTGGGCTGCCGCCGGAAGGATGGCGGAGCAATAGCCGCAGGTGAGCGCGAGGGCACCGAGCGCAAGTTGACGACGAAGGGTGTTCATGTGGGTGGCTCCCGGGCTTGGCCCGCAGCAGGTGGTTGAAGAAGGCGTGCGAATTCTGGAATTCGCGACCCCGCGCCGCCAGACATAATTTCACTCAATGAACCAATCGAAGCGCGATGCATTCCGCGGCGCCGGCCCTGCGCCCGGCGTGAAGTCGATCACCGCCCTGCGGCGGGGGCTCGACGTGTTCTGGTCCATCCAGCAGTCGTCCGCGGCAACGCTGGCGGACCTGCACCGCCAGACCTCGCTGTCGAAGGCGACCTTGCTTCGCATCCTGAAGACGCTGCAGGAGGCCGGCTGGATCGCGCGCAACGAGGTCGAGAACCGCTACGTGCCGGCGGCGAGCCCCGGCGAGTCGGGGCTCGCGGTGGCATGGCGCACGCGCCTGTCGGCCCTGGCGACGCAGCCGCGGGAGCAGCTCCAGAAGGTCGTGCCCTGGCCCATCGACCTGGCGGTGCGCGACGGACTGGCGATGCTGATCCTCGACACCAACCGGCCGATCAACGGGCTCGCCGTCAACTACCGGGTGCTGGGCTTCCGCCCGCGGCTGCTGCTGTCGTCATTGGGCCGCTGCTACCTGGCCTTCTGCCCCGATGACGAGCGCCGGCGGCTGCTCGACGCGCTGGCCCGCTCGCCTTACGAGGTCGACCGCGCGGCATTGAAATCGCACGGCGCCCGCGACTGGGCGAGCCGATATCGAGCGCAGGGCTATGCGTCGCGCGACCCGAGCCCGACCAGCATGGATTCGCCGGAGCGCTTCGGCGCGATCTCGGTGCCCATCGTTCTGGATGGCGCAGTGGTCGCCTGCATGAGCTGCGCGTGGCTGCCGGCCGTGGCCACCGAGCAGCAGATCGTGGAGCGCCATCTCGCGGACCTCAAGGTCGCAGCGCGTGCCGTGCAAGACCGGCTGTCGGCCGCGCGCTTTCCGGCCGCGGCGCCGGACGTGCAGTAGCCGGCCCGGTCCCGAGCAGCAGTGCCTTCACCGCAGGGCGCTCGAACCAGGCCACCAGGTGGTCCAGCATCGCGCGGACCTGGGGCGCCATGTGTGCCCTCGTCGCATAGATGGCACACACGTCGAGGGCGGGCGGCTCGAAGTCCGGCAGCACCTGCACCAGTTGCCCGGCTTCGAGATGCTTGGCCACCGACAGGTAGGGTTGCATGGTGATGCCGCCATCGTCCAGAGCAGCCGCCAGCAGGAAGAGCGAATCGTCGGCGCACAGGTGGCTTCGGATCGGCACGTCGACGGCGGCCTCGTCCTGACGCGCGCGCAGCCTCCAGCTCGACAGGCCCAGCGGCGCATAGACGGCGCAGTCATGGTGCAGCAGATCCGCGGGCGCCCTCGGCATGCCCCGGCGCGCGAGGTAGTTCGGCGAGGCGCACAGCACCGACATGCACACCCCGAGTGGCCGGGCGACCAAACTGCCGTCGAGCCCCGAATGGATGCGAACGGCCAGATCGACGCGATCGTCCACCAGGTGCAGCGCGCGGTTGTCGACGGCAAGCGCCACACCCACGTCGGGATGATCCCGATGAAACGCGGACACGGCGGCCGCCAGCGTCGCCTGCCCCAGCGAATGCGAACAGCTCATGCGGATCTGGCCTCGCAGCGGGTGGCTGTCGACGGGCCGCGACTGGGCCAGTTGGCGGGCGTGCGACAGCATGTCCCTGCATCGCCTCAACGCTTCCTCGCCACCCGGCGTGAGCGAGATGCTTCGTGTCGTCCTGTTCAACAGGCGCACGCCCACCCAGCATTCCATGTCGACGAGATGGCGCGAGACCATGGCGCGCGACATGCCCAGGGCGTCCGCGGCCGCGCTCAAGGACGAGCGCTCGGCGATCGCCACGAACACTTCGGAGGCGGTCAGGCGATCCATTTGTCAACGATGCCGCGACACAGAATTGCACGCACGGGGCTCCTTCTTCGGCCGTGCTGCCTCTAGCATCGTCCGGCCGATCCTGGCGCTTTTCATTCCCGAACCTCCATGCGTCACTCTTCAAAGATTTCCTGCTTGCTGGCCATTGGCGCCATCGCCGTCCAGATGTCGTTCGCTCCGGTCGCCTCTGCCGGCACGCCTGCCGAAGAGGCCAATCGCGCCGCGGTGCTCGATTTCTACGAAAAAGGCCTGAACCAGAAGAACGCGGATGCCGCGCTGGTTCACGTCGGCAACCGCTACGTTCAGCACAACCCCAATGCCGCGGACGGCCCCGAGGGCTTTCGCAAGTTCATCGCCTTCCTCGCCGAGAAGTTTCCGCAGTCGCGCAGCATCATCAAGCGCTCGTTCGTCGAGGGCGACTACGTGATCCTGCACGTCCACGCCCTGCGCGAACCCAACACGCGCGGCAACGCGATCATCGACATCTTCAAGCTCGAGAACGGCAAGATCGTCGAGCATTGGGACGTCAACCAACCCGTGCCGGAGAAGGCCGCGAACGACAACGGCATGTTCTAGGGTAGCCACTCGGCCGGCGCCAGGTGGTTCCGGCCGACGTCGCCCATGGCCGTCACGCCCAGCAGCGCCGCAGCGCGCTCGAGTTCCTGCCGCAGCATCGCCAGCACGGCGTCGACGCCTTGCTCTCCATCGGCGGCCAGCCCGTAGACCGGGGCGCGGCCCAGCAGCACCCCGTGGGCCCCGAGTGCCAGGGCCTTGAGCACGTCCGTGCCGCGCCTGAAGCCGCCATCGACGAGCACCGGCTTGCGGCCTTCGACCGCATCGATTACGCCGGGCAAGGCGCTGATCGACGAGGGCGCGCCGTCGAACTGGCGGCCGCCGTGGTTGGAGACGACGATCGCATCCACGCCCTGCGAAAGGGCGCGCTGGGCATCCTTGGGGTGAAGAATGCCCTTGAGCAGCAGCGGCCCGTCCCAGTGCTTTCGCACCCACTGCAGGCTGCTCCAGTCGAGCGTGCGGTCCATCTCGCGCGCCAGTAAGGCCGCCTGGGCCTGGGCATCGCCGGCCTTGCCTTCGGGCACGAGGTTGACGAACTGCGGTGAGCCCCCCCGGGCCAGCCGCGACAGCCAACCGGGCCGTCGCAGCACGTCGAGGGCGAGACTGGGCGTGACGCGAAAGGGCAGCCGGAAGGCGTTGCGTGCATCGCGCTCGCGCGCACCGCTGACCGGCACGTCGACCGTGAGCACCAGCGCGCCGAAGCGGGCCGCCTTGGCCCGCTTCAGCAGCCGCTCGGCGAACAAGCGGTCCGACAGCACGTAGAGCTGCAGCCATTGCAACGCCGGTGCGTCGGCCTCGTGCAAATCCTCGATCAGCGTGTTCGACGCCGTCGACAGGATGTGGGGAATGCGGGCGCGTGCCGCCGCCCGCGCCAGCATGGCGTCGCCGCGAGGGCGCACGAGGCCGCACAGGCCGATGGGAGCGACGGCGAAGGGTGCGCTCCAGCGTTCGCCGAAGAGTTCGACGGACAGGTCGATGTGCGCGTTGCCCGCCAGGCAATTGGGCATGAGGCGGACCTTCGCGAGATCCTGGATGTTCAGGCGCAGCGTCTGCTCGTCCTCCGCCCCGCCGCGAAGGTAGTCGAAGACGAACCTGGGGAGTGCGCAGTTCGCCTTCTTCTCGTAGTCGCTCGTGTTGATCAGCATCGGGTCAGCATATCGGGCATCAGTCGAGCTTGATGCCGACGTCCTGGATCACCTGGCGCCACTTCTCGCGCTCGCTCATCCAGAAGTCGAGCATCTGCGCCGGCGTGCCGGGCAGCGGCTCGAGCGCCAGCGCATCGAACCTCGACAGCACGGCCGGCGCCTTGAGCGCCGTCTGCAGAGCCTGGGCCCATTGCTGCACGGTTGCGGCGGACGTGCCCTTGGGCGCGACCAGGCCCTGCCACGCATAGGCTTCGTAGCCGGTGACGCCTTGCTCCGCGAGCGTCGGCACCTGGGGGTAGTTCTTCAGCCGCTCGCGGTTGGCCACTGCGATCACCTTGACCTTGCCGGCCGCGATGTGCTGCACCACGCTGCCGCTGTCGATCAGCATGAAGGGCACCTGGCCGCCGATGACGTCGATGATGGCGGCGGCGCCGCCCTTGTACGGCACGTGCGTCACCTTGAGGCCGCTGCGCTGCGCCAGCAACTCGGTGGCCAGGTGGTGCGGCGTGCCCAGGCCCGGCGTGGCATAGCTGACCGGGTTGCCCTGCGCCTTGGCCCACGCCTGGAACTCGCGGAAGTTGTTCACCGGCACGTTGTTGTTGACGACCAGGAACAGCGGAAAGCGCGCCAGCAGCCCGACCGGCACGAAGTCGCGCTCGGCGTTGTAGTTGAGCTTGGCGAAGAGCGAGGGGTTGGCCGCCAGCGTCGCGAAGTCCGCGGTGAACATCACGTTGTTGATGTCGCGCGTGTGGGCCACGTACTCGGCCGCGATGTTGGTGCCCGCGCCGGGCTTGTTGTTGACGATGATCGTGCGGTTCAGTGTCTTGCCCATCGCTTCGGCCACGGTGCGGGCCACGGCGTCGGAGCCGCCCCCCGCGACGAAGCCAACGACCCACTCGATGGGCTTGTCCTGCTGGGCGTTGGCCACTGCGAAGGCGGGCAGCAGCGCCATCGCGAGGGATGCTTGTAGAAGTCTTCTTCTCATCGTCGTCTCCTGGTGTTGAATGGATTCGGATATGTCGGTGCGCCTGGGCTTGCGCTTCACTGCACGTCGAGCTCCAGCAGATTGGTCGTGTTCGATGCCAGCGCTTTCTCGAAGGCCGCATGCAGATCGGCGGCCGCGCCGACCTTGCGCGCGGGGCAGCCCATGCCGATCGCCAGCGAGCAGAAGTCGAGGTCCGGCAGGTCGGTGCCTTGCACCGCGTCACCGGCCGCGAAGCCGAACACGGGCGCGAAGTCCTGCAGCGCCGCGTAGCGCCGGTTGTTGAGGATGACGAAGGTGATGGGCAGGCCGAGCTGCTTCGCGCTCCAGATGGCCTGGATCGAATACAAGCTGGAGCCGTCGCCCATCAGGCAGACGACGCGCCGACCCGGCTTGCCCAGCGCGACGCCGACGGCAGCCGGCATGCCGTAGCCGAGGCCGCCGCTGTCCATCGTGTAGAAGGTTTCGCTTTGCGTGAAGGGAAGGTAGGCCTGCATGACCGGCCGCGCGCTCGGGGCTTCTTCGACCACGATGTCGTCGGGGCGCTTCACTTCGCCGAGCGCTTGCAGCGCATACGCCACCGACATGACGGTCGATGGCTCGGCCCGCTGCGGTGCGCGGCGCTTCCCCGGCGCTTCGCGCGCATTGGTGGGGCGATGAGTCGCCAACTCGCGCACGCTCAGGCGGATGCTGCCGACGCCAGAGGTTCCGACCGGCGTCCATGCCGCGGTCTCGGGGTTGTCGGTGATCTGGTAGAGCGCCGCGCCGTCCGGCACGTGCGGGCCGTCGCCTTCCACGTGGTACGTGAATGCGGGCGCACCGATGGCCAGGATGACGTCGTGGCCGCTCAACAGTGCGACGATGTTTTCCCTGTGCGCGGGCAGGAAGCCTGCGAAGAGGCGGTGGTCTTCGGGAAAGCTGCAGCGACCGGACATGGGCGCGGCCCAGACGCGCGCGTTGTGCAACTCCGCCAATCGGATGACGTCGTCCCATGCGCCGTCGCGGTCCACTGCGCCGCCCACCACCAAGGCCGGGCGCTGCGAGGCATCGAGCGCATGGGCGATCTTCTCGAGCGTGTCGGGCTGCACGCGCAATTCGGTGCTCACGTCGCGGGCCGGCACGTATTCGGCCGGCCTGTCCCAGTCGTCGACGGGAATCGACACGAACACGGGGCCACGCGGCGGAAGCATCGCCAAGTAGTAGGCGCGCGCGATGGCGGGCGGCACGTCCTCCGCGCGGGCGGGCTCGACGCTCCACTTCACGTAGGGCTTGGGCAGCTCGACTGCCTGGTTCGATGCGAGGAAGGGGCTGAAGGGCAGGATGGACCGCGCCTGCTGGCCGGCCGTGATCACCATCGGCGTCTGGTTCTTGTGGGCCGTGAAGATGTTGCCCATGGCATTGCCGACGCCGGCTGCCGAATGCAGGTTGACGAAAGACGCGCGGCGCGTGGCCTGGGCATAGCCGTCGGCCATGCCGACGACGGTCGCTTCCTGAAGCCCCAGGACGTACCTGAAGTCGGACGGGAAGTTGCGAAAGAGCGGCAACTCCGTCGAGCCCGGGTTGGCGAACACCGACGTCATTCCGAACCTGCGCATCAAGTCCAGGACCGAGTCCCGCACCGTGGTCTGCATGAAGTGCCTCCGTTGTTGGAGCGGAGTATTCCGGGCGCGGCCTGCCTTGAATATTGCTTTATCGCGAGAAAGTCATAACCTCCGGGCATGACTTTCGAGATGCAGCAGATCATCGCCTTCAATGCGATCGTGTCCTCGGGCAGCCTGGGCCGCGCGGCGAATGCGTTGAACATCACGCAGCCGGCCTTGAGCCGGACGATCCGCCGGCTCGAAGAGCAGGTCGGGGCGCCGCTGTTCGAGCGGCACTCCAAGGGCATGCAGCTGACGGACGTGGGCCAGGCGCTGATGCCGCATGCGTCGATGCTGCAGCGCGAATCGGAACAGGCCCGCGAAGAGATCCAGGCCATGCTGGGCCTGGCACGGGGAACGATCCGCGTCGGCGCCGTCGCGAGCATCGCATGCCATGTGCTGCCGCTGGCCATCGGCTCGGTGACGAGCAAGTGGCCCAGGCTCAAGGTGCAGATCATCGAAGGCGTCTGGGACCGGCTGGCCAACGCGCTGGTGTCGCGCGAGATCGATCTCGCACTCGCGGTCGAGGCCGATGCCGGTGAGGACATCGAGCCCGTCAAGGACTGCCGCTGGTTCGACAGCAGCACGGTCGTCGCGAGCCGGCGGCATCCGTTGCGCAAGCGGCGCAAGCTCACGCTGGCGGACACGCTCGGCGAGCGCTGGGCGCTCATGCCCAAGGGCACCGAGCCCTACGAGCACTTGAAGCGGATGTTGAGCCGGCAGGGCCTGCCGATGCCCAACATCGTGGTCGAGACGCGGTCTGTCACCAGCCTGAAGAGCCTGATCTCGCACTCGGGCTTCATCGGCTGGATGCCCGAGCCGATGTTCGACGCCGACCTCAAGGCGGGCATGATCGACTCGTTGAATATCGCGGGCGCCGACGACAAGCGGACGCTCACCGCGTTCCGCCGGCGCGGCGGCATCCTGCCTGCGCCCGCGGTCAAGCTGCTGGACGAGTTGCGTGCGATGACTTCGGCGCGGTCGAAGTAACCGGGGCGTCGGCCGGCTCGCTGTGCGTCAGAGGTCCGTGCGCAGCTTCCAGATCTCGGGGAACAGCACCACGTCGAGCATCTTGCGCAGGTAGCTCACGCCGCCCGTGCCGCCGGTGCCGCGCTTGAAGCCGATCACGCGCTCCACCGTGGTGACGTGGCGGAAGCGCCAGAGGCGGAAGGCGTCTTCGAGATCCGTCAGCTCCTCGCCGAGCTGGTACAGGTCCCAGTGGTTCTTGGGGTCGCGGTAGACCACGAGCCAGGCTTGCTCGACGCCGTCGCTGGGCTCGTAGGGCCGGGTCCAGTCGCGCTCGACGTGGTCGGCCGGAACGTCGAGGCCCCGCCGCGCGAGCAGGCGCAATGCCTCGTCGTAGAGCGAAGGTGCGCGCCAGGCTGCTTCGACCTCGGCCAGCAGCTCGGGGCGGTGCGAATGCGGCTTGAGCATGGCCGCGTTCTTGTTGCCGAGCGCGAATTCGATGCAGCGGTATTGCCAGCTCTGGAAGCCGCTGGAACTGCCCAGGTAGGGCCGCATGGCGCTGTACTCGGGGGGCGTCATGGTGGCCAGCACGTCCCACGCGTGCACCAGCTGCTCCATGATGCGCGACACCCGCGCCAGCATCTTGAAGGCGCTGGCGAGTTCGTCCTCGGCGATGTTGCGGATGGCCGCGCGCAGCTCGTGCAGCATGAGCTTCATCCACAGCTCGCTGGTCTGGTGCTGCACGATGAACAGCAGCTCGTCGTGCGCCGGCGAGCGCGGGTGCTGGGCGTTGAGGATGGCGTCGAGGCCCAGGTAGTCGCTGTAGCTCATCGAGGCGCTGAAGTCGAGCTTCGCGCCTTCGTCGTGGACGATGCGTTCGGTGGGCGAAGAAGCCGCTTCGGGCGGGCGTGTGGTGCTCATGGTCCTGCCCTCAGGTCACGGCGAGCCTCTGGTTGAACTCGGGGCGCTTCCACTCGTCGAGCTCGACCACCTGCACCAGGTGCTCCACGGCATTCCAGACATCGACGAAGCCCAGGTATAGCGGCGTGAAGCCGAAGCGCAGGATGTCGGGCATCTGGCTGTCGCCGGCGCGGTAGTCGCCGATGACGCCGCGCGCGATCAGCGCCTGCACGATGGCATAGGCGCCGGGGCCGTTGTCGGCGAGCGCCAGGCAGACCTGCGAGCCGCGCTGCACATGCGCGCGCGGCGTGATCAGCGCGAAGCGGCCGGGGCAGCGTTCTTCCACCAGCGTGATGAAGGCATCGGTCAGCGCCAGCGACTTGGTGCGCAGCGCGGCCATGCTGCCGCGGCCGGCGTCGTGGGCCTCGGCCGCGAGCACGCTGTCGAGCCCGCATTCGAGCGCCGACAGCGAAATGATCGGCTGCGTGCCGCACAGGTAGCGCGCCACGCCCTGGGCCGGGCGGTAGTGCGGCGAGAACTCGAAGGGCGCCGCGTGGCCGAACCAGCCCGACAGCGGCTGCTCGAAGCGGCTCGCATGGCGCGCATGCACCCAGACGAAGGCCGGCGCGCCGGGGCCGCCGTTGAGGTACTTGTAGCCGCAGCCGATCGCGAAGTCGGCATCGCAGTCGTTGAGCGCCACCGGCACGGCGCCAGCGCTGTGCGCAAGGTCCCATACCGCGAGCGCGCCGGCGGCATGGGCGGCGGCGGTGAGCGCCTTCATGTCGTGCATGGCACCGGTGCGGTAGTTGACGTGGGTCAGCATCAGCACGGCGAATTCATCGTTCATCGCCGCGGGCAACTCGCTCGCGTCGTCCACGAGTTTCAGCGTGAAGCCGCGCTCGCGGCACAGCGATTCGGCGATGTAGAGGTCGGTGGGGAAGTTGCTGCGTTCGCTGACGACGACCTTTCGGCCGCTGTTCTTCATCTGGGTCAGCGCGGCGAACAGCACCTTGTAGAGATTGACGGAGGTGCCGTCGGTACACACCACTTCGCCGGGCGCGGCGCCGATCAGGCGCGCGAGCTTGTCGCCCAGGCGCTGGGGCAGGTCGATCCAGCGGGCGCTGTTCCAGGAGCGGATCAGGCCCTCGCCCCATTCCTGGCTCACGACCTCGGCGATGCGCGCGGGGGCCGCGCGGGGCAGCACGCCCAGCGAATTGCCGTCGAGGTAGATCACGCCCTCGGGCAGGATGAAATGGCCGCGCAGGGCGGCGAGCGGGTCTTCGGCGTCGAGGCGCCGGCAGTCGTCGAGGTTCATGGTCTTCGAGTGGGGAGTTCGCGCAGCACGGCGCGCACGGGGGAGGCATCGGCCGTCACCAGCTTGAGCGGCAGCGCGATCAGTTCGTAGTCGCCTTCGGGCACGTCGTCGAGCACCAGGTTCTCGAGCACGCGCAGGCCGAGGCGGCGGATGACCTGGTGGCTGTCGAGCGTCTTGCTGTCGGCCGGGTCGATGCTGGCGGTGTCGATGCCGATCAACGTGACGCCGAGTCCGGCCAGACGTTCGATGGTGGACGGCGCGTAGGCGGCGAGGGCGCCGTCCCAGCGGTCGACGGGCGCCTGGCGATAGGTGCGCACGAGCACGCGCGGCGGCAGGTCTCCGGCGGCGTGCGCGATGTGGGCCCATTCGACCAGCGGCCCGACGTCGATCGCATGGATCACGCGGCAGGGGCCGAGGTAGGGCGCCAGGTCCACCGCGCCGATGGTCTGGCCTGCAGGGTCGTAGTGCAGGGGCGCGTCGGCGTGCGCGCCGACGTGCGGCGAGAGCGTGATTTCGCTGACGTTGACCGGGCAGCCCGGCGCGATGGTCGCGGCCCAGCGCTGGCGATAGGGCGTGTCGCCGGGAAACACCGGCGCGCCTTCGAGCACGGGCGGCGAGATATCCCAGATGCGTTGGTTCATGGCGCGAAGGTAGCGCCGCGCGAGGAGTCGTGGTGTCGGTTATTTCCAACAGGGTGGAAACAAGCCGCAGGGCCGCGGCTCGGGGTTCGACGTCGGGATTCAGTCCGGCTGGCGGCCTAGCAGCAGGTACTCCATCAGCGCCTTTTGCGCATGCATGCGGTTTTCGGCCTCGTCCCACACCACCGATTGCGGGCCGTCGATGACTTCGGCCTGCACTTCCTCGCCGCGGTGCGCGGGCAGGCAGTGCATGAAGAGGGCGTCGGGCTGGGCCGCGCGCATCATGTCTTCGTCCACGCACCAGTCGGCGAAGGCGGCGCGGCGGGCCTCGTTCTCAGCCTCGTAGCCCATGCTGGTCCACACGTCGGTGGTCACCAGGTCGGCGCCGCGGCAGGCTTCCATCGGGTCCTTGAACACGCGGTAGCTGTCGGCCGAGCGGATGCCGGCGATCGACTGGTCGACCTCGTAGCCGCTGGGCGTGCTCACGTGCACCTTGAAGCCGAGGATCTCGCTGGCCTGCAGCCAGGTGTTGGCCATGTTGTTGCCGTCGCCCACCCAGGCCACCGTGCGGCCCTTGATCGAGCCGCGGTGCTCGATGTACGTGAAGATGTCGGCCAGGATCTGGCAGGGGTGGAACTCGTTGGTCAACCCGTTGATGACCGGCACGCGCGAATGCGCCGCGAAAGATTCGATCTTGGTCTGCTCGTAGGTGCGGATCATCACCAGGTCGACCATGCGGCTGATGACCTTGGCGCTGTCTTCGATGGGCTCGGCGCGGCCGAGCTGGCTGTCGCCGGTGGTCAGGTGCACCACGCTGCCGCCGAGCTGGTACATGCCGGCCTCGAAGCTCACGCGGGTGCGTGTGGACGCCTTCTCGAAGATCATGGCCAGCGTGCGGTCGGTGAGCGGCTGGTGCCGTTCATAGGCCTTGAACTTCTTCTTGATGAGTGCGGCGCGCTCGAAGAGGTAGCCGTAGTCGTCGGCCGTGAAGTCGGAAAACTGCAGGTAGTGGCGAAGGGCCGGTCCGTTGCTCATGGCGTCGGCTCCGCGAGGAAGGCCTTCACGATCGGCACGAGGATCGCGATGATCTCGTCGGCTTCGGCCACGCTGAGGATCAGCGGCGGCACCAGGCGGATCACGCTGTCGGCCGTGACGCTGAGCAGCAGGCCGGCGTCGCAGGCGCGGTTGAGGATCACGCCGCAGGGGCGGTCGAGCTCGATGCCGAGCATGAGGCCCTGGCCGCGGATGTCCTTCACGCCGGGCAGGGTGCCCAACTCGCGCTGGAGGGCGCTCTTGAGGTGCTCGCCCACGTTGGCCGCGTTCTCGAGCAGCTTGTGCTCTTCCATGATGCGGATGGTCTCGATGCCGGCCCGCATGGCGAGCGGGTTGCCGCCGAAGGTGGTGCCGTGGTTGCCGGGGCCGAAGATGTTGGCGGCACGCGGGCCGGCCACCACCGCGCCGATCGGCACGCCCGAGCCCAGGCCCTTGGCGAGCGGCATCACGTCGGGCTTGATGCCGGCCCATTGGTGCGCGAACCACTTGCCGGTGCGGCCCATGCCGCACTGCACCTCGTCGATCATCATCAGCCAGTCGCGCTCGTCGCAGAGCTGGCGCACCTGGCGCAGGTATTCAAGGCGCATCGGGTGGATGCCGCCTTCGCCCTGGATGGTCTCGAAGAACACGGCGACCACGTTGGGGTTGCCATCGGTGGCCTTCTTGAGGGCCTCGATGTCGTTGAGCGGCACCCGGATGAAGCCCTCGACCAGCGGGCCGAAGCCCTTCTGCACCTTGGGATTGCCGGTGGCCGACAGGGTGGCGATGCTGCGGCCGTGGAAGGCGGCTTCGTACACCACGATCTCGGGGCGCTCGATGCCCTTGTCATGGCCGAACTTGCGTGCCAGCTTGAGCGCAGCCTCGTTGGCCTCGAGGCCGGTGCAGCAGAAGAAGGCGTTGGTGAGGCCCGACAGCTCGGTCAGCTTGGTCGCCAGTTTTTCCTGGCCGGGCACGTGGTAGTAGTTGGAGCTGTGGATCAGCTTGCTGATCTGATCCTGCAGGGCAGGCACCAGCTCGGGATGGTTGTGGCCCAGCGTGTTGACCGCGATGCCGCCGAGCCCGTCCAGGTAGGCTCGGCCCTCGGTGTCCCAGACTCGGCAGCCCTGGCCGTGCGACAGCGCGATCGGCAGGCGGCCATAGGTATTCATGACATGGGGCGACGAGGGGGCGGCATTGGCGCTCATGGGATCTCCGGTACAGGGGAAGAGGGATTCTAGGGGTGGGTTTTGACAGCGTCGTTGAGGATTGCGCATCACAGCAATGTCCCGCTCCCACGTCGTGAGAGGGGCGGTGGATAGAATCCTTTGTGCAGCGCAGCACGTGGCTGCATCATCACTGCGTCCCCCCGCGTCATCCGGCTTATCCGGTGTTTCCCCGCGATCCATGGTCTCTCCCTCCGCCAAAGAAGTCTTCATCCAGGGCATCACCAAAGATGGCCGGACCTTTCGCCCGAGCGACTGGGCGGAGCGGCTGGCTGGCGTGATGTGCTCGTTTCGTCCCGGCGGCCCGCAGCCGGGCAGCCATCTGAGCTATTCGCCGTGGTGCGTGCCGACGGTCGTCAACGGCATCAAGTGCGTGGTGGTGAGTCGCGAATTGCGCGACGCCGAGGTGATGGCCTGGGACTTCGTCATGAACTTCGCCCGCGACAACGACCTGCAGGTGGCCGAGGCCTGCCTGGTGCCCGACGTTCCGCCGCCAGCCGGGCTTCGCCAATAGGCCGCTGTCCGAACCCTTGCGCCCATGAAAAAACCGCCCGAAGGCGGTTTTTCACTTTGCTGCAGCGCACCCCGATCAAACGGCGGACTGGCGGGTGGCCGGTCCGGGCTTGCCTGATGACGTCAGGCGGCGGCCTTCTCGGCGAGAGCCAGGCCCTTGACCTTGGCTGCCAGGCGGCTCTTGTCGCGAGACGCCTTGTTCTTGTGGAAGATGCCCTTGTCGGCGACGCTGTCGACGATGCTCTGGGCCTTGGCGAACAGTTCAGCCGCCTTGGTCTTGTCGCCGGCCACGACGGCCTTCTCGACGTTCTTCACCGCGGTGCGGTATTTGGAGCGCAGCGAGGTGTTCGCTGCATTGAGTTTGGTGTCCTGGCGGACGCGTTTGCGGCCCGACGCGAGGCGTGGGTTCTTCTTTTTGGGCTTGGTGGATGCCATGGCTGGTGTTCCTTACAGTGTCTGGAGATGATGCAGCAAAGCCCTCGATTATAGCCAGGCCCGGCTGGGCGGGCGCCAGGCCCCGGACGACGATGCCCCGGCACATACACTTCCGGCCGTGTCGCTCTTCAAATCCGCCTCCACCGTCTCGCTTCTGACGCTCGCTTCCCGCATCACCGGGCTCATCCGCGACGTGCTCATGACCTCGGTGTTCGGCGTCAGCGCCATGACCGACGCCTTCTACGTCGCGTTCCGCATTCCCAATCTTTTCAGGCGGGTGTTCGGCGAGGGCGCCTTCAGCCAGGCCTTCGTGCCCGTGCTGGCCGCCGCCAAGACCGAGCGCGGCGATGCCGGCGCCAAGGCGCTGGTCGACCATGTGGGGACGCTGCTGACCTGGCTCCTGGTGCTGTTCTGCATCGCGGGCGTGGTGGGTGCGCCGCTCATGGTCTGGGCCATGGCCAGCGGCTTGCAGAAGAACCCCGAGAGCTTCGATGCGGCCGTGCTCATGACGCGCTGGATGTTTCCGTACATCGGCTTCATGTCGCTGGTGGCGCTGGCCGGCGGCATTCTCAACACCTGGCGCAAGTTCGCGGTGCCCGCGGCCGCGCCCGTGTTGCTCAACCTCGCGCTGATCCTGTCGATCGCCGTGGGCGCGCCCTGGTTCAAGCGCATCGGCATCGAGCCCATCTATGCCCAGTGCGCCGGCGTGATGCTCGGCGGCCTGCTGCAGCTGGCATTGCAGATTCCCGCCCTGCGCGCGCTGGGCATGATGCCGCGCATCGGCCTGCGCTGGGCGGCCATCCGCACGGCCTGGGCCGATGCGGACACGCGCCGCATCGCGCGCCTGATGCTGCCGGCGCTCATCGGTGTGAGCGTGGCGCAGATTTCGCTCTTGATCAACACGCAGATCGCCTCGCACCTCGCGACCGGCAGCGTGAGCTGGATCACCAACGCCGACCGGTTGATGGAGTTTCCGACCGCACTGCTCGGCGTGGCGCTGGGCGTGGTGCTGATGCCGCAGCTCGCCGGCGCGCGAGCCGCCAAGGACGATGCGCGCTACTCCGCCATGCTCGATTGGGGGCTGCGCCTGGTCGTGCTGCTGTCGGTGCCTTGCGCGCTGGCGCTGCTGATCTTTTCGCGTCCGCTGGTCGCGGTGCTGTTCCACAACGGCGCCTTCAACGAATTCCACGTTCAGCGCACCAGTCTGGCGTTGATGGGCTACGGCGTGGGGCTGGTCGGGTTGGTGGCGGTCAAGGTGCTGGCGCCGGGCTACTACGCCAAGCACGACACGCGCACGCCGATGCTGATCGCCGTGGCCGTGCTCGTGCTCACGCAGTTGCTGAACATCGTTCTCGTGCCGGTGCTGCAGCATGCGGCGCTCACGCTGACGATCGCGATCGGCGCGATGGTCAACGCGCTGTGGCTGCTGATCGGCCTGCTTCGCCGCGGCAGCTACACGCCCGAGCCGGGCTGGGGCCGCTTCCTGCTGCAGGTGCTGGCGGCCACGGCCGTGCTGGGCGCGCTGCTTTTCTGGGGCGATCGGCACTTCGACTGGATCGCCCTGCAGGCGCAGCGCATGCTGCGCATCGGCCTTCTGGCTGCATTGGTGACGGGCGCAGGGCTGCTCTACTTCGCGGTGCTGGCATTGACGGGCGTCAAGCTCCGCAGCTTCGTCCGCCACTGATTCCAAGCGTGCTTGCCCTGCCTTGACGCTCGGCGTGGCCTCCTCTACAAAGACACATGACGTTCAGCTTCCAGGCGCCCACTGCGCTCGAGTACTTTCAATCGCTCGTGCGCAGCGACGACCATTTCCCCCTGCTCGAAGCCGCCGCCAGCCTGGCGCAGGACGAATACCCCGAGCTCGATGTCCAGCAGGTGCTGGGCGATGTGGACCAACTGCTCGCCCGCCTCAAGCGCCGCCTGCCGGCCGATGCCGCTCCGCTGCAGCGGCTGCGCGCGCTCAACCAGTTCTTCTTTCACGACCTGAGCTTCGGCGGCAACGTCAACGACTACTACGACCCGGACAACAGCTATCTCAACGCCGTGCTGCGCACGCGCCGCGGCATCCCGATCTCGCTGGCCGTGCTGTGGATGGAGCTGGCCCATGGTTTGGGCCTGCAGGCGCGCGGCGTGGGCTTTCCGGGGCACTTCATGCTCAAGGTCACGCTGCCGAAGGGCCAGGTGGTGATCGACCCGTTCACCGGCAAGTCGCTGTCGCGCGAAGAACTGAGTGAACGGCTCGAGCCGTACAAGCGCAGCAGCGGCCTGGTGGGCGACTTCGACGTGCCGCTGGGCCTGTACCTTCAACCGGCGTCGCCGCGCGAGATCATCGGCCGCATGCTGCGCAACCTGAAGGAAATCCACCGCGCGCAAGAGGACTGGCAGCGCGCCATCGTCGTGCAGGACCGCCTGGTCGCGCTTCTGCCCGAAGCCTGGGGCGAGCATCGCGATCGCGGCCTGGCCCATGCGGAGCAAGGCAATACCGCGCTCGCCATGCGCGATCTCGAAACCTACCTCGCGCACGCGGAAGACGCACTCGACCTCGACGCCATCACCGAGCGCGTCGCCGCCTTGCGGCGGGCGGAGAGCTGATGACGCAGGACAGCAGCAGCAAGGCCGCACCTGCCGACCTGGGCACGCAGCACGAGTTCCACGGCATCCAGCCGGTGCTGCCGGTGGCCGATGCGGCCCGCGCTGCGCGCTATTTCTGCGAGGTGCTGGGCTTCGAGCTCGACTTCATCGCCGGCGAGCCTCCGAGCTATGCGCGGGTGAAGAAGGGCGACCGCACCTACGGCGACCCGGTCTACATCCGGCTGTGGCAATGCGGCCGGCGCGAGGCCGAGCCCTGGCGCGGCGAGATCGTGATCCACGTCGGCCAAGACGTCGACGGCCTGCACGAGGCGTACGTGAAGCGCGGCGTTCGCGTGATCGAGCCGCCGACCTCGCAACCCTGGGGCCTGCGCGAATTCGCGATTCGCGAGCCCGACGGGCACGTGTTGCGCTTCTGCGGCTACCTCTGAGAAGCCGTCACGAACCCGGTGAGCCCGGCGAACCTGCCAGCCCGAACTGCCGCCACGCACGGCGCAGTTGCGTATCCGAACCGAAGCCCGACAACTCGGCGGCCCGCGTCACGCTGGCGCCTGATTGCAGCGCGAGTTGGGCCGTCGCGAGCCGAAGGCGACGCAGGTAGGCGAGCGGCGCGGTGCCGGCATGCTCGACGAACAGGCGCGTCAGGTGGCGCGGCGAGGTGTGGGCGATCTCGGCCATGCGCGGCACGTTCCAATCGTCCTGCGGCGTTTCGCTCACCGCGTCCTGCACGCGGTGCAATGCCGGGTGCAGGTGGTTGCGGTAGGCCAGGAAAGGCGAAAGCTCCGGGTCCTGCGGACCGCGGCGCAACGCCACCACCATGGTTTGGGCAACCTTCGCCGCCAGCGCCTCGCCACAGGTCTCGGCAATGCGATGCAGCATCAAGTCGATGCCCGTGGTCACGCCGGCGCTGCTGTAGAGCGGCGGGTCGATGACGAACACGCGGTTGGTGACGACGTCGCAGCGCGGCTCCACTTGCCTCAATTCGTCCAGATGATGGTGATGCGTGGTGGCGCGCCGCCCGGCCAGCGCGCCGGCATGCGCGGCGAGCAGGGCGCCGGCACAGACGGTCACCAGTTCGAGCTGGCCGGCAACGAAGCGCAGACCGCGCAACCAGTGCAGCAGGGCCTGCGCCTCCGCCCCGCCGGTGGAGATGGTCTGTCCCGGCAAGCCCACGAGCACCACCCAGGCCGGCCCCTCCCATCGCGTCGGCAGCGGCGCGAGTCCGCTGAGCGTGATGCCGACCGAGCCGGCCGATTTCGGGCTCGGCGAAGCGAATTCGATCGCGAATCGCTCGTCCTGGCCGCTGGCGCGCAAGAGCTGGTTCGCGATGCGCAGCGCCTCGGCCGGCCCCGCCCAGTCGAGCACCAGGCTGTGCGGCAGCAGCACGAATACGACGCGGATCTGCCCGGCGCTGCCCATCGTCGCGCGTCGTCCTCAGGCGGCGGCGGCCGCGGCGGCCCCGGCCCGCTTCAAGGCCTGCGCGACGGTGCAGACCTTGGCGAAGCGACCGTCGAGCACGGTGACCGTGCGAGCCTTGATCTCGGCGGCCGACAGCGGTTGTCCGTCAAGCTGCCGCATGTCGAAGGTGAGGGTGGCGTCGGCCACGAAATCCACTGTCCAGCCCAGGTCGGACGCATGGCGCGTGGTCGTCTCGCAGCACTGCTCGGTGCGGATGCCGCTCACGATCACGTGGCCGATGCCCTGCTCCGTGAGCCAGACATCGAGGCCGGTGCCCACCAGCGCGCTGTGCCGATGCTTGGTGTACGTGGCGGCCGCCTCGAAGGGCACCAGCTCCGGCAGGGCGCGCACGTGGCCGGATTCGAGCGCGAAAGGGTTGCCGGGGTCGGCCGGACCATCGACGTGGAAGACGCGGACGATCGGGATGCCTGCAGCCGCGCAGCCCTCGATCAACTCGTTCTGCGCCTCGACGTAGGGTGCGAAATCGCGCGGTGCGAAGTAGGGGCGGTGGCGGAACGACTCCTGGGCGTCGATCACAATCAGACAGGACTTCATGGAAGCAATCTCCTGAGGGGTGGATGATGCCCCCGATTCTTCTTGGCTTCTAGCAAGGTGTCCGCGTCCGGCCGGACATGAATCGATCAGATCCGGACATCGCGTTGCAGCGGCTCTAGACCAGTTGCGCCGCCTGCAGTTCCTTCTTGAGATAAGCGTAGAACAGGGGCGCCGCGACCAGCCCCGCCGGCCCGAACACCGCTTCGGCCACGAACATCACGGCCAGCAGTTCCCAGACGCCCATCTGCGTGCGCGCGCCGACCACCTTGGCGTTGATGAAGTACTCGGCCTTGTGGATCAGGATCAGGAAGCCCAGGCAGGCCAGCGCGGTGATCGGCGACACCGACAGGCCCACCAGCGTGATCACCATGTTGCACAGCAGGTTGCCGACGATCGGCACCAGCCCCGCGACGAAGGTGAGCGTGATCAGCGCCGGGGTGTAGGGCAGGTCCATCTTCCACATCGGAAGCACGAAGAGCAGGAAGATCGCGGTCAGCAGGGTGTTGAAGGCGGCGATCCAGAACTGCGCCGCCACGATCTGCCCGAAGGCCTGGCCGAAGAAGGTGACGCGCTGCTTGAGCGCCTCGGCCAGCGGCCGTCCGGTGGAAGTGTGCCGCGCCACCGCGGCGAGCGTGCCGACCAGCAACCCGACGTACGCGAACAGCAAGCCGCCGAGCCAGGCCCGGCCGGTGACCGCGAGCGCGCCGGCCTGCGCCCGCAGGTAGCCGGCGATGACACGCTGCACCTCGGCCGTGCCTTCGGGAAGGTAGACGCCGATGTCCGGCGGCAGCTTGAGCCGCAGCTCCAGCACGGTGCGGGCGATGAAGTCGAGCAGTTCCTGGTACTGCTCGGGCGCGTTGAGCACGAATTCGCGCGCTTCCGAGAAGGCGAGCGTCAGCAGTCCGATCGGCGCCAGCGAGACCAGCGTGGCGGCGACGATGCGCGCGCCGGACGACGGTCCATCCGTGGAGAGCACACGCCTCGGCCGGATTCGCTGCAGGCCCGTATCGACCCAGCGTGCGAGCCAGCGCGTGCCGAGAAAGCCCACGCACACGCACAGCAGGCCGGGCAGAAGCCCTTGCCACATGATCAGCAGCAGGGCACCGGCGATGAGCAGGTAGCTCGCCGTCAGCAACTTGCGTGACGGCGGCAGGGGGGGCGCGATGTCGCTCACGCGGGGGATTCTGGTCAGGCCACGACCACGGCCGCGCCGGTGCCGCGCTCGGCGATGCGCCCGATCTCGTGCACCGTTTCGCCCTCGGCACGCAGCGTGGCGGCGCAGGCGGCGGCCTCGGCCGGGTCGATGACGACCACCATGCCGATGCCGTTGTTGAAGGTGCGGTTCATCTCGAGGTCGTCGATGCCGGCCACCTTCTGCAGCCAGGCGAAGAGTTCGCTCTGCGGCCAGCTTCCCTTCGTCAGATGCGCGGCGGTGCCTTCGGGCAGCACGCGCGGAATGTTCTCGAGCAGGCCGCCGCCGGTGATGTGGGCCAGCGCCTTGATCGGGTGCTTGGCAAGGGCCGCCAGCACCGGCTTCACATAGAGCCGCGTCGGTGCCATGACGGCATCGCGGAAAGGCCGGCCATCCAGCGAAGCAGGCAAGTCGGCGCCTGCGCGCTCGATCACCTTGCGCACCAGGCTGAAGCCGTTGGAATGCACGCCGGCGGAAGCCAGGCCCAGCACCACGTCGCCGGGCTTGACGTCCTGTCCGCCGAGGATCTTGGACTTCTCGACCGCGCCGACCGCGAAGCCGGCGAGGTCGTATTCGCCGGCCGGATACATGCCCGGCATCTCGGCCGTTTCGCCACCGATGAGTGCGCAGCCGCTGAGCTCGCAGCCCCGGGCGATGCCGCCGACCACCGCAGCCGCGGTGTCCACGTCGAGCTTGCCGCAGGCGAAGTAGTCCAGAAAGAAGAGCGGCTCGGCGCCCTGCACCAGCACGTCGTTGACGCTCATCGCCACCAGGTCGATGCCCACCGTGTCGTGCATGTTCCATTCGAAAGCCAGCTTGAGCTTGGTTCCCACGCCGTCGGTGCCGCTGACGAGCACCGGTTCCTTGTAGCGCTTGGGCACTTCGAACAGCGCGCCGAAGCCGCCGATGCCGGCCAGCACGCCTTCGCGCATCGTCTTCCTGGCCAGCGGCTTGATGCGGTCGACCAGCGCATCGCCGGCGTCGATGTCGACGCCGGCATCCTTGTAGCTGAGCGGGGTGGGCGGGGTGGAGTTCATGG
>NZ_LYVO01000034.1 GCF_001984055.1 Variovorax sp. KK3
CACCTTGCTCATTCAGTCGTGATTGCAGATCGTGTTCTGCAGACCATCCCTAGAACTGTGCGTCATAGATAGGTCGAGTGATCAGGACGTACACCGGCCCATGCATTCCTCAAAAGCCGGCGAATGAGATCTTGATCCAATGGCCTGGGATTCGGATAGGGTTTTGCCATGACTGCCGCCGTGACTTTGTCGATATCGGACTCGGTCATGCCGATATCGCGCAACGCCACCGGGACGCCGGCATCCTTGGCGATGTCATAGATGCGTCCGGCAACGCCACCGCCGCCCATCGCCCGCTTAAGGATTTCAACGGCGTCGCGGACATTGGGGGCGTTGAAGGCGATGGCGTGCGGGAGAACAACCGTGTGTGTCTCCGCATGCGGGAGATTGAGGGCACCCCCGAGTGTGTGGCACAGCTTGTGATGCAAGCCCATCGAGGTCGAGGCAAGACAGCTTGCACTCAACCATGAACCGTAGAGTGTCGCGGCCCGAACCGCAGGATCCCTCGCATCATCTCGCAGTTTCGGGAGCCCGCTGTAGAGCGCCGCAATCCCCGCTTCGGCCAACTGCCTGATGATCGGATTGGTGTCGCTCGCGTACAGCGCCTCCACGGAGTGCGCCATCGCGTTGATGCCGCTGCAGATGGACATGGCCAACGGCAGCGAGTATGTGAGCTCCACATCGTAGATGACCGTCTCGGGCAAGACCTTGAGTGTGCGTTGCGTGGTCTTCACGCCGCTTTCGGTCTGGCCCAGTATCGGCGTCATTTCAGATCCCGCGTATGTCGTCGGAATGACGAGCTGCGGGAGATCCGTGTGCAACGCAATCGCCTTGGAGAGCCCGATGGCCGATCCACCGCCAAGCGCGATGATGCCGTCGGCATGCCAGGCGCGCACCCTTTCCAAGGCTGCCTGGGTCACCTCCACCGGAGTGTGCATGACGGCACCGCCGAACACCCCTGCGCAGCTTGCGCCGAGCGTTGATTGAATTCGGTCAGCGTCTGCCATTTGAGGGGCGCTCACGACGACCATGGCCCGCCGGCAGCCAAGCTTTTCGGCCTCGGCGCCAATTTCGGAGATGGTTCCTGCGCCGAATCGAACCCGGCTGGGCAGACCTTGGTAAATGAAATCTAGCATCAAGCGACTCCTAGCGTTAGGGCAACAGAATTTTCGGTCGACGGGCTGTCGCCGGTGGGCGTATTGAACTTGCAGCCGAACACGGCCCGAATCCAACGATGGATCGTGACAGATGCGCGCAGTCCGATGCGAGTGAACGGATCGTCGTCCACGCAGCGATGCGCCTCTGCGGGGCTCTTGATCTCAAGCAATTTCTGAAAGAAGGTGGAAGCGTACATTTAGAGCGGATTTCCTATGGCTCGGCCGCGTCCCCTCCGGATGAAGTGGACGCATGGATCGGTGGGGTTTGATCTAAGGCATCGAACGAATGAGCACTTCCGGGAACGCGCGAAGCGCACCCATCTTCCTGGCTTGCCAGATTCAACCTGGCGCTCCGTCGATCTCGCACGCAAGTGGAGCAAATGCTGGCCACTGCCATCCTTCTTCGAGGAGGCGCCAGGCCACTTGAAGTGGCATGCCTGTGCGAAGTCGAGCCGAATCACACTCGACCAGCCAGGTCAGTAGGAAGTGTCTGCCATAGGGTCCAATACCTTCCGCCAGCACGGGCGATACGGTTTTGGCATGGTCGACCGAGTTGCTCGATCGACTGAATGCGTTGGCTCCAACCGTTGGTCAACGGTGAAGAATGAGTTTCGGCAGCTTCGCCACTTCGTTGCAGCAGCCGAGGAGTTCGCGCGGTGGTGAAGTCGCCGTTGAAACCCTGCGGATCGATGTAGCTCATCGCATACAGAGGCTGCATCGACACATAGTTCCGCCCCAGGTTCGCGGCATCGTTCTTGTCGTAGCTGCCCGTCGGCAGCACGAAGTCCAGCGCGGCGACGCTGTGCCATTTCGGCGAGTGATGCCAGGCGATGCCGGCACCCACCGTGATGTCGCCCAGGCCGCTCCTGTGCTGGCTGGCGCCGGGAACGTCGACCTTGAGATCAAGCAGCGGCAGGATGGTGTGGGCCACGAGATTGCCGCCGAGCAGTTGCTGGGGCGTGGACCATATGATGCGCGTTGCCGCGGCGCGCACGTGCAGGCCGAAGGTCGGCAGCGGCACCCGCGCGCCCTGGTTGTCGCGCAGACTATCGCCCGAATAGGCCGTGGCGTACTCCAGCACATACAGGCCCGGCGGCGGCACGGCACCGGCCAGGAAGCCCTCCATCCCGAGCGGGTAGGTCGAGCCGCCGCCCTCGGTGGCAATGCCAGCGTCTGCAATGCGGCGAGGCTCAGCGCGGCCAGGCCGCCCTTGAGGCTAAGGTTCATGTCTCTCTCCTTTTGTCGTGGCTCAAACTCAAGTCATTGGTCCATGCGGCAGGACACCTGCCCAGCGCGCACAGCCTGGCCTCCATCAGGCCAGTGGCAGCATCGGCCCGAGCACGCCGGTCAGCACGATTTCGCCGGCCCGCAAGACGTGGCCGCGCAGCCGGCCGTCGCGCTGTCGACGATCTCCAGCGCCGGCCCCGCGTAGGCAATGCTGGCCAGAAACTCGGCGAAGCCCGACGCCGGACCACCCAGATCGCGGTCGGCCACCGGTGCGGCCTCGGCCTCGCCCTTGGGCTGGATCAGGCGCGCCATCGGCACATCCTGGCCGCTCAATGACCAACGTTGTTGCGCTTCGGTTTTGAAACCGCCCTCTCCAGGACGGTTTCCAAAGTCCTGTTCCCGAGCTTCATCCGCGTACGGCGGCGCGCTTCTGGGCCCGTCAGTTCACCCGTCAATCCCTGCTCGGATCTGACGGTCGCGGTTGGCTGTACCGACGACGCTCATGCAAGCGTAGCGGCGCTTCCGACTTTCCGGCTTTCGAAACCGAGGTGACGCCACCGCACCTCAGACCTGATGCCGTGGACTCAAACGACAGCGTCGTCCAACGTCGTGGCTCGGCGAAGTTCACGCCGGGCCGTGATGTCGTACCGCCGCCCTCGGTGCAGGACGCAGCGGTTGTCCCACATCACGAGATCTCCGACTTTCCAGCTATGCCGATACACAAACTTCCGTTGCGTCGCGTGCTCGAGAAGCTCAGCCAGCAGCATGCGACCTTCGGCGACGGGACGGCCCTCGATGTGACCCGCATGAGCCCCGATAAAAAGAAACTTGCGTCCAGATCCCGCGTGGGTGCGGACCAGTGGCCAACTCACCGGAGGCATCGCATTGCGTTGACTTTCAGAATAGTCCGTATCGCCAAGAATGAAGCGGGAATTCAGCGCGTAGTGCTCTGCGCGCAATCCCTGCAGTTCCTTCTTGAAATCCTCGGGGAGATCGTCGTACGCTGCGCGCATGTCGCAGAATTCCGTATCGCCGCCAGACGGCGGCAGCACGATTGCAGAAAGCATTGAATAGCGGGCAGCAGGCTGTTGAAAGGAACTGTCGCTATGCCAGAGTTGATTCGCGAAATTCCCAACGACCTCGCGGGCATCGCGCTCAGCAACCTTGCCATCGACACTGACGTTCGAGATGTCGGCCAACTCTGCGTATTTGAATCTCGACGGCCTCTGGTTGACCTTGATGAAACCACCCTCGAGCTGGCCAAAATTGCGCGCAAAGGCGATTTGCTGGTCTTGATCCAGAGGTTGCCCACGAAACACCAGGACGGCCTTTTGGTCCATCTGGTGCTCGACGTCACGGACCTCGGTCGGGCTTAGTGCACCTTGTAGTGCAAGCTTGTCTACCTGTCCGACGAAAAGTGGATGAAGGTATTCGGAAGTGATGCTCATACTTTGCTCCTTTGAATTGATGTTGCATTGCCGTTCACGACGGCGGGAAAAATAGATCTGAGGCGACGGTATGGTGGGTATCCTTCAATCAGCGGCGGCAATCAATCGACACGAGCGTCCATCTGGTGGTGACACTTCATGCGCGGCTTCACGCATCGATGGGCCGCGCCTCGGGATCGTTGGCACGATCGGCGCCCATGCGGTGTTCATGGTCTGCGGCCTTTTGCAGGCGTCCCAGGACAAGAATGCCCATGCCAGCCATCAGGAGTGGTGCGGCCGCGGCCATGAACAGATAACTGATCGCAGTGTTGGCCGCGATGAGAACGGCCGCGATGGCTGGCCCAATGATCGAGCCGAACTTGCCGATCGAGATCGCCCAGCCCACACCGTTTGCCCGATTGGCGTTGGAGTAGAACAATCCCATCGCACCCATGAGGCCCACGTGGCCACCAAGCACGAAGAATCCGATCAAGCAGAGCATCGACAGGAAGCCTGTGTCGGAGAACTCGAACGAGCCAACGGAAACTACGAAGACTGCAGCAATCAGAGGGATGGAGGCCATCGCACCGATGCCGAACCTGTCTATGACCCGGCTGGAAAAAATGCCACCAAACGCTCCGCCTGCCGAAAAGAGCGCAAGGCCGACCGCCGCCAACGAGGCCGATCTCCCGGTTCCCACCGTGAGCACGGGTATCCAGCTGGCCAGGAAAAATACCGTCACCGAGCTGCAGACAAATGCACCCCATAGAGCGGGCGTGATCTTGGAAAGCTGGCCGCCGAACAGCGCCTTTACCGAATCCTTCCAACCTGCAATCCTTGCGCCTTCTTCTGCGGTTCCGAGCACGAACCTTGTTTGAGAGCTTGCGCGTATCGACGGATCAATGGCGTTGACGACCCGCGCGACTGCCTCTGCCTTTTGGCCCGAGAGCACCAGATACTTGATGGACTCCGGCAGCGACATCGCAAGGAACGGCAGCAGCAGCAGCGGCGCGAGCCCTCCGATGTAGAACAGAACCTGCCACCCAAAGGTAGGCACAAGCCAGGCGGCGAAGATGCCGCCACTGCTCGTTCCGACGACATAGCCGATCATCACCAAGCCGACGACGCTGGCACGAAAGCGTTTGGGAGCGTACTCGACGTTCAGCGCAATGGCGATCGGTGTGATGCCACCGATGCCCAAGCCTGCCACAAAGCGGAGCACGGCAAGCTGGGTAATGTTCGTTGCCAGCACCGCGGCCAGCGTGAACACGCCAAACAGGAGCGTCCCCCAAAGAAGCGCCGGACGGCGCCCTATTCGGTCCGCTACATATCCAAACAGGAATCCCCCCACCATGACGCCGAATAGCCCACCGCTGAAGATGAAGCCAAACGACGCCTTCTGGATACCCCAGTCTGCAATGATCGTCGGCGATGCAAACGCAATCGCCTGAAGGTCATAGCCATCGCAGAGCATGATCAAGAATGACAGGATGAGCAGCGCCAACACCTTGCGGTTCGGCTTTTGCTTCTCGATGATTTCTGTGATGTCTACAGTGTTCATGATGTCTCCTAAGGCCTTCGCAATTCGAGCGGACACGGTATCCACGCCAGCGGGTACGCTGCCCGCCGGATATGCCTTCCAAGGGGTGATTGACGAGCTCAGTGCACGCTGAGCGCGCGCTTCAGAGCCGCACGGAGTTCGTCCCCCGAGCCTTCCTGCCATCGCATTGCGCGCCAGCAAATGAAGTTGTCAGGGCGTACCAACAGGGCACCGCTCTCCTCGATCTCCCGGACGCGGGCGAAGTCGCCGTACAGGTCTTCGAGCTCTTGCCCCGGGCCGATGATGTGCACGTCCAGATCGATTCCGAGCGACTCGGCGGCATGGGCGGCTGCCTCGACCCAGGGTGAACCCGCGATGCCGGAGAGCAGACTGAACCGGCCCTTGCCGCAAAGATCGAGCGTGGAGACACGGCGGCCATGCCGCGTGACCCAGACATGCGGTACAGGTGCACCGGGTCGGCCACTATGGGCGTGGTACAGCTCCGAATCCCGGCGAAATCCTGGATCGGGCGTCCCGTCTGGAACGATGGCCGCCGATTGATAGCGCTGGTTCATCTCGACGCCGTGGGCGTTGTACACATATTGCGTGCCGTCGATGGCGGCGCGCAGGGCGGCCCGCTGCTCCTGTGCTTCGGGGCTTTGCTCTTTCAGGCGCGCAATGTTGCGCTGCATCTGCTCCGGATCTTTGGTGTCGAACAAACCCAGCGCGGCAAGGATCGGAGGAAAATCCCCAAGACTCTTGTTGGCGCGCTGCACCACTTGGCGGGCGACTGGCGCACGCTCCTCGTTGTAGGTCGCGAGCAGCTCAGGGCCGGCCTTTCCTTGCAGCACGTGCGAGAGCTTCCAGCAAAGGTTGAAGGCATCCTGTATCGATGTGTTCGACCCCAATCCGTTGGTGGGCGGATGGCGATGTACGGCATCCCCCATGCAGAACACCCGATTGTCAAACAGGCGTGTGGCGTACATGTCATTCACGGTCCACGTCGAGGTGGACTCGATCTTGACGGGAATTGTCGAGTCACCCAGCAGCGAATGGACGATCTGTCGGGCATGCGCCTCATTGAGGTCGGGAGGACCACCGGCGATATCGTAGCCCCAGATGCAGAGCCATTTGTTCCAGGGCCGGACCATTCGGATCACCCCGATGCCGAGGCCGCCGACGCTGGAACCAGGCTGGATCACCCAGTACAGAACGCTAGGCCGATGGCCTACGTACTTTGTCAGATCGGCTTCGAACACCACGTTGATCGACCCGGACACGCCCATCTTTCCCTCCACGGGTAGGCCGACCTGGTCTACGACCTGAGAGTTCGCGCCGTCCGCTCCAATGAGGTACTTGGCTCGAATGTCGTACTGGCGATCCAGCAAGTGATCGCGGACGGTCGCCGTGACGCCTGTTTCGTCTTGCTTCAACGAAACGAACTCCGTATGAAAACGCACGTCGGCGCCGCGCCGCGCCGCGTGGTTGATCATGATGGGTTCGAGCAGATTCTGGGGGAGATCGCACATGTGCGTGGGCGACGCGAGCTCGTAGTCGGCCCGGCGTTGCGGATGGGTACCCCAGGTCAGAACCCGGCCCAGTTCGTCTCCGACGAGACTCGTGCAATAGACGTTCTCACCCATCAGCTCGGCCGGTGATGCCATTGCCTCGCACTCGAGTTCGAGCCCTAGATCACGCATCACCTCCATCGTGCGCTGGTTGGTGATGTGCGAGCGCGGAGTGCGCGACGTCGTGGCATATTTGCTGACGCACAGCGTTTTCACGCCGTAGGTCGCGAGAAGTAAGGTCGATGCAGCCCCGGCGGGACCACTACCTACGACGAGAACGTCAGTTTCGATGACGGTTGCTTTTTCACTCATGATGTCTCCTTGATAGCAGCGTGAGGGTGCTCACTCTTGGATGCACTTCGCTCACTGAATGGTTGAACTCCAACAGGCAGAACTTCGTTCCAGTCAGTTGGCGACAGGTCTGCGACGTGTTGTGAGCGTTAGATATTGAGATTCAGGTCGAGCCATCGGCAAGGGCGCACGTTCCGGAAGGAGGACGCGACGATCCCATCACGCCCGCCGCGCATCACCGCCCGAACAATGTGTTCGTGCCGATCAGCAGTGCCTGCCTTGCCATCGCCGCACGATCTGCGTCAACCGACTCTAGATCCGCCAGAAAGCCGTGGCCCGCACCTTTCATCACATGCAAGTCGATCGCGTCGTTCGCACGTGCTTGAGATTCCAGTTGCAACAGGTTCTGCGCACCAAGCAGCGTGTCGTTGTCTCCAACGATGACGGTGTGTCGCGACCGAACCTCCGGCAGATAGTCGAACGGGACGTCTACCGGATCGTGGTTTTCGAGCCCTTGCGGAAATGGGTAATAGGCCAGCAGGCGCGACACGACCTGTTGCCGCGCCAGCTCGAAGACGAACAATCCCCCGATGCAATATCCGACCACGCCGTCGATGCGCTGGCTCTCGATGAACGCAATCAGGTTCTTGACAAAGGCGCGATCTGCCAGTCGGTGGCGCCGCTGGAAAGCTGCCTCGCGAGTGGCTTGTGGCAACTCGCCGAATGCGGCGAATGGGTCCACAAGCAGCACCTCGCTGGCGCCTTGCTCGGCCAGGTATGCCGCGTAGCCACGGTAGAAGCCATTGCAGCCGTAGATGTCCGGCAGCACCAGCAGGCGTGGACCGTTCGATGCACCGGCATAGCGCAAGGCGCTGACGGCACCATCGATGCGCCCGGTTGCATGCGCTCGCGGAAACAAGGAGGGAACAGTGTCGTGACACATGGGATCGTCCTCTGCAAGCTCAGGCGCGAGGCTTTTCGATCACGAAGTCCAGAACCATCACCTGCATGTTCTGCTCTATGGCCGCCGGCATGACAAGTTCGGGCTGGACGCCGTTGCAGCAGTCACTGTCTACCCACTCGCCGCCTTCAAAGTAGTATTGCGTGGTCAGCGGTTCAAAGCCGTCCTTCCGGATTTTGAAATGCACGTGGGCGGGGCGCCAGGTATGGCTTCCCATCATGGTGAGCAGGGCACCGGTCGGCCCTTTGTTCGGGATCTGATAGGGCGCCGGCAATGTGGTTTGCACGCGCCAACGACCTTGCGAGTCCGTACGGATCTTGCCTCGGTAGTATTCGACCGGCATATCTCCGTGATAGCCGCCGAAACCGCTGTACCGGCCATCAGGCGTGGAGTGCCAGATATCGATGACCGCATCGCTCACCACACCGCCGGCTTCGTCCTTGACAGTCCCATGCAGGAGCAGCGGCTTGTGGTCATCGCTGTCGTATGTCTTCAGTTTGCCGTCGACAAAGGGCGCATCCTCTTTGAAGTACGGCCCCTGTATGGCCGGTGCCGACCCGTGCGTGTTCGCCGCCTTGATTTCGACAATCGTGCTGTTCAGGAATACGTCGCTGATCAAGCCTGTTTCCTTGGCTTCCGCGACCTTCATCATGTACATCACCCCCGCCCGGTACTCGGCTTCGGTCACTTGGTGGTCAATCAATACCTTGCGCACGGCATCGATCATGGCGGTGGCAATTTCATGGACTCTCGGGTTTTTCATGGTTCTCTCGTTTCGCAAAAAAGTGGAATCGGATTGGAATACGCGTTCAAGTGGTGCGGTGATCGATCCGGTGCGGAGAAGCGCGAGCGAAGCGCCGCATCTGGCTTTCGTCCAGCTTGATGTTGAGGCCTGGGCTTTGGGGGAGCCACAAAGCATGCTCCTTGAGGCGGGCAAACTGCCGAACTCGGCGCAGGGGTAGATCGACAATGGCTGTTTCCACGGCTTCCATCTTGGCCGCCGCGCGATCAGCGCCGTCATCGTGGTGCTCGGCGATGGCTTGTTCGTTTGGCATGGCAGCAGTCTAGGAAAACCAAGCCATATGGTCTAATACCTTGTATCGACGCTAGTGATACGACTTCGGTATTGACCTCCTGGCAACATGCATTCGTCTATCTGAGCGAATGAAGGTGGAGAAAGATGGAATTTCGGCAGCTTCGTTACTTTGTTGCGGCGGCTGAAGAGGGGAACGTGGGCGCGGCAGCGCGGCGACTCCACATTTCGCAGCCCCCGGTCACACGACAGATTCAGGCGCTGGAGCAGCATTTGGGGGTGCTGCTGTTCGAGCGAGGCCCGCGCGGTGTGCGACTCACACCGGCTGGCGCGGCCTTTCTCGAGGATGCACGACGGATGTTGGAATTGGGCCGGACTTCCGTGGACCGGTCACGTGCCGCCAGCCGGGGCGAGATCGGTCAACTTGACGTTGGCTACCTTGGCACAGCGATCTACCAGACGGTGCCGGCCTTGCTTCACGCGTTCACGCAGGCGGTTCCCGGAGCGACTCTGTCGCTGGCCCAAATGTCCAAGGTGCGGCAGATGGAAGCCTTGCGCGCCGGAACAATTCACGTCGGCGTAGGCCGCTTTTACCCGCAGGAAACTGGAATCACGGTCGAACACCTGCACTATGAGCGGCTGTACATCGCCGCAAGTTCAAGCGTTGCACGCGAACTGAGCCGAGAGCCGACATTGCTACGACTCAAAAGTGAATCCCTGGTCCTTTTCCCGCAAGAGGGTCGGCCGAGCTTTGCGGACGAAGTCATCGCCTTGATGCGACGGGCCGGGGTCGAACCGCGTGTCACGGCGATTGTCGAAGATGTCAACGCTGCCCTTGGGCTCGTGGCCGCCGGGGCGGGTGTCACCCTGGTCCCGGCTTCGGTGGCCATGCTGAGGCGGCCATTCGTTCGAATGATTGAGATGACCGCCGCCAGCGCCCAAGTCCCGGTCAGCCTGACCTACCTGACCGATTCGCGTGTACCGGTGCTCCGGGCGTTCCTAGACGCCGCAAGACGCCTAAAGCCTGGCGCACAGGCCCAGCGTGCGCGACCGCTTGGCTAGCGCCGACCTGTCCAACGGCCAGCGCAAGCGCCTGGCCATGGTGCATTCAAGACTTACGCCCCTTCCGGGGACCTCAACGATGGTCGGCCGATAGGAGGCAGCACGGTCTCCAGGGCGGCACCGATGGCCAGCAGGTCACGGTCCGATCCAGCCGGCCCATCGAGCTCGAGCCCCACGGGCAGGCCGTCAGGACCAATGCCCGCCGGCAGGCTCAGGCCCGGTATGCCGGCATTGCTGCCCGGGTCGGTGTTGCGGATATAGATCATGAATGCAGGACAGCGCTGGCCAAGGAACTCCACCGTGTCGTCGGTTCCGAGGGGCCGGGCGGTCAAGGCGGAGGTCGGGAAGGCAAGGGCGCGCACCTGGTGCTGTGCAAAGGTTCTGCGGTACAGCTCCTGCAGCCTTTGGCGGTCGGCGAGCGCGGCACGGTACACCGGCTCGGGGATGGCGCCGCTGCCCAGCAAAGGCCGCAGGATGCCGGCGACGTCCGGACTGCCGATGCCCGCCAGCAGCGCCTCGATGTCCAGCGGGTGGCCCGAGGCCTTCAGGTAGTCCGGCATCTCGGCCATGAACTCGAACAGCCCGACGGGAAAGCCCACGGAATTGTTCAACGCATCCAGTCCCGGAAGATCCAGCTCGACGAAGTCCACGCCAGCCCGCTGCAGTTCCTTGCGGGTGTCATCCATGACGGCCGCCACGGAGGCATCCAGGGGCGTCCAGAAGCGGTCATTCGGAATGCCGAGCCGAAGGCCGCGCAGGTCGACCTTGGCCAGTCCGGCGGCATCGCCGGTGAGGGCGGTGTCCAGCAGTGCAAGGTCGGCGATGCTGCGTGCCATCGGGCCGGCCGTGTCGCGTGTCGACGAGATGGGCGCGATACCGGTGCCCGGCACCCGGCCGACAGTGGGACGCAGGCCTGCGATGCCGCACAATGCCGCCGGCAGCCGGACCGATGCGCCCGTGTCGGTGCCGATGGCACCGGGGACCAGGCCGGCTGCCACCACAACGGCGGAGCCGCCACTGCTGCCGCCCGGAATGCGGTCGAGTGCCCAGGGGTTGCGGATGGCACCAGTGACCCCGTTGTTGCTGGAGATGCCGAAGGCCAGCTCGTGCATGCCCGCCTTGCCGGAGATGATCGCGCCGCTCTGCTTCAGGCGCTTCACGATTTCAGCGTCCGCAGCGGGGATCCGTCCGCGCAAGGTGCGCGTACCGACGCCCGTGGGAAAGCCAGTGGTGTTGATGTTGTCCTTCAGTGCCAGCGGTACGCCGAGCAACGGTGCCGACACGCCTCTGGCGATGTCCACATCGGCCTGCCTGGCTTGCGCCAGGAAGGGGACTGGATCGAAATCCACGTACCCATTCAGGTGCGCCAATGCCTGCGTGCGGGCGATCAATGCGGTTGCGTGCTCGACGCAACTGGTTGCGCCGCTGAGCAGCGCGTTGCGCAAGCTGGCCACGCCGTGTTCGCACAAGTCCATCTGATTCTCCATGTTGTTGATTCGAGCCCTGTCCCCGGCGTGGCAAGCCGATGCATGCCGCGGTGCCTGTTGTGGACGGCAGCCTATCGGGAGATACCCATGAAAGCCCTCGTCAAGAGCGGGTTGCAGAGGTGCTTCAGGGCCGATGACATCTCCTTTCGATGCCAACCGTTTATTGATTCACGTTGAGCCGGTGCTCCACCACCAACTTCTGCCAGCGGTCCGCTTCTGCCTTGAAAAGCTCAGCGAGGACAGTGGGGCTCCCTCCGCCAGTCTTGATCCCCAGGCCTCTCAGCGCCTCAATGACCTCGGGCTCGGCAATGGCCTTGTTGATTTCGGAGTTCAGGCGCTGGACGATGGCGGGTGGGGTCCCCTTTGGTGCAAACACACCGTACCAACTGAGTACCTCGAAGCCGGCCAAGTTTGCAGCCTCCGCAAGAGTGGGCACATTGGGCAGCAGGGGGTGGCGCATCGGGCTCGTCACAGCAAGGGCGCGAACCCGCCCGGAAAGGATGCTTCCGCGTTGCGATGTGATCGAATCAATCATCATGTCGACCCGCCCGGCAAGGAGATCGGAGACCGCTGGACTACTGCCCTTGTAAGGCACATGCAGAAGTTCCACTTCCGCACGCGCCGCAAAAAGCGATGACGCAAGGTGAATTGAAGTCCCCATTCCGGCTGAGGCGAACGACAGCTTGCCAGGACTCTTTCGCGCTTCTGCGAGCAGCTGGGCGACATCCTGGAATCGAGATCCCGAGGGAACCACCAGAACACTTGGCACCGTTGCGGCAAGGACCACCGGGACGAAATCCTGCTCGGACTTATATGGAACGTGAGGGTAGAAGAACTTGTCGACCACCAGGCCGGTGGAGTTGATGAGGATGGTGTAGCCGTCGGGCGCCGCCTTAGCGACAACGTCGCTTCCGATGATGCCGCCGGAGCCCGCTCGGTTGTCCACAATCACGGGCTGTCCAATGCTCTGCGACATCCTTACCGAAATGATCCGCGCGACTGCATCGACCGCCCCGCCTGGCGGGAATGGCACGACCCATGTGATCGCTCGTGAGGGGAAGGGCGCGGGCTGCTGGGCGAGTGCGGGTCCGACGGTCAAGGCGAGTGCCATGCCTGTGATCGCCCTGCGACGACTGCTGCTCTCGATTTCCTGAGAAGGGACAGCGCGACGCACCTCAGCCTCCCCGGCTGTAGTGGCGAATCTTGTCGTGGTCCAAGTCCACGCCGAGGCCAATTCCCGAAGGGACCTGAATCTCGAAATCCTTGATCTGCAGTTCCTGCTGGGTCAGTCGATCCGCAAGGACCCAGGGGCCGAGCAGCTCACACCCGTAAGGCATCGACGGAATGGTCGAGTACACATGCAAGGCCGCCGCTGTACCCACCGTCGAATCCAGCATCGTCCCCCCATAGGCCGAAATACCCGCCGCCTCCGCGAGGGTTGCGACCTTGAGCGTATTGGCGATACCACCCATGTTGCAGAGCTTGAGCGAGAAGACGTCGGCTGCCCGATCACGGGCGAGCTCGAACGCAGACGACAGGGAGCTGAGGCTCTCGTCGGCAAGAATCGCCACGCCATTCTGCTCCGTCAGACGGCGAAGAGCCCTGAAGTCCGAGCGTGAAACGGGCTGCTCCACGAGTTCGACGCCTGCCTCTTCAAGGCGAGGAATCCAGATCGAAGCCGTTTGCTCATCCCACGCTTGATTGATGTCTACACGCACGGTCGCCAGGTTGCCCACGGCCTTGATGATGCTGCGGATATGCTGCAGATCTTCCGCCGGCGCGCGCACGCCGAGTTTTACCTTGAACCGATTGTGCCGGCGCGCCTCGATCATCTCGAGCGCTGAGTCGATGTCCCGCTGGGTATCGCCACTAGCCAACGTCCACGCAATAGGGATGCTGTCCCGCGTTCTGCCGCCGATCAGGTCGCCCACAGACAAGTTCAGGGCCCGCGCCTTTAGATCGTGGAGCGCGATATCGATCGCCGCTTTCGCAGAGAAGTTTCCAGTCACCGCCTTGTCCATCAGGATGCGGGCCACGTTCAGGTTGGACGCATCCTTACCGATCAGATGAGGTGTCAAGTAAGTATCGATGATCGTTTTGATGGTCTCCGCAGACTCGGAACTCCAGGTGGGTCCACCAACACTGCCGCCTTCCCCGATGCCGACAAGGCCTTCGGCCTTGATCTCGACGATCACATAGCTTTGCTTGTTCACCGTTGTGAACGACATTTGGAGCGGACGCCGTGTCGGAACATCGACGATCGTGGCGGTGATCGATTCGATCCTCATGCGTGTTCCTTGACTGGCCCCGTCGACATCGTGGCAACAACGCCAGCCCGCCATGCATCCTCCGTGACGCGCTGCTCTTCGAGCACCGCCTGAACCGCATCCGCCAGGGCAGATGCGACTTTTTTTAAACGTTTGTTCATCGGGTCTCCTTGAAGCGATTTCCGTTCAGATTTAAATCGGCTAACGTCGATGCTAGGTACCGACGGCCATGCTGTCCAATACCTTGGTTGCTCCTCAGCGATACGGTTTGCGTAATACTGCGGCGCGTGCACCAAGAGCGGCTAACACAACGAGGGATTGACCTTCGTGCGCAAGGACGGCGGCGACGATGATGATGCGGGCAACAACTCGACCGGTAGCACCAGCTTCAAAGGCCAGGCCCGCGGCAATGACACCCACGCCTCGCGCACCGATGGCGATGCGCGGCTGTATCGCAAGGGCAAGACCGCCAGCGAGCTGCGCTACATGGGCCATACCCTCTCGGACAATCGCCACGGCCTGATTGCCAACGCGATGGTCACGCAAGCCGACGGCTTTGCCGAACGCGAAGCAGCCAAGGTCATGATCAGGGATGCCCGCCAGGCCACCGCGAGTTCGGATGCCGAGGTCACGCTCGGTGCGGACAAGGGCTACGACGCGCAGGAGTTCGTCCAGGCATGCCAGGACATGGGCGTGATACCGCACGTGGCCCAGAACACTTCGGGTCGGCGCTCCGCGGTGCCCGACGCCATTGCTGCGAGCGAGGGCTATTCGTTGTCGCAGCGCAAACGCAAACTGATCGAGCAGGGCTTCGGCTGGGCCAAGACGGTGGGAGGAATTCGTCAGGTGATGGTGCGTGGGCTAAAGCGCGTTGACCATCTGTTCGTGCTGACGATGACGGCCTACAACTTGACGCGCATGCGTTCGCTGGGACAAGTCCGTCCGCAGGGGTTCTGAGCCAATCAGAGGCTCGCAAAACACCCTCAAATCAGCGTAAACGGCCCCCGAATCGCTGCTTACCGCACTATGTGAAAAGCGAGTCTTCGCCGAAGAAGATGACTCGCTTTGGAGGGGAGTATTTCCGCATCCTGCTAAGCCGAACTACGACGTTCTCCACGGCTGGCGCTGGTTTCCCGGCCTGGGCCGAGAGCCCAGCATCCTCTGGCCGCAGGACTTCAATGTCGCGCTGGCTCACTTGTCGCTAAGGTAAGTATCTCTGACTTCCGCTTCAGGGGACTACGGGGGCGCTAATGCTGATTTGCCGATGACCCGACCCACCATGTACTCGGCCAGCGTGTCGTAAAGCGGGCGGCTAATCATGCGCGAGACAAGGCTGGCCAGCATCGCGGCGGCCATCAGACTCAACACCATTGAGTGGCCATCCACCATCTCCATCACGATGATGAAGGCAGTGAGTGGTGCCTGTGTCACCGCAGCCAGGAAGGCCGCCATCCCCATCGCGATGAGCGCCGGCTCGAGGTCGCTGTTGGCAAACAGGGCCACGGCGTCGCCGATGCCCGCTCCGATTGACAGTGAAGGCGCGAAGATGCCGCCTGGCACGCCACACCAGGCCGTGAGCCACGTCGCGACGAACTTGAGTAAGGTGTGCAGCGGTGACAATTGCTCATGACCCAACAGCATCTGTTTGACCGACTCGGAGCCCGCCCCGAAAGTGACCCCACCGGTCACGAGGCCGATAACAGCGACTGCGAGGCCAACGATAGCCGCGAAACGGACAGGAAAGCGCGCCCGCAATCTGTTGAATCGCCCTGGCGTACCGGTGAGCGAGGCGACCAGAAGCCGCGCGAAAAGCCCGCCGGCCGCACCGCTCAGCAGCGTAACAAGGAGGCCGGGCCCAAGCGCATCCCAGCCTAGCCGCGGCACGCGAATCACACCGAAGTAGCTAATGTTGCCGAACACGGATACAGCGACGAGGCCGGCGAGCACGATTGCCGTGATTATCAAGCCGCTGGAGCGTGCCTCAAGGCGGCCCGACAACTCTTCGATGGCGAACACGACACCCGCGAGCGGCGCATTGAACGCCGCAGCGATGCCGGCCGCCCCGCCGGCAACCAACAGCGCACGCCCGTCGATAGCGCTGTGGGGAGAAAGCCATCGTCGTGCATGCTGCATCACGCCGGCAGCCACTTGCACTGAAGGGCCCTCGCGCCCAATAGAAAGCCCGGCCGCGAAGCCTGCCGCCCCGAGCCCAATCTTTGCCGCAGTAAGCCGAAGTGAGGCAAAAATGTAGCGCTGCTCCTTGAGCAGGTCCGGGTGCAACGCAGCCTTCACCTGCGGAATGCCCGAGCCACTCGCGCCTGGAAAAAAGCGCTGCGTCGCCCATACGATGCCTGCAGTGATGAGCGGCGTGGTCACAAGCACCGCCCAGGGCCACGTGGTGTAGAAGCGATGGAACTGGCCGAAGACCCAGTCACTCGCGAGGGTGAAGCCCACCACAAACAGCCCGGCAGCGATGGCGTAGCAAAGCACGATGGAACGGTCGAGCCAGACGCGACCGCCCGACAGTTCAGCGCGCAAATGCTCGAGAAAATCAGGCTCGCGATTCATATCCACGACCAGTTTAGGCCGAGCGGCGTCTTGCCGTCGGGCAACGATTGACCAGGTCCGGTCTGCCACAGCCCGCTCACGGAGGCCAGCGCTTGCAAAATGGTCTCGTGGACCGCTCGCCAGTGTCAGCTTCCAGGCAGTTTGAGCCTTGACCATGAACGACCGGTTGTGGCCGGGACTGCTTGTTCGCCGAGCTCGCCGATAGCAGTGCTTGGCCTACCGGGCGATCGTGCCGAAGGTCAGCTACCAGGCACAGCCACGAACTGGTACTTGCGGCCATCACCAGCCATTCAATGTGGATGCCAGAAAGCAGCCACTCGGCGCTTTCAATCCTGAAGCGACATCCGGGCCACTTGAAGCTCTCGGCAAGGGAACGACCGTGAACCAGTTTCTGCTGCGGTTGGATGGTGTCGCAGGGCAAGACCAGTTTCAGCAGGGGTCGTTCGCTCCTGAAGCATCGAGGGAGGCCATCCTGGTGGTCGAGGTCGAAGATGATGCTGACGTGCGCACTTACACGCTCCGAAGTGCGAGCCGAGCCGAGTTCTTGACTTCTTCCATCACGGCGTAGGTTCTTGTCTCGCGTACGCCGGGCAACTTCCAAAGCACCGTCCCCGCGAAGTTGCGGTAGTCGTTCATGTCGGCACTCCGCGTCTTGAGCAAGTAGTCGAAGCCTCCCGCGACCATGTGGCATTCCATGATTTCCGGTCGAACCTGAACCGCCGCCTTAAATTCGTCAAAGACGTTGGGCGTTGTCCGGTCCAGCAGAATTTCCACGAAGACCAGCATGCCCGCTCCGAGCTTGAGCGGGTTCAGGCGTGCCTCATAGCCCAGGATATAGCCTTCTCGCGTGAGACGCTGCACTCGGGCAAGCACTGCAGTGGGAGAAAGCCCGATGACATCAGCGAGTTTCAGGTTGGCCATGCGCCCGTCCTCTTGGAGCGCCGACAGGATGCGCAGATCCAAGCGGTCCAGACCGAGAAGCGCTGTCGCTTCGGGTAGTGATTTGTTCTGCGATGACATAAAAGATTCGACAAAAATTCGTCAAATGGGACGGCATTATGCAGATCTCCCAGAAACACTCGACAGTCATGGACATTCACTCAAAGTTCGATCCGGCATCGCGATTCCGCGGGTTCGCCAGCGGACAGCCAGCCGCATCCGAGCTTCGCGAACGCATCACCGCGGCCTGTCGAACGGCGGAACCTGTAGCCGTCTCAGCCTTGCTTGCCATGGCAAAGATGGAGCCTGAAGTCGCGCGCAAGGCCAACCAACTGTCCATGCAAATAGCGCAGCGTCTGCGTGAGCGCAAGAACTCCGCGGGTCGTGCGGGAATCGTGCAGGGCCTGCTGCAGGAGTACGCACTCTCTTCACAGGAGGGCGTTGCGCTGATGTGCCTCGCGGAAGCACTCTTGCGGATTCCCGACATGGCGACGCGCGACGCGCTGATCAGGGACAAGATCGCGCGTGGACATTGGCAGGAGCACGCAGGCCGGAGCCCCTCGTTGTTCATCAATGCCGCAACGTGGGGGCTGTTTCTGACCGGGAAACTTGTCTCCACCTACAGCGAGTCGTCGCTGTCGACCTTGCTCACGCGGCTCATCGCCAAGGGCGGCGAACCGCTCATTCGCAAGGGTGTCGACATGGCGATGCGGATGATGGGCGAGCAGTTCGTCACCGGAGAAACCATCAAGGAGGCGCTGGACCACGCGCGAGGCCTGGAGGCGCAAGGTTTCCGCTATTCATACGACATGCTCGGCGAGGCGGCGATGACGGCCGAAGACGCAGACCGCTACCGCCAGTCCTACGAGCGAGCCATTCATGCCATCGGCGAGGCATCGAACGGCCGAGGCGTCTACGAGGGACCCGGCATCTCGATCAAGCTCTCAGCGCTGCATCCGCGTTACAGCCGCGCGCAGTACGGCCGAGTCATGGACGAACTCTATCCCGTGGTGCGCAGTCTTGCGCTGCTGGCTCGACGTTACGACATCGGTCTCAACATCGACGCCGAGGAAGCCGATCGCCTTGAACTGTCGCTCGACTTGCTGGAGAAGCTTTGCTTCGAACCCGCCCTCGCAGGGTGGAATGGCATCGGCTTGGTGATCCAGGCTTACCAAAAGCGTTGCCTCTTCGTGATCGACCATGTGATTGAACTCGCGCAACGCAGCCGTCATCGGCTGATGATCCGGCTCGTCAAGGGAGCCTACTGGGACAGCGAGATCAAGCGTGCCCAGGTGGAGGGGCAGGACGGCTTTCCAGTTTATACGCGCAAGGTCTACACCGACGTTTCGTACCTGGCCTGCGCGCGCAAGCTGCTGGTTGCTCCCGCAGAGATCTATCCGCAGTTCGCCACGCACAACGCGCACACCATGGCAGCGATCTACAACCTGGCGGAGCCCGCGACCTACCAGCCTGGTCAGTATGAATTTCAATGCCTGCACGGCATGGGTGAGCCGCTGTACGAGCAGGTGGTCGGAAGCCTGGCGGATGGCAAGCTGGGGCGTCCGTGCCGCATCTACGCACCCGTGGGTACACACGAGACGCTGTTGGCCTACCTGGTGCGCCGGCTGCTCGAGAACGGGGCCAACACGTCGTTCGTCAACCGCATCGCCGACCCGTCGATTCCACTTGAAGCGCTGGTGGAGGATCCCGTCGCGGCCGTGGAGCGCATGGCCCAGGAAGAGGGCGAAGCGGGGCGGCCGCATCCTTGCATCCCGAGCCCGAGCGCACTCTACGGCCAGGCGCGACGCAATTCTCATGGGCTGGATTTGTCCAACGAGCAGACCCTGCGGGGGCTGGAGCCAATCCTGGTGGACAGCGCACGAACAGGATGGACGGCTGAACCGCTGCTCGGAGAATCTGCCGAAGCCGAACCCACAGCCTGGAAGCCGGTACTCAATCCAGCCGACCATCGTGACGTGGTCGGAAAGGTGCGCGCAGCCAGCGAGCAACAAATCGAAGCCGCGCTTCGTTCGGCGACGGGGTTCGCGCCGCAGTGGGCCGCGACGTCCGCCGGCGATAGGGCTTTCGTACTCGAGCGCGCCGCCGACCTGTTGCAGGACCAGCTTCCGTATCTGCTGGGGTTGCTCTGCCGCGAAGCGGGAAAATCCTATGCCAACGGTGTCGCCGAAGTGCGTGAGGCGATCGACTTTCTGCGCTTCTACGCAGCACACGCACGCACGGACTTCGACGATCCGGCGCATAAGCCGTTGGGACCCGTGGTTTGCATCAGCCCCTGGAACTTCCCACTGGCCATCTTCGTGGGCCAAGTCTCCGCGGCGCTGGCTGCCGGCAACCCCGTCCTGGCGAAGCCCGCGGAGCAGACATCGTTGATTGCGGCTGAGGCCACACGGCTGATGCACACGGCCGGCGTCCCGCGTGCGGCGCTTCAATTGATCCCGGGCCGCGGCTCGGTCGTTGGGGCACGGATGGTCGCGGATGCCCGGGTTCAAGGCGTCATGTTCACAGGCTCGACGGCAGTGGCTCGTCAGCTGCAGCGAACGATGGCCGAACGACTGGGTCCGACGGGGGCGCCGGTTCCGCTCATTGCCGAGACAGGCGGGCAGAACGCAATGATCGTGGACTCCTCTGCATTGGTCGAGCAGGTCGTGGCGGATGTCATGGCGTCCGCGTTCGACAGTGCAGGCCAGCGCTGCTCCGCCCTTCGGGTTCTATGTGTGCAGGACGACGTTGCGGATCGCTTGCTTCATATGCTTCGTGGCGCGATGGCTGAGTCCAATGTCGGCGACCCGTCCTCCCTGTGCACCGACGTGGGACCCGTGATCGACCTTGCAGCACGCACGACGATCGAGTCCCATATCGAACTCATGCAGAGTCGCGGCCGTCGAGTCAACCGCGCGGGGCGTGCAGCGCACGAAGTCCTTGAAGGTGGAACATTCGTCCTGCCGACGATGATTGAACTGGAGAGCATCTCCGAGCTTGAGCGGGAAGTGTTCGGGCCTGTACTGCACGTCGTGCGATATGCCAGGCAGGACCTGGACACGATGCTGGCGCAGATCAGCGCAACCGGCTATGGGCTGACGATGGGCATTCACTCGCGCATTGACGAGACCATCGGCCGTGTGGTCTCCAGTGCCAAGGTCGGCAACGTTTATGTGAACCGGAACATGGTCGGGGCAGTCGTGGGTGTGCAGCCCTTCGGCGGCGAGGGCCTGTCGGGCACGGGGCCAAAGGCTGGAGGGCCCCTCTATATGTACAGGCTTCTCGCTGAAAGTCCGCACGATGTGCTCGTGCGCGCAGCCGAGCGGGGATTGCCAGGCTCTGTTGCTGACGGCAGCGTGACGCAAGCATCGGAGCCGTTCGAGGCACTGCTCTCCTGGATTGAGACGCATCGGGAACGACCTTTGACCGCCCGATGCCGGCTTCTCAAGCGGACCGCCGGATCCGGGCAGATGCGCGTGCTGGTCGGGCCCACCGGAGAGCGAAACACGTACTCCTTGCAGCCTCGAGTTGCTGCACTGTGCCTGGCTGAAGACGAGGACTCATTGTTGTTTCAGTTGGCTGGCGCGCTCGTTGTGGGCTGCCGTGCCATCTGGCCATCGAACACCGATACCCAGGCGCTGCGAGCCACCTTGCCGTTGGACGTTCAAGCGGAGATCGCTCTCGCGCGGGACTGGGCAGCGCCGACCGTGGAATTCGATGTCGCGCTCTATCAAGGCAGCCGTGAGGGCCTCCTGGCGGCTTCGGCCCGGCTGGCCGAGCGCCAGGGGCCGATAACCAGCCTGTGGCGGTTCCCGACGGACAGCGGCAAGGTGCCGCTGGAAGCCCTGGTTGTGGAGCAGGCCGTGAGCACGAACACGGCTGCCGCGGGCGGCAACGCAAGCCTGATGACGATTTCTTGAGCCACACCTATGGACCGCATGAACTGGAACACCAAGTCCGACAACCGCGCGGCGCGGCTCGCCAGAGCCGCCGAAGCGCTCGGCACGCAACGTGTCGGCAAGCGCGTGGCCACCGACGCCATCGCCACCTTGCTCGAGGCGGTGCTCGAACCCGGCGACCGCGTCTGCCTCGAAGGCAACAATCAGAAGCAGGCCGACTTCCTGGCGCAGGCCCTGGTGGGGCTCGATCCGCGGCGCGTCCACGGCCTGCACATGGTGCAGTCGGTGCTGGCGCTGCCGGAGCATCTGGACGTCTTCGAGAACGGCATCGCGGCGCGGCTCGACTTCAGCTTCTCCGGACCGCAGGGCGCGCGGCTCGCCAAGCTGGTGTCGGCCGGGCGCATCGAGATCGGCGCCATCCACACCTACCTCGAACTGTTCGCGCGCTACTTCGTCGACCTGACGCCGAAGGTGGCGCTGGTGGCGGCGCAGGCGGCGGACGCCGAAGGCAATCTCTACACCGGCCCCAACACCGAGGACACGCCGGCCATCGTCGAGGCCACCGCCTTCTCGGGCGGCATCGTGATCGCGCAGGTCAACGAGTGGGTCGACGGCAAGACGACGACGCTGCCGCGCATCGACATTCCGGCCGACTGGGTGAGCTTCGTGGTGAAGGCGCCGCGGCCGAACTTCATCGAGCCGCTGTTCACACGCGATCCGGCGCAGATCAGCGAGATCCAGGTGCTGATGGCGATGATGGCGATCAAGGGCATCTATGCCGAGTACGGCGTCGAGCGGCTGAACCACGGCATCGGCTTCGACACCGCGGCGATCGAACTGCTGCTGCCGACCTATGCCGAATCGCTCGGGCTCAAGGGCAAGATCGCCAGGCACTGGGCGCTCAACCCGCACCCGGCGCTGATCCCGGCGATCGAGGCCGGCTGGGTCGAGTCGGTGCATTCCTTCGGCTCCGAACTCGGCATGGAGGACTACATCCGCGCCCGCTCCGACGTCTTCTTCACCGGCCCCGACGGCAGCCTGCGCAGCAACCGGGCCTTTTGTCAGGCGGCGGGCCACTATGCCTGCGACCTGTTCATCGGGTCGACCTTGCAGATCGACCTCGACGGCAACAGTTCGACCGCCACTCTCGGGCGCATCGCCGGCTTCGGCGGGGCGCCCAACATGGGCGCCGATGCGCGCGGCCGGCGCCATGCCAGCCCGGCCTGGCTCAAGGCCGGCCGCGAGGCGCGCGCCGGCAGGTCGGGGGCCGCCGGAACGCCGCGTGGCCAGAAGCTCGTGGTGCAGATGGTTGAGACCTTCCGCGAGCACATGCAGCCGGCCTTCGTCGACAGGCTCGATGCCTGGACGCTGCAGGCGCAGGCCTGCATGGAGCTGCCGCCGATCATGATCTACGGCGACGACGTCTCGCACGTCCTGACCGAGGAAGGCATCGCCAACCTGCTGCTGTGCCGCAGCGACGAAGAGCGCGAGCAGGCGATCCGCGGCGTTGCCGGCTACACCGCGGTCGGCCTCGCACGCGACCGGCGCGCCGTCGAGAACCTGCGCGACCGCGGGGTGATCCGGCGGCCGCAGGACCTGGGCATCGACCCGCGCGAGGCCACCCGCAATCTTCTGGCGGCCCGCAGCATGCGCGACCTGGTGCGTGCGTCCGGCGGGCTGTACCAGCCACCCAAGCGTTTCAGAAACTGGTAGGAGGCCGCTGTGTCCACATCCCATCCCACGGGGCTCGAGATCCTCGAATTCACATTCCCCGGAAGCCGGCCCGCCGGCGCCATCGCCCCGGTGCTGGTCGGCGTGGTCGGCTCCGGCAACCTCGAGGTGCTGCTCGAAGCCGCGGCCGGCAGCGACTGCAGCGTGCGCATCGAGACCTCGGCGCGCGGCTTCGGACCGATCTGGGAAGCGGTGCTGCGCGACTTCCACGAGCGCCATCCGCTGGCCGGCGTGCGGGTCTCGATCAACGACATGGGCGCCACGCCGGCGGTCGTCAGCCTGCGGCTGGACCAGGCGGCTGCCGAGGTGGCGTCATGAGCGTCGTCAGCTTTGCCGAATGCTCGGCGCGCGAGCGCATCGCGCATCTGCTCGATGCCGGCAGCTTCCATGAATGGCTTCCGCCGGCCGAACGCGCCACTAGCCCGCACTTGGCGCAACTGGGCCTGCCGTGCGCCTTCGACGATGGCGTAGCTGTCGGCCGCGCCACCCTCGACGGCCGGCCGGTCTTCGTCGCCGCGCAGGAAGGCGCCTTCATGGGCGGCGGTGTCGGCGAGGTGCATGGCGCCAAGCTGGTCGGCATGTTTCGCCGCGCGCTGCGCAACCGGCCGGCGGCGGTGTTGCTGCTGGCCGAGTCGGGCGGGGTGCGGCTGCACGAAGCCAACGCCGGGCTGATTGCGGTGTCGGAGGTCATGCGCGCGCTGCTCGACGTGCGGGCCGCGGGGATTCCGGTGCTGGTGCTGATCGGCGGCGCCAATGGATGCTTCGGCGGTATGGGCATCGTGGCGCGCTGCGCCGATCGCATCGTGATGAGCGACGTCGGCCGGCTCGCGATGTCCGGGCCGGAAGTCATCGAGGCTTCGCACGGCGTCGAGGAATTCGATTCGCGCGACCGCGCACTGGTCTGGCGCACGACGGGTGGCAAGCACCGCTACCTGTGCGGCGACTGCGACGCGCTGGTCGAGGACGACGTGCAGGCCTTCCGCGCCGCGGCGATCGCCTGGATGGCCGCACCTGACGCGTCCCGGCCGCTGACGCGCGAGGCGCTAGAGGACGAGCACGCACTGCTCGCGGCACGCCTGAACGTGCTGTCGGGCGCGGCCGACGGCGGGGAAGAATCGTTTCGCCTGTGGCAACTGCTGGGCATCCGGGAACCCGAACGGGTGCCCGACCTCGACGTCGAAGCGGTGCGCGCGTTGCGCGCCGCATGAGGAGCACCCGATGGAATGGAAAGCACTCGCCGAAGCCCTCTTCGGCAGGCATCACGGCATGGAGGCCGATGGCGACTTCCTGCACGGCGAGCCACGTTTCGACGGCCAGCCACTCACCGTGATCGGCACCACGAACCATGCGCCGATCGGCGTCGAGTTGGCGCTGGCGCAGGCCCGCGTGGTGCTCGACACCGTCGCCGAGCGGCCGGGCCAGCCGATCCTGCTGTTGATCGACACCCAGGGCCAGCAACTGCGCCGGCGCGACGAACTGCTCGGCATCAACCGCGCGATGGCGCACCTGGGCGCCTGCATCGACCTGGCGCGGCGCAGCGGGCACGCGGTGATCGCGCTGGTCTACGACCAGGCGCTGTCGGGCGGCTTCATCACCTCGGGGCTGATCGCCGACGCCTGCTACGCGCTGCCCGAGGCCGAGATCCGCGTCATGCGCATTCCCGCCATGTCGCGCGTCACCAAGCTGCCCGAGGAGATGCTGACCGCGCTGTCGCAGTCGAACCCGGTGTTCGCGCCCGGCGTCGGCAACTACATCGCGATGGGGGGCGTGCGCGCGCTGTGGCAGGGCGATCTCGCGGCGGCGCTTCGAAGCGCGCTGGCACAGACCGGCACCGAGGACCGTCGGGCCTGCGATGGCGGTGAGCGCGGTGGCCGCACGCTGGCGGCGGGCATCGCCCAGCGCGTGCTGGACGCGGCCTGAGGCTGGCGATGGTTCCGCTGCGTCGCCATCGCTTGGCCTATCTCTCCGCTGCCGGCTGGCATGAGGTGCTTGCGCGCGCCTGGGACGAGGAGGCGCGGGCCTGCCTGATGCACTGGGCCGCGCACCGGCTGCCGCTTGTCGTGACCCGCCAGGGTCCGCCCGATCAGCACGCGGATGCCGCACCGATCGCGCTGGGCCTGCCGGCACCGCTGCGCTGGGGCCGCAGGCGGTTGGCGCTGCAGGTCGCGCGTCGGGCCCTTGTGTGTTTTGACGAGTTCCCGCGTGCCGCCGAGGCGGGGCGCCTGCTGCCGCGCCCGGTGCGCGCGGCGTGGCGGGTGCTGGACGCCGCGCTGGGCGCGCTCCATGCTGGCGCCCGCGTGTACGGCAGCCATGGCTGGCAACTGCTCAGCGGACTCGACCACGTGCACCCTGGGTCCGACATCGACCTCTGGATCGGGGTCGACGATGTTGTCCATGCCGATTCGGTCGCCCGGGAGCTGGAGGATTTCGCCGCTGGTCAGCGAGTGCGGCTCGATGGCGAATTGGTCTTTCCGGACGGCGCCGCGGTCGCTTGGCGCGAATGGCACGCCTGGCGCGCCGGCCGCACGCGCCGGCTGCTGGTCAAACGGCTGGACGGCGCCACGCTGGCAGAGTCGGACGCGACGATCGGCTTTCGTGCGCACGACGAGGTGGTGGCATGAAGGCGGCGCTGCGAGTTCGCGCGGCGTCCGGCCCGCTCGAGACAGCTGCGGGTGCGCAGGACATAGGCCGCGCAGCGGTGTTCGCTCTACACGACGAGCTGGCGCTGTGGCCCAAGCCCGGGCTGGTGTCCTTCCTTGACAACGGCAGCCACCAGGACATGGACGCCCACACCTTCATGCGGAGCCTGTTCGCGCTGCGTCACTACTTTCCGGCGATTTTCGAACTGGGCCGAGGGCGTGTTCCTTTCGCCAGTCTCGAAGCCTGCGGCATCGCGGCCGAGAAGCGCATGCTGGCCGCCACGGTGGGCATCAACACTCATCGCGGCGCGGTCTTCTCGCTCGGCCTGTTGTGCGCAGCCGCAGGCGCGGTGGAGTCCGAAGGGGGGCGATTGCATCCGGCCACGCTGCGCGCCGCTTTGCGCCGCCATTGGGGCGCGGCTCTTGCCGAACGCGCGCAGCGGGTCCCGGTGCTGCCGGGCGGTATCGCGGCGCGCCGCTACGGCCTGCGTAGCGCATCGGAGGAAGCGGCGCAGGGTTTTCCGGTGATCTTCGAGACCGCCGCACCGGCGCTGGAGCGTGCGAGTGCGCAAGGCCTGACTCCGCAGCAGGCCCGCATCGACACGCTGTTCGCGGTCATGGCGGTGCTCGACGACAGCAATCTGGCGCACCGCGGCGGGCTCGACGGGCTGCATTTCGCACAGGCAGCCGCGCGCCGATTCATCGACCGCGGCGGCATCGCCGCGCCCAATGGCCTGCAGCATGCAAGGGCCGTGCACCGCGACTTCGTTGCGCGTCGACTGTCCCCGGGCGGTGCGGCCGACGCACTGGCTGCGGCCTGCTGGCTGCAGCGCATCTGCGGCACTGCATGAGCCTTGCGCTGATTTTCTCGGGGCAAGGCATGCAGCACGCCGGGATGCTGCCGTGGCTCGCCCGGGACGACTCGGTGTGTGCGGTGGCCGATGCCCTGGGTAGCGACTGGCGGGCTCGGCTGGCCGATCCGCACTGGGCCGGCCGCAACGCGCATGCACAGCCGCTGCTGGTCGGCCTCGCCTGCGCAGCTTGGTCGCAGCTCGCGGCGCATCTGCCGACGCCCGCAGTGGTCGCCGGCTACAGCGTCGGCGAGCTGGCCGCCTTCGCCGCGGCAGGTGTCTACGGCCCGGCCACCGCGATCGACCTGGCGCTGCGAAGAGCCGCGCTGATGGATCGCGAGGCGGGCGACGCTGAGGCTGGCCTGCTGGCGATCAGCGGACTTGCTGGCCCCGCGTTGGAGCAGCTGTGCGGCGCCGCTGGGCTGGCGATCGCGATCCGCAACGGACTCGACAGCGCCGTGGTGGGCGGTCCGCGGGTCGCGCTGGCGGCTGCCACCGACACGGCGTTGCGACTGGGTGCGCGCTGCACCCCCCTCATCAATGTGAACGTCGCTTCGCACACGCCATGGATGGCGGAAGCCGCGAACGGTTTCGCGCGTGCGATCTCCACGCTGTCCTTCGCCGCGCCGCGGATGACCCTGCTCAGCAATTTTTCCGGCGGCCGCGTCGACCAGGCGCAAGCGCACGAGGCACTGGCTGCGCAGATCGACCACACGGTGCGCTGGGACGAATGCATGGAGGCCATCGCCGCCAGGCGGGTGTCGTGTGTACTCGAAATCGGCCCGGGACAGGCCTTGGCGCGCATATGGAACGAGCGCTTTGCGCATGTCCCGGCGCGTTCGGCGGACGAGTTCCGTAGCGTCGCCGGCATCGCGGCGTGGGTGACCCGGACGATCGCTCCCTGATCGCGCGCCCGTTGAATCGGACCTGCCGGTCGGCAATTATCCAGGTCACGGTCGAGTCGTAGGCAGAGGCGCAGGGTCTTCACGCTCTGCAGTCCCGAAGCAACTCGCCGAGAACAGACGCGCGAAGGCCGCAAGCACTTTCGTTCAACTGGCGCGCTTCAGCGATCGGCTGGCGCACTACGACCTCGCTCAAGAGCTCGAGGGATGCGCGTTCGGGCGCTGAGATCTTTGGTTCATCGGCGGCCTTCGAAAGGACGCGCGTGTTTCATCCCGTCGTCGCTCATGAAGTCCGGTTCTTACCGGGCCAAGTCCTCGCCGGTCACGGGCATGACAAGACTGCCAACGGACAATCTGGGTGCGCGCATGGCGGCGGCGAGAAAAGGCACTATCTGGCGCAGAGACTCGGCAAAGTTCTTGCCAGAGCAGAGGCTGTCTGAAACCACTTCGATGCGGCCTGTGTCCGCTAAAGCGTACTGGTAGGCGCCGAGCATGAAAATGAAACGCCAAGAGACGTCCTCGCGCGATACATCCGGAAGACTTCGTCTGAAGGCCGCGACGAAGCGACTCGATGAGTCATCGTACAGACGCTGGCGCAGTTCATTCCCGAACTGCGTGCCGTCCAGCTGCAGGTGAGCCTGCATGCGCAGAAACGCACGCCCGCTCTCACCGCTCATCGCAAGCCTGAAGGCGGGGGTCAGGAAAATTTCGACGAGGCGCTCCAGCTGGATCGCCCCCCCTTTTGCGGCTGCTTCCTCAGCGTCGAGTAGTCGCATGCGTTCAGCGACCATTGGGGTCCCGCAGCGCAGATATGTCTCTTGGAAAAGGGCTTCCTTGCTTCGAAAAAAGTAATGGATCATCCCTTGATTCACCCCGGCAGTGTCGGCAACGTTCCGCAACGAGCAGCCGGTGAATCCGTGCTCCGCGAACAGACGTTCGGACGCCCGCAGGATGTTTTCGCGTGCGTCACTCTTGCGCCGTCGCTGCTGCGGTTGTTCGGTTGCAGCCGCTGTGTCGTCGAGATGAATCTTCTGTCCCATGCCTTTGCGCTACCGCCCGCGAAGAAATGAGTCGCCAGTTGGAAGAGAAGGAAATCAACCAATGAACGCGCGGCGCACTCAATATTTAGTTAGTCAACGAACTAATAATACGATAGAGCGGTTGCCATATCAGGCGTGCGCTGCCGACGCTCTGGCAAGTGGCGGCGGTCGTCATTGGGGTTTTCCCTTATTTAACTTAGTCGGTCGAATAACTAACATTGCGGCGTGTTGCGGAGATTGGAGGATCCGAGATGATGAAATTGGTACTACAAAGCACCCTGTTGACCTTTGCCATGGTGGGCCTGTCGGCTGCGGCGCAATACCCGGAGCGACCTGTTCGCCTGGTGGTGCCCTACGCGCCCGGGGGCGGCACCGACAACATTGCCCGGCTGCTAGCCGCGAAGCTGGCCGCGCGCCTGGCCCAGCCGGTCATTGTCGAGAACAGGGCCGGGGCCAACGGCATCATTGGCTCGGACGCAGTGGCCAAGTCGCCGGCCGATGGGTACACCCTCCTGTTGGCAGGACTGGGACCCCTAGCCGTCAATCCGAGCCTGTTCCAGAAGATGCCTTACCAGCCGTCCAAGGCATTCGCGCCGGTCGTCAAGGTCTCGTCCGCGGCCTTGGTGCTCGTCACCGGCGCCGGGGCGTCGAAAGAAGGGCTCAAGGACTTGTTGGTGAGCGCCAAGGGCAAGCCTGGCCAACTGAACATCGCCAATGCCGGAGAAGGATCGCCGCAGCACATCTGCGCCGGCCTGTTCGCCCGCTCGGCCGGCATCACGGTGAACAACATTCCCTACAAGGGCGCGGCGCCGGCTATCACCGACGTGCTCAGCGGCAACGTGCAGGCACTGTGCGACAACGTCGGCACGGTCCGCTCCTTCATCCAGTCCGGAAAGCTCAATGCCCTGGCTGTGTCCACCCGCCAGCGGGCGCAGGCCCTGCCGGACGTGCCCACGTTCGAAGAGCAGGGCCTGGCCGGCATCGATTTCTCCTTGTGGTTCATGCTTGTGGCACCCGCCGGCACGCCGGCGGACGTGGTAACGCGCCTGAATGCTGAGGTCAACGCCATCCTCAAGCAGCCCGACGTGATTCAGACGCTGCACGACAACGCAAGCGAGGCCACCGGTGGCTCGGTCGCCGAGGCATCGGACTTCCTCGCGAGAGAAAACCGCGCGTGGCCGGAACTTGTGCGCGCGATCGGTTTGAGCAAGCAGTGACGCCACCCACCAATGCGTTGCCCCTTCTCCTCCAACGAATTGGCCCCATGAAGATCATCGACCTGTCCGTCGCTATCGAGAATGACCTGCCCGTGGACCGACCGGGCAACGGCCCAAAGATCCGCTATCAACACCATCGGGAAACTTTCGCGGCTCTGGCCGAGCCCTTCGCCGGCTTGCGCCCCGAGGATCTGCCTGACGGAGAGGCGTGGGCGGTTGAGCGCCTGGACCTGTCGACGCACAACGGCACGCACATGGACGCGCCATGGCACTACGCATCGACGATGAACCGGGGGGAGCGCGCCGCAACCATCGACGAGGTGCCGCTGGACTGGTGCTATCGGCCGGGCGTGAAGCTCGACTTCCGGAACCTACCGAACGGCCATGTGGTGCGCGCCGATGAGGTCGAAGTCGAACTGAAGCGCATCGGCCATGCCCTGCAACCCCTGGACATCGTGCTCGTCAACACGGGCGCCGCGGCGCACTACGGCAAGGACGGCTACCTGGACAGCGGCTGTGGCATGGGACGGGACGCCACGCTGTACCTGACAGAGCGCGGCGTCCGGGTCGTGGGAACCGACGCCTGGTCCTGGGACGCACCGTTCAGGTACACCGCCCAGCGCTACCGCGAAACGCAGGATGCGTCACTGATTTGGGAGGGCCACAAGGCGGGTCGGGAGATTGGCTACTTCCAGATGGAGAAGGTGACCAATCTGCACTTGCTGCCCGCCACGGGTTTCCAGGTGATCTGCTTTCCTGTGAAGATCCGCGCCGCGTCGGCGGGTTGGGTACGCGCTGTGGCCATCTTCCCCTGACTGACCAACCAAACGAAACCCCCTAACCTGGAGTACCGCGTGAACACGAGTGACCTGATCGGAACATGGTTCCTGCGAGAGGCGTATGCCGTCGGCGCCGGAGGCGAACGCCTGTACGACGTCTATGGCGCGCAGCCGTCCGGAGTCATCCACTACGGCAGCGACGGGCGCATGATGGCGCTCATCACCCACGATGGCCGAGAGCCGCTTGACGGCGACCGGCAGGCCGCGCCGGAAGCGCAGCGCGCGCAGGCCTACAAGTCCTCCATTGCCTACGCCGGGCGCTTCACGCTGGAGGCCGGCTGGGTTTCGCACTGGGTCGACGTCTCCACGTATGCGAACTGGGTGGGAACGGCGCTGCGCCGCGCCCTGAGCTTTGAGAAGGACACCGCCGTACTGAAGACGGCACCGCAAATGCAGAACGGCGTCGAAACCGTTATCAAGCTGGTCTGGCAGCGCGAGCCTGCCGAGTCCTGAGTTCCATCGCCCACAAGCAGCCCTCCATGTCCAAGCCCTCTCGCAAGATCATCATCACCTGCGCCGTGACCGGCGCCATCCACACGCCGACCATGTCGGACGCGTTGCCCTTTCGTCCCGAAGACATCGCACGCCAAGCTATCGATGCGGCCAAGGCGGGCGCAGCCGTGCTGCACCTGCACGCTCGCCATCCAAAGAACGGCGCCGTGTCCATCGACTCCGAGCACTTTCTCGGGTTCCTGCCCGAGATCAAGGCGTCCACCAACGCGGTGATCAACCTTTCCACCGGCGGCAGTTTGCGCAACACCGTGGCAGAACGCATCGCGCCAGCCAAGCGTTTCTCACCCGAAATGTGCTCACTGAACATGGGCAGCATGAACTTCTCGATGCATCCGCTGGCGCAGCGCTACAACAAGTGGAAGTTCGACTGGGAAGAGCCCTATCTGCGCGAGTCGGACAACTACATCTTCAGCAACACCTTTCGGGACATCGGGATGGTGGCGGAAGAACTTGGCACGGATCATCGCATCAAGTTCGAGCATGAGTGCTATGACGTCGGCCACCTGTACAACCTGAAGTTCTGCGTCGATTCCGGTATGTTCAAAGCGCCGATCTTCATCCAGTTCGTGCTGGGCATCCTGGGTGGCATCGGCGCCGACCTGGAGAACCTGGTCTTCATGAAGCGCACAGCAGACAAACTGTTCGGCGACCAGTACCGATGGTCCGTGCTGGGCGCCGGTGCCAGCCAGATGAGCTTGGCCACGGCCGCGGCAACCATGGGCGGCCACGTGCGTGTCGGCCTGGAAGACTCGCTGCTGATCTCCCGCGGGGAGTTGGCCGAATCGAATGCGCAGCAGGTGCGCAAGGTGCGGGAACTGTTGGAAGGCCTCGGCCAGGAGATTGCGACGCCCGATGAAGCGCGCGAAATCCTGTCGCTTAAGGGAAGTGACGCGGTGAAGTTCTGATTCCATTCACCGATCACGCCGCAAGAGAGTCACGAAGGCGGTGCGGCTGTCTCTCGCAAGCTGTATCCTTATGAGGATCCAATATTCCAATCGAACAGAGCGCAGGTGTTTCAACGCGCCAACACGCAAAGAGTCTTTCCATGACAGCCAGAGTCGGAAGAGTTGACCACCCCGTGGCCGCCGTCAACGATCTCGAACCCGCTCGTGAACGGTACAAGCAACTGGGATTTGTTGTCCCACCTGCGGGTCGGCACCGCGAATGGGGCACTGCCAACGTCTGCATCTTGTTCTCCGACGACTACCTCGAGATCCGCGGGATCGGGGATTCCGACAAGTTCCTGGCCGGGCTGGACAAGTTCCTTGTCCATGGCGAAGGGTTATGCGGCGTCGCATTCAATTCGAAGAACGCGGACGAGAGCTATTCCGAAGCCCGGGCGACCGGGGTGACGATCGAGCCTCCTAAGGCGCTCAACCGGAAGCTTGTGCTCGAGGACAAGACACTCGATCTGCACTTCAAGACAGTGATGCTAGGCCACGACCTGTATCCCGGGCTGACACACGCCAACCTGTGTGAGCACCTGACTTGGAACGATTTGCGCCAACCTGGCTGGCTCGACCACCCGAACGGTGTGGTCTCGTTTGGTCGGCTGACCGGTGTAGTCAAGGACTTCGATGCGGCCGAGAAGGCGTACACGCTGTTGCTTGGAGCCCAGAATGTGAAGCGACAGGCCGATCGGCTTTGGCTGAATTTCGAAGAAGGCGCCAATGTGGAGCTGATCACCGCGGCAGAGGCAGAGCGTCGCGGCGATGCCCAGCAGGCGCGTGGCGATGCCTACTTGGCCGCAGCAACACTGCTCGTCAAGGACGTGGCCGAAACTAGGCGGTTATTCGAGGGCAACGGCGTTCGCTTCCGTGAGGTCGAAGGTGTCTTGGCGGTCAACGCCGCCGACGCGTGCGGCGCTCATCTCTACTTTAAGCAAGCCTGATACAGGGAGGAATACATGCCAGTGATTCGTGTTGAATTGTCCGCCGGACGCACCCATGAGCAGAAACAGAAGGTGGTGGACGACGTGACCAAGTCGATGGTCGAGCATTGCGGGTGCCCGCCCGAATCGGTTCACGTGATATTTTCCGACGTGAAATCGTCGGACTGGGCCGTCGCAGGGAAATTCTTAGGTCAGCCGAGCGCTACCTGAACGGGCCGCAAGCGGTCCCACCGATTCCGCTTGCAACAACGTTCTCCAGCGCGCGTTGGGTGTGTTCGATGTGGGTCTCGAGGAGCGTGACCGCGCCTGCGACGTCCTTGGCGATGCAGGCCTTAAGAATCTCGCGGTGCTCAGCTTGCGGCGTCTTTCGGCCGGACTTGTACGACTGCTGTGCGCGCAGATGGACGCCGATCCCGCGAACTATCTCCTCGATCATCTTCAGAAGCTTCGGCCGCCCGCAGGGGGCATAGAGGCAAAGGTGAAACTCAAGGTTGAGTTCTGACCATTCGACTGGTGACTCGCTGCCATCGTATCGAGCAATGATTTCGCGAGCCTTCTTGTGATCACCGGTTTTCATCCGCGGGATGGCGAGCGAGAGCGCCCGTGTTTCCAAGCCGATGCGGATGTCCAGGATCTCGATCAACTCAGGTATGGAGCGACTGGCAACGATCGATCCCTGGTGTGGGGTATGGTCGATCAGTCCTTCAGCCTGCAAGCGATTGAGTGCTTCACGAATCGGGATGCGGCTCACGCCGAAACGTTTAGCAAGTGCTTCCTGCTTCAGTTGCACTCCGATACCCAGCATCCCGGAAAGTATCATGTCGCGCAGCGTGTCGGTGACAGCATCGGCAGAAAGAACGACTTCTCCAGCGGAAGGCGCGTTGGACATCGAAAAACCTCGTCGGTCGCAAAGTCCCAATCTTACTTTCGAATCCAATAATGGATCAGCGACCACTGCTGGAGGATCTTGTTGAGGAACTCCCTACGCGGGCTTGATATCGCAACGGGCCGCCCGGCCGCAAGGCGCTCAGCACGGACGCGCCGCGCCGAATTCCTTCGCGAGTTGGCCAGCTCGAACGTAGGCAGCGTGCACTGCAGCCTCGAGCGCCTTACCGGTGCCTTGGGCGTCCAGCGTGGCAATGGCCGCCTCCGTGGTGCCGCGCTTGGACGTTACGTTCAGACGCAGCGTGCCGAAGGGCGTGTCGGAAGAACGGGCCTGCGCGATCGCGCCGGCTGTCGTTTGGAGTACAAGCTCGCGGGCCTGCTTTTCATCGAAGCCATGGGCCTGCGCAGCACGCTGGAAAGCCTCGAGGAAGTGAAACACGTAGGCAGGCCCACTGCCTGAAACGGCGGTGACTGCGTCGAGGCGTTCGTCCGAGCCGACCCAGAAGGAGTCGCCAGTGCCCAATAGGATCTGCGCGACAAGCTCACGGTCGTCTGGCGTCACCCCGTCGAGAGCCAGAATCCCAGAGACGCCGGCACCCACCAGCGCACCCGTGTTTGGCATGACGCGAACGATGCGACGCGACCCGGTCCATGCCGCCAGGTCTTCCGAGGAGATGCCAGCCGCAATGCTGACGTGCAGGGGGGTACCGATGAAGGGCTGGATCGATTCAACTGCCTCGCGGAGCACTTGCGGCTTGACGGCCCAGACGATGACGTCCGCTCTTCGCAGAGACTCGTCGGCACGTTCGGCGGTTAGGACACCCAGCAGGGATTCCAGCTTGGAACGCTGGCTTGCCGCCGGTTCGACAATCAGGATGGCTTGCGCCGGCCACCCCGCCTGGACCAATCCGCCCGCGAGCGCCGATGCCATTTGCCCACCCCCGACAAACGCCAGCTGACGAGGAAACGATGAATCGGTCATATGCTCTTCTCACGTAGTTTGAAGAAGCGAATTCTGGGCGAATGTGATCTGAACATTTGTGCTTAGTTGTGGCGCGTTGCTGAACAAATCACTAGTCAGCCAACCGTTCGGTCGGGTCGTTGGCATCCTCAAGCATGAGTCTGCCCTGAGTCTTTCGCCAGCGCGGCTTGGATCAGGAGGTTGTCGGGAACGTCCAGAAGTCATCGTTGGCGATCTCTTCGCCATCCTTGAAACCGACCACGCCCCCTTCGCGCGCAGGGGCCGAGTTGCGCCGGATCCAGGCCGGTGGTGTGACCACTGTTGCCGGAGTGTTCTTGTGGAGGAGGTTGTGTAAGGACTTTCGTAGTGAAAAGTTCAGTAGATCAGCCTGATCATCGAGTAATCCTCCAAAAGACGACTTGCATAATCTGCTATTCGCGAGCAACCCATGCACATCATTGGATCCATTACAGGATCGTAAAATGGAGTCAGATTCGCAAATCCCGCGCAAAAATCTGCGAACTGCAGTGACGAGGTTCACTCGAAATGCCACTTACAGCGCCGAATTCTCTCGACTGTTTCATCAACCCGGGCATTGCCCATCCTCAGGAGCTCTCATGAAAGCAACTCTCCTACGATTCGTCCTGGGCAACTGCGGCGTTGCTGCCGCCACTGGGGTCAGCGCCCAGCCGCATACCGGCACTTTGCAGCGCATCAAAGAGTCCGGCGAAAATGGGCAATACGACGTGCCCGTTCGGTTGAAAGGCACCTCGACTCTGATCGCCAAGGCCATGGGAGTGCAGGCATGAAGCCGGCTTCGCAGGTCCTCGCCGAAGGTTTTCCGAGCCTTGTCTCGATGGGCGCGATGCTGCGCTCCGGTGCGTGCAGTTCGGTCGATCTCGCCGAGTACACGCTGCAGCGCATTGAGCAGTTGGATGACCGGCTGCATGCCTTCGTCGGGGTCTACGCAAAGGAAGCATTGCTGGCCGCACAGGCTGCGGACAACCAGATCCGAGCCGGCAACTGGTTAGGGCCGCTGCACGGCATCCCGGTCGCATTGAAGGACAACGTCGACCTGGCTGGCCGCCCGACCACGGCCGGCTCGACGCTCCTCGCGAATCACGTGGCCACCAGCAATGCGTGGATCGCGCAGCGTCTTCTTTCGTGCGGCGCGGTCATCGTGGGCAAAACGCACATGGTCGAGCTTGCGCTGGGCGCGTGGGGCACCAACGAATACATGGGCGCACCGCGCAACCCGTGGGGCGGCAAGGCGCACCTTTCCCCGGGCGGCTCCAGCAGCGGTTCCGCGGTGGCGGTCGCAGCCGGCATGGTCCCGCTCTCTATTGGCACCGACACAGGTGCCTCCGTGCGCGTGCCGGCCTCGCTGTGCGGGGTGACCGGCTTCAAGCCAACGAAGGGGCGGCTGTCCAGTGAAGGCGTGGTGCCGTTGAGCACGACGCTAGACAGTGTCGGCGTGCTTGCACAGACCGCCGAAGACGCGGCCCTGATGTTTGCTACGCTTACTGGCGATACGCACGCGTTCCCGCCATCGGAACTTCAGGCGGGCGCCAACCCTCCGCTGCGGGGCCTGCGCGTCGGCTATCTCGGATCGGCGGACCTCGAGGGCCTGCAGCCCGAGATCCATCGTGCCTATGGGCGTGCGCTCGATACCTTCCGCGAACAGGGAGCGCATCTCCAGCAGCTCGCGTTGCCGACCACCTTCGACGAACTGACCGACGTGTCAAGCACCATCATGCTGTCCGAGGCCGCGGCGAGCTGGGGCCATCTAGCCGCCGACGAGGCCTTGCGGATGGATGCTTCCGTGCGATCGCGGATCCTCACCGGCGCCAGGATCGGCGCGACCAAGTACGTCGACGCCCGCAGGCGGCGTGCGGAACTCAAGCGGCTGCTCTCTTGTTCCCTCGGGGATCTGGATGTCTTTCTCACGCCCACGTCCCAGTGTACTGCGCGTCCGCTTGAGAGCGTCGACCACACTAACCCACCCGTGCGGTTCGCCCGCATCGGAAACCTGCTGGACCTTTGCGGCATCTCGGTCCAGATGGGAGAAGACGACAAGGGCCTGCCGATCGGCTTGCAGATTGCCGGGCGCACCGATGCCGATGCGCGCGTGCTCGGTGTAGCACGCGGCTACCAAGCCTGCACGCCATGGCACCGGCGCCGCTGGACCGCCGAGAGCAGCGGCCGGTAGGCTGTCTTGCCTCTTCGTCACTGCGCCAGGCGTTTGTCTCGGCCGATAGCGGTGCAATGTCGTGGTGTCGTCTGGCTCGAGCGGCGCGCGCTTGTTTGAAATCAAGATCTCGATCTGCTTTTTCCTCGACCAAGCTCTGCCATGACCACTACCACTGTTCAAACAATTGAATCACTTCTTACGCAGCTAGGTATTGCCCGAGCGGCTGGCGGCGGAACATTGCGCGTGAACTCGCCAATTGATGGTGCGGAGATCGCGCGCGTGCACCAGCACTCTGCCGACGATGCGATGGCCAGCGTCGCGCGCGCGCACGAGGCATTTAAGCAGTGGCGCATGGTTCCAGCGCCGCGTCGCGGGCAACTGATCCGATTGTTTGGCGCCCAGTTGCGAACCGAAAAGGAGGCGCTCGGGAGCCTCATCGCCATCGAGACCGGCAAAATCCTCAGTGAGGGCTTGGGTGAAGTTCAGGAGATGATCGACATCTGCGATTTCGCGCTCGGCCTGTCGCGGCAGCTCTACGGGCTCACCATCGCCTCTGAACGGCCAGGGCATCGCATGATGGAGACTTGGCATCCACTTGGCGTCGTGGGCGTCATCAGCGCTTTCAACTTCCCCGCCGCCGTGTGGGCCTGGAATGCCGCACTGGCCATCGTCTGCGGTGACGCGGTCGTCTGGAAGCCCTCGGAGAAGACGCCGTTGACGGCGTTGGCCTGCCAGGCGATCTTGCAACGTGCACTAGCCCGCTTCGGTGAGGCACCGCAAGGCCTGAGCGAAGTGCTGATCGGCCTGCGCGACATCGGCGAGGTCGTGGTCGACAACCCTTGGGTGGCGCTGGTGTCGGCTACCGGCAGCACGCGGATGGGCGCGCAGGTAGGTCCGCGCGTGGCCGCTCGATTTGGCCGATGCCTGCTGGAGCTCGGCGGCAACAACGCGGTGATCGTCACTCCCACTGCTGATCTGGACCTGACCGTACGCGGCATCGCCTTCGCGGCGGCAGGAACCTGCGGGCAGCGCTGCACGACCACGCGCCGCTTGATCGTTCATGCGAGTGTGCGTGATGCGCTCGTGGCACGGCTGAAAAAGCTATATGCCAGGATGCCAGTGGGCAATCCGCTGGACGACGCCACGCTGGTCGGTCCCCTGATCGATGGCGCCAGCTTCGAGAGAATGCAGGCTACGCTGAAATCCGCGGCCTCGGATGGAGGCAAGGTGACGGGAGGCGAGCGCGAACTGCGCGAGCAGTATCCCCATGCCTACTACGTGCGCCCTGCCATTGTCGAGATGCCGGGACAGACTGACACGGTGCGCCGCGAAACCTTTGCGCCGATTCTGTATGTGCTGACGTACGAGGACTTTGAGGATGCCGTGGCGCTGCAGAACGACGTGCCACAGGGCTTGTCTTGCTCTGTCTTCAGCAACGACGTGCGTGAGACCGAAGCGTTTCTAGCGTCCGACGGCTCGGACTGCGGCATCGCCAACGTGAATGTCGGAACCTCCGGCGCCGAGATTGGCGGCGCTTTCGGTGGCGAGAAGGAAACCGGCGGAGGCCGCGAGTCGGGCTCGGACGCGTGGAAGGCCTACATGCGCCGCGCCACAAACACCATCAACCACTCGCGGTCGCCGTCACTTGCGCAGGGCGTCAAGTTCGACGTATGAGGTGCAATGGGCGCGGTCGTGCTGCGCATGGGTGCACATCTTCACAGCCGTCGCGGGGCGCCGGACAGGCACGCACGGAGCCAGCCGCAGCTGGAACCGCACTATGATGCATCTGAAAATCTTGCGTGCAATCCAATGGATTCCCGTCAACTCGAAATTTTCGTCACGGTAGCCGAGCGGCTGAATCTGCGCGAAGCGGCCAAGACCCTTGCCATCAGCCAGCCCGCTATCAGCGTGCAGTTGCAGGCTCTCGAGTCCGAGTTGGGTTTTTCGTTGCTGATCCGGGACAAGCAACGTCTGGTCGGCTTGACCCCGGCGGGGCACCAGTATCTTGAGGCCGCTAGAAATCTTCTTGCCGGCCTTCGTGGGGCAAGCCGCAGTGCGGCCGGACTCGCGGCGGGGAAGACGGCCGTCCTCAAGGTGGGAATTGCCGAAGAAGTTTCTACCGCCAGCAGCTTCTGGTCCGCATTCCGTGATTGCCAGAGGGCACATTCCCACATCGCTTTCCAGTTCGTGGAACTCACGCTGGATGAACTCACGTCTGCGGTCGCCACCGGAGACCTGGATATGGCTTTCACGCTGCAGCATCTAGATCTGCGGGATTTGCACGTCACGCCTTTGTGGTCGCAACGATGGTACGCCGTGCTCCCGACGGGCCATCCGCTCGCCGTGGAGTCGGAGTTGGGGCCCACGGATCTGGCGCAGGTCCCGCTGGTGCTCGGCCACAGCAGGCAGTCTTCGGGCGGGCACCGGCTGATCGAGGAAGCGTTCGCGCGGGAACGGGTGCAGCCGCAGATCAACATGCGCGCGGCTCGGCGTTCCACCATGTTGATGCTGGTCGCCTCGGGTGTCGTGTGCACCTTCATGCCGGCATCGGCTGCCACAAGGGGCCTGCCAGGGATGGCGATGGTGCCTTTTCGGGCCGAGCCGTTGATCGTGGTAGCGATTTCGCGAGGCGCGCAGGCACCATCCGCTTTGCGGGAGTTCTGGTCGGCATTGGGCGAGGCAAACAGCGGCTTTGATTTCGCAGGTCCCCAGGGATCGCACTTGCCGGAGCACCGCGGATGAACCTGCGCCGGCTCCAGTACTTCTTCGAGTTCGCCCGGCGTGCTTCAGAGGACGGCGATTGGCAGGATTGGGATTTTGTCAAATCGCACATCGCGGCGCTCGAAAAGGAACTGGGCACTGAGTTGGTCCACAAGAAGGGCCCGCAGGTCCGGCAGCTGACATCCGCGGGGCGTCACTACCTGATCGAGGCCGAGCGGTTGCTTTCGTCGCATGCCAGTGCGATGCGCATCGCGTCCGACAAGGACCAGGGGATTGCGGGAACCTTGCGCATCGGTCTGTGCGAGGAAGCGACGACCAATCGCTTCGCCAGCATCGTGGCCAGCTATTCGACGCAGTTTCCGAAGGTGCGCCTCGAGGTCGTGGAAGGCCATGCCGCCCAACTAACGTGGGCCGTCAAGCGACGCGATGTGGACCTTGCACTGACCTTGCCGCAAGATGTTGACGCGCAATTGGTTATGCACGACCTCTGGCAGGACCGCTGGACCGTTGCCCTGCCCAGGAACCACGCACTGGCGGAACGCGTGTCGCTGGGATGCGAAGACCTCGCACAGGAGCCGTTGGTGCTGGCTGACCCGCTGCAGCAACCGCATGGGCACGAGTACATTCGCGCCGCCTTTCGGCAGGCGCAGATCGAGCCCATTGTCGGCGCCATGGCCGTGAATCGATCGACCATGTTGATGCTGGCGACGATCGGTGTCGGCGCCACTTTTGTGCCCAAGTCAATGATCCGCGCGGCCATGAATCCCGATCGCTCGATGTCGCTGCAGTTCCGGGCATTCAATGCGAGCCCGTTGCAGATCTGCGCAGTGTTGGTGGTCAACAATCCTCCGCGCATCGCCACACATTTCCTCCAAGTGGCGCGGTCGGCCGTGGATGCGGACCCGGGCGGAAAATCGCTCTAGTAAGCGCGCCGCGGGGTGGCGGGCGGCTTATCACCTGATAGGCATTTGTTTCAACACGATGACAGTCCGGACCTCAGAATCCATTCCAGGCAATCGATACCCATTTCTGGATGGAAGGTGTTAAATGAGGTTTCTCAAAAGTGTGTTGATAGTGGGTGGCGGTTCTGCCGGGCTCACCTGTGCGGCCTTTCTGAGGAAAGCCGGCGTCGCGGTAGAGGTCTCGGAGATTAGCACCACGGTCAACGTCGGCGCCGCCCTGGGCCTGTCTTCCAATGCGTTGACGCCTCTGCGTGAAATCGGCGCGCTTGATGAAATCCTTGCATGCAGCACCCCCAATCTGCACATGCACGTGTGCGACGCTGACGGCCGTACGTTAGTCGATCTTGAGCGGCCGCAGCCGGCCGGCATTGATTTTCCCGTGAATGTGATCATCGCGCGCCGGGAGCTGACTCGCATTCTGACCGGCGTGGTTGAGGCAGCGGGCGCCACCATGTTCTTCGGTCGGCAACTGGTTTCCATGCTGGCCGATTCGGATGGCGTGTCGGTTGTGTTCGACGACGGTCGCGAGGCGCGGTATGACGCCGTTGTGGGCGCAGACGGGATCGGCTCGACCGTGCGGCGGATGATTTGGGGCGAGTCGCCCATCCAGGCAACAGCGGAAGTTGGATGGCGTTGGCTGACACCGGCGCGACCTTCGATGCGGCGAGGCGCTTACTATCTGGGCAGCGGAGGTACCAATCTCGGCCTGTTCCCGATTCCGGGCCAACAGATCTATGCGGTAATGGGCGAGCCAACGGACGACGGTTTCGTGAGCGATCCCGCTAAGCGGCGCGAAGATGTCGTGCGTCGCCTCGGCGAGCAGTTCGACGGCGCGTTCGCCCGCGATGCGCTCGCTGATCTACCGAGTGTCGAGGCCATTCATTTCAGTCGCTATCCGGCGATGCTGATGCCCCAGCCCTGGTACAAGGGCCGCATCCTGCTCATCGGCGATGCCGCGCATGCCCTGCCGCCGCACTCTTCCAGCGGCGCTGCCATGGCGATCGAAGACGGGGCTGTCCTTTACGACGAACTGTTGCGCGCCACGGAATGGGAAGCGGGCGTGCACGCCTTCATGGAGCGCCGCTGGCCACGCGTGAAGCAGGTCTTCGAGATGGCGTGCGACCGCGTTCGATCCAAGGCTGATCCTTCAGCGAGGAGTCTTCGAGATCCGCATACCGGCGAGAAGGTCAAGTCGCTCTGGAAATTTCTTCTGCAACCGTTCTGAACCGCGTAGCGATGAACAACATTCTGAGAATTCAACCCGCAGCGGCCGCCCCGGCGCACCCCACTTCGCGCGCGCCACTGGCCGGGCGCACTGGCGCTGTCGAGTTCCGCGGAATCACGAAGCGCTACGCCGGGGTCGCTGCGGTTGATGACGTGAGCCTTCAGATTGATGCTGGCGAGTTCGTATCGCTGCTTGGTCCCAGCGGATCGGGCAAGTCGACCCTGCTTATGCTCTTGGCAGGCTTCACCGAGCCTACCGCGGGCGAGATCCTGGTGGACGGCAGGCGGCTCGACCAGGTGCCTCCCAACCGGCGCAACCAGGGCCTCGTGTTCCAGAGCTATGCGCTGTTCCCGCACATGACGGTGCAGGAAAACGTGGCGTTCCCGCTGAAGGCGCGGGGCTTTCCAGCTGACAAGGCAAGGGAGCTGATTGAACAAGCGCTGCGGCGCGTCCGTATGGAAAACCTCGCACAGCGCTATCCATCGCAACTAAGCGGCGGCCAGCAGCAGCGCGTGGCTCTGGCGCGCGCCACTGTGTTCGATCCGCCGCTGATCCTGATGGACGAGTCCCTGAGCGCGCTGGATCGCAAGTTGCGCAAAGAGATGCAAGTCGAGATCAAGGATTTGCACCATGAGTTGGGTAAGACCATCATTTACGTCACCCATGACCAAGAGGAGGCACTCACCATGTCTGACCGCGTCGTGGTGCTGCAGGCTGGCCGCGTGGCGCAGGTGGGCAGGCCGCTGGATGTGTATGAAACGCCCTGCAACCCCTATGTAGCAGGATTCGTCGGCGAGGCGAATTTTATCGACGGAGCGGTCAACCGTATCAACGGGACGCAGTTGGAAATTCTCACATCCTTGGGCGTAGTGCACGCAGTATCGACGCAGCGCTGGCGCATTGGCGCGAAGGTGACGGCCATGGTTAGGCCCGAGGCCTGTCTTGTGCGCGTGCCTGGGCGCACAGGGGGCACGCTCGACGCGAGCATCTCCGGCGTCGTGAGTCAGGTAGCCTTCCTAGGCGACTCGCATCAGTACCACATTGACACTGGCCCTCAATCGCTTGTGGCCAAGGTGGCCCGTTCCCGTCAGAACGACCTGTTCGCGCACGGCGATCAAGTCGAAGTCGGGTTTCATCGTGAGGACGTGCGCGTGTTCAGCACGGACGAATCCTGAAACCATCCTGAAAGGTCGAAGACATGACAAAGCTCAAGCATGGCGCCATCGCGCTTGTCTGCATCATCGGTTGTGCGACGGCGTGCGCTCAGACCAGAACACTGACTGTTATCGCCGGTGGAGGTTTGCAGGGGGAGGGCGTATTCAAGGCCTTCGTCGAGCCCTTCGAGAAGGAGACCGGCATCAAAGTCTATGTCGTCCGAGACCAGGCGATGGCAGCGCAGATCAAGCTCAAGGCCAAGAGTGGCAAGGTGGACGTCGATCTGGCGGTACTTACGGCCGCATCATCTAGCGCCTTGTTCCATGAGAATTTGTTGGAACCGATCGACTACAGGCAGATCGAGCAGGGGCTGATGGCTAAGTTTGATGCGGAGTCCAGAAAACCCTGGGGCGTGCAGGTGTTCTATTCCTCTTGGGTGCTGGGTCTCGATGCCTCCAAATATCCCGCGGGCAAGCCGATGCCGTCGAGCTGGGCAGATTTCTGGGATGTGAGTCGGTTCCCGGGGACGCGGGTCATGCAAAACGGTGAACTCGGCTCGCAAGGTCCCTTCGAGGAGGCACTGCTCGCCGATGGCGTACCTGTTGACAAACTGTATCCGCTGGATATCGACCGAGCGTTCCGCAGCCTGGACAAGATCAAGCCGCATATCCGCAAATGGTGGAAGTTGGGTAGTGAGCAGATGCAGCTCTTCTCCAGCGGCGGTACGGCCATGGGTATGGGATTCGATGGTCGGTTCACCGCACTGACTCAGGCCGGCAAGCCGATGACGATTGTGTGGCATCAGGCCAAGATGGGCGGCGTGTACTGGGTGATCCCCAAGGGCGCGAAAAACGTGAAGGAAGCGCATCAGTTCATCGAGTTTGCATCGCGAGCGCAACCTCAGGCCGCCTTTGTGCGCATGACCGGCTACGCGCCGGCCAATCCAGAGGCCTTTGCCTTCATTGACAAGGAACTCGCCAAGGTATTGGTGTCGTATCCCGACAACCGCAAGCAGGGCTACGCGGTCAATGGCGACTGGTACGCGCAGGTCGGTGCCGACGGAAAAACCAATAGCGAGCGCTTGGCGCAGCGCTGGAATGAGTGGATCACCAAGTAACCCGCTGTGCACCGCGTGCTGTCATGCTGAATCTATCCAAACGCTCGCTCCTGCGACTGTGCCTCCTGCCGGCGGTGCTCCTTCTGACCGCGTTCTTCTTCTACCCCCTGGTGAGGATCGTCGGAATGAGCATGCACTTGCCGGGCTTCTCGCTCAAAGAATTCGATGTCGCGTTCAACGCCGTCAATCTGGGTATCACGCTCAAGACCTTTGTCATCGCCGGTTCGGTGACGATGCTATGTCTGTTGATCGGATACCCCATGGCGGCTTTCCTGACATGCGTGCAGCCGGCTACCCGCAAGCTGCTCCTGTTGTGTGTGGTCATTCCCTTTCTGACCAGTTTCCTGGTGCGCAGCTACGCGTGGATCGTGCTCCTGGGCGACCAGGGTGCGATCAACGCAGCCCTTCTCAGACTCGGCGTGATCGACGAGCCATTAGTGCTGCTGTACAGCCGTTTCGGCATGATGATCGGCATGGTGCACGTGATGCTGCCAATGATGGTGCTTCCCATCTTCGCAGCCATGCACCGCATCGACCCCGCACTATGGCGCGCGGCCTCCAGCCTAGGCGGTGGCGGTGTACGGACATTCTTGACAGTCTATCTGCCGCAGACGGCAGCGGGAGTGCGCAGTGGCTGCGTTCTAGTGTTCATCATCTCTCTGGGCTTTTACATCACACCAGCGATGTTGGGCCATTCACGCGACGTAATGCTTGGCAACCTCATCGCCAACAACGTCGAGAACTCACTGAACTTCCCCTTTGCAGCGGCATTGGCGCTCGTTTTGCTGGTTGTCACCCTGATTGTGTACGTTGCCCTGGGAGGCGGCAAGACGGGCGCCTCGCCGGCGGCCGGAGACCAGGTGCGCCCGGCAGCGTCCCGCTGGCGCGTGCTCGCCGCCGTGGTACCGATGCGCTGGCGCAACCGGAGCCCGACTGTGGCATGGAGCGGGGCGAGTTGGGTGCGGCACTCGGGCGTCACGCGTCCGTCCGGCGGTCGATGGGCACAGTGGGCGCTATTCGGGTTCGGCGCGATGGTCTGCTTCTATCTGATGGTACCCAGCATCATCGTAGTCATCGCCTCCTTTAATGGCGAGGACAATCTGGCTTTCCCGCCGAACCGCTGGTCATTGCGTTGGTACGAGTTTCTTCTGAGTGACGCGCAGTGGGCAGCAGCCGGCTTGGCCAGCCTCAAGATCGGCATCGTCAGCACACTGGCCGCAGTCACCGCGGGCACGTTCAGCGCCTACGGGATTGCGCGCCTAGGCCGCAGCCCGGAAGGCCGATTCGCCTACGCCATGGTGCTGGCACCGATGGTCATTCCCGCGGTGGTGACGGCGCTCGGCGCTTTCGCGGTGCTTGCGGACTGGGGGCTCTACGGGACCCTGACCGGCGTGGTGGTGATGCACACCTGCTTGAGTATTCCCCTGGTGGTGGTTGTGATGGTGGCCGCGTTTGCAGCCTTCGATCCACGGCTGGAAATGGCTGCACAGAGCTTGGGCGCGAGCCGCCGCTATACCTTTCGCCGCGTAATGCTGCCGTTGCTGGCGCCGGCATTGCTGTCCGCCCTGCTGTTCGCGTTTCTGCACTCGTTCGACGAACTCATCATGACCAGCTTCATCGCCGGCACCCAGGTAGTCACAGTGCCGACGAAGATGTGGGAGAACGTCCGCAACCAAGTTGATCCCGCCATCGCGGCCTTGTCCACGTTGTTGATCCTTCTGCCCTTGCTGGTGCTGGTATTCCGCCGCAATCCCCGCGGCGTCACCGAGCAAGAAGGTGGTGGCGCATTGAGTGCTGCGACCTAGGCATTCTCGGGATAGGTGACTCCAGGCCACGTGTTGGCGCCTGCGGGAGCGCGAAGCCCGCGGCGTAAAGTTCCAGCCGGATGATCGTCGCGGCATCTCTTTTCATTTTCAAGAAAGCTAATTTATGCAATTCACAGTGGTCTCTTCGAAAGGAATGAAGCGATTGGCAGGCGTAAGGGGAAACAAGGCCGCGCTGCTCCCACAGGAACGTGACGGCGGTTGCGACCTCGCCACGCTTGCGCAGTTGCCACTACCAGATCTAGCGGCGCTCGAGCGGCAGTTGGATGGGCTCCCAGCCTCGGCTTGGTCGCCGCTGGGGGATTTTGAGTTCGCACTGCCGTTCGTGCGGCCCGGCAAGCTCGTGTGCCTCGGATTGAACTATGCCGAACACGCCAAGGAAGGCGGAAGCAAGGTGCCGGAGTATCCGTCACTTTTTGTGCGTGTTCCGACTTCGCTGGTCGCCGCGGGGCAGCCCATGATGTGTCCCAGCGTCTCCGACAAGTTCGACTACGAAGCCGAACTGCTTGTGGTCATCGGCAGGGGAGGACATCGTATTGCGGAGGCCGATGCGTTGGCACACGTGTTTTGCTACTCCTGCTTCAACGATGGCTCCGTGCGTGACTACCAGCGCAAAACGGCGCAATGGACGGCGGGAAAGAACTTCGACAAGACTGGCGCAGTCGGCCCGATTTTCGTTACGGCAGACGAGTTGCCGCCCGGCGCGCAAGGCCTGTCCATTGTTTCGCGTCTGAATGGCCGCACCATGCAGAACGACAGCACTTCGCAGATGCTGGTGTCTGTGGGGAAGGCCATTGCCATCATTTCCGAAATCATGACGCTGGAGCCCGGGGACATGATCGCGATGGGTACGCCCTCTGGCGTCGGCTATGCGCGCAATCCCCCCGTGCTGATGAAGCAGGGCGACGTGATCGAGGTGGAGATCGAAGGGATCGGCATCTTGCGCAATCCGGTCGTGCGCGAAAGCCAGAAGACGCTGGAGGTTGACCATGTCGCTGCATGAACTGTCGTTGCTTTCGTCCACGGAAATCGGTGAACTCGGAAAGCAGGCCGGCAGCATCGCGATCGTGCCATCGGGGGCACTCGAAGCACACGGCCCCCACCTGCCGATCGCGAACGACAGCCTCTACATCGAGCGCCTGATCAAGGAAGTGGCTGGCCAATTGCCAGGCCCTGTCGTCTGCACGCCGGTGGTCATGGGCGGCTTGTCGCATCGGCATCGCCGATATCCGGGAACTGTCGTGCTAAGCCCCGACGCCTACAAGGCGGGCATTGCCAGTGCCGTCCAAACGTTCGTCCGTGCGGGCTTCCAACGCATCGCCTTGGTGTCGGGACACGGTGGAAATTTCCCTGCCATGCGCGAAGTCGAACGCGCGACGCAAGGCTTGCATCCCAATGCGAGCATTCGCGCATTCGGCGGGTTCGGGCGGACTTTCACGCAGCCCCTGGAGCAATTGGCCGAGGAAATGGAACTGCGCCTGTGCAAGAGCGAGGGCCATGCAGGCATGTTCCAGACCAGCATTGCGCTGCACCTGTTTCCAGAGCTGGTGGGCGACTATCTGTCCGTGACGGGCTATACCGCAGGCGAGACAGGCTGGTGGAAGACACTGGCCACGCAGGGCGCGCATGCGCTGCATCCCACTGGTGTGATTGGCGACCCATCGCGCGCCAGCAAGGACTTTGGAAGGCTGGGCTTCGAGCGACTGGTCGAGAACTTTCGCACCTGGCTGGTGACCGCATTCACCAAGCCGTCGGACTGGCGTTACCGGGAACGGGACGCGGCGACGTTCGATTACCTCGATCCAGAGGATTTCGACGTTACTCCGGAGCGTCCCTAACAGTTGGGCTGGACATGCGTCGGATCTCCAAGACGGTCAGCCAAAATTCCTTGGCCGTTAGACCTGATTTGACCATTCCAAGTCTGACGAACATTAGCGCTACAGGCTGGCCAGCCGGCGCTAGTGAAAGCTCGTCTGGGCAGAACGACCTTGAATGGCACATGCGAAATGTTCGCTTGCCTGAGCGTGCGCAGGCCTTTGTATCGAAGCGTCCGACCCCTCTGCCAGCCCGTTGCGATCGAGCGTCGGATCCTTGACGACACAACTCTTAACAGCCGTTGTAACGTTACTTAATGGATCCAATAAGGGATAACGTTTAAAGTTTCGCCATTTTCTTCATTCAGCAAAAGCACCTGATGACTACCGAACCACACCCCAAATACGACGTCGCAATCATTGGCGGCGGCATCGTCGGCTCCGCAGTCGCCTATTACCTGCTCATTGCCGATCCCGCGTTGTCGGTATGCGTCATTGAGCCGGACTCGACATATGAGTTTGCGTCTTCACTGAGATCCTCCGGAGGCTGCCGCGTGCAGTTCACGCAGCCCGAACACATCGAGATGTCGAAGTACAGCATTGACTTCATCAAGTCGTTCGAAACAACGATGGCTTCCAAGGGTTACTCCGCGCCAGTTGATTGGGTGGAAGGGGGTTATCTTTTCATCGTTCCCCCGGACAACATGCCTAATCTCGAACGCAACGTCCGCACGCAACAGGCACACGGGTGTGTCGTGAACCTGCTTTCACCGGCGGAAATGAAGGCGAAGTGGCCATCCATGAACGTCGACGATCTCGGTGGCGGCGCACACAGTCCACACGACGGATGGTGCGATGCCAACGGTCTGCTACGGGGGGTCCGCCGAAAGGCAGTCGAGCTTGGTGCCATCTACATTCAAGACCGGGTGGTCAGCGTCGATGCGGGCCCCGCCAAGGCACGATCAGTCGATCTGGAAGGCGGAGCCAAGCTCGCTGCAGAGACCTTCGTGAATGCCGCAGGCGCCTGGTCTGGTCTTGTAGCGAAGCACTTCGGCATGGATCTACCCATCGTTCCGTCCCGACGCTTCGAGCACTACTTCAGCCCCGGTTCTCCGATGGAATCGCTGCCATACGTCAAAGATACAGCGCGGCTCGCGTTCCGGTCCGAAGGCCAAGGATTCTCCGGTGGCTTGGTGGACGGCAGTGTCCGCAACGGATTCAACTTTGACGTCGACCACGACTATTTCGAGCACGTGGTCCGCCCCGCAGTCGCTCACCGTTTCCCGGTCTTTGAGACAACCAAGTGCCACCGCACTTGGGCAGGGCTGTACGAGGTGAATGAACTCGATGGCAACGCAATCATCGGGGCTTGGAGCCGAATGCCTAACTTGTATACGGTCGCGGGCTTCTCTGGCCACGGAACCATGCATGCGCCGGCCGCCGGTCGCGGCATCGCCGAATTGATCATCGGAGGCCGGTACAGCACCATCGACATGACTGCGTTGGGGTATGAGCGTGTGGAAGAGAACTGCCCCTATGCCGAGCAAGGCATCGTGTGATCAATCCACTCGTCATTCGCGCCAACGTCGTCGATGCGTCCGGCTCGGGGCTGTCCTCCTTACTTTAAGGAAACAAGTAGGGTGTACAAGCTATTCAAAGAACCGCGCGTTGAAGAGACCCTTGTCGGTTGCCTTGCCACAGCATGTCGTTCGATCTCAATAAGAACATTTCCGTGGAAGGAGGGCCCCAACAATGTAGATGATTCGTAGATCGCTAATTCGAAAAGGCATTCTCGTTCTCCCAACGTATAACCCAGACACTTATAAATCATGAAGACAATCATTACTTTGGTCAGCGCTTCCGTTCTTTCGATCAGCTTGGCCGCCTGCGCCTCGGGCACGACGCCTTCCGCGTCCACCTCGGCCCTGACGATGGAAAATTGCAAGGCGCATCTGGCGCAGTTCGTTCCGCTGCAGAACAAGAACGATGCAGCCTTGGCAAAAGATACGGCCTGCGCCAACATGGTGAAGAAGTAATCGGAACTGATCGTTGGAGGAAGGGTGCAAGGTGCACGCCTCCATCGATCTCATCGGCCTGAGTCTGGCAACACCCAGGATCCGATGAACCTGTTCGAGGTTTTAGGCCGGCATACGAAAGCGCGCAGTGATCCCATCGAGTCGCCCACCCGTGTCCATGACGATCGTGCGCACCGTGATTTGGTTGAACACCATGGAGGACTTCAAGCGCGATCTGGCGGCGCCACGTCGCCGATTTGCAGCAGCGGGTGCTGACAGCGTGCGCGAGACCCGGAGCGTCTGTGGCTTAATTGGCACGGGCCGATGGCGTGGAGCCCGTCTCAATTCTCGATTTCAAGGCTGTCTATGAGGCGCGTGCTTCCAAGTCGCGCAGCGACCAGCGCGACAAGTAGATCACTGGCGCTCGGAACCTGTAGATCGGCTCGCCGACGCAACACCAAGTAGTCGGGCTGCCAGCCGCGCGCGCTGAGGGTCTCCATTGCGCGCGCCTCGATCGCGGCGAAGTCGCGCTCGCCCGCATAGATGGCCTCCGCCGTGACGTGCAAGGCGCGGGACAACTGCGCCGCCTCGGCGCGCTCGGCGTCGTTCAGGTAGCCGTTGCGCGACGACAGCGCCAGGCCGTCGTCCGCGCGGCGGGTCTCGCTGCCCACGATCTCGATCGGCAGCGCGAATTGCCGCACCATGTGGCGGATCACCATCAACTGCTGATAGTCCTTCTTGCCGAACAAGGCCACGCTCGGCTGCACGCAGGCGAAGAGCTTCATCACGACCGTGCAGACGCCGACGAAGAAGCCGGATCTGAACTGGCCTTCGAGGATGTCCGCCAGCGCTCCGTCTGGATGCACCTTGCAGGTCTGGGGCTCCGGGTACAGCGCGCGCTCGTCGGGCGCGAACAGCACGTCGCAACCGGCCGTCCGCAGCTTCTCGCAGTCGCTGTCCCACGTGCGCGGGTAGCTGTCGAAATCCTCGTGCGGCAGGAACTGCAGACGGTTGACGAAGATGCTGGCGACGGTGACGTCGCCCCGCGGCTTGGCCTGCCGCACTAGGTCCAAGTGGCCATCGTGCAGGTTGCCCATGGTGGGGACGAAGGCGGGACGCTGGTATTGGCCTAGGTGGTCGCGCAGTTCAGGAATGGTGCGGGCGATGTACATCGTGAAGTGCCTACCAAGCGTGGAGTGAATCGTCGGGAAAGCTGCCGTTCTTGACAGCGCGAACGTAGGCCTTCATAGCCTGCGCGATGCCGGGCGCGTCGGCCATGAAGTTGCGAACGAATTTCGGCATCTTGCCGAGGCCGACGCCCAGCATGTCGTGCATCACCAGCACCTGGCCCGCGGTGCCGCGTCCGGCGCCGATGCCGATGGTGGCGCAGTGCTTCAGTTCGGCGGTGAGTTCCGCCGCCAGCGCGGCGGGCACCATCTCGAGCACCAGCATCGCGGCGCCTGCCTCCTGCAGCGCATGTGCCTGCTGCGCGAGCAGGGCCGCGGCCTCGCCGCCACGGCCTTGAACGCGGTAGCCTCCGAGCGCATGTACTGTCTGCGGCGTGAGGCCCAGGTGGGCGCAGACTGGGATGCCGCGCTCGACCAGGAAGCGCACGGTCTCGGTGGTCCAGCCGCCGCCTTCGAGCTTGACCATGTGCGCGCCAGCCTGCATCAGCACGGCGGCGCTGCGCAGGGCTTGTTCGCGCGACTCCTGGTAGCTTGCGAAGGGCAGGTCGGCGACCAGCCAAGCGGTGCCCTGCACGCGGCGCAGTCCGCGAAAGACGCTCTCCGTGTGGAAGCGCATGGTCTCCAGCGTCACGCCCACGGTGCTGTGCAGCCCCTGGCAGACCATTCCCAGCGAGTCGCCGACCAGTAGACATTCGACGCCCGCGGCATCGGCGACGGCCGCGAAGGTGGCGTCGTAGGCGGTCAGCATCGCGATCTTCTCGCCGCGCGCATGCATATCGGCCAGGCGCGGCAGGCTTAGCGGCTTGCGCGCCGACGGCGGCGAGGCCGGGGGCAGGGTGCCGTAGGGGGTGGCCGCATCGGCAGCGGGTGACGATGACACGGCAAGGCCCGCTGCGCTCGGCATCAGGCCCCCACCGCTTCGCCCGAAGCCGCCTGCACCGGGATGTCGGCGCGCTCCTCCTGGATGCGGTTGGCGTGGTCGACGAAGACCAGCTTCGGCCGATGCGCCTGCACTTGGTCCTCGGGCACTAGGCCGAAGGCCGCGATGATGATCAGGTCGCCCACCGCGGCGCGCCGAGCGGCCGAGCCGTTGATCGAGATGATCCCGGTGCCGCGTTCGCCGCGGATCGCATAGGTCACGAAGCGCTCGCCATTGTTGATGTTCCAAATGTGGACCTGCTCGTTCTCGGCCATGCCGGCGGCGTCGAGCAGGTCTTCGTCGATGGCGCAGGAGCCTTCGTAGTGCAGTTCGCAGTCGGTGACGGCGACCCGGTGGATCTTGGACTTCAGCAGGGTGCGGAACATGATGTGAAGGGTCTTTCTCTAGGATGCAAGAACTTCGAGGGGCCGACTCAATTGGCGGGCGGCACGAGGATGGTCGGTGCCGCGGGTGCGGCGAGTGACGGATAGTCGCGGCTGAAGTGCAGCCCCCGGCTTTCGCGCCGCGCCTGGGCCGAGCGCACGATCAGGTCCGCCACCTGCACCAGGTTGCGCAGCTCGAGCAGGTCGCGAGTGACGTGGAAGTTGCCGTAGAACTCCTGCACCTCGCCCTGCAGCAACGCGATGCGGTGCGCCGCGCGTTCGAGCCGCTTGTTGGTGCGCACGATGCCCACGTAGTCCCACATGAAACGGCGCAACTCGTCCCAGTTGTGCGAGATGACCACGGTCTCGTCGGCATCGGTGACGCGGCTGTCGTCCCACGCGGGCAGCTCGGCGCGTGCGCTCTGCGGTGCCTCGGCGATGGCCTGCGCGGCGGCGCGGGCGAACACCATGCACTCGACCAGCGAATTGCTGGCCAGTCGGTTGGCGCCGTGCAGGCCGGTGCAGGCGGTTTCGCCGATCGCGTAGAGGCCGGGCACGTCGGTGCGGCCTGCGAGGTCGGTGTGCACACCGCCGCAGGTGTAGTGCGCGGCCGGGACCACGGGGATCGGCTCACGCGTGATGTCGATGCCCAACTCGGCGCAGCGCGCCAGGATGTTCGGAAAGTGTTCTTGCAGGAAGGCCGGGCTCTGGTGCGAGATGTCGAGGTGCACGCTGTCCAGGCCGTGCTTCTTCATCTCGAAGTCGATCGCGCGCGCCACGATGTCGCGCGGGGAAAGTTCGGCCCGCTCGTCGTGCCCGGGCATGAAGCGGGTGCCGTCTGGCAGCTTGAGCAGCCCGCCTTCGCCGCGCACCGCCTCGCTGATTAGAAAGGACCTGGCGTCGGGGTGATAGAGGCAGGTTGGATGGAACTGGATGAACTCCATGTTGGCCACGCGGCAGCCCGCGCGCCACGCCGCAGCGATGCCGTCGCCGGTGGCCGTGTCGGGGTTGCTGGTGTAGAGATACACCTTGCCTGCGCCGCCAGTGGCCAACACGGTGTGCGGTGCGCTGAAAGTCAGCACCTCGTCGGTGGTGTCGTCGAGCGCATGGAGGCCGAGGCAGGCATTGTCGGCGAGCCCGAGCTTGCGCCCGGTGATCAGGTCGACCAGCGTGTGCTGCTCGAACAGCGTGATGTTGGGCGTGCGGCGCACCTGCGCGATCAGCGTGCGTTGCACGGCCGCGCCGGTGGCGTCGGCCGCATGCACGATGCGCCGCTGGCTGTGGCCGCCTTCGCGCGTGAGGTGCAGCGCGCCGTCCTCGAGAGAGAAGGGCACGCCGAGCCCGCGCAGCCAGGCAATGGCCTCGGGCGCATGCTCGACCACGAAGCGCGTGGCGGCCAAGTCGCAGAGGCCGGCGCCCGCGACCAGCGTGTCGTCGACGTGCGACTGCAGGCTGTCGCCCTCCGCCAGCACCGCCGCGATGCCGCCCTGGGCCCATTGGCTTGCGCCATCGTTCACCGCACGCTTGGTGATGACGGCCACGCGATGTGTGGCTGCGAGGTGCAGCGCGGTGCTGAGGCCAGCCAAGCCGCTGCCGACGATGAGCACGTCGAATTCATGAAAAGTCACAGGTCGTCGCTCTCGCTTCGGATGTCAAACGGGGCGAACCATAACCGACTCCTTGTGCTACGCCTGCGTGCATTTTTGCAAGGCGAGTCGCTTCGGTATCGCTGCTACGATCGCGCCCATTTGCTTTCCTGCGCGTGGCCTCCAAACCGATGATGAAGATGGACAGTACCCTCGATTTTTCCTCCACCGAATGGGCCGCCGTTGTGCGCGCCGATGCGTTGCGTGCGCTCGATGAAGATGTGGCCGGTGGCGATCTCACGGCCTCGTTGATCGATGCCGATCGCCGCGCCGACGCACGGGTGATTGCGCGCGAAGCGGCCGTACTCTGCGGTGCGCCATGGGTCGAAGCGGTGGTCCGGCATCTTGACCCCGATGCGCGGATCACCTGGCATGTCGAAGAGGGCGCTCGTTGCGCGCCAGACCAGGTCGTGCTCGAACTCGCGGGCGCTGCCAGGGCGTTGCTCACTGCCGAGCGCACCGCGCTCAACTTCCTGCAGTTGCTGAGCGCGGTGGCGACCAAGACGGCACTGCATGTGGATGCCGTGCACAGCACGCGGGCGCAGATCGTTGACACCCGCAAGACGCTGCCCGGCCTTCGCTTGGCGCAGAAGTACGCGGTTCGCACTGGCGGCGGCGTCACCCATCGCATCGGGCTCTACGACGCCGTTCTCATCAAGGAGAACCACATCGTCGCTGCGGGTGGCGTGAGCGCAGCGCTGCGTGCGGCGACGCGCGTCGCGGGCCGTGCGAAGTTCGTGCAGGTCGAGGTCGAAACGCTGGGGCAGCTCGACGAGGCGTTGGCCCACGGCGCCCGCATGCTGCTGCTGGACAACATGGACCTGCCTACACTGCGCGAGGCCGTGCGGCGCAACGACGCCGCCGGCGATGCACGGGCCGCGCTTGAGATCTCGGGCGGCGTGACGCTCGAGGGCCTGCGCGCCCTGGCCGAGACCGGCGTCGACCGCATCTCCATCGGCGCGTTGACCAAGGACGTCAAGGCGATCGATTTCTCGATGCGATTCCAGGAGGCCTGAGCCATGAGCTTTCCGGTGATCGACGTCGACTACGAGCAGCCGCTGGACGCCGCCAACGGTGGCGCGGCCTGCGGCACCCGCCATGCCTGGGCCCGCGTGCCACCAGAGCCAAATCCGGTCGAACGCGAGGCCTTGAAGGCGGGCATCCGCCGCCTGCTGCGCGAGCGCGACGCGGTGATGGTGTCGCACTACTACGTGCATCCCGATCTGCAGGACCTGGCCGAGGAGACTGGCGGCTTGGTCAGCGATTCGCTCGAGATGGCGCGCTTCGGCCGCGATCACGCAGCGCGCACGCTGGTTGTCTCGGGTGTGCGCTTCATGGGCGAGACCGCCAAGATCCTGTCGCCCGACAAGCGGATCCTGATGCCCGACCTGGATGCGACCTGTTCGCTCGACCTGGGATGCCCCGAGGAGGACTTCGCCCGCTTCTGCGACCAATACCTCGACCGTACGGTCGTGGTCTATGCCAACACCAGCGCCGCAGTGAAGGCGCGCGCTGACTGGCTCGTGACCTCGAGCTGCGCGCTCGATGTGGTGCGTGCGCTCACGGCGCAGGGCAAGAAGATCCTCTGGGCGCCCGACCGCCACCTGGGCGACTACATCCGCCGCGAGACCGGCGCCGATATGGTGAGTTGGGGTGGGGCGTGCATCGTGCACGACGAGTTCAAGGCGCTCGAACTCGAGCTGCTCAAGCAGGCGCACCCCGCGGCCCGCGTGCTGGTGCATCCCGAGGCGCCGGCCGATGTCATCGCGCTGGCCGATGCGGTGGGTTCGACCTCGGGTATCCTGAGCGCGGCGCAGCGCATGGAGGCGAGCGAGTTCATCGTCGCGACCGACAGTGGCATGCTGCACAAGCTTCGCACCCTGAACCCGGGCAAGACCTTCATCGAGGCGCCTACCGCCGGCAACTCGGCCACCTGCAAGAGCTGCGCGCATTGTCCGTGGATGGCGATGAACGGCCTCGCGGGCCTGACCCACGTGCTGGAGACCGGGACCGGCGAGGTGCATGTCGAGCCGGCATTGGGGCGGCGGGCGCGGGTGCCCATCGACCGCATGCTGGCCTTCACGGCCGCGCTCCGGGGCGGCCAGCCGGTCGATCACCTGGTGGCGGGAATCGGCGCGGCGTGACGCTTGCCATCTCGGCCCGGATCGACTTTGCCTGCCCCGATGACGCCGAGGCTCCGCGGCTGCGCAAGCTGTTCGCCAGACCAGACGAGACGATGGTGGCGCATCGACCCGAACAGGTTCGGCCACTGCTGGATGCCGTGCATGCGCAAGCGCTGAACGGGCACTGGTGCGTGGGCTATCTGCGATATGAAGCGGCACCGGCGTTCGACCCGGCGCTCACGGTGCACAAAGCCGATGGGCCTCTTGCGTGGTTCGGCATTCACAAGACTGCGCATCCTTGGCCCGAGAACAGGCCGGACGAACCCGACTTGGACTTTGCTGCCCTGAACTGGCGTAGTGTGCTGTCGCGCCCGGGCTTCGATGCCGCCATGGCAGAACTTCTTCGAGCGATCGCGGCCGGCGAGGTATACCAGGTCAACTACACGTCGCGGCTCCAAGCCATGCTGCACGATCGCTTTGGGGAACGTGCCGCCCGAGCGCTCTTCGCCGCATTGCAGCGAGCTCAGCCGGGCGGCTATGCCGCCTATGTCGATGGTGGTGGCGAGCAGGTGTTGTCCGTTTCACCGGAGCTGTTCTTTGATTGGCGTGATGGTCGACTTCTGACGCGTCCCATGAAAGGCACGGCCGCGCGCGGATTCGACACGATTGCGGACACCGCAGCGGCTGAACGACTCCGCACCTCGCCCAAAGAGCGGGCCGAGAACGTCATGGTCGTTGATCTGCTTCGAAATGACCTGTCTCGAATTGCCAAGCCTTTTTCCGTACGGGTCCCCCGCTTGTTTTCCACGGAGCCGCTGTCGACAGTGTGGCAGATGACCTCGGACGTTGAGTGCGCCACGCGAACCGGCTGCACGCTGGGTGATGTCTTCGCGGCATTGTTTCCATGTGGTTCAGTGACCGGTGCACCCAAAGTGGCTGCTATGCGGATGATCCACCGCTTGGAGCCCGCGGCTCGGGGCATCTATTGCGGTGCCGTGGGCGTGGTAACACCTGGAGGCAATGCGACATTCAATGTGCCAATCCGCACGGTAACCTTGCTGGGCGACAAGGCGTACTGCGGGATTGGTAGCGGCGTCACCGCGGATGCTCGCGCAGAGGGCGAGTGGGACGAGTGGCAGAGCAAACGGGCTTTCCTTGATCGCGCCAGCGACTCATTTGAACTTCTTGAAACCATGGCGCTGATCGAGGGGAAGATTCGCGATCGCAATGCTCATCTCGCGCGAATTCGGGTGGCGGCTACACATTTTGGCTATCGCTGGGACGAGCTAGCCGCCCTTGAGGCACTCGACAGGGTCTGCAGGGAGAACCCCCGGGGAAGTTGGCGCGTGCGACTGCTGAGCGATTGCAATGGCGGCGTGCGAGCGCAGGCCTCTATGCAAGACGCTGAGCCCGCTCTAGTCAGCTTAGCACTGGCCAAAAATGCATTCGAATTCTCAGACAGTGAGTTCGTTCATTTCAAGACAACTCGACGAGTGCACTACGACGCCTTTGCGCCTGTCACTGCGAGGATCTTCGACACCTTGTTATGGAATCGTCGCGGCGAGATCACTGAGTGCACGCGAGGAAATGTGGCGCTGCTTCTAGACGGGCGGTGGGTAACCCCGCCGTTGCATTGCGGCTTGTTGGGTGGTATCGGACGCGCGCGCTGCCTGCGCGAAGGCCGTGTGGTGGAGGAAGTCGTTCATCTGGAGGATTTGGCGCGGGTGCGCGAGCTGGCATTTGTCAATAGCCTCCGGGGGTGGATCAGAGCTAAGCTGGAGCATTGTCTGGAACCCTCATCACCCTGAACACTTGTTGGTTGCCGCGAAGCAACATGCAAACACTTCCCGGGCCAAGCGTCATTGCTCCCTGAGCTCTGCTCGTCTTGCCTCGATCGGGATCATCCCCGCGCTATGGCGAGTCCCGCGTGCGTGTGGTGACCGAATGACCGCTGATATTTTGCTGCAGCGGCTTGGAATGGCTTGCCACGTAGCTGATACACGGCGCGCGATCCGTCATCTATCGCGCGGAACAGGGGGCGGATCCGTGCAACTGGGTCGCAATGGTTAAGCGGCGCAACAAGAATGTGGCGGCGGTCGCACTCGCCAACAAGAATGCTCAAATCGTCTGGGCGTTGCTGGCGCACGACCGACGCTACCAGACGGGTTACAGCAGGGCCGTCGAGGCGACGTGATCGAAGCTAGCAAACCAACTTCAGGGAGAAATACCACCGAATGCTCGGGCGATCATGAAGTGATGGCAAGACAGGTAAGACCGTGGTTGACCAAGCCCGTGCTAGCTGCGGCACCCAGAGTGCGTGTAAGCGATCGAGGCGTCGACCAGCAGATCCCTTCAGGGACCGCAGCCGAAAGCTGCACTCACAGTCCGAATGTACGGGAGCAATCATTACCTTCGCGTCGCCACGAATTGAGAGGTTGGCATAGGGGGCGTTCATGTACAGCCACTCAACGTCAGAGTTGAACAGCACGCAGGGTATTGCGCCGAGAGACGTGAGTTCACCGCACGCCTCGAACTGCACTGGATCACCGTCTTCGCAAGCCGCACTCGGGGACTGATCGTCGCGGCCAGCAATTCGCTTGGCTGCGCGCCAACGGTGCCGTCGCGTGCTGCTTGACGAGTTGCTCAATTGGAGGCCGCGTCACGATATCGATCCGTCGATGCGTCAACATTCTTGGGGACAACCGGGACGCGATGGTGCACAAACGATGATCGCCGCGGATTTCTGGTTCGCTACGGTGCATCAACGGGATGCTCATTTGGAATACCCAGGCGGGAACTTTGCATTGGACCCACATAAGGCTGCCGCCCAGAATTCAACGCCAAGGTCTGCACAGGACTGGGACGTCGGTTTGGCGTGCCGGCCGACGAACACATTCATTCGACTAGCGCACCACCCAGCTCAGAGGTCCCATCTTGATCACCAAACGCAACTTCATTGCCATCCTGCCCTGTCTGGGCTCCTGCTTCGGAGCGCAGGCGGACGGATTTCCGGACAAGCCCATCCGGCTCATCGTTCCCGTCGCCGCGGGCGGTTCGGCCGACCTGCTGGGCCGCCTCGTCGGACAGCAGCTGTCGGAGCTCTACAAGCAACCGGTGGTGGTGGAGAACAAGGCCGGGGCCAGCGGCCACATCGGTGCCGAGTACGTGTCCAGGGCAGCACCGGACGGCTACACGCTCCTGATCGGCATCCAGCCCGTGCAGGCCTCGTACCGCATTTACCCCAAGCTGAACTACGACCCCGGCAAGAGCCTGGATACCCTGGGCATCATCGGATCCTTTCCTAGTGTGGTGCTGGTTCACCCCTCGGTGGCAGCCAATGACATCAGCGATCTGATTAAGCTCGCGAAGGCCTCCCCGGCCGCGCTGAACTTCGGCTCGGCCGGGCCGGGTTCGGCGACGCACCTGGGCGCTGAACTTTTCCTGCGCGACGCGGGCGTCAAGATGACGCACGTCCCCTACAAGGGCAGCTCGGCCGCCAGCGCCGATCTGATGGGCGGTCAGATCCAGCTGATGTTCGAGAACCTCCCGACGGCGATCGGACTCATGAAGAGCGGCAAGGTGCGCGCGCTGGCCGTGACCGGTGCGAAACGCTCGCCGAGCCTTCCGAACCTGCCGACCGTGGCCGAGCAGGGCGTTCCGGAGTACGAGTTCGTCGGCTGGTACACGGTGGCCGCGCCGCTGGGCCTGCCGCCCGAGGTGGCGAAGAAGCTGAGCGCCGACATTCACAAAATCGTCCACTCCCCGGGCCTGGCATCGCGATGGGCCGACCTGGGCGTCACTCCCATAGGCGGCACGGTAGCGCAGAGCAACGAGTACGTGCACTCCGAAGCGGTCAAGTACACGAAGCTGATCAAGGACGCCCAGCTAGGGCTCTGATCCTCGAAGCCCGCGCGGTTTACGCGGCGCGGATCGCGTCCGACAGCTCGGCACACGCCAGCTTCACGTGCTGGATGAAGGCCTGGGTGATGCGCGAAGGAGGTTGGTTCAGCGGCGTGAGCAAGACCAACTCGACCGGCGCCGCCCGCCTGAACGGAAGCGCGACTAGGCCCGCCTTCAGCAGGGGCGCAACCACCATCGGATTGACGATGCCAACGCCGATGCCCTGCAGCGCGAGCATGCAGGTGGTGATGGCGTACGTGGTCTCGGCGACCGTGATGGGCCGCGCGCCTGCCTCGTCGAACACCCGCTCGATCGCCTCGCGCGTGCCGTCGTTCCGGCCGGTGGCAATGAAGGCCTGTCCATCCAGGTCCTTGGCCTGGATGCTTTTCTTGCCGGCGAGGTGATGGCCGGCCGCCATCACGCACACAGGAAGGACGGCCACCAGCGGCTGCGCCTCGGTGCCTGCCGAATCCACCTGCCGCATAGCGATTCCGAGGTCCAACCGGCCCAGGGCGACACCGTCGCGCACCAGGGATGAATCGACTGTGTCGATGGCGACCTGGATGGTCGGATGCTCTTTCATGAAATTGCGCGTGATCTCCGGCAGCAAGCCCATGCCCATCGACGGCAGGCAGCCGACCTGAACACGTCCGGAATGCAGGCCGCGCAGTTCGGCAAGCGTCTGCGCGATCTGCTCGAGGCCGATGTAGCTGCGCTCGATGACGTTGAAAAGAATGCGAGCCTCCGGCGTCGGCACCAGCCGGCTCTTGCGTAGCTCGAACAGTTGGATGCCGCTGACCGACTGAAAGCGGGCCAGCAGCTTGCTGACCACGGGCTGCGAGGTGTGCAGCATGGCCGCTGCCTCGGTGGCGGTGCCTCGCATCATCACGGCGCGGAACACTTCGATGTAGCGGTGGTTGAGCGAAAACGGACTGGGCTGGAACGGCCTTGCGGGTTCGGTTGGCATCGACTTTCTCCTGCTCGCGCGCGAGGACACCGGCTTGGGTCGCGACGCACGCTCTTGAACGGCAAAAAGTATATACCCATGGAATAGGGTTGGTCGAACAGGATATTGGACTGTCATGGTCCATGCGCCCAGAATTCATCAGGCCGGCGGGGTCTCATTTCCCTCCGGCGCCCTCAACAACTCTTCGACAGGTTCACCGATGGCTAGTGCCCAATTCGATGCGATCACGCTGGAACTGCTGTGGAGTCGACTGATTTCGATCGTCGACGAAGCGGCCGTTGCAATGGTCCGTACCTCCTTCTCGACGAACGTGCGCGAATCGAACGACTTCGCGTGCGTGCTGACCGACGCACGCGGGCATTCATTGGCCCAGGCGACTCACAGCATCCCATCGTTCCTGAACACCGTGCCGCAGACCATCCGGCACTTCATTGACGAGTTCGCGCCCGAAGACCTGCAGCCCGGCGACGTCCTGATCACCAACGACATCTGGCAGGGCACGGGCCACCTGCCGGACATCACGCTCGCCAAGCCGATCTTCCTGGCAGGCAAGATCGTCGGCTGGGCCGGCTCGGTCGCGCATGCACCGGATATCGGCGGGCGCGTGCGCTCGGCGGATGCCCGCTCGGTGTTCGAGGAAGGCCTGCAGATCCCGCTGATGAAGATCCTGCGGGCCGGCGTCATGGATCCGGTGCTCGAGCGCATCGTGCGCAAGAACGTACGCGTACCCGACCAGGTGATGGGCGACCTCTATGCACAGATCACGGCCGTACAGCGCATCGAGCAGCGCGTGCTGGCGCAGATGGACGAGCACGGGCTGCAATCGCTGGAGGGCCTGGCCCACGAGATCCACACCCGTTCCGAGAACGCGATGCGGGCGGCCATCCGGCGCATTCCCGAAGGCGTGTACCGCACCAGCGCGGTAACGGACGGGCTCGCCGAGCCAATCCGGCTGGAAATGACGATGACGGTGAAGGACGGCTCGATTGAGGTCGACTACACCGGCACCTCGGCCCAGGTGCCCGCCTCCATCAACGTCTGCATGGCCTACACCAAGGCCTACACCTGCTATGGCATCCGCACGGCGCTGCTCCCCAACGTGGCCGGCAACGAAGGTGTGATCTACCCCATCGAGGTCACTGCCCCGCCCGGCTCCATCCTCAACGCCCTGCCGCCGGCCGCCGGAGGTGCGCGCGCGCTGGTCGGGCACATGCTGCCGACCATGGTGCTACGCGCGCTGGCCGAGGCCCTGCCGGACCAGGTGATCGCCACCACCGGCTCGCCCCTGTGGTGCGCCAACGTGGCCGGGCAGCGCACTGACGGGAGCAGCTACGCCAGCATGTTCTTCATGAACGGCGGCTACGGCGCTTCGAACCGGCGTGACGGCGTCAACGTGCTGTCCTGGCCCAGCAACATCTCCTCCACGCCGGTGGAGATGATCGAACAGCTGCTGCCCGTGCGCGTGCACCACCGGCAGCTGCGGCAAGACGGCGGCGGCGCGGGCGAGTTCCGGGGCGGCACCGGGCAGGAGATCAAGTTCGAGAACTGCTCGCCGAACCCGATGGTGGTCAGCTTCATGGCCGAACGCACGCGGCCCGAAGCGGCGGCCGAAGGCCTTGCAGGCGGCCGGTCCGGCGCCCCAGGCGTGGTGCGGATCGATGGCGTGCCGTGCAACGCGAAGTTGCAGCAGGTCCTCGAGCCTGGCGCGTGTGTCGAGATGAAGACACCCGGCGGCGGCGGCTATGGCGCGCCGGACCGCCGTGCACCGGAACGTCTGGCGGCCGACCGCCGCGGTGCCTACATCGGCGCCTGAACACGCCTCAACCCCTTCTTCTGCAGTTCACACCATGTCATCACCTTCAGCACTTTCCCTTGGCATCGACATCGGCGGCACCTTCACCGATGTGGTCGTCTACGAGCACGAAACGGGTCGCTCGCTCTCGCATAAGGAACTCACCACACCCAGCGCGCCGCACCAAGGCGTGATCACCGGCGTGCGCCGGCTGTTCGAGCGCGAAGGGCTCGCCTATGCGGCGGTCGAGCGCGTCGTGCACGCGACGACGCTATTCACCAACGCGCTCATCGAGCGCAAGGGCGCACCCACCGGCCTGATCACCACGGCCGGCTTCCGCGACACGCTGGAAATCGCCCGCGAGCACAAGTACGAGCTGTACGACCTGCACATCGAGATGCCGGCCGCCCTGGTGCCGCGGCACCTGCGGCTGGAGGTGCCCGAGCGCACCGGGCCGGACGGCACGATCCTGACCGCGCTGGACGAAGGCGCCCTGGTGGCCCGGGCCGGCGAGCTGGTCGCGGCTGGCGTGCAGTCGGTCGCCATCATCTTCCTGCACGCCTACGCCAACCCCACCACCGAGAAGCAGGCGCGCGCCGCGCTGGCCACGGCCTATCCGGAGCTCTTCGTTTCCATCTCGTCCGATGTCTCGCCGCAGATCCGCGAGTACGAGCGCAGCGTGACCACCGTGGCGAACGCCTACGTGACGCCGCTGGCCGACAGCTACCTCGATCTGATGACGGACGAGATCCGTGCCATCGGCATCAAGGCGCCCCTCTTCATGATGCTGTCCAACGGCGGGCTGACGCATGTCGAAGAAGCCAAGCGCGTGCCGATCCAGCTGCTCGAATCGGGCCCCGCGGCCGGCGCCCTGGCCGGCGCGTACTTCGGCGGGCGCTCCAGCGTGGAGGACGTGCTTGCCTTCGATATGGGCGGCACCACCGCCAAGCTGGCCATAATCGACGGCGGCGAGCCCATGATCGCTCACCAGTTCGAGGCTAGCCGCCAGAAGCGGCTGACCGAAGGCAGCGGGTTGCCGATCTCCATCTCGACCATCGAGCTGATCGAGATCGGAGCGGGCGGCGGCAGCATCGCCCACGTCGACCCGCTCGGGCTGATCAAGGTCGGCCCCGAGAGCGCGGCCTCGACGCCCGGCCCCGCTTGCTATGGCCGCGGCGGCACGCAGCCGACGGTGACCGATGCGAACCTGGTGCTTGGCTACCTCGACCCCGCCGCCTTTGCCGGCGGCACCATCGAACTCGATGTCGCTCGCGCCAAGGCCGCGATCGCGCCGCTTGCCGAGCAGGCGGGCATCAGCATCCCTGAGATGGCCTGGGGTATCCACTCCATCGTCAACGAAAACATGGCCGCGGCGGCCCGCGTGCATGTAGCCGAGCGCGGCCACACCGCCTCGCGTTTCGCGATGCTGCTGACCGGCGGCGGCGGTCCGCTGCACGGCTGCGAGGTTGCGCAGCGCTTGGGCGCGACGCGCGTCGTCTGCCCCCCGGGGGCGGGCGTCGCCTCGGCGCTGGGCCTGCTGATGGCCCCGGCCCGCGTGGACCGCATGGCCACGGTGGCGAAGACGATCTCCCGCACCGACTGGCGTGAACTGGAGGGTCTCTATGCCCAACTCGAGGCCGAGGCTTTCGCAGTGATCGACGCAACGCTGCCAGACCACCCGGGCGCCCCGCGCGTCCTGCGCTCGGCAGACATGCGCTTCGTCGGGCAGGGATTCGAGATCGTCACAACGCTGCCGGCCGGACCCTACGGCGACGCGTCGGCCGAGACCTTTGTCGAGGCCTTCAAGGCTGCCTACCGACAAATGTTCTCGCAGGTGATGCCGCTTGGCGACGTCGAGATCGTGAACATCCGCATCGCAGCCAGTGTCGAGGCGACGTCGAGCGGACTGGCGAGCACGGCCGTGGCGGCCGGCGGCGCCTCGGCCCTGGAGGGCCGGCGCCAGGTCTGGGTGGGCGCCCGCAAGCGCTACGAGAACGTGCCGGTATACGGCCGCGAACGGCTCGCTGCCGGCGACGCCATTCCGGGGCCCGCGCTCGTTCAAGAGGCCTCTTCCACCCTGGTGCTGCCAGCTGACTCCCAGGCGCGTGTCGACGCCTCCGGCAGCCTCGTGATCGACCTCGCCCACGCGGACGAGGCCGAATCGTGCGAAGGGGCCCGCACCTCCAACCTGAACACCAACGCACTGTCATGAAGAACAACGAGCTCCCCTCACTGCAGGCCCGCAAGGCCGACGGCATCGGCTGGATGGTTTTCAACGACCCCGCCCGGCACAACGCCATTTCGATGGACATGGCCCGCGAGGTACCTCGCGTGATGGCCGAATTCGAAGCCGACCCCGAGGTGCGGGTGGTGATCGTGACCGGCATGGGCGAGCGCGCCTTCGCCGCGGGCTCGAACATCTCGGCCTTCGGCAGCGTGCGGACGAATCCTGAGCAGAACCGCGAATACAACCAGGTCAACCAGCGCTCATACGACGCCGTGTATGACTGCGCGAAGCCCACCATCGCGATGGTGCACGGCTACTGCATCGGCGGCGGGCTCGACTTCGCCGTGAGCTGCGACATTCGCATTTGCGCCGACACTGCAGTGTTCGCGATTCCGGCGGTCCGCCTGGGCTTGGGCTTCGGCCACGAGGGCCAGGTGCGCGTGGCCCGCGTCATGGGTGCGGCTGCTGCGCGGGACCTGTTCTTCACCGGGCGTCGCTACAGCGCGCCAGAGGCGCTCGCGTGCCAACTCGTGCACCGCGTCGTGCCGGCTACCGAGCTCGAGCAATCGGTGCTCGACTACGCCCGGCAAATCGCGAGCAACGCGCCGCTGACCCTGTGCGCGCTCAAGCGCGCCTTCCTCGAATACGAGAAGCCCGAATTCGCCCGCGACCTGCAGGCAGCCCAGGCGCTAGTCGATGCCTGCTACGCCAGCGAGGACTACCAGGAAGGCCGCGCCGCCTTCGCCGACAAACGCACGCCGAACTTCCAGGGGCGCTGACATGACCCAGCCAAGCTACACGCCTCCCCGCCGCGGCCCGCTGGCCGCGTACAAGGTGCTGGACCTCACGCGCGTGCGCGCCGGCCCGACGTGCATCCGCCAGTTTGCCGATTGGGGCGCGGACGTGATCAAGATCGAAACGCCCGAACTGCTGGAGCAGAGCGACGGATGGGGCGGCCTGCGCGAAGGCCCGGACTTCCAGAACCTGCACCGCAACAAGCGCTCCCTGACGCTCAACCTCAAGCACCCGAGCGGCCTGGCGATCCTTCGCCGTCTGGTGCAGGACGCCGACGTGATCGCCGAGAACTTTCGGCCCGACGTGAAGCACCGGCTCGGCATCGACTACGAATCGCTCAGCAGGATCAACCCGCGCATCGTCTACGCCAGCATCTCGGGATTCGGACAGGACGGCCCCTATGCCAAGCGGCCCGGCTTCGACCACATCATCCAGGGCATGGCCGGAATGATGTCGATGAACGGCTTTCCTGAAAACGGGCCGACGCGCGTCGGCATCGCGCTCGCGGACATCGGCGCCGGGCTGTACTGCGCGCTCGCGGTGATGACCGCATTGCTGGAGCGCGAGAGCTCGGGTCAGGGGCAATGGGTGCAGGCCTCCCTT
>NZ_LYVO01000035.1 GCF_001984055.1 Variovorax sp. KK3
TCCCCGTTGCGGGGCCGGATTCTCGATCAACATCGCTAAAACTGAATCTCGTTTTTTGTCGCACGCATCCACTTAGAACGCGTGCCGAATCCCGAAGTCGTACCCCACCGCCCGCCGCGGCTCCAAGCCACCTGTAGTGACGTAGCCCGGCTGCGGCAGGATGGCCCGCACGCTGAGCACCAGCGGCGTGACGCCCATCACGGCCGGGTTGTTGCGGCCGTTGCGGATGTCGATGCGCGCGACCGATGCGTACAGCGCGGTGCGCTTCGACAGGTGGTGCACGTAGCCGAGCGCCAGCTTGTTCACCGACGCGTCGCTGTCGGGCAGGCCGTTGCCGTTGTCGAACTTCACGCGCGCATACGATGCGCGGATCACGCCCGCGCCCACCGGCACGTTGACGCCGGCCTGCAGGCCGTCGTAGCGATCGGTGAGTCGTGCACCGAGCGGCGCGGCGCCCTCGCGCACGTCGCGCACGCGCGACCATTCGCCGAAGAGCTTGACGATGCCCATGTCGTAGGAGCCGCCGATGTTGAGGCTCTTGATCTTCTCGGCGCCGGGCACCGTGCTCGACAGCGTGCTCTCGCCGTAGCCGAGCGCCACGTCGGTCTTGCCGTCGCTCCAGCCGAAGCGCGCGCCGGCATAGCGGCCGCGCCGCGACGCGCCGCCGGCGACCGCGCTGTCGTCCACGTTCTCGTGCAGCGCGTACTGGGCCTGCCCGTAGAAGCCGCCCAAATTGGCCGGCAGGAAGTAGCTGACCGCGTTGCTGGTCCGCAGGTAGCTGTCGGTGCCTGCCGAGAGCCCACCGTTGAGCAGGCCCCCGGTGGCCAGGGCGCGCGTGGCTGCGAGGTTGCTGTTGACCACCGCAATCAGGTTGGTGCCCACGCCGTTGACGCCGAAGGGGTCGAAGACCGCGTCGTTCCAGAACGACGCCGTGTAGTCGCGGCCCAAGCGAACCTCGCCGAAGGGGCCCGAGAGGCTGACGGTGGAGCGGCGGCCGAAGTTCGCGATGGCGCTGGCACCGGAGTCGTTGGACACCGGCGACTCCAGCCAGAAGCTGGCCGCCAGGCCGCCGCCCAGGTCTTCGGTGCCGCGAAAGCCGAAGCGGCTGGAGTTGTAGCCCGAGCTCGACAACGCGGTCTGGCTCTGCGTGACCTGCTGCGGCGGGGTGGCGCCCCAGGACCGGCTCTTGGTGGTGTAGCGGCTCACGCCGGCGTCGACGACGCCGAACACGGTGAGCGACGATTGGGCCGAGGCTGCGCCTGCGGCCAGTGCGGACATGGCCAGCACGATGTTCTTCATGGAAGGGTTCTCCTCGCGGCGTTTCGGGACGCTTCTGGCGGTTTCAGGGCATCAGCACCGTGGCGCCGGTGGTCTTGCGGCCTTCGAGCGCGCGATGCGCCTCGGCTGCATCGGCCAGCGCATAGACCTGATGCGGCTCGCTCGATATACGGCCGGCCAGCACGTGGCCGAACAGCTCCTGCGCCATCTCGAGCATGTGCGCGCGCGGCGTGATGTAGTGAAGCATCGCCGGCCGCGTGAGCCAGATCGACTTGGCGGCCAACTGCCGCGTGTCGATGACCACCGGTCCGGACGAGGTGCCGTTGCTCACCAGCGTGCCGCGCGGCTGCAGGCTGTCGAGCGAAGCCTGCAGCGTGTCCTTGCCGACCGAGTCGTAGACCACCGACACGCCTTTGCCGTCGGTGATGTCGCGCACACGCGCGGCAATGTCCTCGCGCGAGGTCACGATGGTGTGCGTGCAGCCGTTGGCACGGGCCAGCGCCGCTTTCTCGTCGGTGCCGACAGTGCCGATCATCGTCACCCCCAACGCGCGCGCCCACTGGCAGGCGATCAGGCCCACGCCGCCGGCCGCCGCGTGGTACAGGATGGTTTCGCCGCCCTGCAGCGGGCGCACCTGGCGGAACAGGTACTGCGCGGTCATGCCCTTCATCATCAGCGTGGCGGCGGTGCGGTCGGAGATGCCATCGGGCAGCGGGATCAACACGTCGGCCGGCATGACCCGGGCTTGCGAGTAGGCGCCCTGCGGGCCGATCAGATAGCCGACCCGGTCGCCCACGCGGATGTCGGTGACGCCGGGCCCCACGGCCTCCACCACACCGACCGCATCGGACCCGAGCCCGTTGGGCAGCGCGAGCGGATAGCGGCCGGTGCGGAAGTAGATGTCGATGAAATTGACGGCGATGCAGCTGTGCCGCACGCGCGCTTCGCCGGGGCCGGGGTCGCCCACCTCGACGTCTTCGAGGCGCAGGACTTCGGCGCCGCCTGTTTCATGGAATCGGATGGCCTTGACCATGGTCTTGTCTCCAGTCTCTGTTGATCTTCGAATCGATGCACGGTGCGCGGCACGCTGCGCACGCACGGCGGCTGGGCAGCTCAGTTGAGCTTGATGTTGAAAGCCTTCACGATCTCGGCGTTGCGGTCGTATTCCTCGCGCAGCTCGCCCTGCGCCTGCGACAGCGAGCGCTCCTGCATCGGCTCGAAGCCGACGCCGACCAGCCGCTCGCGCACCGCGGCGTTGGCGGCGACTTTCTGCAGCGCCGCGTGAATCTTCTCGGCGAGCGGCGCCGGCATCTGCGACGAAGCGATCACGCCGACCCAGTTGCTGAAATTCAGCTCGGCATAGCCGAGTTCGGCGAGCGTGGGCACGCCGGGAAAGTCGGGCAGGCGCGACTTGGTTGCGACGGCGAGCAGGCGCACCTTGCCCGCGGCGATCGGCGCCTTCGAGGTGACGGCGCCGTCGAACATCAGCGGGATCTGCCCGCCCATCACCTGCGCCAAGGCCGGCGCGGAGCCGGGGTAAGGCACGTGCTGCATGTCCAGGCCCGCGGCCTTGTTGAGGATGGCGCCTGCATACTGCGACGCCGTTCCCGCGCTGTACGAAGCGAAGGACACCTCACCCGGATGCGCCTTCACATAGGCGATGGCCTCCTTCGCATCGCGCGCCGGGAACTGCGGCGAGGCGATGAAGAGCATCGAGGAGCGCGCCATCAGCGAGAGCGGCTTGACGTCCTTCAACGGATCGAAGCCGCCCTTGAGCACGTGCGGCACCTCGGTCAGCACATTGCTGGCGGTCACCATCAGCGTCTGCCCGTCGGCCGGCTGCGAGAGCATGTACTTGACGGCGATGGATCCGCCCGCACCGGGCTTGTTCTCGACCACCACCGGCTGCCCGATGTCGCGCGAGAGCTGGTCGCCCACGATGCGCGCCATCACGTCGATGGTGCCGCCCGCCGGTGCGGGGACGATCATCCTGACCGGCTTGTCGGTGAAAGCGAAGGCCGGTGACAGCCCGAGTGCGGCCACGGCGGCGGCGATCAGCGAAGAGATGGCGATGCGGCGCTTCATGATGATTCCGTCGGCGTGCGGATCAGGCGGCCTTGCGCAGGAAGCCCTGCTGCGCGCCGTTGCGGTTGGGTGCGAAGCCGTTGGCCAGCAGCGTCTCTTCGACCGTGTCGTAGAAGGTGCCGATCTTGCAGATCTCGCGCGCCTGCGCCGCCGTGGCGATGGGCCGGCCGAACTCGCGGGAAATGCGCACGAGCTGCTCGATCTGCGCAGCCGTGCCGATCTTGGCGCTGCGAGACTGGTTCCACAGGTTGTCTTCGGTGCCGCAGCGCACGTGCAGGCCCATGGCGATGCCCATCATGTTGACCGGCAGCACGTTGAGCACGGAGCTTTCGACCGTGAGCATGGCGCCGTCGGGCACGGCGCGCACGAAGTTGGCCAGGTTGTAGATGTTGGGCGCATCCATGCCGCCGCCGATGGCCACCCAGTTGAGCACCAGCGGGCCCTTGTAGATGCCGCGCCGGATCAGCCGCTCCACCGATTCGAAGCTGTTGATGTTGTAGCACTGGAAGGCGCTCTGGATGCCCGCGGCTGACAACCGGCGGATGTGCTCCTCGGCCCAGCCCGGCTGCGCGGGCACGGTCATTTCCTTGTACGCATTGAAGACGGCCGGGTCTTCCATCGACGTGCCCTGGATGTCGCGCTGGTCGAACTGCTCGAGGATGTTCATCTGCGAGGTGTTGACGGTCACCGTCACCTGGTCGGGCCGCGGATCGAGTTCGGCCAGCATGTGGCGCGTGTCGTCGCTGAGCCACTTGGCGGCGGCGCCGTCGGTCTCGGGCGCAAAGCTGATCGAGCCACCGACCTGGATGATCATCTCGGGCACGCGGGCTCGCACGCCGGCGATCAGCTCGTTGAACTTCGACAGGCGCTTGCTGCCCTTGCCGTCGAGTTCGCGCACGTGCAGGTGCAGCACCGTGGCGCCGGCTTCGTAGCAATCCACGGCCTTCTGGATCTGCTCTTCCATCGTCACGGCGATCTCGCCGGGAAAGTCCGACGGCAGCCACGAAGGCGCGTAGGGTGCGGCGGTGATGACCAGCGGCTGCTGGTTCTCTGGGAAGAGGTGACCGTCGAGGAAGTTCATCGTGAGCTCCGTGAATGTGGGGTGTGGTTGTGGGGGGCGGATGAAGAGGCGGCTCAGGCCGTCGGCGTGCCGACGATGCCCGCGCGTTCCATCTTTCGGTGGCAGGGCGGGTAGTCCATGACGGCGTAGTGCTGGGTGGCGCGGTTGTCCCAGATGGCCACGCTGCCGGGCTGCCAGCGCCAGCGCACCTGGTACTCGGGAATCGCGGCCTGGCTGATGAGGTACTGCAGCAGCGACGACGCGCCCTGCGTGAAGTCCTGCCCGTAGCGCACGTTGTCGGGTGTGTGGAAGTTCGTGAAGTGCGTCGTGAAGCCGTTGACGTAGAGCACCTTCTCGCCGGTTTCGGCATGTACGCGCACCACCGGATGCTCGGCGTCCGGAAACTGCTGCTTGAGCGCCAGACGCTTCTCGATGGGCATGGCCGCGCCGAAGGTGCATTCGATGCTGTGCCGTGCGCGCAGCGGCGCGATGAGCGCCTTGACCTGCTCGGGCAGCTTCTCGTAGGCCAGCGCCATGTTGGCCCACATGGTGTCGCCGCCCACCGGCGGGCATTCGACGCAGCGCAGCACGCAGCCCATCGGCGGCACCTCGCGCCAGCTCGCGTCGGAATGCCAGCTGTTCTCGTAGCGGTCGTTGGGTGCGTCGGGCGTCTTGTAGATGCGGACCAGGCCCGGATGCTCGGGGTCGCTGCCGGCCACCGGGTGGTCTTCGAGTTCGCCGAAGCGGCGGGCGAAGGCCACGTGCTCTGCGCGGCTCATGGCCTGGTCGCGCAGAAAGAGCACCTTGTACCGCAGCAGAAGCGACTTGATCTCGGCGAACAACCCGTCGTCGCGGGCAGCGTCGGCCAGGCGCACGCCGCTGAGCTGGGCGCCGATGGCGCAGGTCAATGCTTCGATCTTCATGCTGTCTCCTGCTTGTCTCTTTGTGTGGAGCTGACTGTAGGAGCCGGGCCATCCGGCCGCTTTGCAATGGGTGCCAGCGGCTTGACATTTGGTGCCAGAATGCCGGCGACACACTCTCCCACGATGACAGCCCTGGTACGCGCGGCAGCGCTGACGAACTTCTCCGATGTGGCGCAGGAACTCGGCTACGACGCCGGGGCGGCCCTGCGCCGTGCGGGCTTGCGGGCAGCGCTGCTGCGGCAGCCCGACCAGCTGGTCGAGGCGGCGCGCGTGGCGCGGCTGCTCGAAGAAGCCGCGCAGAAGACGGGCTGCGAATCCTTCGGCCTGCGCATCGCGGCACGGCGTCAGCTGTCGAATTTCGGAGTGGTGAGCCTGCTGCTGATGCACCAGCCCTCGCTGCGGCAGGTGCTGCTCACGCTCATCGACCATCTGCACATGCTCAACGAACGGCTGGCGATCCAGGTGGAAGACATCGGCAAGCTGGTGCTGTTGCGCGAAGAGCTGGCGCTGCCGGTCGATGCACCGCAGTCCATCGAGCTGGCCATCGGCGTGCTCTATCGAATGGGCGAAGCCTTGCTCGGCGAGCGCTGGCAACCGGTGAGCGTGAGCTTCACGCATGGCGCGCCGGCGAGGCTGGACTTTCACCGGCGCTTCTTCAAATGCCGCATCGAATTCGACGGCGGCTTCAATGGGCTGGTGTGCAAGGCCGCCGACCTGGACGTGCCCAACCCGTCGGCCGACCCGTTGCTGGCCGACTACGCGCGCAGGATGATCGCGGCGCTGCCCGGGGACCACGAACGCTCGATCGACCAGGAGGCGCGCAAGGCGATCTACCTCATGCTGCCGTCGGGGCGCGCCACATGCAAGGCGGTGGCGCAAGGCCTGGGGATGAGCGTTCGCACGCTGCAGCGCGGCCTCGACGAGCGCGGGCTGACCTTCAAGCAGCTGATCAGCGAAGTCCGGCAGGAGCTGGCGCCGCGCTACGTGGCCAACAGCCGCCACAGCCTGGCTGAAGTGGCGGCGATGCTGGGCTACAGCACGCACAGCGCGTTCACGCGCTGGTTCGGTGCGCAGTTCGGTCGTTCGCCGGATGCATGGCGCAGCCGAGCTTCGCAGACCAGAACCGGCCGCCTGACCACCTCGCGGCGGCGCTGATCGGGCCGCCGTGCCGCCAAGTGCTCTCCTGGCACCAACTCAGTTGAGCCTGATGTTGGCCTGTTGCACGATCATGCGCCAGCGCTCCATGTCGCCGCGAATCAGGTCGGCGAATTGCTGTGGCGTACCCCCTCCAGGTTGTACGTCGTCGGACGCGAGGCGCTTGGCCATGTCGGCACTGCGCAGCACCGCGTTGACATCCGCATTGAGCTTGGCGACGATCTCAGGCGGGGTGGCGCGTGCTGCGACGAGCCCATGCCAGAGGTCGGCACGGAAGGCACTCAAGCCTTCTTCCGCAAAAGTCGGCACACCGGGCATCGATGCCAGTCGGCCCGGCGCCGCGACGGCGAGCACGCGTACCTTACCGCCCTTGGCGAGCGGCGCGACCGACGTGGTGCCGCCGAACATCAGCTGGATCTGACCCGCGGCCAGGTCGACCAATGCCGCGCTCGTCCCCTTGTATGGCACGTGGGTGAGCTGCACACCGGCCACCGAGGCGAAGTATTCGGTCGACAGATGTGCCAATCCGCCGACGCCCGAGGTTCCGTAGGCCACGGCACCGGGCTCCTTTCGGGCTTTGGCCACGAGGTCTTTCAAGCTTCGGAACGGCGACTCATGATCGACCGCCAGGACGCTGGGCTCGCGCGTGAACTGGACGATGGGCTGAATGGCCGAGATGGGGTCGAAGGCAGGCTTGCTGAGCACGGCGTTGCCAGCGTAGCTGCCGGAGATCACCAACAGCGTGTAGCCGTCGGCCGGCTCGCGCAAGGCAGCTTCAGCGCCGAGGTTGCCGCCCGCCCCCGGCTTGTTGTCGACGACGATCGTGTAGCCATGCTGTTCGTTGAGCTTCTGCGCGACGAGGCGGGCCATTGTGTCCGACCCGCCACCGGGCGCGAACGGTACGACGAACTTCACGGGCTTGGTCGGATAGGGCGAGCCCTGCGCGAAGGACGGCAGGCACAGCGCGGCGCCGGCGACGAGCACGGAGCGACGGGGAATTTTCATAACTTGTCTCCTGTTGTCAGTCGATTCAAAGTTCAAGGCCGAGCAGTTGCACGTATTGCTGCCCACCGTGCATGTCGCGCTCGACCGCACCACCCTGCGGCTTCCGGCGTGGATAGGAAATCTTGAGCACACGCAGCGCGTCAACGCGAAAGTGCCGGACCATCGCAGGATCCACGCCGAAAACCGCGGCGATGGCCGCGGCCGCCAACGACTGCGACGCCGCGTAACGCTCGTATGAGGCATCGTCGGGAAAGAACAGATCGACCGTGATCCAGAATGGCCCTGCGTTCTTGGAGCGGATGGTGCAGACCTCAGCGAGCTTGGGCACGGCCGTCTCCCTCGACGTCGACAAAGCGCGTCTGCACGCGCTCCATGGGTCCATTGGTGCGGATCACGTGGTTGAGCCGGAACTCATATACCTCGCCGCGTTCGATCTCCGCTGGCGAGAACGGAAACGCATAGGTCGGCAAGTCCATCTCGTCCTCCAGAGGCAGGTGGAAGAACCAGGGGTTGCAGGTCTTGGCGATCTGCGTCGCAAGGGCCTGTGTCTGCGCCGTGGCGACGAACAGCAATCCGACTTCACGCGGCGGCAACGCGGCACCGGCAACTGGCAGGCCGCTCACAGCGTTCCAGCCGTAGGGACGCAGCGAGATGTCGAAGTCTCCGGCCTGTTCGCCCAGCGTCTCGCCGACACGATCGATCAGGGCGGCCTGCATGCGTACAAGGAAGCGGTCGAGGTTCGCCAGCACCTTCGGGTCCTGGATGCCGACCAGCATCAGCGTCTGGAATCCTCCACGCGCGGCGCCTTCGAGCTTCATCGTGTACGGCGCCGGCTCGAAGCGCGAGCCGCCGACCCGCACGACACGCCCGTCGACGGCGTCGTAGCGGGCGTGCTTGACATTGAGCACGCCGCCCGGCTCCTTCAGGACGAACGGGTCGCTGTTCTCGTACAGCATGTGCTTCGACACCGACGACGGCGTGCAACGGTTGCCTGCGCCCAGCGGCTCGACTTCGAAGGCATCCTTGCCGACCCGGATCAGCACGCCGCCATCCCGGGGCCGCACGGTACAAAGTCCGCCGCATTCGGCCGTCTTGCCCGCATGCCAGGCCGCACCGGCGCCAGCACCTCGCATCAGCGGCACGGCGGCCAGAACGGCGGTGTCGGTCGTTCGGCCGCCGAGCACGATGTCCGCGCCTCGTTCGAGCGCCGCAATGTAAGGCTCGGGGCCCATCAACGCCACGATGCGATCGCACCGGTCGAACAGCGTGGGCTCGGACGTTTGAAGCGGCGCAAGCGCGTCGATGCACCCGGCGCGGGCCGCGTCGGCAATATGGCCCGGCACCTGTTCGGAATAGAGCACGGCGATGCGCGGATGCAAGCCTTGTTCTCGGGCGATCTCGAGCGCGATGTCAAGCGTCCAGTCGACGGCGGCATTCGCGCCGGAGGTGCCGCAGGAGCCGATCAGCAGCGGTATCCGGCCGCGTGCCTGCGCGCGCATCAGGACGGCGAGATCCGATTTGACCGCGGCGCGCGAGTACTTCGCGATTGCAGTGGCCAGATACGCGGGACCACTGTCGGTGGAACCGGCGTCGCAGGCGATCGCATGGGCGCCCGCCGCCAGACCGGCATCCAGGTCTTCCTCGCGCACGCCGACGCCCAGCGCGCCGGTCGGGACGATCACGTTGATGGTGTTGTCGAGTCGTTGCATACCTGAATGCTGCAATCGATCGACTCTGGAGAGAAGCGCAAGTTGTTCACGCATTGATGAGCGGAACGCAACAGTTCTATCATTTGCCGTATGGGACGAATCCACTACGACTTGCGGGACGTGCGCGCCATCTGCGAGCTATCGCGAACCAATGGCTTTCGCGAAGCTGCCGACGCACTGTCCATCACACCTTCCGCGCTGAGCCGCCGCGTGGTCAAGCTCGAGGCCGCACTCGGCGGCATGCTGGTGAAGCGAACGACGCGCTCGATGGCACTCACGCCGCTCGGTCGCCGGCTGGTGAGCCGGTGTCAACCCTCGCTCGACACGCTCGACGACTCGATCGAAGAGCTCGCCCGCGTAGCCCGCGGCATGGAGGGCCAGATATCCGTGGGGTGCATCTCGTCCGTGTCCTATGCGCTGCTGGCGCCGGTCGTGGCGCGCTTTCGCGCTTCGCATCCCGACCTGCGCATCAACATGAAGGAAGCGGACGGCGCCAGCATCGCGGCCGCCGCGCTGAATCACGAAGTCGACTTCGGATTGACGACCGTCGCCGAGCGGCATCGCGAACTGCTGTCGGAACGGATCGCCGACGATCCCTTCGTGCTGGTGTGCAGTCCACGGCACCCCTTGGCACGCAAGCGCGGCCTGACGTGGGCGCAGATCGCACACGAGCGCCTGATGGGCTACAAGTCATCGAGCTCGATCCGCCAGATGCTCGATGGACAGCTCGCCCGCGACGGCATCGAGCTGCTGTGGTTCGACGAGGTCGACACCCTTTCCTCGCTCATCGGCTACCTCGGCACAGGCAGCTTTCTGGGCGTCGTGCCACGGCTCGTGGCCGGCCAATTGCCGGGGCTCGCCGCCGTGCCGCTCAGGCAGCCCGGCCTGCAGCGGCAGCTTTACATGGTGCGCCGCAACGATCTCGAGTTGACACCCCCGGCCCGGGCCCTTTGGTCGGACATTCGCAAGACGGTAATCGCGTCGTTGGGCAAAAGACTCAAAAGCTGAACCAGGGTCGCCGGCTGCCGCCTACAGTGCGCGCCACTCGCCGATGCAATGCGCAGCGAGCGCCGTTACCCAGCACGGCTCGCCGGGGTCGAAGGCCAGCCCGAAGCGCGGCGAGACGAGGAAGCCTGCGCGTTCGAATGCGCCCGAGTCTTCGCTGCGCACGAAGGCTGCAAGCGCATCGAAGCCGACGGTGGCCTGCCCGACGATGAGAAGCGGCGCCTGCGTCGTCACCTCTTCCAGTCGGCCGCAATCCTGGAAGCGATAGACGACGTTGCCGTAGTCCAGCTCGTTCAGCCCCACATCATTGCGCCCGGATTTCGAGGGTTGCCCCAGCGTAGCGATCAAGGCGGCGCGCGCGACGATGAACGCCACGCCGTCCACGCAGACGTAAGGCACCAGGGTCACGGTGCAGCGCCCGGGCCGCCTAGCGCCTTGGTCAAGGCCACCAGGTCCAGCGCGAGGCGGCCGCCGTTCTCGACTTGGTCGCGTTGCGCCTGCAGCAGCGTGCGCTGCGCGTCGAGCTGCACCAGGAAGTCGGTCAGTCCGTGCTCGTAGCGCACGCGCGCAAGCGTCCAGGCATCGCGGCTGTGGCGCTCCTTCTCCGCCAGTTGCAGCTGCCGCTGCCGATCGGCGGTGTAGGCGCTCAAGGCATCGTCGATCTCGTGCCAGGCCTTGAGCACGGTCTGCTGGTAGGCGACGGCGGCTTCCTGCTGCTGCAGCTCGCGCAGCGTGACGGTGCTGCGGCGACGTCCGCCATCGAAGATCGGCAACTGCAGGCTGGGGCCGACGGACCACTGGCGGCTGCCCCACTCGCCGAAGTCGCGGCTGCCCACGGATTCGAACCCGAAGCGCGCGCCCAGCGTGATCCGCGGGTACAGGTCGGCCACCGCCACGCCGACGCCGGCCGTGGCCGCATGCAGTTGCGCCTCGGCTCGGCGGATGTCGGGCCGGCGCAATGCGGCCTCCGACGGCAGGCCGGGCGAGAGATCGGGCAACGTGCCGGCGGCCGCATCGGCAGGCGCAGCAAGCTGTGCCTGCAACGCACCGGGACGATCGCCCGTGAGCAGCGTGATCTGGTTGATCGCCCTCGCCTCCTGCGCCAGCAGCTGCGGCAGCCGCGCACGCAGCTCGGCCGCCTGGGCGGCCTGACGCGTCACGTCCAGGTCGGTGGTCAGGCCGCCGTCGGCGCGCGCGCGCACGAGCGACAGCGTCTCCTCGCTCGCGGCGATGTCGTCGCGGGTGAGCTGCAGTTGGCGCTGGGTGGTGCGCAGCTCGACGTAGTTGCGGGCCAGCTCCGACTGCACCGAAAGCTGCACCTGCGCCAGCAGGGCCTGCGAGGCGGCGACGTCGGCATCGGCCGACTCGATGGAGCGCCGCACGCGGCCCCAGAGGTCGAGCTCCCAGGTCGCATCGAAGCCGGCCTGGTACAGGTTGTGCGGCTCGCTCAGCACGCCGATGAGCTGCTCGCGGTTGTTGGGGTTGAGCGCATCGACGAGCCGCGTGGCGGAGCCGACCTCGCTTTGCCGCTGGCGCGTGACGCCGGCGCTGGCATTGAGCTGCGGGCCACGCTGGGCTTCGGCGACGCTGCGCTGCACGCGGCTTTGCGCGAAGCGCAGCGCGGCCGACTGCAGGTCGTGGTTGGCGGCGAGGGCTCTTGCCAGCAGCGCATCGAGCACGGGGTCGGTGAAGGCAGACCAGCCGACGAGCGTGCCGGTCGCGCTGCGCGCCTGCGCATCGACCAGTTCGGCGGAGCCACCGTGCCACGTCGAGAAATCGGCAGGCGCCTCGGGCGCGGGCGCCTTGAAGTCGGGGCCGACGGCGCAGCCGGCCAGCACCAGCGCCGCCAGGAGGATCGAAAGTTGTTTCATGACGAGAGTCCGTTCGTGTCGAGGCTCAGACGAGCCGGTTGCGGAACAGCCACGCCGCCAGCGGCAGCGTGACGACCGCGATGACGAGCAATGGGATCAGGTTGTGCCAGACGGCTGCGAGCCCCACGCCTTCGAGGTAGACGCGCTGCACCAGGTCGATGGCGAAGCGCAGCGGATTCGCCAGGGTCGCGACCTGCAGGGCCTGCGGCATGTTGCTGACCGGCGTCGTCAGGCCCGACAGCAGCATCAGCGGCATGATCAGCACGAAGGTGTAGAGCATGGCCTGCTGCATGTTGGCCGACACGGCCGAGATCGACAGCCCGATGCCCACGCTGGCGATGGTGAAGCAGGCCAGGCCGGTGTAGAGCGTGAGCAGCGAGCCGGCCATCGGCACCTTGAACCACAGCAGCGTGACGCAGAGCACGATGGTGGACTGGATCAGCCCGATCAGCACCGGCGGCAGCGCCTTGCCGACCATGATCTCGGTGGGCGACAGCGGCGTGACGAGCAGCTGGTCGAAGGTGCCCTGCTCCCGTTCGCGCGCCACCGACAGTGCGGTGAGCAGCAGCGTCTGCAGCATGCTGAGCGCGGCGATCATGCCGGGCATGAGGTTCCAGCGCGTTTCCAGGTTGGGGTTGAACCAGGCGCGGGAGTCGATGCGCACGGGCGCCTCGGCGCCGCCGTGATCGCGCCGCCACTGCGCGTTGAAGTCGGCCACGATCGCGTTCACGTAGCCGGCCGCCGAGCCCGCGGTGTTGGAGTTGCGCGCATCGACGACGAGCTGGATGGCGGCGTTCTCGCCGGCCTGCAGTTGCTGCTCGAAGCGCGGGCCGATGTGGACCACGAAGAGCGCATCCTGCGCGTCGATCACGCGGGCGATGTCGGACGCGTTGTTCAACGTCGCCGCGCGGCGGAACACGCCGGTGCCCTCGAGCCGGGCCACGAGCGCGGTCGAGGCCGAGCTGCGGCTCTGGTCGAGCAGCGCGTAGTCGGCGTGGTTCAGGTCGTAGGTGGCGGCATAGCCGAAGAGCAGGCTCTGCATCAGGGCGGGCACGATCAGGATGGCGCGCGTGGCCGGGTCCTTGAGCACCGCGAGCAGCTCCTTGCGGCAGAGGTTGACGATGCGCCGCAGCGCGTCGAGAAGCGAATCGTTCATGGCGTGTCCTCAGTCCAGCGATTTGCGCGTGATGGCGCGGGCCACGCCCAGCAGCAGCACGGCATAAGCGATCAGGATGGCGCCGTTGCGCAGCACCAGCGGCCACACGTCGCCGGCCAGGAAGAGCGTGCGGATCAGCTCCATGAAATAGGTGGCCGGCAGCACCTGCCCGACCACCCGCACCACCGTGGGCACGTTGCGCAGGTCGAACAAGAAGCCCGAGAGCATCAGCGACGGCAGGAAGCTCGCGAGCAGCGCGACCTGGCTGGCCAGGAACTGGTTGCGCGTGGCGGCGGAGATCAACAGGCCGATGCCCACCGCCACCAGCATGTAGAGCATGGCGCACAGCACCACCAGCGCGAGCGAGCCGACCATTGGCACCTGGAACAGGAAGCGTGCGGCCAGCAGGCACAGTGCCAGGCCGACCATGCCGATGCCGAAGTAGGGAATGATCTTCGCCAGCAGGATCTCGACCGGCCGCACGGGCGTGACGAACAGCGCCTCGAGCGTGCCGCGCTCCCATTCGCGTGCCATCACCAGCGCGGTGAGGAAGGCGCCGACCAGGGTCATGATCAGCACGATGAGGCCTGGCACCAGGTACCAGGTGCTGGTGTTGGCGCTGTTGAACCACAGGCGCTGCTCGATGGCCACCGCGCCGATGGCCGGCGCGGCCTGGCCGCGGTCGGCCTGGCGCAGCGCGTTCTGCTGCAGGGCCGCGGTGGCGTAGCGCAGCACGATGCTGGCGCGGCCGGCGTCGGCGCCATGCACGACGACCTGGATGCGCGCGTCGCCGGACGCGAGGCGGCGCGAGAAGTCGTTGGGCACGCGCACGATGCCGTCGACGCGGCGCGCGCGCAGCAGCTGCTCGGCTTGCTGCATGGAGCCCAGCATCAGCGGTGAGATGTAGGGCGTGAGCTGCAGGCCTGATACCGCGTCCAGGGCCGTGGGCGAGGCGTCTTCCATCACCACGGCCATCGGCGCGTTCTTCACGTCGAGCGAAAGGCCGAAGCCGAAGATCAGGATGAGGATGATGGGCAGCAGGATGCCGATGGCGATGCTGCTGGGGTCTCGCAGGAGCTGGCGCGTTTCCTTGCGCGTGAGGGCGACGAGACGGCGCGTGCTTCCGCTGCTCATGCTCATGCTCATGCCCTCGCCCTTTCTTCGCGCGCCTGGGTCACGATGCCGATGAAGGCCTGCTCCATGTCCGGCGCGCTGCCGGCCTGCACGCGTACCTGCTGCGGCGTGCCCAGGGCCAGCAGTCGGCCGGCGTCCTGGATGACGATGCGGTCGCAGTACTCGGCCTCTTCCATGAAGTGGGTGGTGATGATGATCGTGACGCCGGCCTCGGCCAGCGCGGTGATGCGGCGCCAGAACTCGCGCCGGGCCAGCGGGTCGGTGCCGCTGGTGGGCTCGTCGAGAAACAGGATCTCGGGCTCGTGCAGCAGGCCGGTGGCCATGGCCAGGCGCTGCTTGAAGCCGCCCGGGAGCTGCCCGCTGGCCGCGCCCTCCTGGCCCTGCAGCTCGAACTGCGCCAGCACGGCCTGCATGCGCTCGCGCAGGCGTGCGCCGCGCAGGCCGTACGCGCCGCCGAAGAATTCGAGGTTCTCCTGCACGGTGAGGTTGCCGTAGAGCGCGAACTTCTGCGAGACGTAGCCGACGCGCGAACGCGCTTGCGCACGCGCATGGCGCAGGTTGACGCCGGCCACCTGCAGGAAGCCGCTGCTCGCCGGCAGCAGGCCGCACAGCATGCGAAAGGTGGTGGTCTTGCCGGCGCCGTTGGGCCCGAGCAGGCCGAAGATCTCGCCGCGGCGCACGCTGAAGCTGGTGCTGGCGACGGCGGTGAAATCGCCGAACTTGCGCACCAGGTCCTTGACCTCGATCACCACCTCGTCGGGCTTGCCGGGCTCGCTGGCAGCCGCTGCCTCCAGAGCGATCGGTGCCGTGGGGCTCTTCGCGTTCTGCTGCTTCGCGCGCAGCAGCACCATGAACCCGTCCTCCAGCCGCGCCGTCACCGGCTCCACGGGCATGCCGTCGAACAGCGCGGCCAGCGCGGCATCGTCGGTATCGGGCCGGCGGATGAAGCGCACGTCGCCGCCCTGCGGCACCGCGTCGATGATGGACGCGGGCGCGTCGAGCAGCCGCGCCTGCAAGGTGCGCGCGGCCATGCCCTGCGGCGGCCGGGCGATGTGGCACAGGCCTCGCGCGTTGTCGCGAATGGCCTGCGGCGCGCCTTCGGCGATCAGGTGGCCTTCGTGCATCACGAAGACCTGGGCGCAGCGCTCGGCCTCGTCGAGGTAGGCGGTGCTGACGATGACGCTCAGGTGTTCGTCGTCGACCAACTGCTGCACGATCTGCCACAGCTCGCGGCGCGAGAGCGGGTCGACGCCGACGGTGGGCTCGTCGAGCAGCAGCAGCTGCGGCGAACGCACCAGCGTGCAGGCCAGGCCGAGCTTCTGCTTCATGCCGCCCGACAGCTTGCCGGCCGGGCGGGCTGTGAAGCGGCCGAGGTCGGTCATCTCCATCAGCCTGGCGTAGCGCTCGCGCCGCACGTCCTTCGCCACGCCGTGCAGGTCGGCGTAGAGGTCGAGGTTCTCCTGCACGCTGAGGTCTTCGTAGAGGCCGAAGCGCTGCGGCATGTAGCTGATGCGGTCCTGCACGGCCTGCGGGTCGGCTGCGACGTCGATGCCCAGCACCTGCAGGCTGCCGCTGTCGGCGCGCATCAGGCCGGCGGCGAGACGCAGCAGCGTGGTCTTGCCCGAGCCGTCGGGCCCGACCAGCGCGCTGAGCGTGCCGGCCGGGATGCGCAGCGACACGTCGGCCAACGCCTGCACGGCGTGCTTGGCGCCCTTGGGCATGAAGGCCTTGCACAGGCTGTCGCCCGCCAATGCCGGCATCGCGGTGTCCATTACCGTCCGCCTGCTGCCTGCGCCGTGGCCTCGCCGAGCGCGAGCCGCACGGTCACCGGCATGCCGAGCCGCAGGCGGTCTTCCTTGTCGTCGGCGAGCACGCGAATCTCGTAGACCAGGCTGCTGCGCAGTTCCTCGGTCTGCACGGTCTTGGGCGTGAACTCGGCCACCGACGAGATATAGCCCACCTTGCCGTTCAGCGGCTGGCCCGGATGGCTGTCGGTGGCGAGCGTGGCGGCCATGCCGGGCCGGATGCGGCCCAGGTCCGCTTCGGCCACGTAGGCCCGCACCCATTTGGGATCGGTGATGGCCAAGGTATAGACGGGGCGCTGCGGCGACGCCATGTCGCCGGGCTCCATGAGGCGCGCGCGCACCACGGCGTCGATGGGCGCCTGCAGCGTGGCTTCGTCGATCTGGTGCTGGAGCACGGCGAGTTCGGCGCGCGCGACCTCCAACTGGGCCTGGGCCTGCGCGATGTCTTCCTTGCGCGGACCGGTCACCACGAGTTGCTGCGCCTTCTGCGCCGTTTCGAGCTGTGCCAGCGCGACCTTGCGGCGGGCGGCGGCACTGTCGAGATCCTGCTGGCTCACGGCACGGCCGGCCGTGGTCTGGCGGATACCTTGCAGGCGGTCGAGCTGCTGGCGCGCGAGTTCGGCGTCGGCCTGCGCGGCCGCCACGCTGGCGCGGGCCTGCGCGACCTCTTCGGGGCGGCTGCCGGTCTTGAGGCGCTGCAGGGCCTGTTCCTGAACGGCGATCTGGGCCTGCGACTGGGCCGTGCGCAGCTTGAGGGTGCGGGTGTCGAGCTCGCCCAGCACCTGGCCTGCCTTGACGCGGTCGCCCTCCTGCACATTGAGCTTGCCGATGCGCTCGCTGCCGTTGAAGGCGAGCGACACCTGGCGCTGGTCGACGTTGCCATACAGGACGATCGCGGTCGTGTCGGCGGGCTGGCGCGTGAAGTACCAGGCGGCAGCGGCAACGGCCGCGACGAGAAGGATGCCGCCGAGGACGATGGGTTTCTTGCTCATGATCTCTTCTTGGGTTTCTTCTTGCGAAGGTTCGCCGGGGTCGTCGATGAAGTAGACTGGATCTTAGCGAATTTGAATTCAAATTCAAACTACTTTTTTTGTTGTCCGTTGCCCCATGCCCACTGCACCTCGAAAGAAAGCCCCCGCCGCGCCGCCTGTCCGCTCAGCCCGGCCCGATGGCGCGGCCACCCGCGCCCTGCTTCTCGAAACCGCCGGCCAGGTGTTCGCCGAACGCGGCTACGCCGATGCCACCAGCAAGGAAATCTGCGAACGCGCCGGCACGCCGATGGCCTCGGTCAACTACCACTTCGGCAGCCGCGAGAAGCTGTACGAGGAGGTGCTGATCGAGGCGCACCGCCAGATCGTGAGCGTGGAAGAACTCGAAGAAGTGACACGCGGCATCGGCGACCCGCGCGAGAAGATGCGCGCCCTGCTCCAGCACATGCTGAGCCCGTCGAATCGCGAAGGCGACCCCTGGGGCTTCAGGGTGGTGCTGCGTGAAGTGATGGCGCCCGGCCCGCTGGCGCCGGCGCTGGTCGAGAAGGCGGTCAAGCCGAAGGCGAAACTGGTGCTGGGCCTGATCGCGCAGATCCTGAAGCTGCCGCCCGATCACCCCGCCGTGCAGCGCGCCCTGGTGTTCTCGGTGCTGCCCTGCATCCTGATGCTGGTGGTGCCCAAGGAGATCCCACGCAAGGTGCTGCCGGCCATCGATGGCGGCAGCGAGGTGTTCGAGGATTTGATGCGCTACGTGTTCGCGGGGCTCGATGCGCTGGCGAAGGCGCATCGGACCAAGGCTCGCAGCGCCAATGTGCCGCTACGTCAGCCGTGAACGTCGAAAAGTTTGTCGATGAGCGCGCGCAGTTGGTCGTCGGTCATGCGCGCGTCGCCCTCCAGGTCGTACACATCTTCGCGCGCCATGCTGGCCAGGAGTGAGTACACGGGCGCAACCTGCAGCGCCGCCATGTCGGGTTGCGATTCGTCGAAATGATGAACTCTCAGCAGCTCGCGAAACACGCGATGCTTGGGCAGATCCGTGCCGTGCAATTGCTGGGCGAGGCCTGACAAGAATTCGTAGCGACTGATTCCTGTGTAAGGCTTCAGATCGAAGCCTTCGTACACGATGGACTGCATGGCTTGTGAAGACAACCACTCCGCATCTCGCGCTTGCCGAATAAATCCAATATAACCATGAACCGCGTGGTCTTTTTCAGCAAGTGTCATATCCGCCAGACGACCGCTTTGGACTCTAAGCTGATCGGGTCCAAGATCTCTACCGTTGTTGATCGTCCGCTCGATTTCTTTGTAGATTGCGTCGTAACGTTCTTCAGACACCGACCGCAGGATGTTTTCTCCAAAGGAGCCGCCTCCTGCCAAGATTGTTTGCAAATCGGTTTGCAAATTAACCACTTTCACGGGCCTGCCGAGCGCTTGAACCTTGCAGGAAGGATGACAAGTAATCGTCTTCATGGCGCCAGCAGCCGAATAATTGAGCACCTCTAGAGCTGGCAAATCTTGCACATTGAGGTCGAACTCCTTGCAGTCATGAAATGTAAATTTCTTGAGTGCCTTAAGTTCGCTAAGCCATGGCGGCGCGTCGCCAGCGGAAATCGTCAAGTCCCGCAACGTGCCGGCATTTGTTCGAATGAAATCGAACATCATGCTTGCAGGGATATATCGAAATCCATTGCCGTACTTCGAAAGATCCAACGACTCGATTGCCCTTCTAGGCGCCGTCGAGTCGTCGCCTTTGAAGAAGTCGTCGATCAGGGCATTCATTCCGAAGAGATCCTTCCCGGACGACTCACGCTCTGCCCAAGTTCGATTGAACAGAATCTCTTGATGGTATCTGTCTGCCAGGCTTTGAGGTTTAGCTGGATCGAGAATTAATACTTCGACCGTGACATCACCGATCACCGTGACCGAGCACGCAGACAAGCAGCCGATTGACTTCATCCCTTCACCGACCGAATATTCGAGCTCGCGAAGCGAATGAAAATTCCTGACATCCAGATGCTGTTCACGGCATCCATGGAATATCAATACCTCTAATGAAGTCAACGCGTTGAGCCATTCGGGTCGTGCTCCAGGGGGCAGTGACAAACCCGTCAGTTCTTCTGCCCTGAGCAACATGACAGCCTTTAGAGCCGGAGGGGGAACATGCTCTAGAACTTCGCCGTATTGCGCCAAATTCAAGTGCCACTTGTCGTTGTCATGCCACGCGAACAAGGCGTTCTGCAACTTGTCAAACTCATCGCGCAAGCGCGGGGGCACTCCCAATCTGACCAGTTTGAACTCATCTTCGCATTTCTTTATATCATTCGCATTGCGTGCACCAGATATCGGCTTTGCTGTTTGAAGCGTGACGCGCGAAGGGTTTGAAGGCTGTATCGAAAACATTGAATTCATCCAAAGACAGCTTGGTGACACGCGTTATCAAAGCCGTTCCCGGCATTCGTCGCTAATCTACTGCGTACGGCTTGCAGCGAAGTCGATGGCATGCCAGGTCTTTGCGCCGCGCGTCTGATGCGCGACGGCCGAGCGCTCGTTGAGCGGCGTCGTAGGCGCCCGCCGCAGCCCCAAGACCTTCCGTCTTAAGCACCGATCAATAACGCCCGGAAGTCGTTGACGTTGGTGTGCGTCGGCCCCGTCACGCATAGGTCGCCGATGGCGTCGAAGTACCCGTAGGCGTCGTTGCGGTCGAGGTGATCGGCCAGCTTGCGCCCGGCCGCCGTCGCGCGCGCCAAGGTGTCGGGCGTGACGAAGGCGCCGGCGTTGTCTTCGACGCCGTCGATGCCGTCGGTGTCGGCCGCCAGTGCCCACACGTCGGGTTGGCCCGCGAGCGCGCCCGCCAGCCCCAGGCAGAACTCGCCGGCGCGGCCGCCGCGGCCCTTGGCCTGGCCGGGTTGGCGCGGGCGGATGGTGACCGTGGTTTCACCGCCCGACAGGATGACGCAGGGCTTGGCGAAGGGCGCACCGCGCAGCGCGACCGCACGCGCCAGCGCACCGTGCACCTTGCCGACCTCGCGCGATTCGCCTTCCATCTCGTCGCTGAGGATGTGGGCTTCGATGCCCGCCTCGCGCGCCGCCGCGGCCGCGGCTTCGAGCGACTGCTGCGGGGTGGCGATCATGTGGACTTCGTGGCCCCTGAACACTGCGTCGTCGGGCTTGGGCGTTTCGAGCGCGCCGCTTTCCAGCCCCGCGCGCACCGGCTTCGGCACCTCGATGCCATAGCGGTCGAGGATGGCGAGGGCATCGGCGCAGGTGGTGGCGTCGGGCACCGTCGGGCCGCTGGCGATGACGGCCGGGTCGTCGCCCGGCACGTCGCTGATGGTGAGCGTCACCACCTTCGCGGGCCCGCAAGCCGCGGCGAGCCGGCCACCCTTGATGCGCGACAGGTGCTTGCGCACGCAGTTCATCTCGCCGATGTGCGCGCCCGATTCGAGCAGTTGCTTGTTGATGCGCTGCTTGTCGGCCAGCGTCAGGCCTTCGGCCGGCAGCGTGAGCAGCGCCGAACCGCCGCCCGAGATCAGGCACAGCACCAGGTCGTCTGCCGTCAGACCCTGCGTGAGCGCGAGGATGCGCTCGGCTGCCTTGAGCCCGGCCTCGTCGGGCACGGGATGCGCGGCTTCGACGATCTCGATGCGCGACGCCAGGCCTTCGGGCCGCGGCGGGATGTGGTCGTAGCGCGTGACCACGAGGCCCGACAGCGGCGCATCGGCGGGCCACAGCGCTTCGAGCGCCTGGGCCATCGAGCCGCCGGCCTTGCCGGCGCCGATGACCAGCGTCCGGCCCTTGGGTGGCTTCGGCAGATGCGGCCCCATGCTGGCCAGGGGCAGCGCGCGTTCGACCGCGACGCCGTAGAGATGCTGGAGGAAATCGCGCGGTGCGGTGCGCGGATCGGGCGTGACCTTGGATGCGTTCATGTGATGGAGTCTCCGGGGGCCCGATTGTCCACGCGTGCCGCGGCGTCGGGCTAGTTCGTCTTGGCGCCCTCTTGGAACCACTTCGAGAGCAAGGCGCGCTCGGCATCGGTCATGCCGGTCGAGTTGTTCATCGGCATGATCTTCGTGACCACGGCCTGCTGGTAGACGGCCTGGGCGTGGGCCGTCACCTGTTCGGGTGTGTCGAGCCGCACGTTCTTCATCTGCACGGTGGCGCCGTGGCACATGTAGCAGCGCTGCTCCAGCACCTTCTTGACATCGCCGAAGGCCACCTTCTGCGCGGCGGCGGCACCGGCCATGGGCGCGGCCGCGGGCTCGGGGCGCATCCAGATGATCGACAGTCCCAGCACCACCACACCGACCATCGCATAGGGCAGCGGGTTGCCGGCATTGCCGAGCTTGAAGCGATGCCGCACCACGAAGAACTGCCGGATCGCCGCGCCGCCGAGCATGATGAGCAGCAGCACGATCCAGTTGTACTTGTGCGTGTAGGTGAAGCTGTAGTGGTTGCTCAGCATCGCGAACAGCACCGGCAGCGTGAAGTAGGTGTTGTGCACGCTGCGCTGCTTGCCGCGCTGGCCGTGAATGGGGTCGACCGGCTTGCCCTCGCGCAGCGCCTTCACGCTTTTACGTTGGCCGGGGATGATCCAGAAGAACACGTTCGCGCTCATCGTCGTGGCCATCATCGCGCCCACCAGCAGGAAGGCGGCGCGGCCGGCGAACCACTGGCAGGCCAGCCAGGTCGCGAAGCAGATGAAGACGGCGATCAGCAGGCCGACGATGGTGTCGCCGTTCTTGCGGCGGCCGAAGATCTGGCAGATGCCGTCGTAGACCATCCAGAAGACGACGAAGAAGGCCAGTGCCACGCCGATCGCGGCGCCGGGCTGCCAGTCCATCTTGGACTTGTCGATCAGGTAGGTGCTCGCGTTCCACAGATAGGACATCGTGAACAGCGCGAAGCCGCTGATCCACGTCGAGTAGCTTTCCCAGAACGACCAGTGCAGGTGGTCGGGGATCTTCTTCGGCGCCAGCGCGTACTTCTGCATGTTGTAGAAGCCGCCGCCGTGCACGGCCCACTGCTCGCCGCCGACGCCCTTGTCCTGGGACTCCTTGTCCTCGGGCTTCTCGAGGCTGTTGTCCAGCATCACGAAGTAAAAGGAAGCGCCGATCCACGCGATGGCGGTGATGACGTGGACCCAGCGCAAGAGCAGATTGGCCCAGTCGAGGTAGTAGCTTTCCATGTGCTCAACCCTGGTTTGGCCTGCTCACCACTGCGGGCGCTGTAAGCAGAAGAATCGCCGCGAACGCAGGCTGTCGTGGGTGCCTCGCTCCGCTGCGGCGTGTGGACTGAAGTGTATACACTTTTGGCTCGCCTTCGGGATTTATTTCGTTGCGCAGCCTGCAGGAAAACCCTGACCTTCTCAGCCCGCGTACAAGCCTTGCAACAGCTGTGCCGCCACGGCCACCGCGATCACTTCGGGCTCCTTGCCGGTGATGCCGGGCACGCCGATCGGGCAGGTGATGCGCGCCAGTTCGTCCTCGGTGAAGCCACGCGCTTCGAGCCGGTGGCGGAAGGTGGCCCACTTGGTCTTGCTGCCGATCAGGCCCACGTAGGGCAAATCGTTTCGAGCGCGAATGCGCTTGAGGCAGGCGATGACGATGTCCAGGTCTTCGGCGTGGCTGAAACTCATGATCAGCACGCGCGAGCCCGGCGCCAGCTGCGCGACGGCGTCCTGCACGGGGTCGGAATGCTCGGTCTCGATCTGCGCGGGCAGCGCATCGGGGAACACGCCGTCGCGGCTGTCGATCCAGCGCACCTTGAAAGGCAGCGTCGAGCACAGCCGCGCGAGCGCCGCGCCCACGTGGCCGCCACCGAACAGCGCAACGGGCTCCAGATGCGCCAGCAGCTCGGCCTGCAGTGCCTTCACGTCGGCTCGCCCGATGCGGCGGTACGACAGGTAGACCACGCCGCCGCAGCACTGCCCCAGGCTGGGCCCGAGCGGATAGCGCTGCACGCCGTCGATGTCGCTGCGGCCCGCCAGGAAGTCGCGCGCTTCGCCGATGGCCTGAAACTCGAGCTGCCCGCCACCGATGGTGGCCGTCAAACCGTCGGGCCACACGGCCATCCAGGTGCCGGCCTCGCGTGGGGCGGAACCCTGCGTCTTCTCGACGCGCACCAGCACGCCGCGTTCGCCGTGCACCAGGCGCGCCAGCAGTTCGTCGACCAAACCGTTCATGGACAGTACTTTTGGTAGCGTGGGGCTCGCATGCCCACGGTATAACTCCATCGATGCGTTTTCCGCTGCCAGCCATGTCATCTCGTCGTCTCCTTGCTTTCTTCTCTTTCGTTGCAGCGGCCCTCGCCGGCTGCGGCACACCCAGCCCCACGGCGCCGTTCAGATCGACGGTGCCCGGCCAGCTCAGCAGCGCCGTGCCCGAGCAGGCGTCGGGCGCCGTGCCGCGGGCGTCGAACGCCGGCACGCCGCGCGAATACCGCCAGGACGCCGCGCGCCACATCTACGCACGCAACGCACAGCGCATCTACGCCGGCAAGCTGCCGCCGCTGCTCTATGCCATCGGCACGCTGCAGGTCAACCTCGACGCCAACGGCCGTGTGCTCTCGATGCACTGGATGCGCGCGCCGCAGCATGCGCCCGAAGTCATCGCCGAGATCGAGCGCACCGTGCTCAGCGCCTCGCCCTATCCGGCCGCGAGCCGCATCGGCAAGCTGACCTGGACGGACACCTGGCTGTGGGACAAAGGCGGGCACTTCCAGCTCGACACCTTGACCGAGGGGCAGCTCTCGCAGCTTCAAGACCCGCGATAGGTCGAATAGCTCCACGGGCTGACCAGCAGCGGCACGTGGTAGTGCTGCGCTGCGTTGGCCACGCCGAAGTCCAGCGCGACGCGGTTCAGGAAGTTGGGCTCGGGCAGCTTCACGCCGCGTGACTTGAAATAGCCCGCCACGTCGAAGACCAGCCGGTAGGTGCCGGTCTTCAGCTCGCCGTCGGCGTACAGCGGACCGCCGCTGCGGCCATCCGAATTGAGGTTGAAACGCTTGACCAGCGTGGCGCGGGCGTCTTCGCCCGTGCCGTCGGTGGTGTAAAGCGCGACTTCCATGCCGGCCGCGGGGCCGCCGTGCATGGTGTCCAGGACGTGGGTGCTCAAGCCCATGGTGATGCTCCTTCGATCAAGGCATTGGGGAAATTCCGGTGGACAAAAGTGTATACACTTCTTGGCTTTGGGTCTATCATGGAAACCATGGATTCGACCACCACCCGCGCCATCGTGGATGCACTCACCAAAGCCATCGTCGAGCACAGGCTTCAGCCGGGCAGCAAGCTGGCCGAGCAGAAGCTGGCCGACCACTTCGGCGTGTCGCGCACGCTGGTGCGACAGGCCTTGTTCCAGCTGTCGCAGAACAAGCTGATCCGCCTGGAGCCCGCGCGCGGCGCCTTCGTGGCGGCGCCGGCGGTGGACGAGGCCAAGCAGGTCTTCGCGGTGCGCCGCATGCTCGAAGCGGAGATGACGCGCGAGTTCGTGCGCACCGTCACGCCCGCCAAGATCAAGGCGCTGAAAGAGCACGTGGCACTCGAAAAGGCTGCCGTCTCCGGCGAAGACATCTCCGACCGCACCGAGCTGCTGGGTGACTTCCATGTGCGCATGGCCGAGTTGATGGGCAACAAGGTGCTGGCGCAGATCCTCGGTGAACTGATCTCCCGCTGCGCGCTGATCACGCTGATGTACCAGAGCGCCACCGCCGCCGAGCATTCGAACGACGAGCACGCCGACATCGTAAAGGCCCTGGCCGCCAAGGACGTCGAACGCGCCGTGCAGTTGATGACGGAGCATCTGCTGAACGTCGAAGCCAACCTCGTTTTCGATCGCAAGGTTCCCACCCACGACATCTCGGTCGCCCTGGCCGCGGCCTGACGCCATTCCTCTCATGAGCACCCTGTACGACACCACCCTGCCCTACCCGCGCGACCTGGTCGGCTACGGCCGCAATCCGCCCCATGCCCAGTGGCCCGGCCGCGCGCGCATCGCGGTGCAGTTCGTCCTCAATTACGAAGAAGGCGGCGAGAACTGCGTGCTGCACGGCGACGCCGGCTCCGAGCAGTTCCTGTCCGAGATGTTCAATCCGGCCAGCTATCCGGATCGCCACATCAGCATGGAAGGCATCTACGAATACGGCTCGCGCGCCGGCGTCTGGCGCATCCTGGGCGAGTTCGAGAAGCGCGGCCTGCCGCTCACCGTGTTCGGCGTCGGCATGGCGCTGGAGCGCTACCCCGAGCTGACCGCCGCCTTCAAGGAACTGGGCCACGAGATCGCCTGCCACGGCTGGCGCTGGATTCACTACCAGAACATGGACGAGGCCACCGAGCGCGAGCACATGCGCCTGGGCATGGAAGCCATCGAAAAACTCACCGGCGAGCGCGCGCTCGGCTGGTACACCGGCCGCGACAGCCCGCGCACGCGCCGCCTGGTGGCCGACTACGGCGGCTTCGAATACGACAGCGACTACTACGGCGACGACCTGCCCTTCTGGATGAAGGTGCAGAAGACCGACGGCAGCACGGTGCCGCAGCTGATCGTGCCCTACACGCTCGACGTCAACGACATGCGCTTCGCGCTGCCGCAGGGCTATTCGCATGCCGACCCGTTCTTCCAGTACATGAAGGACAGCTTCGACGCGCTCTATGCCGAGGGTGACGAGGCGCCCAAGATGATGAGCATCGGCATGCACTGCCGGCTGCTCGGACGCCCCGGGCGCATCACGGCGCTGCAGCGCTTTCTGGATCACATCGCGAAGCACGACCGCGTGTGGGTGTGCCGCCGCGTGGACATCGCGCGCCACTGGAAATCCACGCATCCCTGCACCGAGACAGGCGCCAAGACCAAGGCAACCGAGACAACCGAGACAAAGGGGACATGACATGACGCTCAGCATCGAACAACTGAACACTGCATCGCCCGACGAGGTCGCGGCCCTGCTCGACGGCACCTACGAGCATTCGCCATGGATCGCGCAGCGCGCCGCCGCGGCGCGGCCCTTCCGTTCGCTCGCGCATCTGAAGCATGCGCTGGTGCAGGCGGTCGCCAAGGCCTCGACCGACGAGCAGTTGGGCCTGATCCGCGCCCACCCTGAGCTCGCAGGCAAGGCGATGGTCAGCAAGACGCTGACCGCCGAATCGACGCACGAACAGGGCAAGGCGGGCCTGACCGACTGCACGCCGGACGAGTTCGCGAAGATCCAGAAGCTCAACGCCGACTACAACGCGAAGTTCGGCTTCCCCTTCATCCTGGCGGTGCGCGGTCCGCGCGGCACGGGGCTGAGCAAGCGCGAGATCATCGACACCTTCGAGCGCCGCGCGCACCACCATCCGGGCTTCGAACGCGCCGAGGCGCTGCGCAACATCCACCGCATCGCCGAGATCCGGCTCGACGACAAGTTCGGCGTGACGCCCACGCTCGGCAACGACGTGTGGGACTGGCAGGAGCAACTGGCCACGCACACCGACCCCGGCTATGCCGAGAAGGGCCAGCTCACCGTCACCTACCTGACCGAGGCGCACCGCGCCTGCGCGCAGATGATCTCGAACTGGATGCGCGAAGCCGGCTTCGACAGCGTCGGGATCGACGCCGTCGGCAACGTGGTCGGGCGCTATGAAGGCGCCACGCCGGATGCGAAGACGCTGCTGACCGGCTCCCACTACGACACCGTGCGCAACGGCGGCAAGTATGACGGTCGCCTGGGCATCTTCGTGCCGATCGCCTGCGTGCGCGAACTCAAGCGGCAGAACCGCCGCCTGCCCTATGCCTTCGAGGTGGTGGGTTTCGCCGAGGAAGAAGGCCAGCGCTACAAGGCGACCTTCCTGGGCTCCGGCGCGCTGACGGGCCACTTCGACCCGAAGTGGCTCGACCAGAAGGACGCCGATGGCATCACCATGCGCGAAGCGCGGCTGACCGCCGGCTTGAAGGAAGAAGACATTCCCCGGCTCGAGCGCGACCCGTCGAAATACCTGGGCTTCGTCGAAGTCCACATCGAGCAGGGCCCGGTGCTCAACGAGATCGACCTGCCGCTGGGCATCGTCACCTCCATCAACGGCGGCGTGCGCTACGTGGGCGAGGTCATCGGCATGGCCAGCCATGCCGGCACCACGCCGATGGACCGTCGCCGCGATGCCGCCGCGTCCGTGGCCGAGCTGATCCTCTATGTCGAGCAGCGCGCGGCGAAGGACGGCGACTCGGTGGGCACGGTGGGCATGCTTGAAGTGCCCAGCGGCTCCATCAACGTCGTGCCCGGCAACTGCAAGTTCAGCCTCGACATGCGCGCGCCGAACAACCCGCAGCGCGATGCCCTGGCGGCCGACGTGATCGCCGAACTCAAGGCCATCTGCGAACGGCGCGGTGTGCGCTACACGCTCGAAGAAAGCATGCGCGCCTCCGCCGCGCCCAGCGCCGCCGACTGGCAGCAACGTTGGGAGAAGGCAGTCGACACGCTCGGCGTGCCCCTGTTCCGCATGCCCAGCGGCGCCGGCCACGACGCGATGAAGCTGCACGAGGTCATGCCGCAGGCCATGCTCTTCGTGCGCGGCATCAATTCCGGCATCAGCCACAACCCGCTCGAATCGAGCACCAACAACGACATGCAACTGGCGGTGGAAGCCTTCCAATTGCTGCTCGACAACCTGGCCCAAGAGAAGGCGAACTGACATGACCACGAGTACCGACTACGACAAGCTCGACGCCTGGGTCGACGCCCACTTCGACGAGGAAGTGCGCTTTCTCCAGCAACTGGTGCGCGTGCCCACCGACACGCCGCCCGGCAACAACGCGCCGCATGCCGAGCGCACGGCCGAGCTGCTCGAAGGCTTCGGCTTCGCGTCCGAGAAGCACGCGGTGCCTGCCGACGAAGTCAAGGACTACGGCCTGGAGTCGATCACCAACCTGATCGTGCGCCGCAAGTACGGCGACGGCGGCCGCACCGTGGCGCTCAACGCGCATGGCGACGTGGTGCCCCCCGGCGAAGGCTGGACCCACGACCCCTACGGCGGCGAGATCGAAGACGGACGCCTCTACGCACGCGCCGCGGCGGTCAGCAAGAGCGACTTCGCGACCTTCACGTTCGCCCTGCGGGCGCTGGAGGAAGTGGCCAAGCCGGCCAAGGGCGGTGTCGAGCTTCACTTCACCTACGACGAGGAATTCGGCGGCATCCTGGGCCCGGGCTGGCTGCTGAAGAACGGCTTGACCAAGCCCGACCTGATGATCGCCGCCGGCTTCAGCTATGAAGTGGTGACGGCCCACAACGGCTGCCTGCAGATGGACGTGACGGTGCACGGCAAGATGGCGCATGCCGCCGTGCCCACCACCGGCATCGACGCGCTGCAGGGCGCGGTGCACATCCTCAATGCGCTGTATGCGCAGAACACGCTGTACCAGCAGGTCACGTCCAAGGTCGAGGGCATCACGCACCCTTACCTCAACGTCGGCCGCATCGAAGGCGGCACCAACACCAACGTCGTGCCCGGCAAGGTGAGCTTCAAGCTCGACCGCCGCATGATCCCTGAAGAGAACCCGGTCGAGGTCGAAGCCACCATCCGCAAGGTGATCGCCGATGCAGCCGAGCAGTGCCCCGGCATCTCGGTCGACATCCGCCGCATCCTGCTGGCCAATTCGATGAAGCCGCTGCCGGGCAACAAGCCGCTGGTCGATGCGATCCAGAAGCACGGCCACCAGGTCTTCGGCGAGCCGATCAAGGCCATGGGCACGCCGCTCTACACCGACGTTCGCCTGTACGTCGAAGCGGGCATTCCCGGTGTGATCTACGGCGCCGGCCCGCGCACCGTGCTCGAGTCGCATGCCAAGCGCAGCGACGAGCGCGTGGTGCTCGAAGACCTGCGCCGCGCCACCAAGGTGGTGGCCCGCACGCTGCACGACCTGCTTGCCTGAGTTTTTTCTTCCGCAAACTGTCCCCGGCCGGCGGGGACAAGCTTGGAAAACATCCGGAACAACTCGCGCGAGCCTTGTCCTGCAAGGCTTTCCGCCGCGTTGCCCGTTCAACAGGCACCCGCACCGCGGGGGTGCACATCGAGCGCACGCGGGGTTAACCTCTGGCATCTGCCCGTTCACGAGGAACCCCGATGTCGCGCCCCCTTTTCAGTTCCACCATTGCCGGCAGCCTGCCCAAGCCCGCCTGGCTGGCCGAAACCCAAAAGCTCTGGCCGGCCTGGAAGGCCGAAGGCGCCGAACTCGCGCAGGCCAAGGCCGACGCCACGCTGCTGTGGATCAAGGCCCAGGAGGACGCCGGCCTCGACGTCATCGGCGACGGCGAGCAGTCGCGGCAGCATTTCGTGCACGGCTTTCTCGAGCAGGTCGAAGGCATCGACTTCGAGCACCGCGTGAAGATGGGCATCCGCAACAACCGCTACGACGCGATGGTGCCGCAGGTGGTGGCGCCGCTGCGGCTCAAGGGCCGCGTGCACGAGGCCGAGGCACGCCTCTTGCGCGCCCACACGCAGCGCCGCACCAAGTTCACGCTGCCTGGGCCGATGACCATCGTCGACACCGTGGCCGACCGGCACTACGGCGATCGCGTCGCGCTCGCCATGGCCTTCGCCGAACTGTTGAACCAGGAGGCGCTGGCGCTCGAAGCCGACGGCATCGACGTGATCCAGTTCGATGAGCCGGCCTTCAACGTCTACATGAAGGACGCCGCCGATTGGGGCGTCGCCGCGCTGGAACGCGCCGCGCAGGGCCTGCGCTGCACCACCGCGGTCCACATCTGCTATGGCTACGGCATCCAGGCCAACATCGACTGGAAAGCCACGCTGGGCGAGGAATGGCGGCAGTACGAGCAGGTGTTTCCGGCGCTCGCGAAGAGCCGCATCGACCAGGTGAGCCTCGAGTGCTTCCACTCGCACGTGCCGGCGCAGCTGATGGCGCTGCTGGAGGGCAAGGACGTGATGGTCGGCGTGATCGACGTCGCCAGCGACGTGGTCGAGACTGCCGAACAGGTGGCCGACACCATCGGCGAGGCCTTGCGCTTCGTACCCAAGAACCGCCTGATCCCGTGCACCAACTGTGGCCTGGCGCCGATGGCGCGCGAGGTCGCGCTCAAGAAGCTGCAGGCGCTGGCCGAAGGCGCACGGCTGGCGCGCGAACGCTACGCCTGAGCTGCCGCGCCACCGGAGTCGCAGCATGTCCGATGCGTCCGTCGATGTGCTGATCGTGGGCGCCGGCCTCTCCGGCATCGGCGCCGCCTGCCACTTGCAGCGGCTGTGCCCGGACCGCAGTGTGGCGATCGTCGAAGCGCGCGAATCGCTGGGCGGCACCTGGGATCTGTTCCGCTACCCCGGCGTGCGCTCCGACTCCGACATGTACACGCTGGGCTATTCCTTCCGGCCGTGGACCGGCGCCAAATCCATCGCCGACGGCGCGGCCATCCTGCAATACCTGCGCGACACGGCACGAGAACACGGCATCGAGCAACGCATTCGCTACGGCCACCGACTGCGCAGCGCGGCTTGGTCGTCCGACGACGCCGCGTGGACGGTCGAGATCGAGCGCGCGGGGCAAGAACCAATGCGCATGCGCTGCGGCTTCCTGCTGATGTGCACCGGCTACTACGACGATGCCGAAGGCTACACGCCGGAATTCGCCGGCCGCTCGGACTTCAAAGGCCGCATCGTGCATCCGCAGCACTGGAGCGACGACATCGCCTACGAGGGCCACCGCGTCGTGGTCATCGGCAGCGGCGCCACGGCCGTCACCCTGGTGCCGGCGCTGGCACAGCGCGCCGCACACGTGACCATGCTGCAGCGCTCGCCGAGCTACGTGCTCTCGCGCCCTTCCGCCGACCCGCTGGCGCGCTGGCTGCAGCGCATCGCGGGCGAGCGCGCGGGCCACGCCATCTCGCGCTGGAAGAACGCAGTGCTGGCGATGGTCCTCTTTCGCGTATGCCGCGGCCGGCCGCAGGCTGCGCGCGCGATGATGATCAAGCTCGTGCGCCGCCAGCTCGGCCCCGACTACGACGTCGCGACGCACTTCACGCCGCGCTACGACCCGTGGGAACAGCGCCTGTGCCTCGTGCCCGACGGCGACCTGTTCAAGGCCATCCGCGCGGGCCGCGCGAGCATCGTGACCGACCACGTCGAGCGCTTCACCGAGACGGGCGTGAAGCTGGCGAGCGGCACCGAGCTGCCCGCGGACCTGGTGGTCACCGCCACGGGACTGAAGCTCAAGTCGCTCGATGCACTCGAGGTCAGCGTCGACGGCCGCCGGCTCGTGTCGGGCCAGCTGCTGAGCTACAAGGGGCTCATGTTCGCGGGCGTGCCGAACCTGGTGTCCGTCTTCGGCTACACCAATGCCTCGTGGACCTTGAAGGCCGACCTGGCCGCTGTGTTCGTCTGCCGGCTGCTGCGGCACATGCGGCGTACCGATGCGCGGCAATGCATGCCGCAGGCCGCCGACCCGGCGATGCCGCTCGCGCCCTGGACCGACTTCTCGTCCGGCTACTTCCAGCGCGCCCGCGACATGCTGCCGCGGCAAGGCACCGAAAAGCCGTGGAAGCTCCACCAGAACTACTTGGCCGATGTCATGAGCCTGCGCTTCGGTGCGCTGGACGACGGGGTACTGCGCTTCTTGAATTGAGCGTCGCGGCGCCCTCTGAAAGAGGCACGTGAGATGGGTGCGGGCGAATGCCTCGGCGCGACGACAAGGCAACTGCCGCTCGCAATCGACGGCGCTCCATGCTGGTGCCCGCACCGGGTAAACCCCAGGCAAACGCCCCAAGAATCGGCTTGATTGCACGCATTTTTTGTATACAAATATAGGGTGCAATCACCGAACCGGACCGCCGTCCGGATTTCCGCCACCCGCCACGAGGAGACAAGCCCGTGAACACTGCCGTCAGCCAAGCCAACACCGAGATGCCGAACACTGGCGAGTCGCCGCATGCGTCGAACGCCCTCATCAAACCCAGCTACGACCCGGCGCTCACCAACGAGGACCTGGCGCCGCTGAAGAAGCAGACCTGGGGCCAATACAACATCTTTGCCTTCTGGATGTCCGACGTGCACAGCGTCGGCGGGTACATCACCGCGGGCAGCCTGTTCGCGCTGGGCCTGTCGAGCTGGCAGGTGCTGGTCGCGCTGCTGGTGGGCATCTGCATCGTGCAGTTCTTCTGCAACCTGGTCGCCAAGCCGAGCCAGGTGACGGGCACGCCCTACCCCGTCATCTGCCGCTCTTCGTTCGGCGTGCGCGGCGCCAACATTCCGGCCATCATCCGCGGGCTGATCGCGGTGGCCTGGTACGGCATCCAAACCTACTTGGCGTCGGCCGCCTTCATGGTGCTGGCCCTGCACCTCTTTCCCAACCTCGCGCCGTATGCCGACGTGAAGCTCCATGGCCTCGCCGGCCTGTCGACGCTGGGCTGGGTCGCCTTCATGGTCATGTGGGTGCTGCAAGCCTTCGTGTTCTGGCACGGCATGGAAGCCATCCGCAAGTTCATCGACTGGGCCGGCCCGGGCGTGTACGTGGTCATGGCCATCCTGTGCGGCTGGCTGGTGTGGAAGGCCGGCTGGAGCAACATCGACCTGAACCTCGGCGGCGTCAAGTTCGAAGGCTGGGACGCGCTGCCCGTCATGCTGTCGGCCATCGCGCTGGTGGTGAGCTACTTCAGCGGCCCGATGCTCAACTTCGGCGACTTCTCGCGCTACGGCAAGAGCTTCGACGCGGTGAAGAAGGGCAACTTCTGGGGCCTGCCGATCAACTTCGTGTTCTTCTCGCTGCTGACCGTCGTCACCACCGCCGCCACGCTGCCGGTGTTCGGCGAGCTGATCACCGACCCGGTGCACACCGTGGGCAAGATCGACAGCACCACCGCCGTCGTGCTGGGCGCGCTGACCTTCATGATCGCCACCATCGGCATCAACATCGTCGCCAACTTCGTGTCGCCGGCCTTCGACTTCTCGAACGTCGCACCGCAGCACATCAGCTGGCGCACCGGCGGCATGATCGCCGCGGTGGGCTCGATCTTCCTGACGCCCTGGAACCTCTACAACAACCCCGAGGTGATCCACTACACGCTGGACGTGCTGGGCTCCTTCATCGGCCCGCTGTTCGGCATCCTGATTGCCGACTTCTACCTGGTGCAGAAGCAGCACGTGGTGGTCGACGAGCTCTACACGCTGAGCACCAAGGGCCGCTACTGGTACACCAACGGCTACAACATGAAGGCCGTGTGGACCATGATCCCCTCGGCGCTGATCCCGATCCTGTGCGTGCTGATCCCCGCCTGGCGCGGCGCCGCCAACTATGCCTGGTTCATCGGCATGGGCCTGGGCTTCGTGATCTACGCGCTGCTCAACCGCAAGTCCTGAACCGCCTTCCCCGAATCGACCTGAAAGCCACGAGCGAGCCTGCCATGCGCATCAAGATCATCAACCCCAACACCACCTGGAGCATGACCGAGAAGATCGGTGACTGCGCGCGCTCCGTCGCGCGGCCCGGCACCGAGATCGTGGCGGTCAGCCCGGCGATGGGCCCGGCTTCGATCGAAAGCCACTACGACGAGGCGCTGGCGGTGCCGGGGTTGCTGCAAGAGATCGCGGCCGGCGAGCGCGACGGCATCGACGGCTATGTCATCGCCTGCTTCGGCGACCCCGGCCTGATGGCTGCACGCGAACTAGCGCGCGGCCCGGTGGTGGGCATTGCGCAGGCCGCCATGCACGTGGCCAGCCTGGTCGGCACGCGCTTCAGCGTGGTGACCACGCTGTCGCGCACCATCGGCCAGGCCCGCCACCTGGCGGAGGCCTACGGCATGGACCGCTTCTGCGCCAACGTGCGGGCTTGCGAGATCCCGGTGCTCGAGCTGGAGGCGCCGGGCAGCAAGGCGCGCGAGCGCATCGTCGACGAGTGCCGCCGTGCGCTGGAAGAAGACGACTCCGACACCATCGTGCTCGGCTGCGCCGGGATGGCCGACCTGTGCGCCCACATCGGCCAGGTGCTGGGCGTGCCGGTGGTCGACGGCGTGGCAGCGGGCACGCAGCTGATCGAGTCGCTGGTGAATCTGCGCCTGGCCACCAGCAAACGCGGCGAGCTGGCGTCGCCGCTTGCGAAGCCGATGACCGGATTGCTGCAGGGCTTCGCGCTGGAAGCGCCGCCGCTCAAACGCGCCGCTTGACCGGACCACGCCTCTCACATGGGCTGTAAGATGCGCCGAATTCCGAGCAAACTACTGCTCATCGGAAGCTCTTGTGTTCATCCTGGCCCGCGACATCATTCCCTTCTCGGTTGCCCGCACCCGGCTCTCGGAGCTCATCGTCGAAGTGCAGAACGGCGCCGAGAAGATCATCACCAAGAACGGCGAACCTGCCGTGGCTGTGATCGATGCCAAACGCCTGGACCACTACCACGCACTGGAGCAAGCACGAATCCATCTGCTGATGCTCGACGAAGTCGAGAAGGGCCTGGCAGACGTGGAGGCGGGTCACACCGTCGACGCTGCCGAAGGCTTGGCCGCGATGAAGCGCGCGCGCAAGTCCAGCAGTCGCAAGGCCCGCGGTTGAATGAGCGGGGCCAAGGAGAGCCCGGCTCTCGCGCTGATACGGTACACGCGCAATTTCGAGTCCAACCTCAAGAGCATCGAATCGTTCTGGATCGAGAGCGGCTTCGCGCCGGGTTTCGATCGGCTGCTCGACGGCCTCGAAGATTCGGTATTGCCGATACTCCAGCGACACCCTCGGATCGGCAGACCCTTTGCGCGCAGGGAGGCGCGATCTGCAGAGGCACAAGCAGCCATCGCACGAATCCAGGGACGGGTCTCGCGTATCGGCGTTCATGCCGAGGTTCGTGAGTACGTGATGGACGACTATGTCGTGCTTTACGTCGTCGCCGACGATGTCGGGAGCGTGCGGACAATGGTGCAATTGCTGGCCATCAAGCACCACAAGCAACTGGGCGACATGTCCGCGGTCTGAGAACCGGCACCCGGTCTCACACGCGCAAGCGTTGCCGGTCCACAATCGCACCCATGCCCCGCGTTACCAGAGCTGCCGCAAACGCCACCGAGGCCGTGCCCTCCCCTCTTGCCCCGCCCGACAAGGCTGCGACCATCGAGAGCATCGCCCAGGACATCGCCACCGCCATCGTCGAGAAGCGCCTGCCACCCGGCACCTGGCTGCGCGAAGAGGCGCTGGGCCGCGTCTATGCGGTGAGCCGCACGAAGATCCGTGCGGCGCTGCTCACGCTGTCGAAGGACAAGCTGATCGAGATGATTCCCGACAAGGGCGCCTTCGTCAGCAAGCCCAGCGTGGAAGAAGCGCGCGAGGTCTTCGGCGTGCGGCGCATCCTCGAAAGCGAAGTGGTGCGGCTGTTCGTGGCCAAGGCCCGCCCAGCGGACTACCGCGAATTGGAACAGCACATCCACTTCGAGCGCACCACGCTGAGCGCGACCACGACCACCGGCACCGTGCGCGAAAAGCTGCTCGGCGACTTCCACGTGGCGCTGGCCGACGCGGCCGGCAACCACACGCTGGCCGAGCTGGTGCGCGAGCTGGTGGCGCGCAGCTCGCTGATCGCGATGCTGTATCACTCGTCGAACGACCCGCATTGCTCGTCCGACGAGCATTCCGACTTCCTGCGCGTGTGCCGCAGCGGCGACGTCGAGGCCGCCGTGCATTGCATGACCGACCACCTCTCGCGCATCGAGGCCAATCTGCAGCTCGGCAGCGACGCGCCGGACCGGCAGCTCGACCTGGTCAAGGCGCTGCTGGCCTGAGCCTCGCGCCCTTCAGCCGTCGACCGGATTCGCCGGCGTCTCCAGCACCAGCTGCCAGAAGTCGACGTCGAGCCAACGCCCGAACTTGAAGCCGGCCTGGCGGATGGTGCCGGCGTGCTCGAAGCCCAGCCGCTGGTGCAGCGCGATGCTGCCCTTGTTGGCCAGGTCGATGGCGCCCACCATCACGTGCAGCTGCTGAGCGCGGGCGGCGGCGATCAGCTCCCGCATGAGCAGCGGCCCCAGGCCCTTGCCACGATGGTCCATGTGCACGTAGACGGAATGCTCGACCGAGTACTTGTAGGCCGGCCAGGCGCGAAAGGTGCCGTAGCTCGCGAAGCCGAGCAATGCGCCTCGATCGTCGACGGCACCGATGACGGGGAAGCCGCCCGCCTCTTTCGCCTTGAACCAGCCGACCATGTTCTCGGCCGTGCGCGGCTGGTAGTCGTAGAGCGCGGTCGAGTGGACGATCGCGTCGTTGAAGATGTCCAGGATCGCGCCGGCATGGGCGTCGTGGGTACAGCGAATGAACTTCATGGGCCGGAGTGTGCATCCGAAAGCCATGGTCTCACTGGCAAGAATGGCGCCGCGCTGACACACTGCCCGGCTCAGAGGAGCTTTGCATGGACGACACCTTCGACGCCATCGTGATCGGCAGCGGCCAGGCCGGCCCGGCGCTGGCCGAGCGCTTTTCGAAAGCCGGCTGGCGCACCGCCGTCATCGAGCGCCACCGCTTCGGTGGCACCTGCGTCAACACCGGCTGCATCCCGACCAAGGCGTTGGTGGCGAGCGCGCACGTGGCCTCGCTGCTGCGACGCGGCGCGGAGTACGGCATCTCGGTTCCCAGTGGCGCGCAGGTCGACTTTCCGGCCGTGATGGCGCGCAAGAGCCGCATCGCCGGGCGTTCCCGCGAAAGCGTCGAAAAATGGCTGCGCGGCATGCCCGGCGTCACGGTCGTCCAGGGCCACGCACGCTTCGAGGCGCCGGGCCAGATCCGCGTGGGCGACCGGCTGCTCGAGAGCGAACGCATCTTCCTGAACGTGGGCGGACGAGCGAACGACCTCGCCCCGGAAATCGCCAACGGCGTCCGTACCCTGAACAACTCCTCGCTGCTGGCACTCGACAGCCTGCCGGAGCACCTGGCCGTCATCGGCGGCAGCTACGTCGGCCTGGAGTTCGCCCAGATGTTCAGGCGCTTCGGCGCCCGCGTGACGGTGCTGCAGCGCGGCGCGCAGATCGTACCGCGCGAAGACGCCGACGTCGCGGCCGCCGTGCAGGCCATCCTCGAACACGATGGCGTCGAGATCCGCACCGGCACCGAGTGCTTCGCGCTGCGCCAGGAAGGCGAGCGCATCGCGGTGCGCTGGCGCTGCGGCGACGACCACGACGAGTTCCTGTGCACGCACGTGCTCAACGCGACCGGGCGGCGGCCGAACACCGACGACCTGGGCCTGGAGAACACCGGCGTGAAGCGCGACCCACGCGGCTACATCGAGGTCGACGACCAGCTGCGCAGTTCGGCGAAGGGCATCTGGGCGATGGGCGATTGCAACGGCCGCGGCGCGTTCACCCACACGGCGTACAACGACTTCGAGATCGTCGCGGCCAACCTGCTCGACAGCGACGCGCGGCGCGTGAGCGACCGCATGTCGGCCTACGCGCTCTACACCGATCCGCCACTCGCTCGCATCGGTCTCACGGTGGACGAGGCGTTGCGCAGCGGGCGCCCCACCCTGATCGGCGAGCTGCCGATGTCACGCGTGGGCCGGGCGGTGCAAAAGGGCGAGGAGCAAGGCTTCCTGCGCGTGCTGGTCGACACGCAGACGCGACACTTGGTCGGCGCCACCCTGCTCGGCGTGGAAGCCGACGAGGCCGTGCACGCGCTGCTCACGCTGATGTACGCACGGCAGCCTGTCGACACGGTGCAGCGCGCCGTCTTCATCCACCCGACGGTGTCGGAACTGCTGCCGACGGTGCTGGGATCGCTGCGGCCGCTACAGCCGCTACAGCCGCTCGAGGCGAGCCAGCCGAGTTAGCCGCATGCCTGCGGTGCGACACGGAACGGCCGCTCCGCCGCTTCGGTGTCCTTCGCCCAGCTCTCGGGCAAGGCCAGCCACCGCTCTTTCTGGTCGTGGTTGGCCGAATAGCCCGGCTCCGGCAAGCCTTCATCGGCGAAGCATCCGCCGGCGATGCCGATCAGCGCCGGCAGGGCGGAGATGGTCCAGTACAGCGTCGTGCCGCAGCGGACGCAGAAATGCCGCGCCTGGTCATGGGCGCAGCGCGCGTGGCGGAAGGCGTACACGCCCGTCTGGCCGTCGGTGGCGACGACGCGCGTCCTCGGAAAGTACGACGACAGGCCGAAGGCGCTGCCCGTGCGCCGCTTGCAATCGGTGCAGTGACAGACGCCCTGCATCTTCGGCTCTCCCTCGACGGTGATGCTGGCCTGCCCGCAGGCGCACCTGGCGGTTTGCTGAATGGATGACACGCGCGACTCCCTCTCGTTGTGTGATGTCTGCTCGCCGGTCTATCCGGCAAGGCGCCTTGAGCGGCCAACGTGGCCCAAAGGGCGGCATCCTATTGAGAATCTTTCGCTTCTTGGTGATTTGGCGAGAATTAGCCAGATTCAGGCAGGCCCTCCTGGCTGGCCGCATGCACCATGAAGCGGCTGTCCAATCCGGCCGAACGCCTAGCCGAAGCGTGAAAAATTTGCTAGCGCGGCTTGTGGTTAAGTCCCCGCTGCCCGAGCCCCTGCGCAACCCGGTTTACGAGGGCAATTTATCCCCCGGGCCGGTGAATAACGTTGTGGAAAAGAGCGTTAGCAACTCGCCGATGCGTGACGGGGCGGGGCTTCCGACAGGGTGCCTCCCAAACGTGCATCCCCTGCTGCAGTGCACCAATCGAGCGCTCGACCCTTGAACCGAGGATCAAACCAAGTCAGTACTCGAGCCCCCGCGCGACGAAATCTCGCGAAGTTCACTCGGCCTCGATGCCCGCCGCCTTGACGATGCGGCCCCACTTCTGCGATTCGCCGGCCTGGAACTTGGCGAGTTCATCCGGCGTGCTGGTGAAGACTTCGGTGCCGCTCGGGTCGTAGAAGGCGGTCTTCGCCGCTTCGCTCTTCGCCGCCTTCACCAGCAGGTCGTTGAGCCGCTTGACCACCGCCGGCGGCGTCTTCGCCGGCGCGTAGGCCGCGAACCAGTAGCCCATCTCGTAGCCCTTGACGCCGGCCTCGGCGATGGTCGGCAGGTCCGGCGCCAGCGGCGAGCGCTTGGCGCCCGACACGCCCAGCGCGCGCAGCTTGCCGGCCTTAACCTGCGGCAGCCCGGTGGCGGTGTCGGTGATCATCATGTCGATCTGGCCACCCAGCAGGTCGGTCACCGCCAGCGGGTTGCTCTTGTAGGGCACGTGCAGCAGCTTGATGCCGGCCATCTGCTGCAGAAGTTCGCCCGCCATCCGGCTCGACGAGCTGCCGCTGCCGAAGCTCAGCTTGCCCGGCTCCTTCTTCGCCAACGCCACGAACTCGGCCACCGTCTTTACTGGCGAGTTGGGGTTGACCACCATGATCTGCCCGCCCTTGCCCAGTGCGGCCACGGGTGCGAAGTCCTTCACAGGGTCGTAGGGCAGCTTCTTGTACAGGTGCTCGTTGGCGGCGTGCGTGGTGTTGGTGGTGATCAGCACCGTGTAGCCGTCCGCCGGAGCCTTGGCCACCTGTTGCGACGCGATGAAGCCGCTCGCGCCGGCCTTGTTGTCGATGACCACTGGCTGCTTCGTCTCGGCCGTGATGCCGGTGCCGAGCGCACGGGCGATCTGGTCGGTGGCGCTGCCGGCGGCGAAGGGCACGACGAAGGTGATGGGCTTCTCGGGGTAGCCCTGGGCCGCGGCGGCGCCGGTGGCCAGCAGCGTGGCCAGGCCGATGGCGAGAGAGGTGAGCTTGATCATTCGGGTTGTCTCCAGGTTTTCGATGTCGATAAAAAAATGCTTCAGGATTCCGCCGGCCCGGCCAGCAGATGCGCCAGTGAAGCCGGCACCTCGATGGCCATGTCGAGCAGCAGGAAGGACAGCGACTTGCCGTGCGTGTCGAGGTTCAGCGCGTCGTTCACGCCGCCGTCGAGCACGCCATCGAGCACGATGTTCATGGCAGCCAGGCGCGGCAGCAGGTAGCGCTGCACGTCGGCGGGCGCGCGATGCCGGAACTGCGCCGCCACCGCCTCGGGCGTGACCTGCTCGACCAGCAGCGGGTAGAGCGCCGGATGCCAGGCGATCACGCTGATGTTGGAGCGGTCGCCCTTGTCGCCGGTGCGGCCGTGGGCCGCGCGATACAGGGACACGCGAAGCTGGGAAATCATGGCTGGTCCTCCAGGATCTCGAATCGCACCGGCACCAGGTCGCGCGGCAGCAGGCACGACAACGTCGCCAGCCGCGGCGTGAGCGCCGTGCGCACGCCACCGCCGCCGGCCGGGCCGCAGGTATAGAGCGCCATCACCTCGCGGCCCAGGCGCTCGGCTTCATCGCGCACGTCGTGCGTGGCGGCCACGCGCAAGCGCACGTCGCGCGCCCCCGTGTCGGCGGTTGCGGCCAGGGCGCGGCCGTCGTCGTCGGCCAGGATGCTGAGCGCACCGATCAGGTCCACGCGCAGGTCGAGGCCCGGCAGGCGCTGCCGCAGCACCTCGGCCGCGAGCCGCGCCCGGCTTTCGGCGCGCGGTCCCGCATACGAGATCTCGCCCTCGGCCAGCCAGCCGCCTTCGTGGCAGATGTTGAGCTTGTACTGCGCCGGCCGTGCATGGCCGCGCACGCCCGAGAGCGCCACGCGGTCGGCGGCCAGCCCGTGCACCTCGGCTTCGGTGATGTCCGCCACCACGTCGGGCGTGAGGTAGGCAGCCGGGTCGTGCACTTCGTAGAGCAATTGCTCCTTGACGGTGGCCTCGGTCACGCAGCCGCCGGTCGCGTCGGCCTTGCCGATGGTGCAATGGCCATCGGCGTCGATCTCGGCGATGGGGAAGCCGATCGATGCCATGCCCGGCACTTCCTTGAAGCCCGGGTCGGCGAAGTAGCCGCCGCAGACCTGGGCGCCGCATTCGAGCAAATGGCCGGCCATGGTGGCGCGGCCCAGCCGTGTCCAGTCGTCGGCCGCCCAGCCGAAGTGCGACATGGCCGGCCCGACCGCGAGCGATGGATCGGCCACGCGCCCGCACACCACGATGTCGGCGCCGGCATCGAGCGCCGCCGCGATCGGCTCGGCGCCGATGTACGCGTTGGCGCTGACCACCCGCGCGCCGTCGAGGGCCGGGCCGAGCTGCTCGCGCAGCAGCGCGCGGTGTGCCGGCCCCGAAAGGTCGTCGCCCTCCACGACCGCGATGCGCGGCGATGGTGCGCCCAGTTCGCGTGCCAGGGCCGCGATGCGCCGCGCCGCCGCCCTCGGGTTGGCCGCGCCGAAGTTGCTGACGATGCGGATCCTGTGCGCCAGGCAGCGCGCCAGCACCGGCCGCAGCATCGCGTCCAGCAGCGGTTCGTAGCCGGACTCCGGGTCGGCGCGGCGGCGCAGCTGCGCCAGCGCCAGCGTGCGCTCGGCCAGGGTTTCGAAGATCAGGAAGGCGCGCTGCCCGTCGGGGCCCTGCGCCAGGCGGGTGATCAAGGTGTCGACCACCGGCCCGGCGGCGTCGGTGCGGTCGCCGGAGAAGCCGGCGGCGCAGCCGATCAGCAGCGACGGCGCATGGGTTGCGGGGGATGGGTTCATGTCTCGTCTCGTCTCGACTTCGCTCGTCTCGTTGTTGCCAATGTAGGCTGGCGGCAGTGATTCGTAAAATCGAAAGTTCGGATGGGCTTATCCGAAATTCGGATCAATCGAACCTGGATCGGATCGAATGGCATTTCCAGAACTCTCTGCCCGGCAACTCCGCGCCTTCCTTGCGCTGGTCGACCTGCCCAACTTCACGCGGGCGGCGCAGGCCTGCCACCTGTCGCAGCCCGCCTTCAGCACGCTGATCCGCACGCTCGAGGAAGAGCTCGGCACCCGCCTGTTCGACCGCACCACGCGCAGCGTCCAGCTCACGCCCGAAGGCCTGCTCTTCGAGCCTTCCGCGCGGCGGCTGCTTGCCGACATGCAGCGCGCGGTGAGCGACCTGAGCGACCACGTCGAGCGCCGCAAGGGCCGCGTGCACGTCGCCGCCCTGCCCTCGCTGGCCGCCGGCTGGCTGCCGGCGCTGTTTTCCGATTTCCTCGCGCGCTGGCCCGGCATCGAACTCACGCTGAGCGACCTGCTGTCCGATGCCTGCATCGACCTCGTGCGTGGCGGCCAGGCCGACTTCGCGCTGGCCTCGGGCGGCACGCGCGCCGCCGACGCGGCTGAGTTGCGCATGCGCGTGCTGTGCACCGACCGATTTCACCTTGTGTGCCGTGCCGACCACCCGCTGGCCACCGAGCCGCGGCTCACGCTGCGCAAGCTCGCGCCCTGGCCCTTCATCCACATGGCGCGCAACAGCAGCGTGCGCCAGGCCCTCGAGGCCGCGCTGCACCCGCTGGCCATGAACACGCTGCTCGAGGTGGAACAGCTCGCCACCGTCATGGGCATGGTCGAGGCCGGCCTGGGCATCAGCGTGGTGCCGACGCTCACGCTGTACCAGTTCCGGCGCGAGGCGCTGGCGATCCGGCCTCTGCCGCTGCCGAATCTCACGCGGCGCGTCTACCTGGTGCAGCGGCGCGAAGGCAGCCTGTCGGCCGCGGCACAGGCCTTGCATGACTTGGTGGTGGACCGGCTGGGCTCGTTGTCGGCCTGAGTCCGAAGTGCGTGCGCGAATGCGGGTTTTCCGCCATACGTCGCCCGGCCTAAAGTGTATACAGTTCGGCGTACAGACTTGTGAGCCGCTTGCGGAACCGCGCGCGGCAGCCCCAGACACTCGCATCCAGGAGCCCCCTGCATGACTGCAACCGCCTCTTCAACCACCGCTTCGATCGCTTCCTCGGGCGCCGTCCATCCCGTCGACGAACGCCTCCCCGCCGGCAAGCTCACGGCCCTTGGCCTGCAGCACGTGCTGGTGATGTACGCCGGCGCCGTCGCCGTGCCGCTCATCGTCGGCCGCGCGCTCAAACTCAGCCCCGACGAGGTCGCTCTGCTGATCTCGGCCGACCTCTTCTGCTGCGGCATCGCCACGCTGATCCAGGCGCTGGGCGCCACGCAATGGTTCGGCATCAAGCTGCCGGTGATGATGGGCGTGACCTTCGCCTCCGTCGCGCCCATGGTCGCCATCGCCAACGCCAACCCCGGGCAGAACGGCGCGCAGCTGCTCTTCGGCGCCATCATCGGCGCGGGCGTCGTATCGATACTGATCGCGCCGCTCGTGTCTCGAATGCTGCGCTTCTTCCCGCCGGTGGTCACCGGCACGATCATCGCGGTCATCGGCATCAGCCTGATGCGCGTGGGCATCAACTGGATCTTCGGCAACCCGGTGGGCCCGACGGCGCCCGCCATCGTCGACCCGGTGTACGCGAAGTGGCTGGCCGAAGTCACCTCGCCCGGAAGCTCGGTGCCGCCCGTACCAAAGGGCCTGGCCATCGTGCCCTCGGTGCCGAATCCGAAGTACGCCGACCTGGGCGGCCTGGGCATCGCGGCGCTGGTGCTGGTGTCGATCCTGCTGATCGTGAAGTACGCCAAGGGCTTCATCGCCAACATCTCGGTGCTGCTGGGCATCGTCATCGGCGCCGTCGTCGCCACCGTCTTCGGCTTCATGACCTTCGAGAAGGTCGGCAAGGCGCCGTGGGTCGACGTGGTGCTGCCCTTCCACTTCGGCATGCCGATCTTCGACCCGATCCTCATCCTCACCATGACGCTGATCATGATCGTGGTGATGATCGAATCCACCGGCATGTTCCTCGCGCTCGGCGAAATGACCGACCGCAACATCACCCAGAAAGACCTGGCGCGCGGCCTGCGCACCGACGGCCTGGGCACGCTGATCGGCGGCATCTTCAACACCTTCCCGTACACCAGCTTCTCGCAGAACGTGGGCCTGGTCGCCGTCACCGGCATCAAAAGCCGCTACGTCTGCGTGGCCGGCGGCGTCATCCTCATCGTGCTGGGCCTGCTGCCCAAGATGGCGGCGCTGGTGGAGTCGCTGCCCACCGTGGTGCTCGGCGGCGCCGGCCTCGTGATGTTCGGCATGGTCGCGGCCACCGGCATCCGCATCCTCGGCGGGGTGGACTTCAAGGGCAACCGCCACAACGCGATGATCGTCGCGGTGTCGATCGGCGTCGGCATGATTCCGCTGATCGCGCCCAACTTCAAGCAATGGATGCCGCACGGCATCCACTCGCTGGTCGAGTCGGGCATCCTGCTGGCGTCGATCGCGGCGGTGGGCTTGAACCTGTTCCTCAACGGTGCCAAGCAGGACGACGCGGCGATCATCGCCGCAGCCAAGCAAGCAGAAGCACACTGACTTCGCGTCGCCCGAAGGGGCGAAGCATCGAACAGGCGTCCACCTGGAAGGTGATCTTCCGGTTGGACGCCTTTCCTTTGCCTGATATGCTGGTTTTTGAGTGAGAACCAACGCCACATGACACGGCTCACCCCGGACCAGCTCGAGGCCGCGCGCGATGCGCTGGTGGACGGCTATCGCAACTGGGCATCGCTAAAGCAGCTGGCCGCCTTCGCGCTGGAAATCAACCTCGAGGCCAAGGTCGGCAAGGGGCCGTTGGACGACGTGGCCTTCGACCTGCTCGAACTCACCGAGTCCAAGGGCTGGACCGAGGTGCTGCTTCGCGATGCAGTGGCGCGCAGCCCCGGCAACGAGATGCTGCGCGACGTCGCCCGCGCCCACGGCCTCGCGCCGGCGCCCTTCACCGGGCGTGCATCGCAAGGGCTCGACGATGGCTTCCAGGCGCGGATCATCCAGGCCTCCGGCCTCGAATCCACCGGGCGCTGGCGGCAGGAAATGGTGCGCTGCGAACGCCGCGTCTGCCAGATCCGCTGCGGCGGGCAGGCGATCGGCACAGGCTTCCTGGTCGGCCCGCGGCTGGTGATGAGCAACTGGCATGTGTTCGAGTCTGCGCCCGGCTCGGGTCAGTTGGGCGAGCCGAAGGACTACAGCGCCTGCTTCGATTTCCGCGCGGCCGAGGGCCAGGCCCCTGCCGATCCCGGCGTCGATGTTGGCTTCGACCCGGCGTCGACGTACCTCGACGCCAGCCACAAGGGCGAGCTCGACTACGTGCTGCTCCCTCTCGCACGCGCCATCGGCGACGAAGCGCTGGCCGATGGGCAGAAGCGAGGCTGGCTGGCGCTCGGCACGCGCGCATTCGAGCTGCCGAAGGAAAGCTGCATCGTGCTGCAGCATCCCGCGGGCCGGACCCTCGAAGTCGCGGCGGGCGCCGTCACCGGCTGGCTGCCCGACCGCGAGCAGGCCGTGTACGAGCACACGGCCGAGACCGAACCAGGCTCCTCGGGCTCGCCCTGCTTCGCGTCGGGCTGGACCCTGCTGGGCATCCACCACCGGGTCGACCCGAAGACCCAGGCCAGCAACCGGGCCATCGCGACCCGCGCGATCGTCGAGCGCATGGAGGCCGAGGGCAAGCTCGGGCTCCTGCCGGCTCGCGACTGAGGCAAGCCGGAGAAGCCCCGTTGCGGTACGGCGATCACATCGAAGCCTTCCGCGACGCCATCGTCGACGCCTTCAGCTCGCGCCAGGCGCTGGCCCAGTTCGCCAAGGCCACCGGGCAGGTCAAGAGCCTCGCAGCGAGCGTGGGCGACGGCCCGCTCGAAGACATGGCCTACGATTTCCTCGAAGTGGTGAAGGCCCGGAACGGCGAGGCCGGACTCGCCACCGTGATGGACACCGCGCTCGTGCGGCGCCCCGGCAACGACAGCCTGCTCGCGCTGGCCCGCAAGCTGGGTGCCGACCGGCCGGCCAGCGCCGCCGACCTGCTCCACATCCGCGCGCTGGACCTGCGGCCGCTGGAAGAGGTCTGGCGCAAGGCGCTCGCCATCCCGCGCAAGCGCCTGGTGGTGCTGATGCTGTGCGGCGCCGAGCAGACGGTGATCGGCAACGTGATCGAGCGCCTGCGCCTCCACCTGGGCGTGCCGGCATCCACCAGCAACTCGCGCCTTCGCCTCGACGAGCGCTTCACCCCCGTCGATAAGACCCTGGACCTCATCGTCCGGCTCAAGCCCCGGCTGGCCCAGGAGCACGTGGTGTGCATGGTCGATGCCGACAGCGCGCCCGACGATGCCGTTGCACGCCTGCTGCCCGGGCTCTTCGCGGCCTATGCAGACGCACTGGCGCACCACCTGGTGCTGCTGCTCAACACGCGCGCCGACTGCACCGCGCCCGAGCGCTGCATCCTGCTGCCGGCGCCGCGCTTCCAGGACACGGACCTCTACGAATGGGTCGAGGACGTGACCCGCGACAAGGGCTGGCCCCCGGACTTGCGCGACGACTTCAAGCTCTGGCTGCACAAGGCCGTCGACGAGGCGGTGTTCCCGCCGACCGACGTCGCCTATTTCGCGCTCGAGAACGCGATCAGGCTGCTGAGCCAGAACCTGCCGCAGGCGGCCTTGCGCGAGCGCTTCAGACAGCCGCCCTGATGCACCGAAGAACCGAAGGAGGACGACCATGAGTTCCCGCCACCAGATCGACCTGTCGCAACGCTTCAACCGCCGGGCCCGGCTGCCCGCCACGCGCAGGATCGAGGCCACCGGCAGCGACTCCGTGCCCGCCTCGCGGCCGCCCAAGGCCGAGGTTCAGCGCGAAGCCTACCTGGCCAGCCCCGCGCTGGAAGAAGTGGTCAACCTCGCCATAGCGCTCGGGCGGCCGTTGCTGCTGCAGGGCGACCCGGGCTGCGGCAAGACGCGGCTCGCCCACGCGGTGGCGTATGCGCTCGGCCTGCCGATCGAAGAGAGCTACATCAAGAGCACCAGCAAGGCACAGGACCTGCTCTACACCTACGACGCGGTGCGCCGCCTGCACGACGTGCAGTTGCCGACCGGCAAGGGCGGGACGCCGCGCGCCAACACGGTGGCCGACTACATCCGCTTCGGCCCGCTCGGCCGCGCCATCGTCCGCGCGAGCCACGGGCGGCGCTCGGTGGTGCTGATCGACGAGGTGGACAAGGCCGACCTCGACTTTCCCAACGACCTGCTGCGCGAGCTCGACCGGCTGGAGTTCGAGGTGGCCGAGTCGCCCGACATCGCCTTCAAGGTGCCGCCGGACCAACCGGCGCTGCGGCCCATCATCATCGTCACGCACAACGAGGAGAAGGCGCTGCCCACGGCCTTCCTGCGCCGCTGCATCTTCCACTACGTCGAGTTTCCGAAGGACGAGCTCGACGCCATCCTCGCGCAGCACAGCATCACCGATGCCGCCCTGCGCAGCAAGGCGATCGAGGTGGTGACCAGGCTGCGGCAGCGCGACCTGCTCAAGAAGCCCGGGCTGTCCGAGCTGCTCGACTGGGTGGGCTACCTGCAGGCCAACAAGACCCCACCGGCGGCGCTCGACCGCCTGCCGGCCGTGCAGGCCCTGATCAAGAACGTCGCGGACCTCAAGCCGGCACAGGAGGCCTTCGCGTCGGCCACGCCACCGGCGCGCCGTGGCTGACACCGATGCCTTCGCACTGGTGCGCGAGCTGTTCGAGCAGCTCCGCCGGCGGCGCCTGCCCATCGGGCCGCCCGACCTCGATGCGCTGCGCGCGGCCCTGACGGCCGGCTTCGGCTGGTCATCACAGGACGCGTTGCGCGAGCTGATCGTCGCCCTGTGGGCCAAGTCGCCGCGCGAGGCCGCGATCGTGCGCGCCCTCTTCGCCCGCCTCGCCTGGCCGGCCGACTGGTCGCCCGAGCCGGACGCCGATGCGTCGCCCGCGACGACCGTCCGCGCGCGGCCGCGCGGCACCCGCGGCGCCGCAACGCCCGGGCCCGAGGTTGCGCCCCCAAAGCCGGTACGCGACGAAGACATCCAGCTCAGCGTCGCCCGCCAGACCGTCGGCATGCCCGAACTCACGCTTGCCGGTGTGCAGATCGCCGACGCGCGGCTGATGCTGGTCGAGCAATACCCGCTCACGCACCGCGAGATCGCGCAGGCCTTTCGCCGCCTGCGCCGGCCCATGCGCTTCGGGCCGGCCACCGACCTGGACCTCGACCAGACGCTGCTCGGCCGCCTGCGCAGCGGCGTCGCGGTGCCGCCGGTGCTGGTGCCGCGCCGGCGCAACGCCACGCGGCTCGCCCTCTTCGTCGACTCGGAAGGATCGATGGCGCCCCATGGGCCTTTCGTCGACGCCTTCTGCACGGCGGTGCGCGAGGCCGGAATGCTGCAGCAGACCTCGTTGCACTACTTCCACGACGTACCGACCGAGGGCACCGACCGCTCGCTGCTGTCGGAGCTCGAAGGCGGCGACTTCTTTCCGGCCCTCGACCCGGTGCTGTCGCGCATCGAGCCGCTCGACGCAGGCCGCGTGTACGCCGACCCGCAACTCGAGCAAGGCCAGCCGCTGCGCGACCTGCTCGCCACCATGGCGCCGGGCACCACCGCGCTGGTGGTGAGCGATGCCGGCGCCGCACGCGGCCGTGCCGAGGCGGGCCGCGTGCAGGACTCGCTGGCCTTCGTCAAGGCCTTGCGCCGCCGCGCGCCCTCGGTGGTCTGGCTCAACCCCGTGCCGCGGCCCCTTTGGGCGCACACCTCGGCCGCGCAACTGGCACGCCACGTGCCCATGTTCGCGCTCGACCGCACCGGCATCCAGCTCGCGGTCAATGCCTTGCGCGGACATCCGGTCAACCTGGAGCGCCCGCTGTGAGCGACGAGGCGCGGCGCCAGCTGGCACGGCGGCGTCTCACGCAGTTCGAGCGCTCCCTGCAGGCGGCCGCCGCCACCATGGGCGAGCCGGCCCCCGAGGCACTGGCCACCACGGCGCTCGACCTCGCCGCCCACGCGGCGCTGGCCGTGGCGCTCGACCCCGGCCTGCTGCACCTGATCCGCATCAACTTCTTCTTCGACGGCGAACGCCTGCCCCACTGGGTCGAGTCTCTGCTCCTGCTGTCGCCGCTGTGCAGCGAGGCCGAAGCGCAAGGCCTGTGCGTGATGGATGCCGCCGTGCGCGAGTTGCTGCTGGCGCGGCTCATGGCCCGGCACGGGCAGGAGCGCCTGCGCGCCGTCGCCGCCCTGCTGTGGCAGCACGCCGAGCGCCGCAGCAGCTGGTTCGACCGCACCGAGCTGCGCCATGCACAGCAGCTCACCGCGCTGAACTTCCTCGCGCCAGAGCGCGCGCTGGCGTGGCTGAACGCGGCAGAGACGGGCGGGGGCACGGGGAACCTTTCGAAGGAATGGTTCGTCGCGATGCGGGACGCGATGCCGGCATTGCCAGCGACGCCGGCCGCGCCGCAGAGCGGCGATCCGAAAGCGGTCGTTCGCGCGCTGCAAAGCCTGGATTTTTCTGAGCAACGCGCGGTACATCGTGCGAAGCTCGTGGGGTCGCGAGCGCGGGTCTTCATCCTCCGCGGTCGCAGCGATCACGCACACCGCTGGGTGCTGCTGCGCCTGCTGTCTCAGTACGACAAGGCCCCAGCCTTGCTGTGGGTCGTGCCGACGGATCGATCGTCTTCGCTGCGGGCGCTGCTGGCCCGCGCAGCGGGACTGGAGCCGACGCGGGCCTTGCTCCGCGAGTACCTGACCCGCCTCGCCACGGGCCGTACCCTGGCCATCGCCATTGATGGCGTCGAGCGTCTGACTGCTTCGCAGCAAGCCGAGCTCCGCGAACTCGCAACACTCGACTTTCCGGTGGCGGTGTACCTGCTGGACCGCGGGCAGCCGACCGCCACGGCGGACCAAAGCCTGCCCAGCGGGTTGCTGTCCGCGCTGCGGGTGACCCTGCTTCCATCGCTCTCACGCATCACCGACGAAGCTCTGCGCGAATGGATCGACCGCCACGGCGGCGAATTGCGGCTCGACGGCCTTTCGCTGGAGCAGATGCGAGACACCGACGCATTGGCGACGTACATCATGCAAGCGACGGATGGTGTACCCGAGCGCATGCTTGAGCATTTGTGCATGCGCTGCGGAGTGACCTGGCCGGCGGTGCTGGCCGCCGCAGAAGCGCCCTACGCGCTGATGCCGCCGCCCGAAAGCGATGCGATCGCCCCCTTGGCCCGCGAGTACGAGCGGGAGCGCGCGAGCATGCCCTCCGGCGGCCCCAGGACCCGCGTCATGACGGAGATCACGATCCGCATGCGCGAAGTCTTGAAGCAGCGTGCGGACTGGCCTCTTCAAGCCTGGGCGAGCGGCGACAGCCCAGGGCTTCGCCTGGCCATGGCCGTCGCGCTGCAGCTGCAACCGCAGGCCGAATGGTGTGCATGGCTCGGCACGCGCATTCGCCAGGAGAAGCCTTTCGTCGCCTATCACGCCCTTCTCGCGTTGCTGTCGGCCGCGCGGCAATTGCCATCCGAGGCCTTGCGCGAAGTGGAGACGGCGGCGAACCGCGCGCAATTCGACATGTCGCCCACCGACGCGCACACCGATCGCGCCGACGTGCTGCGCAGCATCCGCGACGTGTTGTCGGAGCGTCGAGCCGACTCGCAGACCTACCTGCCCTTGCTTCCCGTGCGCGACGTGGTCCTGTTCCCCGGACGCGAGCGCCAGCTGCTACTGACGCGGCCCGAATCGATGCGTGGTCTCTTCAAGGTGCAGAACGGCGGAGACGCGACCGTGTTCGTCGTGCTCGACGAAAGCCAGGGAGACGGATTCGATCCACGCCGGCTGCGGCGGATCGGAACGATGGCGCACGTGACGGATCACGCAAGCCGCGGCGACGGCGTCGACGTGACGCTCACGGGCTTCAGCCGTGCGGTTGGTACGCCGACGCAGATAGCGGGCGAAGACACGACCATGCTCGCGCGCATCCAGCCGATCGAGGCGCGGCACCTGTCTGAGCCACCGTCGCGCGCCGAGCTCGTCCGCGCACTGCGAGCGCTCGCCCGCACCGGCGGCGGAGGGGGCCGACTGGCCGAACTGGCCGCGGTCGCATCTACCTCTTCCGACTGCTACCGCTTGTCCGAACTGATCGACGCACAGGTCGCGTTGCAGCAGTCGCTGCTGGAGGCGGATGACGTGGACGCGATGGTTCGATTGCTGATCGGGGCGACCACGGCGCGGGTCCGGGAAGGGTTGCCGACGGACCTGGGCGTGGACGGATGGGGCATCGAGCATCTGGCCGAGGTGCTCTCTGCTGCGTTCCCGGGCCAGGCCTTGGTCGAGCTGCTCGACATGCGCATCTCGTCGCACACCGATGACCATCGAGAACTGATCGGTGCGCTTCGCAGCATCGCCTCGAACGGACGGCTGCGCGAGATCATCGCGTTGGCGCTGGTGAGCCGACCCGACGACGAGCCGCTCTGGGAACACGTGGAGGCGATGACCCAGAAGCCAGGACATCCGGAGGCCGGCCATGCGCCGCCCCCAGCCCCGGCGCCAGCGGCCGGCACCGAACCCGTGAAGCTCAGGCTCTGGCCCAACGGCAGCACGTTGCGCATCCGCTTCATCGGTGGCAGCCCGACGCTCCGCAAGCGCGTGATGGCGGCCGCTTCGCTGTGGCTGAAGCATGCGAACCTGCACTACCAGGTGCTCGGCGACCGTAGTAAGACGCCCGCCGACATCCGCATCGGCTTCAAGAGCAACGACGGCAGCTGGTCCTACCAGGGCACCGATGCGCGCAACGTGCCACCCGACGAGCCGACCATGAACTTCGGTTGGCTCCTCGAACTGACGCCGGACTGGGAGCTTCGGCGCGTCGTACTCAAGGAATTCGGCCATGCCCTCGGCCTGTGGCAGGAGCACAAGAACCCGAACGAGGGCATCGAGTGGAACCGGGAAGCCGTGTTCAAGAACTTCACCGGCCCGCCCAATTACTGGTCGCGCGAACAGGTCGAGCAGAACATCCTCGATCGCAATCCGCCGACCATTCCGCCGTACCGCAAGTTCGATCGCCATTCGGTGATGACCTACGACTTCCCCGGCGAAATGATCGCGTCGGGCGAGCCGATCAACGCGGGTAGCACGCTGTCGGATTCGGACAAGGCCTTCATCGCCCAGCTCTATCCACGCAAGCCCGCGGCCAAGCCGCCGGTGATGCAGCCGCAGCGAGCGCCGGTGCGCAAGCGCTGAGCGCCGGCGTTGCCGCTGCGCGTCAGATCATCGCCAACGGCTTCTTGCGTTTCGGCGGCGGATGCAAGCGGTCGATCTCGGCCAGGTCTTCCGCGCTCAAGCTCAGCGCGGCGGCGGCCAGGTTGTCGCGCTGGTGGGCGTCGCGCACCGCCTTCGGAATCGCCACCACGCCGGGCTGCGCCATCACCCAGGCCAGGGCCACCTGGGCGGCCGTCACGCCCAGGCGCTGCGCGATCTGCTGCAGGCCCGCATCGTCCGCCAACGAACCGCGGTCGATGGGGCTGTAGGCCATGAACGGCATGCTGCGCTCGCGCTGCCACGGCAACAGGCTGAACTCCGGGCCGCGCTCGCTGAGCGCGTAGTAGACCTGGTTGGCCGCGCAGTCCGGCGCGGCCAGCTGCTGCATGTCGTCGGTGTCGAAGTTGCTGACGCCCCAGCGTGCGATGAGGCCCTTGTCCACCAGCGAGCGCATCGCCTCGGCCGTCTCGGACAGCGGGTACTGCCCGCGCCAGTGAAGCAGGTACAGGTCGATGCGGTCGAGCCCGAGCCGCGCCAGGCTGCGCGCGCAAGCCGCGGGCGTGCCGCGCCGGCTGGCGTTGTGCGGATAGACCTTGCTCACGACGAACAGCTCTTCGCGCTTCACGTCGCCGGCGCGCAGCGCCTCGGCGATGGCCTGGCCGATGACTTCTTCCGCGCCGCCTTCGCCGTACATCTCGGCGGTGTCGATCAAGCGGTAGCCCATGGCGATGGCACTGCGCACGGCGGCCACCTCGGCGCCGCGAAGCGCCGGGTCTTCGCCGATGCACCAGGTGCCCAGGCCGAGCACGGGGATCTTGCCGCCGGTGGGGAGGTCGAGTGTTCGCATGTATTTCTCCAGAGTCGTCGAAGCGGCCAGCGGTCTGGCGCCGGCGGCGTCGTCATTCGAAAGCGACAAACGGAAGCTCGAGAGCGTAACGACGTCTGCGCGCCCGGCTCTTAAAACGACCACTTGGCGCGGCCGAGTTGACAGCAACAAGCGCCAGCGTCCGACAGGACCGGGCCCGCAAATATAGGACAACGGCGAATTCGATGTGAAATTTTCACAACTCAAATTTGGCCGCTTCCTCACCGGACGCGGCCAGCACTTCGACGAGGACTGATTCGTGAGAGACGTGGCTCCCATGGCTGACAGGTCGAACTCCGATAATCTCGATCCTTTTGCTTTCGGCGACATCGCAGCGGTCATCGAAACGACCGAGGCGCAACGCGAAGTGTGGCTAGCAGACCAACTCGGCACTGACGCCAGCCTGGCCTACAACGAAGCCGGCATACTTCAGCTCCAGGGCGTGCTCGACGAAGTCGCCTTGGAGCGCGCCCTGGGGCAGCTGCTGGCGCGCCACGAGAGTCTTCGCGCGACGTTCTCGGCGGACGGCACGCAACTCGTCATCGCCGCGACCCAGCCTTTCACGCTGCATCGCATCGACATGCCCGAGGACGAGCTGCTTGAACCGGACCACTGGCTGCAGGCCGCCGTCCAAACCGCAGTCCGCGACCGTTTCCTCCTGGAACAAGGTCCCCTCTTTCGGGCGAGGCTCTATCGCTGCGGGCCACAGGACCACACCCTGGTGCTCAGCGCCCACCACGCGGTCTGCGATGGCTGGTCGTGGAACGTGATATGGACGGAGCTCGGCGAGCTCTACGCGCATGAATTGGCCGTCAGGCCGTCGCTCGAACCCGCGCCTCGCTTTGCCGACTACGCGCGTTGGGAAGCCGACGCCATGGACAGCCCGGCGATGCGGGCCCATGTCGACTACTGGCTGGAGCGTTTCAGCGGCAGCAGCTTGCCGATGCTCGAGTTGCCGATCGATCGGCCACGCCCGCCGACGCGAACGTTCACGTCGAACCGCGTCGATGCGACGCTCGACGCCGGCCTAATCGATGCGGCCCGCAAGCTCGCTGCCGGATCGTCGGCGAGCCTCTACGCCGCGCTGTTCGGCGCATTCGCCGGGCTCCTTCATCGGCTGACGGAGCAGGAGGATCTGGTCATCGGCATCGCGGCCGCAGGGCAGCTCGCAAGCGAGATGCCTCGGCTCGTCGGGCATTGCGTGAATCTCCTGCCGCTGCGGGTGTCGGTCGACGGATCGACCGCGATGCGCGATCTGATGACGCAGAGCCGCGGCCTGTTGCTCGACGCCTTCGAGCATCAGAACATCACCTACGGGACGCTTCTCACGAAGCTGCTGGTGCCGCGGGATCCACGTCGCCTGCCGCTGGTCAGCGTCCTGTTCAACGTCGATGCCGACGCGGACGCGGCTGTCGGCGGGTTTCCGGGCTTGAGGACGAAGCTGCGCAGCATCCCGCGGGCGTACGAGAACTTCGAACTGTTCATGAACCTCACGCCGGTCGCCGGCGGCATGCAGTGCGAAGTGCAGTACAACGCCGACCTGTTCGACGAGGCGTCGATTCGTCGCTGGTTGGGCATGTACGAGCTTCTGCTCGAAGCCGCCGTGCGCGACCCGCACGCCGCCCTGGGGGGGGTCGACCTACTCACGGCTACCGAAGAAGCCCGTCTTGTTGCCCTCCAGCCACCACCGACGCCACTCGAAAGCAGCGGCCTCATGCACGCCGGCTTCGAGATGAGCGCGGCGGCACAGCCCGACCGCGTGGCGCTTCGGCACGGTGGGAAGCGCTGGACCTATCGCGAACTGGACGAGCGGTCCAATCGCCTGGCACATGCGTTGCGGACGCGTGGCATCGGGCGCGGCGACCGCGTCGGCTTGTGCCTCCGGCGGGACGCGGACATGGTGGTCGCGCTGCTCGCAGTGCTCAAATGCGGCGCCGCCTACGTGCCGCTGGACCCGGACTTTCCGATGGCGCGGCTGGAGTTTCAGGCAGAAGACGCACGCATCGGCCTGTTGATTCTGTCGTCCGGCGTTGCCAATGCGCCCACCGCCTGGTGCGAGGACCTCGACAGGCAGCTCCTGTGGCTGGACATCGACGCGCAATGGCTGAAGGCGCCGTCAGGCCCGATGACGCCGGGCCCGCAGAGTGCAAGACCCGACGACATGGCGTTTCTCATCTACACCTCGGGATCGACTGGCAAGCCGAAAGGCGTGGCGATCTCCCACGGTGCAGTGGCCAACTTGCTCGGGAGCATGCGCCATGTGCTGCGCATGAGCCCGGAAGACAGGGTGGCGGCAGCCAGCACCCTGAGCTTCGACATCGCGGTCATGGAACTGATCCTCCCACTCGAGGTGGGGGCGGAGATCGTGCTGGTGGATCGCGAGACGGCGAAAGACGGACAGGCGATGTGCCGACTCATCGAGCGCGAGGACATCACGGTGCTGCAAGGCACACCGAGCGCCTGGCAACTGCTGCTGGATGCGCAGTGGAAGGGCAAGGCCGGGTTGAAGGCGCTGTCCGGCGGAGAAACCCTGCCGCCCGATCTGGCAGCCGCCTTGGAGGCACGTTGTGGCGAGGTCTGGAACCTGTACGGTCCCACCGAAACGACGGTCTATTCGACCTTCTGGCGCGTGGATTCTTCGCAGGTCGGTCGCAACGGCGTGTTCATCGGCCGCCCCATCGCCAACACGAGCGTGTGGATCCTCGACGCGCACGGAAAGCGATGCCCCGTCGGCGTGCCGGGCGAGATCTGCATCGGCGGCGCAGGTGTCGCGATCGGGTACTTCAACCGCCCTGAACTCACGCGCAAATCCTTCGTTTCCGATCCGGCAATCGACGCGGGCGGCAAGATCTACCGAAGCGGGGATCGTGGCCGCTGGTGCAACAACGGCCTCCTGGAGCATCTGGGCCGCCTCGACTTCCAGGTCAAGGTGCGTGGCTATCGAATCGAGCCGGGGGAAATCGAAGCGTCCTGCAACGCGGGTCCCGGGGTGGCGTCCAGCCTCGTCGTTGCTCGGGAGGACAGCCTCGGCGACGTGCGCCTGGTCGCGTACCTCGTTCCTGCAGCTGGTCAGCAGATCGACGTCGCAGCCGTGAAGCAGGTGCTGCGCGAACGCCTTCCCGAGTACATGCTGCCGCAGCATCTGGTCGTTCTCGACGCCATTCCGCGGCTTCCCAATGGCAAGGCCGACCGGAAAGCGTTGCCCGCACCGGCCGACTTCGAAGGCGAGCGGACACCGGCGGCGCCACACGACGACGCGCCGCGAAATCCGCGCGAGCGCTTCGTGCTGCGCGCAATGGAGAAGGTGCTGAGCCTGCCGGCGCTGGGCATTCGAGACGATTTTTTCGCCCTGGGTGGTCACTCGTTGCTGGCTTCGCGGCTCGCGGCCTTGCTGAGCCGGGAATTCGACGTGATCGTTCCGCTGCGCACGCTTTTCGCGGCGCCGACCGCGGAGCGCCTGGCATCGGCGGTGGCCCAGCTGCAGGCAGAGGGTGTCGCTGCGGTGGAGCGAATCCCGCATCGTGATGGGCGCCGCGCCGCACCGCTGACGCCGATGCAGGAACGCATCCTGTTCCTGGAAGAGCTTCATCCTGGGCGATCGGTCTACAACACGCCCTCGGCCTTCCGGCTCACGGGCTTCCTCGACCAGTCGGCGCTTCACGATGCGCTGCGCGAGATCGTGCGCCGCCAGCCAGCTTTGCGCACATGGTTCGACAGAACGTCGCAGCACGGCGAACTCGTCGCATCGGTTGCCGACGAGGTCGAGGTCGAGATGCCGCTGATCGACCTTCGCGAATTGCCTTCCGACCAGCGGGAAGCGGAACTCGCCGAAACCCTGCAGCGCGTGGCGGACCAGTTGATCGATGTTCATCGCGCCCCCCTTTTCAACGCGGCGCTGATCCGCGTCGCTGAAGACGACCACGTGTTCGTCTTCGTGGCGCACCGCCTGATCTGGGACGGAGGCTGCGTGGATCTTCTCGTCGGCGAATTGTCCGCCGCTTACCAGGCGCAGCTCGATGGCGTGCCGCATGGCTTGGCTCCGGTGACGGTCACGCACGGCGACTATGCCGAGTGGTACCTGAACTGGCTGAACTCTTCCCAGTGCGACGAACAGTTGCGCTTCTGGAAGCAACGCTTCGCAGGCGCAGCACCATCGCGGGCGCTGCCCACCGACATGCCGCGCAGAGCGGGGTTGACCGGTCAGGGAAACACACACTGGATGGCCGTCGACGGCGCGCTCACCGAGCGGCTTCGGCTGATCGCACGCAGCCATCAGGTGACGCTGAACATGCTCGCACTCGGTGCATACGCGCTTCTGCTGAGCAGCGTGGCAGATGCACGTACGCTCGTCGTCGCGACGCCGGTCCGCGGTCGGCAGCTTCCCGAGATCGAGGGCGTGATGGGCTTGTTCGGCAACCTGCTGCCGCTTCTCGTGGAGGTCGACCTCGGGCAGACGCTCGGAGCGTTCGTGCAGCACCTGAAGCAGGACCTGGTCTTGGCGTTGGACCATCAACAGGTGCCTTTCGAGCGCTTCGCCGGCGAGCCCGAGTTCTCGGCGCGGGCCAAGGGCGTCGGGCTGTACCAGGTGCTTTTCTCCTTCGAGGACACACGCGACCGGCCGGCGTGCATCGGACCGTTGCAACAGCGCCAGATCAAGGTGTCCCAGCGCGGCGCGACGGAAGACATCGGCTTGTGGCTGGCCGATGGTCATGATGGCCTCGAGGGTGGGCTCACCTACAACGCAGACATCTTCCGTAGAGAAACAGCGGCGGCCCTGCGCGATCGCTATGTCGAGCTTTTGCAGAGGGTGGCCGACGATCCGCATGAGACCTTGGCGAACCTGATCGGCTCGGGCGCAGCGCCCCAAGCGGGGCGTCTTCGGCACCTGTCACGCAGCGAAACAGACGCGCACGTGGCTTTCGAGGTAACGCAACGCACGGTGAGCGCTTCTGCTGCAGAGGCTGTTAGCACGCCAGCGCTTGTTGGAAGTCAACTGCAACTGGCGAAGATCTGGGCCGACGTGTTGAAGATCGAGGTTTCCGATATCCGGCCCAGCGACAACTTCTTCGATCTCGGCGGCGACTCGCTGCTTGCCATGCGTGTGATCCAGTTGGCCGAACGAGCCCTGGGGTTTCGGACGGCGCCACCGAGGTACGTTTTCGAGACCCTGGGCCAACTCGCTTCGACGGCCGACAAGGCTCCGGCCGACGACGGAACCGATCACGTGTCGCGCCCGAGTCGATCGCTTTTCGACAGGGTGTTCTCCGGCTGGGGCAACGCGAAGAAGAAGTCTTGAGGCAACGCGCCGCGGGAACGGGCCCGGTCAACGAGCCGCACCGGACCCGGTCGCGAACGTGAAGCTCCTTTTGAAAGCAGCGCCGTCGTTGGTTCCCGCGATGCTGACCTCGTACGTGGTGTTCGCGAGCAGCGATGCGTCGGGAATGAGGACCGCCTGATGCGACGCCAGGACGGCATGGGGGTCGGTGTCCTTCGTCAGCGGCGCACGCAGCGAGACGGGAGCGCGGTTCGACAACGTCGTCATGCGGGCCGACGAAATCACGAGCACTTGCCCGCTTCGCACGGCGACGACCATGCCCGGCCCCAGAGGTCGGGTACGCAGGTCTCGCCCAGGCACCGGGTTCGGTGTCTCGTTGGTGATCTCGTAGAAGACGCCTCGGGTCCCTTCGCAGGGGTACGTGAGCACCTCGTCGCTCGCAGGCTCCTGCGGACCGGACGAGGACGTGTAGCCGAGGTTGAACTGCTGGACCGTGCGCGGCCCCTTGCTGGGGGTCGTGCCGAGCTGGTCGCTCCCACGCAACGCAATGCCGATGTCGCGATAGCCGGCCAGCATGCCCAGCTGGTGGTACGGCAGCGCCAGGAGCGCGCGTACACCGAACACACCCGTTCCGGCAACCGAGCCCGAGTAGTACAAGCTCGATATTTCCTCACCCACACCACCGGCGACGTAGCCCGCGGCCGAGGCGCGGTCCAGCAGGTCGACGCCTGTGAAACCGGGCGTGCCGGGCACCTCGGCATGACTCAGGTCACTGTTCAGGATCTGCCAGTCGGCATGGGCCTGCGCAGCTGAATCGAGCTGCGCGCTCTGCGCAACCAGACCGAAGCCGCAGCGCTCCCGCTCGGCGTTGATGAGTTCGAAGGCTTGCATGCCTTCCGACGCTCCGTAGTTGGCCTTCGGAACAGCTGTGACGCGCGTCGACGGAAGCGCGTCGACGGCGGGCGCAGGGGCCACGCTCGTATCGGCCACAGCAGGCGCGCCGGCGATCGGCATCGTCGCCCCGAGCAAGGGCGCCGCACCGCCGCCGCCGCTGCCACCGCCACCGCAGGCCACGACAACGACACAGGAGCAGGCCGTGAATGCACGGCCCAAGAGGCCGATGGAAAAAGGCGTAGATGACAGGCACTTCATCCCACGATCAACGCATACCGAAGGGTCGTGGCCGGGTCGGCTCGCGCCCACGGTTCGTGTAAGGGCAACGCCACGCCGAGGCACTGCCGCGACGAGGCGGCCCAACGAACGGGTGAGTCGACGTCGGCGAGGCCTCAATCGAACACGACGCGCGTCGCGATGAGCACACCGTCGATCACCTGCGCGCCTTCGACGCTGACCTTCGCCCCGCTGCGCAGGTTGGCCGCCGTGCCGTTGACGAACACCACGCCCGGCCCGCTGGCATCGATCGGCTGCCCCCGCACCCGGAAGCTGTCCGGGGAGCTGAAATTGCCGACCGTGCCGATCAGGCTGAAGGACGACGGCCCGCCCGTGCCCGGCACGTGCCGCAGCTTGAGCTTGGTGGCCTGGAGAACGCCGTTCGACATGACACCGGCGACCTCCACCTTGACGCCGTTGCCCACGGCATTCGACGGGCCGCCGTTGATGCGCGCCGACGCCGCGTTCACCGGCACGTTGAGCACGCGCAGCGAGCCGAGCCCCGCGAAGTCGGTGACGATGCCCGCGAGTTGCACCGGCGTGCCGTTGGCCGTCGGCACCGGGTACCACCACTGCACCGACGTCGCCTGCAGGCGACCCGCCACCACGGCACTTGCACGCACGCGCACCAGGGTGCCCTCGGCCAGCGGACGGCCGTCCAGGCTGCCCGACAGCGTCGCTGCACCGTAGTCGACGGGCGTGCCGCCAATGGCGAAGCTGCGCCGCAGCGTGTCGAGGTTTTGCACTGTCCCGGTGAGGATCGGCGTGGAAGGCGCACGTTGCTCGACGCGCGTCGCGCGCAGCGTGCCGGGCGCGGCAGGCAGACCCCACACCTGCAAGGTGCTGCCGGGGACGATGGCGGCCAGGCCCGTGGTATTGCCCCAGACCGTGGCTTCGTCCGTGGTGATGGTCGAGCCCAGGATCACGAAGCTGCCCTGCCCCAGGTTGATCGAAGACACCGTGCCGCGCAGGTCGGCGGCCGAGTCGACGCGGCGCGCGATGCCGTTCAGGAAGTCGGCATCGACCGGCCCGCTCACCTTCACGCTCATGCCCAGCTGCAGTTCGGGCGTGTCTTCGACGTTGTAGGTCGCGGTGTCGGTGTTGTAGCGCAGCCCGTTGACGATGATGCTGCCCGCGCCGTCGACGGCGCCGATGCCAGCCGCATCGGCCGTGCTGACGCCCGTGCCGCCGGAGCCCACGCCGCCCGCGCCGTCGCCGCCCGACGAGGCCGTGGCCCCGCCGCCCGATGTGCCGCCACCCGATGTGCCGCCACCCGCTGCGCCGGCGGCACCGCCGGCCGCTCCACCGGCAGAGCCACCTGTCGAACTGTTCCCTCCGCCATCGCCGCCGCCCGCAGACGGACTGCCGGTGTCGCCCGAGGCCACGACCAGGCCGGATTGCTGCTGCGCCCCGGTGCCGACCGCGGCGCCACCGACGGCGAAGCCACCGCCGCCGCCGCCACCGCCTCCTCCGCACGAAATCAGCAGCGCAGTGGAGAGCGCAGCAAGGGCCGTGCGCAAAAAGGTCGTGGTCATGCTTTGTCGTCCGATCGCTTCGTGGGGTCGACGGGCGCCGCGTTCGCAGGGTCCGCCGTGTCTTCGTAGTAGGTATAGATGCCGATCCGCACGCGGCCCGATGCACTGCTGTCCGCGGCCTCGTAGGCGCGCGTCATCTCGCGCGTCAGTTCGTGGTGGAGCGTGCTCCAGCGTTTGCGCGCCAGTTGGTGGATGCGCTCGCAGTCTTCGACCGTGATGCCGGACGCGAACACCGAACGCTCCAGCAGCGGCGGATCGGCACCGAGCGTATTGGCCACGCCGGCGAACAGATGGTCGCGCGCGTTGTCGCCCAGAAAGGCGAGCATGCTTTGCAAGTCCTTCGCGGGCACGAAGCCGGCCGCCTCGAGCTCGACGCGGCCATCCTTCTCGCTCGCCATGCCGAGGCGCACCAGCTCGACCAGGATGGTGCGGTGATGCACATTGCCGCGGCTGGCATGCCGGGCGACCGCGTCGAAGGACGCGGTCTCGCCGTCGGAGACGATCGGCAGGCTGCGAAGCGCGGGGTCGTCCATGACCATTTGCAGCCACAGGGTCAGCGTCTTGGCCGCTGCCGACGTCTCCGTGTGAGGCAAGGTCTCCGCGGACTCACGCACCTTGGCCGTCACGACCTTGCGGTTGAGCCCGGTGGTCACCGACAGCTGGCTGATGTTGGGTTCGGCGCCCTTCGCGCGCCACGCGCGGCGCGCCTCGTCGATCAGCAGGTCGCGCAGCATGGCTTCGAAGTGGGCGTGCTTGAGCCCGAAGGAAAGCGCGAGCCGGACCACAGGGCGCAGCACGCGGGCACAGGCCTCGAGTGCCCAGCCCGTGCGTTCCGCATTTCCTCGCCCTGCGCCTGCGACTTTGGCATTGCGTTCAGGCTTGGCGTTTTTCGATCCAGTGAGTTCTCTCGCCATGAAGGCTGTTTCCCAGTGCCACGGCTGCGTCGAGCCTGACCCGATTGTGGGGGGTGTCAGGAAACCAGAAACCGCCGTCACGGCCGGTCGCTTCTTCTTCGAGGACTTCGTCGGACCAGCGCAGCCGGATCTCGAACAGAACGCGCAAGGATCTTGAGTGCACGGGCTTCCTGGTGGCGATGGATGGTCGGAGGGTCGGAGCGTTGACGCGCGGTTACCAGATCGACATGAATTAGCGCCACTGTCTTACAGGCCCGCACGCTTCACTATAGGACAAGAGCGACATTGATGTGAAATTTTCACACATCAACCGACCATCGATCGACAACATCCAGAGGGCCCCGATGCACAAACCCGCCGCAAGGCACCCGAGGCGATCGCTCGCCCGGGCGCGCCGCCGTTCTGATCCAGGCCATATCCACGCGCATGGGGCGTCGCGCCCCCCGGGCGAGGCAGGCGGCCGCACAGTGCGCGAAGCGTGGATGGCTGCGGTGCGCGTGAGGAAGGCGATGCAGGCCCGCATCGTCCGCGCATTCAGGCGGCACCTGGCCGGGCAGGGACCTGGTCCCTCGGACGAGGAGCTTCTGATCTTCGCGAGGCTCGCCGTCGCCGAGCAGCGCCTGATGCGACTGCTCGGCTGAAGCAGCCCCATGCATTCGTCACCCCCACGAGGAGCCACCATGACAACAACCACAACCGCATACACCACCACGACCGCGCCCGCGAACGCTCTGGCCGACGTCGCATTCGGCAGCCTGATCGACCTCGCCATGCTGCGCACGGGCGCCGTGTCGGCGGAAGTCTGCGAGGCCTGCAGCACCATCAACCTCGGCTCGGCGCGCCATTGCAAGGGCTGCCATCACAAGCTGCCGGCTTTCTATGCTTCCGACGTAGACGACTTGCCCGTGATGCGGCAAGGTGCGGCACCGTCGATGCCGCGATGGGCACGGGCGTGGGATTTGGCCGCGTACTGGATCGTCATCAACTCCCTGGTGGGCGTGACGGTGCTCGTTCCGCTCGCGTCCTAGAAGCACGGGCCCCGCCATGCGAAGCAACGCCAGCCAGGCCGCCAGCGTGCAGGCCCAGCCCGATTGGAGCGACTGGCAGCCGCCAGGCCCGGCCATTCAGCCGCACCAGATGACGCGGGTCTGCGATGCCTGCCAGACGCTGAACAGGGACATCGCGAAGTACTGCCGCAGTTGCGCACGGCCGCTCTCGCCTGCGCGCAGCCTCCGCCCGGTCGGGCCGGACTGGAACGCAGGCGATGCATCCGCGGCACGCACTGCAAACCCGACTGCGGCTGCGAAGGCGAAGCGCAGCGGCGCGGTGGCTACGCGGCGCGTGCTCGGCATTCCGCTTCCACCGGGCGTCGATGCGTCGATCGTCTGGCTGCTGCTGGTGTTGGCCCTGCTGCATGCGGCCTTCGTGCTGTGGTTCGTCGGCCGATCGGGCACCTCGGCGCCGCCGCTTGCGCTGCCCGGCGCGGGCAGTTGGCAGGCATCACCGGCGCCGGAGGCGGCGTCGGCTCAGGCGTCTGCAACGTCGGTGGCAGCGCCGACGCCGATGCCGATTCCCGATCCCACGCCTGCCACATCGTCTGAGCCGGCCGTGGCGCCAGCGACAGAGACTGCCGCAGCGCCCAAGGTCGCCGACGGCCCCTCGCCTGCTGTGCAGCCCTCCAACGCGACCGGATCAGCGGTCGCGGCCACGCGAAGCGCTGCGCCTGCAAGAACACGAGCGCCAGCGCGGATGATCGACACCGCTCGGACCGCGGAAACACCGTGGCCGGCAGCGACATCAGCGGCGATGGCATCCGGCACCGCAACCAGACTGCCGGAAGTCCCGCAGGCATCGTCGATGACGCGCACGGAAGCTCCCGACCTTCGAGGCAGGACCGCGCCCGCGGCGCAGCTTCAGGCAGCTTCGCCTCGCCCAGCCGTGCCCTCGAGCCAGTGCGATCGCTACAACCCGTTCGGCGAGGCGTTCTGCAACTACACCCGCCCGCCGGCGCAAGCCGCGCAAATCGCGCAGCCGTCCCAACGCGCCACGCGTCCCGCAGGCAGTACCACCGGCGCACCCAACGTCGGCAAGAACGACCGCTGGATGTTCGCAGCGGGTGGCGGTGGTGGTAGCGGAAGCGGCGATGCTGGTGCTGGTGCTGGTGCTGGTGCTGGTGCTGGTGCTGGTGCTGGTGCTGGTGCTGGCGGGGGCGGTGCCGGAGGCGGCGGTGCCGGAGGCGGTGGTGCCGGGGGCGGTGGTGCCGGAGGCGGTGGTGCCGGAGGCGGTGGTGCCGGAGGCGGTGGTGGCATGCGCGTCGAACTGGGCGAGGCGATCGCCAAGCGCCTGTGCCTGACGCCCGAGTACGTC
>NZ_LYVO01000036.1 GCF_001984055.1 Variovorax sp. KK3
GCGGATTACCCTCTGCGTCCCGTGCGGCTGATCCTGCCGTATCCGCCCGGTGGCAGCTTCGATGGGCCCGCGCGCATCCTCGCGGAACGCCTGGGCCAAGCGACGGGGCAGCCGTTCGTGGTGGAAAACCGCGGCGGCGTCGGGGGCGTGGTCGGTGCCCAGGAGGTGCGGCGGGCCAGCCCCGACGGGTACACGGTGCTCGTGAGTTCCGGTGCACTGCCGATCGCATCGGCGCTTGCCAAGAAACCTCCTTTCGACGCGACCAGGGACTTCCGGCACGTTGCCACCTTCGCCTCCGTGCCGCTCGTCGTCGTGACCCATCCCGGGCGTGTGCCATTCAAGGACTTTCGTGCATTCATCCAGGCCTCCAAGGCTGCGCCGGGCAAGTATGCCTACGCGTCGGCTGGCAATGGGTCGCCGGCGCAACTCGGCGCCGAACTGCTCAAGCAAACCTTTGGCGTGGATTGGTTGCACGTGCCTTATCGGGGGACGGGGCCTGCGCTCGCGGACTTGATCGGCGGGCAGGTCGATCTCTCGGTCGTCGGCCTGAGTGCCGCCATCGGTCAGATCAGGAGCGGCGCCCTCACGGCGCTGGCGGTGACGACGCCCACGCGCGTGCCGCAACTGCCAGATGTGCCGGCGGTTGCGGAGTTCAGCCCGGGTTTCGCCTTCGACACCTGGTTGGGACTGGCCTTCCCAGCAAATACGCCGCCTGAGTTAGTACGGCATCTGGGCAATGTTGTTGGCGGGCTTCTTCAAGAGCCGCAACTCAGGTCGCGCCTGGCGGACGCCGCCGTGACACCGGCCTTCCGAGATGGACCGTCCACTGCCCAGGCAGTGAGCCACGAGATGGAGGTGTACATGCGCCTGGGACAGCGTAGCAACATCTCGATCGACTACTGAAAGAGGACAGACCGATGATCATCGATGAGCGGACCTACACCGTGCATTCCGGCAAGGTCGCCGAGTATCTGCAGATGGTGCAAACGCACCTGATGCCGCTTCAGGGGGAGATCCTCGGAGGGCTGGTGGGCTACTTTCACACCGAAGTTGGAACACTGAACCAGATCGTGCATTTGTGGGCGTACGACAGCATGGCCCAGCGCGAGCAGAAACGGAGCGCCTTGGCGGCGCACCCGCTGTGGGCGTCGAAGACTGCCCACGTGCGTCCTCTGATCACGGCGCAGAGCAACCGCATTCTCGTGGCCGCGCCTTTCAGCCCCATCGTCAGGCTGCTGTCCACCACGACGCACCGGCTACAGGCGCGCACTGGACTGCAAGTCTGAGACCCGAATCGTCCAATCACACCATTCTCACGCCTGTAAAGGATCGATATGTCCCTCCCAGCCTGTAGCCTCGAGAGCGATTTGAAAGAGCCCTCGGACATTCGCGTACGCGCAGAAGGCGATGTAGTCTTCCTCACCATCGATCGTTCAGACGAAGGAAACCGTCTCACGGCGGCTTCATTGACACACCTGAAGCGGCTGGCCAGCGAGTTGGCCTGTGACGAGCGGACAAACTGCGTCGTCATCACGGGCGCTGGCGAGCAACACTTCTCCTTGGGCATTTTCAATGCCGAACTGCGGGCTTGCTATTCCAAGGCCGATATTCTGAAGATCGTGCGATTGGCCAACGAGGCCTTCGACCTTCTCGAGGCACTGCCACAACTGGTCATAGGCGCGCTCAACGGCGCCGTTCGCGCGGGTGGCGGGGAGCTCGCGCTTGCCTGCGACTTCAGGCTGTGCGCAAGCCACGCGACGCTGGGGTTCCATGAGATGAGCTATGGCTGCTTTCCCGGCGCCGGCGCGCCTGTGCGCCTGTCGCGCCTCATCGGCGCAGGTCGCGCACTGGAGATCATGGCCACCGGACGTGAGGTAATGGCCGACGAAATGCTGCGCATGGGGCTGGTCACAGGCATCGAGCCTGCGCACGCGCTGCAGGAGCGGATCCGCACGATGGCCGTGCAGATCGCCGCGAAGCCGCCCCTGGGACCCCGCGGCGCCAAGCGCGTCGCTCGGCTGCAGGCCACTGCAGGTGACGATGCGGCCCATCAGCTGTCGTGGGCGTTGCGTGAGGCGCTGGAATACAGCGAGGACGTCGACGAAGCCATCGCGGCGCACCGTGAGCAGCGTGCCGGCAGGTACCGGGGGTGTTGACATGGCAGGCCAACCCACAAGAAACGGAGTGCACCGCCTCGTCGCCGGGCTGAACTGGCTCATGGTCCGATGGATCGTGCTTGCGGTCGTGACCTGTCTAGTCGTCCCGAGCTTCGCCCAAGGGTTCCCAAGCCGACCCATCCGATTGGTCGTGCCGTTCCCGGCCGGGGGCGTGGTCGACGTCACCGCGCGTCAATTGGGCCAGAGGCTGGCCGAGGACCTGCAGCAGCCGGTCATCGTCGACAACCGGCCTGGGGCGGGCGGCATCATCGGTACGGAGGCCGTGGCACGCGCACCGGCCGACGGCCACACGGTGCTCGTGGTGTTCGACACGCACGTCGTCAATCCGCACATCTATCCCGGGCTGCGCTACGACACATTCAAGGATTTCGCACCCGTATCGATGATCGGGACCGTGCCCCTCGTGTTCGCAGCGCCGGCGAATACCAGCGCGCGCACCTTGCGCGACTTCGTTGCACAGGCTAAGCGTCGACCCGGCACCCTGTCCTACGGCTCCGTGGGGGCGGGCAGCTCCGGCCACTTGGCGATGGAGCAGCTCAAGTTGCTGACCGCAACGGATGTCCTGCACGTGCCATTTCGCGGCGGCGCACCGGCTTTGACGGCACTCATGGGCGAGCAGATCCAATTGCTGGCGTTCGCGGCGGGCGCAGCCGTGCCGCTCGTCCAGCAAGGAAAGATCAAGGGGCTAGCCGTCACCGGAGAGCAGCGCACGAAGGCGCTGCCGGCCGTGCCCACGACCATCGAAGCCGGGTACCCGCAGCTCAGCACTGGCGCCTGGATGGGACTGGTGGTTCCGCGGAGCACGCCCGCATCGGTGGTCGACCGCCTGAACGCGGCGGTCGCCAAGGCCGCGCGCGACCCATCCCTGGCTGCGCAACTTTCCGAGCAGGCAGTGCAGCTGCGCGCCTCCAGCGCCGCGGAGTTCGAGTCGTTCATGCGCAGCGAGTACGCACGCGTGAGCGCTCTGATCAGCCAAGCGCGTCTGGACCTTCGGCAATGACGAGCGAGCCGGCTGTCCCGGTGGCCGGCCGTCGGCCAGTGCGTCATAACGCGGCGAGGGCCGCCCGCGCGCAACGCACCGGCTCGGCCGCGCGCGGCGACCGCGTGCTGAGTGCACCTGGTTGTGCCTCAGCTCCACGCAGCAAGCCCGAACCGGCGCCCGAAATCGACGCAACGTGCTGAACGAAGTTGCTCTTGAGGACCTCGCCATGCCCGATCCGGTAGAGCGCCGCTCGCGGCGCCGAGCCGCGAGACCAACTCGTCGACGTCGTGACCCGAGCCAGCGGAGGTGTGCTTCCGTTCGCTGCCGCCACTTGGCCACGGGTTGCGCTGGTAGATGCCCCTGACACGCCGCGCGCTTGGGCTGACGTGGCGGGCCGCTCGCTGCGACGCTTCGCCCCGTCCTCCAGGACGGAATGGACCAGCGCCCAGGCAGTGCTGTCGCGATGAGGACGAGGGGATTCGCCGAGTCCATAGCGGGCGTCAGGGCACCTAAAGGGAGTTGCGCGTAGAGCCGGGTCCCTGCCGCAGTTGCACTCCCCAAAAGCGGACGTCGCTGCTTGACATCTATCAACTAGTAGGTAGACTGCTGTTATGGATTCAACACTTCTCTCGGCCAAAGCCGCCGAAATCGCGAACTGCGCTCAGTCGCTTCTGTCGACCAGGGGGTACAACGGGTTCAGCTATGCCGACATCTCGGAGACGGTGCAAATCAGCAAAGCCAGCATTCACCATCACTTTCCGAGCAAGGCCGAACTGGTGCAGACCGTACTTCGGCGCTACCGGGAACAGGGGCGGGAAGGCTTGGCGGCGTTGCAGAGGATGGTCGCAGACCCTCTCGAGCGGCTTCATGCCTATACCGGTTATTGGGAAACCTGCATCCGCGACGGATCCTCTCCGTTCTGCATTTGCGCGATGCTTGGATCGGAGTTGCCTGCCGTCCCTGAATCCGTGGCTGAGGAAGTCCGCGGACATTTCGTCGATCTGACCGCATGGCTGGCGGCCCTGCTGGAACAGGGCTCCGCCAACGGCATCTTTCGATTGCGAACGGATGCCGCGTCAGAGGCGATGGCCCTGATGGCCGTCGTCCACGGCGGCATGCTTGCAGCCCGCGTCTACGGCGACCCGGAGGCATTTGCGACGGTCGTTCAGCAAGGCGTGAAGCAATTGCTGGTGCCGAAAGATGAGCACTGAGTTGCGCCAGAGCACCTTGGCCCGGCTTGAATCGCACATCGATGGAGGGCCAGGCGCCTGCAGACGCTTTTGCTGATTGGGTCTGGCAGCGCATGTCGATGACATTCGACGCGGCCAATTTTCGCGGATCCGGCATCACGGCCGGATCCTCTTCAACTTCGAACCTGGAACAAAGATGACTGATACGACACTTGGCTCGCGCCATACCGAGCGTGGGACCGAATGGCTGAAGCGGTACTACGTCGTACGCGCGGCTTTTTCGATCGCGTGGGTTGCGGCCGCACTCACGCTAGGCAGGGCAATGCCCGGGATTGCTGCCTTGCTGCTCGTGATCTACCCAGCCTGGGATGCACTCGCCAACGCGGTGGATGGACGGCGCAACGGCGGATTTCAAAACGCCTTAACTCAAGCGTTGAACGTTGCTGTGAGCGGCATGGCAACCGTGGCCGTAGCGATTGCGCTCGGGAACAGCATGCACGCGGTCCTGGGGGTGTTTGGTGTTTGGGCCATTCTGGCGGGTGTTTTTCAGCTTGCCACCGGTGTGCGTCGGTGGACGACCCATGGCGCTCAGTGGGCCATGATCCTGAGCGGCGCCCAGTCCGCGCTCGCAGGCGCCTTTTTCATCACGCGGGCCAAAGGATTTCAGGTGCCCACCATTGCGGACATCTCGCCCTACGCAGCATTTGGTGCGTTTTACTTTCTCGTCTCAGCTCTCTCGCTGGCAGTGTCTGATGTGCGCGCGAGGAAGCAATTCGTATGAAGAGCCGCAACAATACGTATGGCTTCGACATCCCGGTTGCCGCCCGTCTTGCGACGATTGTCCTGATCGTGGTTGGTGCAGCGCTCGCGTTCGCCTACACGGCGGGTTGGTTAACACCATCGCGCCTGACTCCGACGAAACTCGTTGATTCGCTCGCGCCGCCCGACGGCGCGGTTAGAGGCTTCAGGCGAAACCATGCCAAGGGAATCTGCTTTGCCGGCACCTTCGAGGCCAATGGAGCAGGTGCCGCAATCTCCCGTGCGCCCATGTTCGAAGCCGGCAGCTATCGCGTCACGGGCCGATTCAATCTGGCGGGTCCGGTTCCAACAATGGCGGATGGCTCGGCGCGTGTGCGCGGCTTGAGCTTGCGGATACAGGGGGCGGACGGGCAGGAGTGGCGCACCGCGATGATCAACGCACCCTTCTTCCCGGTTGCCACGCCACATGACTTTTATGCTTTCCAATTGGCGAGCGCGAACAAGGACGATCCCAATGCCATGAAGCAGTTTGCGGCCAGCCATCCTTCGCTGCGCGCTTTCGGCGCGTGGGCGGGCAGCGAGCCGTACACAGAGTCCTATGCGGAGGATCGCTTCAACAGCCTTCACAGCTTCGTGCTGACCAATGCACAGGGCCAGAGCCAAGCGGTTCGCTGGTCATTCATTCCAACAGCGGCCCCGTTGGCTGTCCCGAAAGAAGAATTGAACACCCGCGACCCCGATTTCTTGTCCAAGGAAATTGCCGGGCGCGTCGCCGCTGCGCCGCAGAAGTGGACGCTTGTACTGACGGTTGCCGCGCCTGGAGATCCCACCGCCGATCCCACTCAGGCCTGGCCGGAAGAGCGGCGCAAGATCGAAGCCGGCATGCTCGTGGTCCAAAGGATCGAGGCGGAGGCCGACGGACCGTGCCGCGACATCAACTTCGATCCCACGGTGCTCCCGTCCGGTATGCGGACGTCGGATGACCCGTTCCCCGCAGCCAGATCCGCTGCCTATGCCGTGTCCTTCGACCGCCGCACGAGCGAGGCGCAACAACATCCGCGCACCCGCGCTCAAGGCAAGCCATGAGCAACATCAGATTGCAATTCACACTCGTGCAACGACTGCTTCATTGGAGCATGGCCATTGGCGTCCTGACGATGCTCTTCGTCGGCGTCGGCATGGTGGCCACCGTCGACCGCGCCTACCTCGCTCTGGTCGAGTTCCACAAGACGCTGGGCATCGCGGTCTTGCTGCTGGCCGTGCTGCGGCTGATCGTGCGTTGGCGCAACGGAGCGCCTGCTCTGCCTTCCAGCATGCCCGAGCCGATGAAAATCGCGGCGAAGCTGTCGCATCTGGCGTTCTACGCGCTAATGATCGCGATGCCCCTGATCGGTTGGTCCATGCTTTCGGCCGCCGACTATCCGGTGGTAGTGGCGGGGATCCGGCTGCCGTCGATCCTTCCGCCCAATCCGGAGCTGCACAGCCTGCTGTGGGCGGTCCACCGGACTTTCGCATTCTGCCTTTTCGCGCTGTTTTTGTTGCACCTCGCCGCCGCGCTCTTTCATGCCTGGGTTCGCCGCGACGGCGTTTTCGAGACGATGACATTACGGCGTCGCTGACCGCGGAGGCGTCCGCAACTTGGTGGTGCTGCCTGGCCGGCGGCTGCCCCTTCAGGTGCGGCGGGGCCCGTTCAATCCGCCGCTGGCGGGATCGGCAGCGAGCGCTTCTGCATGAGCGTCTATGAAGCTGTGCTGATCATGGCTCAGGAGCCCGCTCAAGAACATCAGGATCGCGCTTGGAGAGACGCGAACCCGGAAGCAGCGAGTCATCCCGAACTGGAAGTCATGCTCTAGGTGCAGAGCCCACCGAGCGTTTTTTGTCGCAGTAGTTTAAATGGCGTACTGCTCACCTTGCCGCGACCCTTAGCCTCTGTGAGCTAGCCAGCCGGCTCGACATCTAGCCGAACCACGATTCCCTCGGAGGCGCTGGGTCGTGAAGTAGCCAACTTGGGCATCGACGTTCACCGCCGTGGCACCTGGCTCGTTCCGCAACGATTGGGCGAAACGCTCGATGGTGCGCACGCCGCGCAGCATCGCGGACTACGACGCGCCGTTCGATCCCGTACGCGAGCGTCGGCGATCGGTCAGCGGCCGGCAGTTGGGGCGACCCGACGAAGGCTGCAGCGGCAATGCTGTGCATTGCTACCGCAGACGAACGGCCGCCGGCACATCTTCTGCTGGGCAGTGACGCACTCGAACTGGACACGGGCAAGTTGGAAGCGCTGAACGCGTTGTTCCGTGAGTGGGAGCCGACCACGCGCTCTACGGATGCGCCGCCCGGCGTGGTCAATGTTTAGGTAGTGATGCTTGCACCAAGCCGTTTTGATGTCTAGGCGTGGACACATTGGACCTCGCGCCCTATGCAGCTGAACTCGCAATATCTGCTCAATCGCTTTGGCAACGCGGAGGTATAGCGGATTCAGCTAAGCCGATATCCCGGATGAAGTGCGGATCACAAGGCCAGCTTCCACGAGGCAGAACCGGGAGGGCTGGCGGCCTCGCAGACGCATATGTGAAAAGTATGAGCTCCAGCTTGACCTTGCGGCCTCCTTTGTTATACGCGTTGACACTGCGGAGCAATGCTGTAGCATCCATATTGGCATACCATTTAGGGATGCATTAATTGGGGCAATGATGAACGCAGCAGAACCTCCGCCCGTCCTTCAAGTGGATGGGGTGGACATACGCTACGGCGGCAATCTCGTGGTCGCCGGTGCGACCTTCGACGTTCGGCAAGGCGAATTCGTGACGCTGCTGGGGCCGAGCGGCAGCGGCAAGACCTCACTGCTGAGGACGATTGCCGGGTTCGCGCCTGTCAGCGCCGGCCGTATCCGGCTGCGCGGCGAATCGATGGAAGCCGTGCCGGCGTACCAGCGCGACGTCGGTCTGGTGTTCCAGAACTACGGCCTGTTCCCCCACATGACGGTGGCAGGCAACCTCAGTTTCGGCCCGCGCATGATGAAGGTGCCGTCCGCCGAGATCGAGGTGCGGGTCGCCGAGGCGCTTGCGCAAGTTCGCCTCGAACGGCTGAGGGAACGCTATCCCCACCAGCTCTCGGGAGGACAGCAGCAGCGCGTGGCGATCGCGCGGGCGCTGGCAATGCGCCCCTCGCTGCTTCTCCTGGACGAACCCATGTCCAATCTGGACGCGAGGCTGCGCGCCGAGATGCGCGTCGAGCTGCTCGTGCTGCTGAAGCGACTGGGGATGACTGCCGTGGCCGTGACCCACAACCAGGAAGAAGCGCTGGGCATGTCCGACCGGATCGTGGTCATGGCCGAAGGTGGCATCCGCCAGGTCGGCACGCCCATCGACATCTACCTGCACCCGGCAGATTCCTTTGTTGCGAATTTCGTCGGCGACGCCAATGTCATCGATGCCCAGCACGTCGGCTTCGCTGCCGACGGCTGTTCGTTGTACCGCACGCAAGGCGGCATGGTGGTCCGTGCCACGCGGACGGCTGCGCCGCCGAACGGGCAGGTGGCCCGGCTCCTGATCCGCCCTGAGCTGATCCAGGTGGATCTCAGTGGCGCCGCCGGTGGCACCGACTCCGCGAGCGGGCTGACGGCCCATGTCGAGAGTGCCGCTTACATGGGCGCGTACACCGAGATCCGGACCCGTGTCGGCGCCGAGCAGATCCTGGTCAAGCTGGCGGCCGGCACTTCCGCGCCCACGGTGGCGGTCGGCCAGCCGGTGCTCATGCGGTGGGCACCAGAGGCCGTGAAGGTGCTGCAGCCATGAGCACCGCGACCACGCAGGTCGTTCCGTCGCGGCCGGACAACTCGCCCGGCGGCGAGATTCCATCGGTCCAAGTCCATCGCGCCGCGGGTGTGTTGCCCAAGTGGTTGCTGCTGGCGCCGGCCCTTCTCGTGCTGGGCGTGTTTGCAGTCGCACTTGCCGATCTGCTGAACTGGAGTTTCTACAGCGGCGGCAAACTGGGTGCACCACCGAGCGGCGAGAGGGGATGGGGAACCTACGGCCGCATCCTCGGCGACACGCTCTATATAAGCGCCATCGTCGCCACGATCCGCCTGTCGGCGATTTCCACCATCTGCAGCCTGGCGCTCGGGTTACCCGTCGCCTATTGGATCGTGCGCACGGAATCGAGCCGCGTGCGTGCGCTCCTGATCGTCCTGGTGGCGGTGCCGTTCCTGACCAGCCTCATCGTGCGCCTCTATGCGCTGCTGCTCGTGCTGGGCAACAGCGGCCTCGTGAATTCCTTGCTGCAGGCAGCCGGCTGGATTGCCGAGAACGACTTCGTCGCCCTGGTGCGAAACGAAGTCGGTGTCTCCATCGGGCTGACCTACTTCGTCCTGCCGTTCGTGATCTTCACGCTTGCCGGGAGCTTCCAACGTCAAGACCGCACCTTGGAGGATGCCGCCCAGAATCTGGGTGCCGACGAGGTGGTGACGTTCGTGCGCATCACGCTGCCTTTGCTGGCCCCCGGCATCCTCGCGGCCTGCACGCTCGCCTTCGTGCTGGCAGGAACCGCCTTTGCCACGCCGCTCATCCTGGGTGGCAGTGCGGTGCGGATGGTGGGCAACGTCATCTACGACCAGGCGATGTTCGCCCAGAACATGCCAGTGGCTGCCGCGCTCAGTGTGCTGGCCTTGCTGTTCACGATGGCGTGCCTCTATGTGGCCGGCCGATTCTCCCGCAGGAGGAAGCATGCGTAGTCACCGTAACCGCGTCCATCGCGCACGCCGGGTGGTTTCCTTCGGCGCCGTCTGGGCGCTCAGGGCGGCGGCTTTCGCCCTGCTCTTTCTCCCCATCGTGCTGGTGATCCTGCTGTCCTTCTCGGCGGATGCCTACACCACGCTGCCGCCGAACAGCTACTCGCTGCGATGGTATGCCAACGCCGTGTCCCGGAACGACTTGGTCGAGAGCTTTCTGACGAGTGTACAGGTCGCGCTGCTGGCGACGCCGCTGTCGGTGGTGATCGGCACGCTCGCGGCCTACGGGTTGTGGAAGTACCCCGGCAGCGGCGCGCGTGCGCTTGAGTCTTTGCTGATGGCGCCGATTCTGCTTCCGCTGGTCGTGACCGGGCTTGCGCTGCTCGTATTCTTCAATCGGGGCGTTCTACCCGGCGGGCTCTGGAGCATCGTGCTCGCCCACGTCATCGTCACCTTTCCGTACAGCTTCCGTTCAGTGCTCGCGGTCCTCGGACGTTACGACAGGCAGCTCGACGAGGTCGCGGCATCGCTTCGGGTGCGCCCGGCCGCAGCATTTCGCCACGTGACCCTTCCTCTGATCCGGCCGGGCCTTTTTGCGGGCGCGTTGTTCGCGTTCGTCATGTCCTTCGACGACTTCGCCACCACGATTTTCCTCATCTCGCCAGGCACGAAGACGCTGCCGATCGCCATCTATCAGTACATGGAGTTCAACCTGGACCCCACCGTGTCGGCGGTGTCCGCGATGCTGGTTCTGTTGTCTGTCGTTGGCGTCCTAGTGGTCGACAAGGTCGTGGGCATGGACCGTTTCGTGGGGCTGCGGGCCTGACGCGATGCGGGGGGCTGCTCCCCGCAAGTGCTTTCCGTTTCACCACCCGACAACCCATCACATACGAGACAAGGAGTCATGCCCATGGACAGTTTCAACCGCGCGCTGCTGCAAGGACCGAGTGTCTGGACCGGCGCACAGCTGAGTGCCGCTGACGACTGGCGCTGCACTTTGGAACCTGGCGAGGCAGCGGCGCTGCTGCGCGCGACCCAAGCCGCCATCGCCAGCGGCAAGCCGCTGGAAGCGCTGCGGCGTGGCGATTTCCAGATGCCGCTGCTGCAGGCCCGCTGGCAGCGCGCATCGCGCGAGATCGAACATGGGCGCGGGTTCTACCTGATCCGCGGCGTGCCGGTGGACGAGCTCTCCGACGAGCAATGCAAGGTCATGTTCTGGGGCATCGGACTGCAGCTCGGCGCACCTTTGTCGCAGAGCCGCCTCCAAAACTACATTGCCGAAGTCAAGGATATCGGCGAAAAAATGGGGCAGGCCACGACGCGGGCCTACCGGGCGGGAGGGCCCTTGCGCTTTCACACCGACCAATGCGATGCGCTCGCGCTGCTGTGCATTCGCGAGCCCATCGCGGGTGGCCACAGCCGCGTGGTCAGTTCGGCGGCTATCCACAACGAGGTGCTGAAGCGGCGGCCCGACCTGCTGCCGGTGCTGCACGCGCCTTTCTGTTTCAGCCGTCAGGGGGAGGAAGTGGAGGGTGAAATGCCATGGTACGAGCGGCCGATCTTCGATCGGGCCGCCGACGGTGCATTCGCCAGCCTGTTTTCGATGTCCTTCATCGAGAGCGCGCAGCGGCTGCCCGAGGTGCCGCGGCTCACCGGGCAGCAGCAGGAAGCGCTGCAACTCGTGGCCGCGCTGGCCGAGGAATTGAGCGTGACCATCGAGTTGCGCAAGGGAGACATGCAGTTCTTCAACAACCATATCGTCTATCACTCGCGCACCGATTACCAGGACCACGAGGACCCCGCCCAGCGCCGCACCCAGCTGCGCCTGTGGCTGGCCACGCCGGACAGCCGCCACCTGCCCAATGGCGCGGGCGTGTTCTATGGTTCCACGCGCGGCGGCACCATGCGGGGAGGCATCACGCCGCCCTCGGGACGGCGCTTCGCTTTCGAGGACTGGGCCGACGCCGGCTGGACCCACGAGGATCTGGGTCTGTTCAGGAGCCGACATGCTGCGTGAAGTGCCGGCCCGGCCGGACTTGGGCGCTCCGGAGAGCCTTGATTTTCAAGATAGACTTGGTTCGGACCCCATCCCGAACTCTCCGCAGCCAGCAAGTCGCGCACGCACCATGAGCAAATCCACGGAAGCCGATCGTGTCTTCAACGGCATCGTCACCGACATCCTCGCCGGTGCGATCCGTCCTCGCGATCGCTTGTCCGAGCGTGAGCTGGTGTCGCGCTTCGGTGTGAGCCGCACGCCGGTTCGCGAGGCCACCAAGCGGCTGCTGGAGCGCGGCTTCATCGAAACCGGCCCGCGCGGCGTGGCCGTCGTGGTCGACATCAGCGCGGAGGACCTGCGCCAGCTCTACACCTTGCGGCTGCAGCTCGAGAGCACGGCGGCGCGCGAGATCGTGGCGCACATCACGGCACCGGAGATCGATTCACTCAAGCAGATTAACAAGGAGTTCAAGCAGGCGTTGGAGCAGCGGGACCTGGTCAGGATGCTCGAGGTTCGCGCCGACTTCCACGCGGTGCTCAGCGGTGCCGCGCGCAACCGCTGGCTCGCCGAGGTGCTGGTGATGTTGCGCGACAAGGCGTATATGGTTCGACACTATCACTGGCAAGACCTGGGCCGCGCTTCCTCCACGCTCGACACGCACAACCAGATGATCAAGGCCCTGGAGCGCAAGGACACGGAGGTCTTCGTGAAGCTCGTGTGCCAGCAAATCAGCGCCGCCATCACCACCTACGAGAACAGGCTGCAGGCGCCGTCGTGGAGCGCGTCCTCCGGCACCAGGGCCGTCGCGCCCGCAGGGGCTCCCAAGCAGGCAGCCGGTCGTGCCGCCCCGAAGGCGGTGAAGTCGCCGCCGCCCGCGAAGAGCGCGCGCAGGAAGACGCCGGCCTGAGCCGGCGACCCGTCGACGGACGGGCAGGGACAGGAGCGTCCTTGCCCGTCTTTCACAGTGCGGCCACCGCCTGGAACTCGATCAGCAGTCCTGGATCGGCCAGGTGGTTCACCTCGACGATCGTGCTGGTGGGCAGCTTGTCCTTGAAAAACTCCATGCGCGCCGCGACGATCTCCTTGAATTGGCGCACGTCAGTCGTGTAGACGACGATCGAGACGATATCTTTAAGTGTGCCGCCGGCGGACTCCAGAACGGTGCGCATGTTGCGGATGCACTGGCGGGTCTGCTCGGCCATGTCGCCGGCACCCACCAGCTTGCCCTCGCTGTCCCGGGCCAGCTGCCCGGACAAGAAGATCAGCGATGACGGTTGGTCCACGCGGATGTAGTGGTGGTAGACGGTCTTGCGCACATTGGCGAGGCCAGGTGGGTCGCCGCGGGTGATTTCACTCATGTCCAGTCCTTTCTTGGTTTGAAAACTCAGTCTTCGCCGATCCAGCGGATCACGCGGTCCAGTCGGGGTTCGGGCCGATTGGCGAGAGGGCGCTCCGTGTTGCGATAGCCGACATTGATGACGCCCATCAAATGCGCGCCCGGTTCATCCAGCCCGACCAGGGCGGCGACCTCCGGTGATTCGGCCAGTTCGCCGGTGGTCAGCAGTGAGCCGACGCCGGCGTCCGCGAGTGAAAGCAGGAAGTTCTGCACTGCTGCGGCGCTGGCAAAGTCCTCTTCTTTGAGGCTCACCCTGGGGTTGTCCTGTGCCGGCACGCAGGCCACGACCACGTTCAGGGGTGCGTCCTGCGCGCGCTGCGCGGCGCGCGCGACATCACGGCCGGTGCGCAGGGCGGCTGCTTCGTAGGCCCGCACCAAGCCCTGGCGCGATTCGCGCGTGATCACGAAAAAGCGCCACGGCGCCGTTCGGTGGTGGTTGGGTGCCAGCACGGCGTCAGCCAGTGCGCGCTCGACGACCGATCGCGGCACGGGCTGGTCCAGGTAGGCATAGACCGAGCGGCGCCGCTGCGCAAGTTCCGTGAAGGAGCCGGACGCAAGCCCGGTCGTATTGACAGAAGTGGTCATGAAGTACAGGATACGTAAATGGTATGCCAATCATACATACCAAAATCAGGAAATGTCCACTTCAACCGCGAGGAACCAGCCCATGAAACTTCTCAGCCGATTCGAGCGACCTGCCTTGGCGATCGCCGCCGCCATCACTCTTCAAGCAAGCGCTCATGCGGGCGAGATCGTGCTGGCCACCTGGGGCGGGACCTGGGGCAAGGCGATCGCGGAACAAGCGATCGCGCCCTTCGAGAAAGCCACGGGTGTGAAGGTCAAGGTCATCTCAGGGGTGTCGCTCGCCAACATCCAGATGATCTCGGCCCAGCGCGCCAGCCCGAAGATCGACCTCCTCATGGCGACTTCGCAAGACGCCACGACCGCCTACAACGATGGCTTGCTGGCGCCGATGGACGCGAAGGAGGTGCCCGTGCTCGCAACGCTGCCGGCCAGCGGCGTTCGGCGCGAGCCCGGGGGTGCCGCCGCTTTCGCCGGCATGTGGGTCTACCCCTACGGCATCGTCTACCGCACCGACAAGGTCAAGAACGAGATCAAGTGCTGGAAGGACCTTTGGCGTGCCGACCTGCGCAACAAGGTCGGCGTCTCGTCGCCCAAATACATGAACGGCTACTTCCTGCTGATGGCGAACCGTCTCGCCGGCGGCACCGAAGCGGACGTGACGCCGGGGTTGAACATGGTCAAGACGATGGGCCAGAACCTCGTCGCGGTGGTGGACGACTCGGCCGGCCAGCAGCGCCTGCTCGCGCAGCAGGAGGTCTGGGCCGTGCCGATGGTGTCGAGCCCGGCCTACAAGATGATCGACGAGGGCGTGCCCGCGAAGTTCGCGATTCCGTGCGAGGGGGCTCCGGCCGGCATGGACGTCATCGCCCTCGTGAAGAACGCGCCCAACCCTGTCGAAGCCAAGAAGTTCATCGATTTCTACCTGGGTCCGGAGATCATCGCCAACGTCACGCGCGAACTGAAGATCACGCCGGTCAACCGGAACGCGAAGATCACGCCGGAGCACGCCAGATACACGCTGACGGACGCGCAATTCCAGCAGCTGGTGGTGTTCGACGAGCAGGCGACCGCGAGCGGCCGCGCGAAATGGCAAGACGCCTGGGACCGCGAGATCGCGCCCCTGACCCGACGCTGAGGTACGCCATGCCCCACGTGACCACCAACGGCGTGCGCACCTTCTATCGCATGTCAGGGGAGGGACCGCCCCTGCTGCTGATTGCCGGCAACGGCATGGACCACACGACCTTCGACGAGCAGTTGAAGGCCTTCGGGCCTCACTTCCGCTGCATCGTGTACGACCTGCGCGGCATCGGTGCCAGCGAGGTGCCCGAAGCAGGCTACACGCCCATGGAGATGGCAAAGGATGCGCTGGCGCTGCTGTCGGCGCTCGACGTCGGCACAGCCCACGTGGCAGGCTACTCGCTGGGCGGCGCCATCGCGCAGGAGATGGCGCTGGCACAGCCGGAGCGCGTGCGCTCGCTGTCGCTCTACTCGAGCTACGAACGTCCGCTGCCCTACATGCGGCTGCGCTACGACATCCTGATCAAGGTCGTGGAGGAGACCACGCCCGAGCTGTGGGCCATGTACAGCGCGTTCTCCGCCTTCGGGCCGGAGTTCGTCAATGCGCATGAGAAGGCGCTGCGCGAGGAGATCGCGAAGCGGACGGCGCGCTGGAACGATGGCCAGGGCCCCTCCCGCAAAGGCCTGGCGGGCCACTATCGCGCGATCCTGGCGCACGACACGTCCAGCCGCCTGGGCGCGATCCGCTGCCCGACCTGGATCGCCGTGGGCGGCGCAGATGCCGTAACGTCGCCGGTGCACTCCGAGCGGATGCATCAGCTGATCCCAGGCTCTTTCCTGCAGATTTACCCAAGCAAGCCGCACCGAATCCTGAACTTCGAGGCTGACGCATTCACCCGCGACGCGCTGGAGTTCCTGTTGCTACAAGAAAGGCATGCTTGACTGGCATACCATTAATGCATATATTTACCTGAATCAACCACCACGCCTACTGAGAAACCCATGGACAAGATCATCATTTCGTCGGACTCGCACGTGTTCGAGCCGACCGACCTCTGGAAGAAGACGCTCGGCGACCGCTTCGGCGACAAGGTGCCGCACGGCGTGACGAGCTTCGAGGGACATGAAGGCAACTTCTTCTACGTCGGCCGCCCAGGGGAGGCTGCACGTCTGGAAGAACTGGTGTCCGACGACGGCAAGGACCGGCGCCTGGACGACCTGGCCAAGGCCGGTGCCGATCCGGTCTATCGTCTGGAGCTCATGGACAAGGATGGCATCCACGCCGAGGTCCTGAACCCGACCTGGGGTCTGTGGATTCCCCGGATGGCCGACGGTGCCGCGCGCAATGCCTGCGCCGAGGTCTTCAACGACTGGATCCAGGAGTACTGCTCCCAGAACCTCAAGCGCCTGCTGGCGGTCGCGATGATCCCGATCGTGGATGTCGACTGGGCCGTGAAGGAACTCGATCGCGTGGTCAAGCGCGGCGCGCGCGCCATCATGATCGGCACCAATCCGGTGGACGGGGCCGCACCCTACCGGGACCGCAAGTACGACAAGTTCTGGGCCGCGGCGCAGGAGGCGGAGCTGCCGGTCACGCTCCACATCGTCACCGGTCGCGTGCGCGATCCCTTCACCTACCACGGCGACAAGGAGCGCGAGAACATTCCGGCCAGCTTTCTCGACCTGTTCTACGAAGCGCAGCCGGCGCTTGCCAATGAGTTCATCTTCGGCGGCATCTTCGACCGCTTTCCACGTCTGAAGATCTTCCTCTCCGAGTACGACGCGTCCTGGCTTCCGATCCTCAAGTACCGCCTCAACCGCATCCAGACCTTCCCGGGCTTCGATCATCTGGAAAAGAAGCCGGCGAGCCGCTATGTCGAGGAGAACATCTACGCCGGCATCATCAATGACCCGCTGGCTGCGAAGCTGCGCAACGAGATCGGCATCGACCGGATCATGTGGGGTTCGGACTTCCCGCACCCGCCCTGCCCGTATCCCAACACCACGCAGAACATCGACCGGATCCTGAGCGAGCTGTCGCCGGAGGACCGCTTCAAGGTGGTGGCGGGCAATGCGGCCAAGCTGTTCAAGATCGATCTGTAGGCGCCGGCGATGAGAAGGATCCTCGAGATCGCCGGCTGCACGCTGATCGATGGAACGGGACGCGAGCCGATGCCCGACGCGACGTTGCGCGTGGTGGACGGCCGCATCACGGCGGTCTGGCGCCATGCCGAGCGGCCGGCCGACCAGCAGGGGCCGGCCGACGAGGTGGTGCAGGCCAGGGGCAAGACGGTGATGCCGGGCCTCATCGACGCCCATTGCCACATCTCCTACGGGGAAGGCAGGACCGCCGAGGAGGTCGACATCTACGGCGGAGCGGAATGGTCCGCGGTCCGCGCCGTGTGGAATGCGCAAAAGGTGCTGCAGGGCGGGGTCACCAGCTTCTGCGATCCGGGCTCCACCTGGAACGTGGCGGTCACCTGCCGCGATGCCATCGACAACGGGATGTTCGATGGACCCCGCATCTTCGCCGCGGGCCGCCACATCTGCGCCGACGGCGGCTTTGCCGACTACTTCCCGCCCTGGCTGGGGATGCCGGTGTCGGCCGAGGGTGTGCTGTGCTCGACGATCGACCAGATGCGTCAGGAGGTGCGGCGCCAGGTCAAGAATCGCGTGGACCTGGTCAAGGTCAGCGGGGACAGCCAGGCGCAGGACACGCGGCGCGATGCCGGGCCCTGCTTTTCCGACGAGGAGCTGTCTTGCATCGTCGACACGGCCCACAACTTGGGCCGCAAGGTCACGATCCATTCGCGCTATGCGAAGACGGTCGCGGCCGCGGCACGCGCGGGCGTCGACTGGGTGATTCACGCTTCCTACATGGACACGGCGGACATCGGGCTGCTGCTGGACCGGCAGATTCCCATCTGCGCGACGATGACCTACACGGCCAACATCGTGCAGCATGGCCGCGACGTCGGCGTCGACCCGAACTACATCGAGGTCAAGAAGCGGGAACTGGACGCGCTCGTGAATGCCCATCGCAAGGCGATCGAGGCCGGGGTGCCGATGATGGCCGGTTCGGAATCCGGCTTCTCCGTCACGCCCTATGGGCAGTGGCACGCGAGGGAGATCGAACTGATGGTGGAACTGCTCGGCATGAGCCCCCTGCAGGCCATCGCTGCTGGAACATTCAACAACGCGAAGGCCTTCGGCTGGGACCGGGACGTGGGCAGCCTGCAGCCGGGCCGCTGGGCCGACCTGCTGGTGCTGGACGGCGATCCGCTGGCCGACATCCGCGTGCTGGGCGACCGCAAGCGGATCGCGGCCGTCTACAAGGGCGGCGAGCCCGTGCCGCTGTCCGGCACGCTGCCGACGCGCCGTCGCTTGGGCCACGAGCGCTCGCTGGCCGTGTCCAGCCTGCCTCTCAACAGGTGAATGCCATGGAAGTCATCGAATCTGCGGCCGTACCGGCCGGGACCGAGCCCGGCGACTGGCTGCAGGCGACGGTTTGCGAAGCCGTCAAGCTCACGTCCGACACCCTGCTGCTGCGCCTGCGCTCGGCCGCGGAAGACCCCTTGCCCGGACACGAGCCTGGCGCGCACGTTGCACTGCAATGCGGCGACGGTGTGGTGCGCCACTACTCCTTGACGGGTTCGCGCCAGCACGCCGGCCTCTACGAGCTTGGCATCAAGCTTGCGAGCGACAGCCAGGGTGGCAGTCGGTGGGTGTTCGACAACGCGGCCATCGGATCGCAATGGCTCATTTCCAGACCGCGCAACCATTTCCCGCTCGTCTCGGGCGCGGGCCGCTTCCTCTTCTTGAGCGGCGGCATCGGCATGACCCCGATCATTTCGATGCTATACGAACTGAAGTCGCGCGGCGTGCGGGCTCGCTGGGTGCACATGTGCCGCGCGCGCGAAGACCTGGGCTTTCAGGACTGGCTATCCGAGCTGGCAGCCTTCCATGACGTTCACGTCCACTTCGATGCCGACGGCGGGCTGTACGACCTGGCGACCGAGCTGGCCGGCACGGATGCGCAGACCGTGGTCTATTGCTGCGGACCGGCCGGCATGATGGATGTGGTGCGGCTGTACGGCGAGGCCTCGGGCCGGGCCGGCAATTTTCACTTCGAGTATTTCGCCGCGCCGCAGTTGGAGCGCGACGAGGCCCAGGACGAGGAGTTCAGCGTGGTGCAGGCCAGCACGGGCCGCACGATCCCTGTGCCGAAGACGAAGACCATGCTCGCCGCGTTGCGCGACGCCGGCATCGCCATGAAGAGCGAATGCGAATATGGTGTGTGCGGCTGGTGTGCCGTCGGGGTGTTGGAGGGCACGCCTGCCCACTTCGACTCGTACCTCACCAGCGCGGAAAAGGCGGCGAACAAACTGGTCCTGCCCTGCGTCTCGCGTTGTTCGAGCGCCCGCATCACGCTCGACATCTAGTGACGATAAAGGCGCCGAATACCACCAACCAGAATGAAAGTTGCACGATGAAAGGTCTTACCGTCCCACTGATCCACCGGCGCGCCGTGCTGGCATTGGGTGCCCTCGCTGCGAGCGGACTCGCGCGCTCGCAGGAGTCTGAAGGGGTGCTGCGCCTCGTTGTCCCGTTTGCCGCGGGATCCACGATCGACGCATTGGCGCGGCTGATTGCCAACAAGCTGCCCGAGGTGTCCGCGCACAAGGTGGTGGTGGTGGACAACCGGCCGGGCGCGGCGGGCATCCTGGGCACATCCTACGTCGCCAAGGCCAGGCCCGATGGCAAGACGCTCCTGATCCAGGCCAACGGCTTGACCACCACGCCGGCGGTGCGCAGCGACTTGCCCTACGACCTGCAGAAGCATCTCGCGCCGCTGACGTTGTTGGGGCTGGCGCCCTATGGCATCGTGGTGCCAGGGGATGCCCGGTTCCAGACGCTGGGCGAGCTCTTCAGCGCAGCGCGCGCCTCGGGGCAACCCATTACCTTCGGCACGAGCGGGCCGGGAAGCCAGAGCGAGTTCGTGCTGGCGCAGGTCGCCAAGGCTGCCAAGGTGGACTTCCTCAAAGTCCCTTTCAAGGGGCAGGCCGACATCCTGCTGGCCGTGATGGGAGGGCATGTCCAGATGGCCATGATCAACATGCCTTCGGCCGTCAAGCAGGCCGCCGATCGCAAGGTGAAGATCCTGGCGACGATGACCGAGCGCCGCACCCCGGCAACGCCGGAGGTGCCCACCCTCACGGAAGCCGGCATCGCGGGCATCAGCGAGAGCGCCTGGTACGGGCTGCTGACGACAGCGGGCACGCCCGCGCCGGCGTTGGAGGGTCTGAGCAAGGACCTGCTGACCGTGCTCGGCCTGCCCGACGTTCGGGCTCGGCTGGCGGATCTCGGCATCGACGTCGTGGCGAGCTCGCCGTCGCAGTTCGGCGATCGCCTCGCGACGGAGCTTCGCCGCTACCAGGTGATCGCCAAGGAAGAGAACATCAAGGCCGACTAGAGACAGCAATCCAGGAAAGACACCATGACCGAATTGATTCAAGCGAAGCGCAATGCCACCAAGGTGGCGATCATCGACCTGACGGACCTGCGCAGTCCCGATCCCCGGCGGCGCACGAAGCTGGGCGGCGAGATCGCCCGTGCCTGCAGCGACGTCGGCTTCTTCTATATCGTGAACCATGGCATTCCGCAGGCGAAGATCGAGGGCATGTTCGACATCGCGCGGCAATTCTTCAGCCTGGCGCCGGATGAGAAGCAGGCGCTGTCCATGGCGGCCAACAATTCGTACCGCGGCTATCTGCCGATGAAGACCACGGGCAATGACCCCAGCATGAAGGGGCTTCTGCTCGAGGCCTTCCATGCATGGCAGGAGCATCGTCCGGACGATCTCGGACTGGCCGAGGGCAAGCCCCTGCACGGCGTCAATGTCTGGCCGTCCGGCATGCCCGGCATGCGCGAGCAGGTGATGGAGTACGCGGGCATGGTGACCCAGCTCGCGCGCGACCTGCTCGCCACGGCCGCCCTGGGCATCGGACTCCCGGAAGACACCTTTCTGCGTCACTTCGACCAGCCTCTGTCGCTGCTGCGGCTGATCCACTACCCGCCGCAGGAGCCGTCCGAGACCGACGGACGTTTCGGCACGCGTCCCCACACCGACAACTGTGCATTCACACTCCTCGCGCAGGACGACACGGGCGGCTTGGAGATCATGGGGGAAGAGGGCGAATGGGTCGGGGTTCCGCCCGTGGCCGGCAGCTATGTCATCAACCTGGGCGAGGTGATGAAGATCTGGACCGGCGGCCGCTTCATGGCCACCCCCCACCGCGTGATCAATCGCTCAGGCAAGGAGCGCTACTCGATTCCCTTCTTCATGAACCCCGGCTTCGACGTGAAGGTCCGGCCGATCCTCGACGATGCAGGATCGAACCTGGCGGAGCCCGTCTTCCACAGCACCGTGGGCATCGACGAGGGACTCACCAGCGGTGAGATCCTCATGCGCCTCTACAAGCGGATCTGGCCCTCGGTCGATGGGCAGCGGGTCAGCTGAGCCGCTGGTGATCGCCACGCGCGGGAGCCCTCTCGCGCTGTGGCAGGCCCATGAGATCCAGCGCGCGCTGGCGGCGCTGGGGCACGAATCGCGGCTTCGCCTGATCACGACCACGGGCGACCGCGTGCTCGACCGACCGCTGCAGAAGGTCGGCGGGAAGGGGCTGTTCCTCAAGGAGATCGAGCAGGCGTTGCTCGTGGGGGAGGCCGATCTGGCCGTGCACTCGCTCAAGGACATGCCCATGGAGCTGCCCCTTGGACTGACGATCGCCGCCGTGCTGCGCCGGGGCGACCCCCGCGATGCCCTGGTGGCGCAGGATGGCCGAGGGCTCGCCGCGATCCCGTCGGGTGCGCGCATCGGCACTTCGAGCCTGCGCCGCGCGATGATGATTCACCGCATGCGTCCCGACTTGCAGATCGCCTTTCTCCGGGGCAACGTCGAGGGGCGCCTCGCGAAGCTCGACCAGGGCGAGTTCGCCGGGATCGTGCTGGCGGGCGCAGGGCTGCAGCGCCTCGGCCTGGCCCACCGCATCACCGAGATGTTCGAGCCGCACCGGATGCTGCCCGCGCCGGGGCAGGGCGCCATCGCCGTGGAGACGCGCGGCGACCGGTCCGATCTGCGGAAGATCCTGGCACCGCTGAACGACGAGGGCACCACGTTGTGCGTCACGGCAGAGCGGACGGTCGGCTTGTGCATGGATGCGGGCTGCTCGCAGCCCTTCGCCGCCTTTGCGACCCTGTCGGACGGCATCATGCGGCTCGAGGCCGCCCATCGCTCGGACGACACGTGTGAACCGGTGTTCGCCGTGGCGAGCGCACCGGTGGGCCGGGCGGATGAGGCGACGTGCCTGGGCGAAGAGCTCGGCAGGCGACTTCGGCGCATCTGAGCGCGGCCAATGCGCCGGCCGCGCTTGCCGCGGGAGCGGCAGCGATTCAGCGCCAGTGCACGACGCCCGCGGTGGTCGGGCGAGGGCGCTTGAGCAACTCGCGATCGGGGTCGCGGTAGCCGACCTGGAGCGCCCCGACCACGCGGCCGGCTCCGATTCCCACCAGTTGCTCCACCTCTTCGGAGACTTGCCAAGGCGCGGAATTCAGGGCGGACACGAGCTGCATGGAGGTCAGTGCCAGCATCAAGTTCTGCGTTGCCGCCGCAGTCGCGAACTCCTCCTCCAGCGGCCGGACCCTCGGGTGGCGGTTGTCGGGGACACAGCCGATCATCACCGTGACCGGCGCTTCGTAGGCGCGACACCGCGCCGGCGCCGCATGCCAGCCGATGCGCGTTGCCGCCTTTTCATAGGCGCACGCGAGCTCGTCGCGCGCACTGCCGGCGAAAACGGTGAAGCGCCATGGCCGCGTGTGGTAGTGGCTCGGCGCATGCACGGCCAGTTCAAGTGCGCGTTCGATGGCAGCCCTGGGCACGTCGCGCTCCAGGTAGAAGTGAACGGAGCGGCGCTTCTCGACGATCTGCTCGAACGCACGCGCCAAATGAGTGGATGTGAAGGCTTCTTCCGCGGTGACTGACATCGGGTCTCCTGGCTCAGGATTAAAGAGTGCCTTTATGGTATACCAAAAAGGCACTAAAACGCGTTGACGGCAATCGTAAATGTGGACCAAAATGGCATGCCACCAGATTTTTCAGAAAGACGCGCACGATGACGCCCAGCCCGATCGAAGGTGCCTGCTCGTGGGACAACCGCCTGCTGGAGCCGGATGCGCTCGTCGTGCCGGTCGATCCAGCGCTGACCGAGGAAGCATTGATGGCGGTCCGGGTGGCGACGTCGCGTGGGCTGTCGCTCCAGCAGATCCACCGAGCCAACTTCCCACTGCGCCGATTCGGTGAGCTGCTGCGGGACGTCGGGCGTGAACTGGAGGAGGGCCGCGGCATCTGCCTGCTGCGCGGCCTCCGCATCGAAGGCCTGCCGGAGGAGGACATCCGCATGATGTATTGGGGCATCTGTGCGCACCTGGGCATGCCGCTGTCGCAAAGCCGCAATGGCGACTTCCTCGGGGAGGTGCGCGACACCGGTGCGAAGAAGGGAGAAGCGGATTCGCGGGCTTACCGGACAGGCGGCCCTCTGCGCTTTCACATGGATCGCTGCGATCTTCTGGGCCTGTTGTGCGTGCGGGAGGCCCGCACCGGCGGCTGGAGCAAGGCGGTCAGCTCGGCGGCGGTGCACAACGAGGTGCTGCGCCGGCGTCCGGAGCTCATAGCCACGCTGTACGCGCCCTTCCGTTTCAGCCGCCAGTCCGAGCAGATCGAAGGAGAGAAGCCCTGGTTTGCAGGCTCGATCTATGCGGTGATCGATGGCAAGTTCACCAGCCAGTTCTCGCTCACCTACATCGAGTCGGCACAACGCTATCCGGAAGTCCCGCGGCTCACGCCGTTGCAGGAGGAGGCGATCCGCGTCGTAGCGGAGGTGGCCGAGGAGCTGTGCATCTGCTTCCGGATGCGGCCAGGCGACATTCAACTGCTGAACAACCACGTGACGTACCACGCGCGCACGAACTACGAGGACAGTGCTGAGCCCGAGAAGAAGAGGCTGCTGTTGCGCATGTGGCTCGCAACGCCTTGCAGCCGCCGGCTGCCCCGGGAGCGCCACGAAGCCTGGGGGAGCACCTTGGGCGGGGCGCTTCGAGGCGGGGTGAGTCCGCCCTCGGGCGCCCGCTTCGCATTCGCGGACTGGGCGTCCGCTGGCTGGAGCGACGAACTCCTGTTCACCCCTGCAGGGCCAGCGAGGTCGACCGCGCATTGAGCGCTCATTGGGCGGGATCGCGCGGCAGCGGCCGCACGACCCGCGTGAAGGCAAACCCATCCCGCTTCGACTTGCGCAGCGGGCAACCCACGGAGATCCCATGGACATTCTGAAGCAACCCATCGTCGACGCGAGCGCCTGGACAGGCAGCGACTTTCAATCAAAGGAAGACGTCACTCTTCACTTCGCGCCGGAGCATCTCGAAGAGATCGACCGCACCCTGAAGGCAGCACTGGAGAGCGGACTCAAGCTCGATACGCTGGAGCGGCGTGACTTCGAACTGCCGCTGACGGCGCCGCTCCTGCAGGCCACGCGCGAAGAGCTCCGCACCGGGCGCGGCATCGTGATCCTGCGAGGGATCGACGTCGGCCGCTATACCGTGCCGGAGCTTGAAATGATCTACTGGGGCATCGGCACGCACCTGGGCATCGGCGTTTCGCAAAGCGTGCTGGGCGACCGGCTGGGCCACGTCAAGGACACGACAGCCACCGACCCGCATGCGCGCGCGTATCGCAACAAGCAGGAGTTGACGCCGCACACGGACACCTCCGACCTCGTCGGGCTCATGTGCGTCCGCACCGCGCGCCAAGGCGGCGTGTCCATCGCGTCCAGCGTGGCGGCGGTGCACAACGCGCTGCTGGAGCGCTTTCCGCAGTATTTGGAGCCGTTGTACGTCGGCTTCCCTTATCACCGCCGGGGTGAGAACCTGCCAGGCGAGGCGCCGATCACGCCGCATCGCATCCCGGTGTTCTCGTATGTCGAGGGCGAGCTGAGCTGCCGCTACACCCGTTCGTACATCGAGACCGCCGCACGCGAGGGCGGCACGCCGTTGAGCGATCTGCAGGTGGAGGCACTCAACTGCCTGGAGCGGCTGACCTACGAATGCGCGTTCGAGTTTCAGCTCGACCCAGGCGAGATCTACCTGATCAACAACTACACCGTCCTGCATGCCCGGACCGCCTTCGAGAACTGGCCGGAGCCTGAACGCGCGCGCCTGCTTCTCCGGCTGTGGCTCACGGCCCCGGACTGGCGGCATCTCGACCCGCGCATCGATGCGACGCGCAGCGGCATCGCGGCGCAGGCCGGAAAGCTTCCCTCTTTCGAACGTGCCTTCGGTTCTGGCCGCATGGCCAGCCATGTGAACTGACGCGCGCACATGACCGAATTTCGAGAAAGGGAAGTTCGTATGAAGATCCGACGCCTCGTGAGTGCGCTCGTCCTGACCGCGGGCGGCCTCATCCTGGCAGGTGCCCACGTGAATGCCGCGGCGCAGGCCTACCCCACCAAGCCCGTGACGATCATCAACCCGTTCGCCGCGGGTGGGTCGCTCGACATCATGGCGCGGCTGGTGGCCGAACAGCTGAGCCCGCAGCTGGGCCAACCCGTGGTCGTCGAGAACCGGCCGGGCGCCGGCAGCACCATCGGCACCGCCGTGGTCGCGCGAGCGCGCCCCGATGGCCATACCTTGCTGATCACTGCCGCGAACATCGTGTCGGCGCAGGCGTTCGGGGCGCCAGTCAACTACGACTACAAGAAGGACTTCGTGCCGGTGTCGCTGCTGGGCACCATCGCGCAGGTTGTCGCGGTGCCGGAAGATTCATCGGCGCGCACCTTGCAGGATCTGGTGAAGCTGTCGAAGTCCAATCCGGGTGGCTTCAGTTTCGGATCGCTGGGTCCTGGCAGCGGTGGTCACATCAACGGCAGGCTGCTCGAACAGGCGACCGGCATCACCCTGACGGACATTCCCTTCAAGGGCATGGCCGAGACGATGGGCGCACTGGCAGGCGGCCACATCCAGCTGGCGTTCGGGAACCTGCCCGAAGTGCTGACGTACCAGCGCAGCGGGCGTGTGCGGCCGATCGCGATCGCCATGCCGACCCGCTCGGAACTGGCGCCGAACCTTCCCACCATGGCCGAGGCCGGCTACCCGACCGGCGCCATCGTTCCCTGGTACGGCGTGCTTGCGCCAGCGGGAACGCCTCCGCAGGTGGTCGCCAAGCTCCAGCGTGCCTTGGTCACGGCCCTGGCTCATCCGGCCGTTGCCGCGCGCCTGAAGGACATGGCCATCACGCCGGTCGGCAGCACGTCCGACGATTTCCGGCGCCAGTTGGACACGGAGTACGCGATGTACGTGAAGATCGGCAAGGACATGGGGATCAGCCTCAAGTAGAGGCGTCCAGCCCGCAAACTCGACGGCGCTGAGCCCGGCCCGCGGTGCTACCATTTCGAGCTTTCCAACGGGCGGATCCACGTGCAGGGGCGGGCGCGCAGCCGGCGGCCGACGAGTGATCGCAGCACTGCCGGCCCGACATTCCAGGTGAACTGAAAAAGATGCGGGACCAGTCAGGACCTTCCGCCAAGTCCATGGGACAGGCGGCCTACGAGAAGCTGCACGAGGCCATCGAAACCGGAGTTCTGCGACCGGGTGACCGCATCAGCGTGAACGGACTGGCCGACAAGCTCGAGATCAGCAGAACGCCCGTCAGGGAGGCGATCTCTTGGCTCGAAACGGATGGGCTCATCGTTCACGAGCCCTACCTAGGGCGGGTGGTGGCACGGCTCGACCAGCAGATGGTCATCGAACTTTACGCAATGCGGCTCGTGCTCGAGACAACCGCGGCGGCGCTGGCTGCGCAGAACGCAACTGAGGCCGAAGTGGATGTGCTGCGCGACATGCTGGCCGCCGAGAAGGAACTGCTGCAGGATCCGATTCGCCGTGAGCGCCTGAATCGACGACTTCATGAGGCGATCTATCGCAGCGCGCACAACAGATATCTGCTGACGACACTGAGAAGCCTGCAATCACCGATGATCCTGCTGGGCCCCGCAACTGCCAGTGACCCGAAGAGGGCTGCCAGTGCGCATGCCGAGCACGTCCGCCTGGTCAACGCGATCGCGCAGCGTGACATCGAAGGCGCGCGAGAAACGATGCGACTCCACCTGGCTGGCGGCCAGCGCACCCGCCTCAAGGCGCTGCTCCCCCGCGAGCAGAGCTGAGGCTTGGCCGCTCCGAGGCGCGCCGCGTCGCGCGTTACGACTTCCCGCCCTTGTTCTTGGCCGTTCGCGCTTCGAGCGACTCCCACTTGTTCAACTCGTCATGGATGAACTTGCCAAAGGAGGCAGGCGTGCCATGCGCAGGCTCCGCGCCTGCTTCCAGCATCGACTTCTCGACGGCGGGGTCGCTCAGCGCGCGGTTGACGTCTGCCCCGAGCTTCTCGACCAGCGCCTTCGGCGTCGACGCCGGTGCGAGCAGGCCGAACCAACCGACCGCTGCGTAGTTGGGAACGCCAGCTTCTGCGATGGTCGGCAGTTCCGGCGTTGCCTTGGACCGCTTCTCGCCCGTTGCCGCCAGCGCCACCAGCTTTCCCGATTTCACATGCGGCGAGACGGTCTGGCTCGGCGCGAACATGAGGTCGATGGTGCCGGCGAGAAGATCGTTGACGGCTTGCCCCGTGCCCTTGTAAGGAACGTGCGTCAGTTCCACGCCGGCGACCTGGTTGAAGAGTTCGGCTGTCAAATGCGACCCCGATCCGTCTCCCGATGACCCGAAGGTGATCTTGTTCGGCTCGGCCTTCGCCTTGGCGACCAGCTCGCGGATGTTCTTGACGCCGAGCTTCGGATTCGCGGCGACGACGTACGGCGACGCCGAGACCAACGCAACGGGCGCGAACTTGTCGGCGTTCTCCTTGGTCAGCGCGGCGGTCGAGCTCATGATGAGGGTGTAGCCATCGCCGGGAGCGCGTGCGACGTAATTCGCGCCGATGTGCCCCGACGCTCCCGGGCGGTTGTCGACCAGTACGGATTGCTTCCATGCCTTGCCCAGTTGCACCGCGAGAATGCGCGCCAGCGTGTCAGCGCCGCCTGCCGGCGGGAACGGCACGATGATCGTCACAGGCTTCGTCGGGTAGGTCTGGGCGAATGAGGGGCCTGCTGCTCCCCCTGTTGCAAGCGCAACTGCCAAGCCCAGGGCATGCAGCGCCGCTGCTTTCGTGAGAATTCGCATTTCGATTTGTCCGTGCTTGTTGTTTGTTGGATCGAGGTGCGCTTTGGCGCAGGCGAGCTCAGGACGGTGCAACGATGTGGGTGCGCAGCACCATCGAGGGCTCTTCGAAGGCACACTCCACCACGTCGCCGGGCTTGAGAAAGAGTTCTTCGGCGTTTGGCTTTCCGACGGCCACGCCACCCGGCGCCCCGGTCGAGAACATGTCGCCCGGCATGAGTGGAACCAGGCGGGAAAAGTGCTCGATGATCTGGGGCAGTTTCCAGATCTGGTCGCTCGTGTTCACGCGCATGCGCTGCTCTCCGTTCACGCTGCATGTCACCCAGATGTCGTAGGGGTCTCTCACTTCGTCCATGGTGATGATGTAAGGCCCCAGCGGCCCGAATCCCGGGGCGTTCTTCGCTGTCCAGAAGCGCGAGCCGGACGCCACCTCCCGCTTCTGCGTGTCGCGGCAGGTCAGATCGTTGAGGATGGTGATGCCCGCGACGTAAGAGAACGCGTCCGCGGCCGCCACTTGGTATGCGGGCTTGCCGATCACGAACACGAGCTCTGGCTCGTAGTCGAGGTGATGGACGCTCGGCGGCCGCTCGACGGCACTGTCGTGCCCGCTCAAGCAGTCGTTCAGCTTGATGAATCCGGTCGGCTCTGTCGGGAGCTCCTTGATCAGGTCGGTCCGCTGCAACTCGAGCAAGTGGGTGCGATAGTTCTTGCCCACGCACAGGAACTTGTGCGCGTCGGCGATGGGTGGCAGGAAGCCGATCGCTTCAAGGGGGTGCGCGGCATCGGCTTTGGTCCTGTCGGTGCTCGCGACGAGCGCGCGGACCTCTTCGAGTCCTTGCGCTCCTTTTTCCAAAAGCGCTTTCATGGTCGTGGGCAGAGCGCGTCCTACAGCTTTGCCCAAGCGAGCGATATCGATCATCTGACCCTGGTCAGACACGCCAAGACGTGGATGCGCTGCGCCGTCACTGCGCAGGAAATAGGTGGCAAGTCTCATGAAGTCTCCAAAAAAGCCCAAATGCTACCACCTGAATGCAGTTGAATTCAACAGAATTCAAGCGCGGTGTCGATGAAGCCCGAGCGTTGGCGCTGGATGGTTCGCCGCCGGCGCGCGGAGCCGATTTAGGATCAGGAAGTGTTCTGTCGCTTTCGACTGAGAACCGCCGCGAGCGCAAGGCCGCCACCGATCGCGAGCGTCGCAACGGAGAACGCGGCTTTCACGTCGCTCGCGCCGTCACCGTCCGATGCGAGGCTGAAGAACAGGCCGCCAATGACCGCGGTGGAAACAGCTGCGCTGATCTGCAGCGTCGCATTGACCAGTCCCGCCGCCAGTCCTGCCCAACGCCCATTCACTTGGTCGACGCTCAAGCGCACCAGCGCCGGCAACGCAATGCCCTGTCCCAGGCCAATCAGGAAGAGCGGCAACGGGAGCCAGACCGGGGCGTCCACCCACGCCAAGGCAGCGGCCCCCGCCATCCCCGCGACCTCCAGGGCCATGCCGAAGGCAGCCGTGCCGGAGCCCAGGCGCCGCGCCAGTCCGGGGCTGCACATTGGCCCCACCAGGAAGCCGATGCCCAGGGGCAGAATCGCGAGCCCCGCGGCCAGTGCGTCGCGGCCCAGCCCCGCCTGCTGATACACCGCGAACACGAGGAAGAAGGGTGCGATCGAGTAGAAGAAGAAGGTGGCTGCAAGGCTGCGCCGCAGACCGGGTGCGGCAAGGAGCGAGGGCACGACCAGCGGCATGCGGTTCTGGCCCTCGCTGCGCTTCTCGTACTTCCAGAATGCGACGAGCAGCGGCGCGCTCAGCGCCAGCACGCCGACGCACCACCACGGCCAATGACGTTCGCGCCCCTCGATGAGGGGGACGACCACCGCCAGCAAACCTGCTGCGAGCAGCAGCGTGCCGACGACATCTAGGCGAGCCGTCTGTTCCGACCGGCTTTCGCGCACCCATGCGGACGCTGCCGGCACGGCGAACAAGATTATCGGAAGGTTGATGAGAAACACGGCGCGCCACCCGAGGCCGAGCAGATCGCTCGAGACGAGCGCCCCACCCAGCAGCTGTCCCGCAACGGACGCCAATCCGAAGGTGGTGCCGTACATGCTGAGCGCGCGCGTCTTCTCGTGCGCCGGAAAGATGGCATGGATGGATGCCAGTGACTGGGGGGCCATGATCGCGGCCGTGATGCCCTGCAGGAGCCGTCCCGCGATCAGCATGCCCGCAGAGGTGGCGAATCCGCACAGGGCCGACGCTGCGCCGAAGCCGATCATCCCGGCGATGAAGACGCGCCTGCGCCCATAGAGGTCGCCCAGGCGTGCTCCGAGGATGAGCATGACCGCATAGGCCGCCGCGTACACGGAGATGACCAGCTGCGCCACCGAGGATGTCGCGTGAAGGTCGGCCTGGATGATGGGCAGCGTGACGTTGACGATGAAGAAGTCCAGCGGCGGCAACAGCGTGCCGACCAGCAGAACAGCCAGGGCAAGCCATCGGCGGGAATCGAGCCCAGCTCGATCAGGCGAAGAGATCGTCGTTGCGGTTTTCATGGGATTGCGTGCGTTGCGGACGGGGCATGTTCGGGTGCGGTGTTCAAGGGGCCTGTCCGTTCTCGATCGTGAATTTCGCCATGGCCGACCAGTCCTGCTCGCCCCAACCCGCGTCGACTGCGTCCTGCATGCGGGCGCGCGTGGCTTCCAGCATGGGCAGCGTCCGATTCGCGGCGCTGGCTGCCTGGGTGGCCAGGCGCAGATCCTTGAGGCCCAGTTCGGCCTTGAAGCCGGGTTGGTAGGCGCCCGCCGAGATGTTTGCCGAGTAGGTCCGGTAGGGGCGGCTGTCGAACAGAGTGCCGAGGATCAACTCGAAGAAGCGTTCGCGCGGCACGCCTTGGGCCTCCGTCAGCACCACGGCTTCAGCCATGGCCTCGATGGCCATGGCGATCATCATGTTGCAGGCGATCTTGGCAGCGTTGGCCGCCGGGGCGTCGTCGCCCAACGGCCAAATGCGCCTGCTGATCGCCTCGAGCAGGGGACGCACGCGCTCGACCTCCGCCGGCGCGCCGCTGACCAGGACGTTGAGTTCACCTCGGGCGGCGACATCCGGTCGTCCTAGCACGGGCGCCGACACGAAGCCCACCCCCGCGGCTTGATGCGCACTTTCGAGCTCGCGCGCAAATGCGAGCGAAATGGTCGACGACACGACGTGGACGACCCCGGGGCGTGCGGACGCCAAGACTTCCGTATCGAGGATCACGCCGCGTATCGCGTCGTCGTCCGAGAGCATGGTGAGGACCGCATCCGCGTCGAACACCTCTCGCGGGTCGCCCAGCATGGTGACGCCGACGACGCTCCCACCCGACCGCGTCCACGCGTTCACCCGATGACCGGCGGCGACGATGTTCTTCGCCATCGCGGAGCCCATCGCGCCCAGGCCGATGATGCCGATGTCCATGGATTGCTTCCTTTCTCAGCGACGGCGGCTGCCTTTGAAGTGGCTTCGCCAAGCTCACCGCCGGTACATGGAGAATCTAGCGAGTTGAATTTGTTCGACAACTGACAATGCTGTACTCTGCTCGTTCATTTTTGTGGGTACCGTTCGTTGGAGGCCAGTTGGAGTGGAGTGACGTCAGAATCTTCTTGGCCGTGGCGCGTACGGGTACGCTGGGCGGTGCCGCGCGCGCACTGCACCTGAGCCATCCCACGATCGGGCGTCGTGTCCGGGCACTGGAGCAGGCCATCGGCCATACGTTGTTTCAGCGGACTGCAGACGGCTTCGTCCTGACGGAAGAGGGCGCCGGCATCGTCGCGCTGGCGGAGCAAATGGAAGAAGGCGCACTCGCGATGGAACGGCGCCTTGCCGGGCGAGAAAGCAAACTGCAAGGCCTCTTGCGAATCTCGTCGGCCGACTGGTTCGGCGCGTACGTGCTTCCGCCGGTCATCTCGGAGTTCGCCAAGGCCTATCCACACGTCGATGTCGAGATCCTCACAGGCACTCGCCTGTTCAACCTCGCCAAGAGGGAGGCCGACGTCGCTTTCAGGATCGTTCCGTTCAACGCGCCCGATGTCGTGCAGCGACGGCTGGTCCGGCTGCCTTACGGCGTCTATGTCGCGGAAGAGTCCGCCGATCCGGTATTCGGCGATGGCGCCGGCTTTCGGCTCGTCACGCACGACACCTCGACAGGCCGCTTTCCGGATATCGAATGGCTCAAGGCCAGTTTTCCCAACGCCCGGCCAGTCCTCGCTTCCAACAACCGGAACGTGCAGGGACGAATGTGTGCGCATGGCGTCGGCATCGCGGTGCTACCGCAGGTGGTCGGCGCCCAGACCGTGGGCGTGCGAAGGCTGCACCTTCCAGAGCAGCCGCCGCCGAGAGAAATCTGGATGGGCTACCACCGCGATCTGCGGCGGCTGAACCGCCTGCGTGCCTTCATTGCCACCGTCACGGGTCACATAGGTCGCCTCCGTTCGTGAGGCAGAGACTTGTCGTGCTCGCGTCCGACCTTTTGCATGGTGGCGAGGATCTCTACGGCTTGACACAAATCTACTAGTAGGTAGACTGCGCGCATGAACTTCGCTGAACTCTCTCCCAAGGCTGCCGAGATCGCGGATTGCGCGCAGGGGCTGCTGGCGACGAGAGGCTACAACGGGTTCAGCTACGCTGACATATCGGAAGCGGTGCGAATCAGCAAGCCCAGCATCCACCATCACTTTCCCAGCAAAGTCGAGCTGGTGCAGACCGTCCTGCGGCGGTATCGCGAACACGGCCGTGAAGGCCTGGCCGGGCTGCAGAGAATGATTCCGGATCCTCTCGAGCGGCTCCGTGCCTACACGGGCTACTGGGAGAGCTGCATTCGCGACGGAACGGCACCGTTTTGCGTCTGCGCCATGCTCGGTTCCGAGCTGCCCGCCCTTCCGCAGTTGGTCGCGGACGAGGTTCGAGCTCATTTCATGGACTTGAAAGCATGGCTGACCGTGGTTCTTGAACAAGGCGCTGCCAAAGGGATTTTTGGGTTGCGGACCGACGCCGCCTCGGAAGCCATGGCGCTCATGGCGACCGTGCATGGCGGCATGCTGGCAGCGCGTGTTCATGGCGACCCGGAGGCATTCGCCACAGTCGTCCAGCAGGGCGTGAAGCAGCTGTTGGCAGCCAAACACTAGCGCCAGCAGGCGACCGCGATCGCCGCTTATTTATCTCGAATCCCTATCAACTAGTAGATTGGAAACCCCGTGTACTCAACCTCCGAACAAGGAACGAACATGACTGAAACGACGCTCGCCCCACCGACGTCTGCACGAGCAAGCGATTGGCTCACGCGGTACTACCTCGCACGCGCTGCGTTCTCCCTCGTGTGGGTCGCTGCTGCCTTCGCAGTCGCCACGAAGATGCCGTCAGTCGCCGCTGTGCTGCTCGTCGTCTATCCGGCGTGGGACGCCCTGGCCAATCTGGCGGACGCACGGCGCCACGGAGGACTCGGGAAGAACTTCACCCAGATGCTCAACGTCGTCGTGAGCGGCGTGGCCACCGCAGCGGTGGCGATCGCGCTCACGATCGACATGCATGCGGTGCTCGGTGTGTATGGCGCATGGGCGATGCTCGCCGGGATTTTTCAGCTTGCCACGGGCGTCCGCCGTTGGAAGGTGCATGGCGCTCAATGGGCCATGATCCTCAGCGGGGCGCAGTCTGCGCTTGCAGGAGGCTTCTTCATCGTGCGTGCAGGTGGAGCGCGCGTGCCCACGGTTTCCGACATCGCGCCTTACGCGGCGTTCGGCGCCTTCTATTTTCTGGTCTCGGCACTCTCGCTGGCCGTTTCGTCCGCATGGTCTCGCGGTCCGCGCGCCGCAGCGCGTTGATCGCAGTCGTCAGTCTTCGTCGGCATCGCGCCGCGTGAGCCCGCCGAGCCGGGTGACCCCTCCGTTGCCAATCTCGATGGGTCTGCGTCCCGGCAGGACCAGTCTCCACGCGGCTTGAAGGATGCTTTTTTGGTATGCCTGATCGACATACTGCGATAAGCTTGCAGCTATGCTGAACAGAATTGGCGGGATGCGTAGCGGACCACCGGCCGCTCGTCGCCCGCGCAGAATCGCGTTGCTGGATTGCCGCTGGACTGGCGCGAGTCGATCTTTGACTGCGCGGCATGGCTGACATGGTGCAAACGCAAGACGCCGCAGCAATGCCGCCCGTTCTCCTCGCAGCAGGAGAGTTCGGCCGGATCATGGGCGGCTGGGCCAGACGCAGCGTGGGTGCGCATGCGCATGGTGAAGTCCAGGTGTCGTTCAACCTAGGCGGGCCGCCCCTCCTGTATCAGCTCGACGGCCGGCGCGAGCGTGTGAGGGAGAGGGAAGCCCTGGTCATCCCTTCCTGGAATATCCACGCGCGCCATGTCGATTCGTCGGCGCCGGCGTTCGTCCTCATGCTTGCGCTGAGCCCGACCTGGTTGTCGCGCAACGAGTCACCTGCACGGGCGCTGACGGGCCGTCATGGTCCCGTGCGCATCGAGGATGAGGTCTTCGATCTTCTGTGCAGCATCCGAACCGCCTTCGCCGGCCTCGAGCCCGAGGCGGCCAATGCCTCGCATCCGCTCATCATGTCGCTGATCGACTGCCTGGGCCGGCTGGTTCCCGCCGCGGCGCGCCCTCAGGCACGTGCACAACCTTACGCCTGGGACAGACGTATCGACCGTGCGGCGCAACTTGCGCGCGCGAACAGCGGCCGCTTGAACGTCGACGAGATCGCGGCCGAGGTGGGCATCTCCCGCACGCAGTTCTACAGGCGCTTCAAGGACTGCTTCGGCGTGCCGCCGCGGCTGTTCCTGAACGCGGCAAGAATGCAATGGGCGGTGGAGCGCCTGATTGGCGGGACCGAGCCCATCGCGGACATCAGCGACGAACTCGGGTTCAGCTCGCCCGGTCATTTCTCCCGCTTCTTCGCGATGCACACCGGCGAAACGCCTGCCTCTTTCCGCCGCCGCAGCGTCACGCTGCATTTCGGGACAAACGGGTAAGTCGTGCACGATCGGGGTTAGCGCGCTCATGGCTCCCACTTCTACATTTCCTTCATGCGGCGGATCGTGATCGCCGGATGGAGACGACATGCACATCGTGGTGGGCACGGCGGCTACGCTGGCCTGGAGCAGTACCGACTTGGGAGAGACGTGGACCAGGCTCACAAAAGGCCTGTATCCCCAAATGCCGATCTGGGCGATCAGCTCGCACCCGCGACGCCCTGACGAGTTTCTCGCCGGAACCGATGAGGGTGTTTACCGCTGGCGCGGCCACGAACTTGGCTGGGACGCGCTGCACTGCGACTTCAGCGACACCCCGGTCTGGGCGGTGGCGCATTCGCCGCACGATCCCGACCTGCTGATCGCCGGCACCCGCAAGCCCGCCAGCCTGTTCCGGTCGAAGGACGGCGGCCGCAATTGGGAGTGGCTGCCGGCGCGGATGGCCCAGCGCTGCCGCTACGTGAACTACCCGCGTGTGACGCGGATCGTTTTCGATCCCGACGACCCCTTGGCCATTTGGGCCAGCGTCGAGATCGACGGCGTTTGGCGCTCGCGCGATGGCGGCGACACCTGGCAGCGGCTCGTCGACGGGCTGAAGTCGCACGACATCCATGGCATCACGCTGGTACCGGGGCGCAGGCGCGTGATGGTGGCAACGGACGAAGGCCTGCATTGCAGCGACGACGAAGGCGAGACATGGCGCCCTGTACCGATCGATTCGCCGGCAGCCTACACGCGATCGGTCAACGCGGTTGCTGGCGTGCCCGGGCTGCTGTTCGCGACCAATGGGGATGGCCCGCCGGGCAGCTGGGGGCGCCTGTTCCGAAGCACCGACCACGGCGACTCGTGGAGCGAGGTGGAGTTGCCCGTGCGCGCCAACAGCACCGTGTGGAAGGTCGCGCCGCATCCTGGCGACCCGATGATCCTTTTCGCATGCACGGCGTACGGCCAGGTGATGCGGTCGCTGGATGGTGGTGCGAATTGGACGAAGCTCGAACGCGAATTCGGCGACATCCGCAGCCTGGAGTGGGTGCACATGGGCGTCCAACTCTGATCCGGCATGAGCGCCGCCGAGGCGCTCGCGAAACAAAGAAAAAAGGAGACATCATCATGCGCAACATTCCATTCGTCACCGCAGCACTTTGCGCGGCCCTCGTCGTCACCGGTGCCCAGGCGCAAGGCGGCGACTATCCTCATCGTCCTGTCCGCATGGTCGTGCCTTATGCGCCCGGCGGCGGCACGGACACAGCGGCGCGGATCGTGGCACTGAAGCTGTCGCAAACCCTCGGTCAACCCGTCGTCGTCGACAACCGTCCCGGCGCGGCCGGCATGTTGGGAACCGATCTGGTTGCAAAGGCGCCGGGAGACGGCTACACCATCCTCCTGACGAACGGGTCGCCGATCGTGCTGAGCCCTTTGCTGTACTCCAAGATGGCCTACGATCCGCGCCGCGATTTCGCTGCGGTCGCACGGGTATCGCAGGCGCCCATGGTGCTTCTCGTCAACTCGTCGGTTCCCGCGAACAACCTGCAGGAGTTCGTCGGGTGGGCGAAGCAGTCCGCGCAGCCGCTCAGCTATGCCTCCTTCGGCGCGGGCTCGGAGTCGCACCTGGCCGGCGCCTATTTCAACAAGCTCGTCACCCTGTCGATGGAGCACATCGCCTACAAGGGGTCCGCACCAGCCATGCAGGACCTCGCATCAGGCCAGGTCACGGCCATGTTCACCGACCCGGGCTCGGCCAAGGGAATGATCAAGGCCGGCCGGGTGAAAGCGCTTGCTGCCGGCGGCATCCGAAGGAGCCGCTCGCTTCCCGACGTGCCCACCTTTGCCGAGTTGGGCATGCCCGCGATGAACGACTTCGTCACATGGTTCGGCGTCTTCGCGCCGGCTGCCGTGCCCAAGCCCTTGCTGCAGAAGCTCAGCGATGCCGTCGTGGAGAGCGTCCAAACGACGGACGTCGTCACGAGGCTGGGCGACATGGACCAGGAGCCGAATGCGATGCCCATGGGGCCCACGTCGAAGTTCCTGTCCGAAAACGCCGCGACGTGGACGAGGATCGTCCGCGACATCGGCGGCGTGAAGCTCGATTAACCACCCAACCAAGGAAGGCCAAACCATGTCCACACCAACTTTGAAAGCCGCCGACGGCCACGAACTCTCGGCCTATGTCTCGGCGCCCACTGGCAAGCCGCGCGGCGCGCTCGTCGTGATCCAGGAGATCTTCGGCGTGAACCACCACATCCGCGGCGTGTGCGACCGCTTCGCCGCGCAGGGCTGGCAGGTCATCTCGCCGGCGCTCTTCGATCGCGTCCAGCGTGGCGTCGAGCTGGGGTACGCCGAGAGCGACCGTACCGAAGGCCGGGCTCTGCTCGGGAAAATGCAATGGCCCTTGATGCAAATGGACGTGCAGGCGGCCATCAACGCCGTCGCCGATGTCGGCAAGGTCGGCGTGGTCGGCTACTGCCTCGGCGGCTCGCTCGCCTGGATGGCCGCCACCCGTCTCGACGGGGTTTCCGCGGCGGTCGCGTACTATGGCGCGCAGATCCCCAATCACGCGGAGGAGCAGCCGCGCTGCCCGGTGCTGATGCACTTCGGCGCAGAGGATCAGGGCATCCCGCTCACCGGTGTCGACAAGGTGAGGGAAGTCCAGGCGAATCCGCCCGGTGCGCCGGTCGAGATCCATGTCTATCCTGGCGCGGGCCACGGGTTCTCATGTGACGAACGAGCCAGCTTCCACCCGGCGAGCCACGAACTTGCGCTGGAGCGCACGCTGGCGTTCCTGCGCGAGCACGTCTAGCAGAGGGGCTTGGTGCGAGCGGGCGGTCGCACCAGCCGGCCGCACCTGGCGGCCGCGCCGCTGGCGCCGATCGCCGCTCGCAACACCGCCGTGTGGAGCATGACGACGCCTACGCTTGCCCACGCAGCGTCGCGCGCACGAATATTCGATCGCCGCGCTGCCCGATCTCCGTATCGAGATTCGCCAGCCAGTGGATCCTTTTCAAGTACGCCATGAAGCTCGCGAACGATGAGGTGTCAGATGCCGGGATCGGCCGGGGTTGCCCATTCGTATGGATCATGCAGGGCGTCAGTTCGACGACGGGGTCCGTCCCTGGCGCGAGCTCGATATGGGCGACGACCGTCATCCGCGATTCCTCGTGGAACGGCACCGTCGGGTAGCCCTCCCGCGAGAAGATGCCGTACTCGCCGTAGATCTCGATGGTTTCGCGCACGGCCGCGGGCGACGCGATTTTCTCGATGTCGACCAAGTCGAAGGCGAAGTTTCCCAGCCCGTGCAGTATGGGTTTGCCCTTGTAGAAGTCCACGCCCTTCAGGATGTGCTGATGGTGGCCCAAGACGACATCGGCACCGTGGTCGATGGCCAGTCTGGCGAGTGAACGCTCGTATTCGGCCAGGCTGGCGGGAAAGCAATGGACACCCCAGTGAAAGCTGGCGACGACGAAGTCGGCAGTGCGCTTTGCGGCTTCGAAGCTTTTGGCGACACGAGCGATGGCAGGCTCCGTGAGCTGCGACCGGACATGCGGCGGGCTTCCAGGCTGCTTGTGAACGTCGTGATATTGCGTCGAGACCTCGAGCATGGCCACGCCGTCGCGATCCGCGGTCGCCGCGGCGTTCCATGAGCCGATCATCGACGCCGCGACGAAGGCCACTCGGTGCCCCTTGGCCTCGACGCCAATGGGGGCGAATGCGTCGTCGATGTTCTTGCCGAAGCCGACCGTCTGGATGCCCTCGCGTTGCAAGCGCCCGACCGTCGAGTGCATGCCCGCACGGCCCCAGTCATTGATGTGGTTGTTGGCCACCGACATGACATCGAATCCTGTTCGGGCCAAGGCGGCGATGTTGTCGGGCGACGCAATGATCGCGGCCATCATGTCGGCGTCCGGCGTTTGGTTGACGGCGTAGGTGCCTTCCGAATTGCCGAAGGTGATGTCGCCCGCCTCAAGAATCTCGCCCACATGCTCAAAGGATTCCAGGGGGTTCTTGCGATTGAGAAACACATCGCCCACTGCAACGAGCCGAACGGATGTTGCGGATTGCTGCGATGGTTCACTCACCATGCTTTCCCGGCAGCGCCCACGGGCGAGCAATCTCGTGCTCACGCTCGAAGCTTCGAATGTCGTCCTCGGCCATCAGGGTGAGCGCCACTTCATCGGTGCCATCGATCAGCCTTTGCTTGTGCGCGTGATCGATGTCGAACGAGAACGACGCGCCCGTGCTGAGCGCCACCTTCTGTGCCTCGAGATCGATCGCTGCATCGACGGGGTCGGGCGAGGCCGCGATCGCCGCGTGCATGCGATCCAGTTCGGCGGGCGCAAGAAGGACGGGCAGCAGGCCGTTCTTGACGCAGTTGCTGAAAAAGATGTCGCCGTACGAACTCGCGACGATCGCGCGAATGCCCAACCCTGCGAGCGCGTAGACAGCGCCTTCGCGTGAGCTGCCGCAACCGAAGTTGCGCCCGCCCACGATCACGCTTGCGCCGCGCCCCTTCGCGTCGTTCAATGGGAAATCTGCGCGCTCCGCTCCTTCCGCGTCGTAGCGCAGCGCGTTGAAGGCATATCGACCCAGCTCACTGCGCGGCGCCCTCAGGAGCTGCTGCATCGGGATGATCACGTCGGTGTCGATGTTGTCCAGCGGCAGACTGACGGCGCGGCCGGAATGGCGTAGGAATGGCGTGGTCATGACAGGTGATCGACGAAAGGGCGAGGGTCGGCAATACGGCCGGCGAGAGCGGAGGCCGCCGCGGTGGCCGGGCTGGCCAGGTGGGTGCGCGCACCGGGCCCCTGCCTTCCGACGAAGTTGCGGTTCGAGGTCGAGACACAGCGCTCGCCCGTGGGCACGGTGTCGCCATTGGTGCCCACGCACATGGAGCAGCCGGGCAGGCGCCAATGAAATCCTGCGTCGCGAAAGATCGTGTCGAGTCCTTCGGCTTCGGCTTGCCGCTGCACCGCCTGCGAACCGGGCACGACCCAGGCCCGCACGCCCTGGGCGACTTTCCCCTGACGAGCGATGCCGGCAGCCACGCGCAGATCCTCGATCCGGCTGTTGGTGCAGGAGCCGATGAACACATGCTGGATGGGCGTGTCGACCAACGTCTGGCCAGCGCGGACATCCATGTAGGCGCGCGATGCGTCGAGCTCGCCACCGTCCGGGACGATCCCATCGATTCCCATGCCGTGCTGCACGCTCGTGCCCCAGGTGATCTGGGGCGTGAGAGCCGACACGTCGAAGCTGACGTCCTTGTCGTAGGCAGCATCGGCATCGGGCCGCAGCTCGCGCCAGGCCTGCACGGCAAGGTCCCACAGGTCTCCCCGGGGCGCTGCCTTCGTCCTGGAGAGGTAGCTGAAGCTGGTTTCGTCCGGCGCCACATAGCCGATGCGCGCGCCGAGTTCGACGGCCATGTTGCACAGCGTCGCACGCTCCTCGATCGACATGCGCTCCACAGCCTCGCCCTCGAAGGCCAGCGCGTGCTCGCGGCCAAAATCGGCACCGAGGCTGGCGATGAGGCCCAGCGCGATGTCTTTCGCAAAAACGCCCGGGCCCGTGCGGCCGGTCAGCCGGACCCGGGCCTGCTTCGGCTTTTTGACCCAGATCGCCTGCGTGGCGAGCACGTGGGCGACCTCCGTGGAGCCAATGCCCAGCGCCAGCGCACCAAGCGCGCCGTGGGTGGTGGTGTGGCTGTCTCCGCAGACGACCACCAGGCCTGGCAAGGTCAGGCCGTCTTCGAGCGCCGTCACGTGAACGATGCCCTGCCGCCCCGACTCACGCCCGAGATGCTGGATCGAAGCCTCGGCAGAAAGACGCCTGAGCGGCTCGACGAATCGCTTGTTGGCCGGCAGGGTTGCCGGCTCGCCATGCGGCGCGGTCTCGATCATGTGATCGGGGATGGCGAAGCTCAAGTCAGGGCGGCGGATCGGGCGGTGCGCTGCCTGCAGATCCTCCAGGCCGAGCGTTCCACTCAGATCGGTGAGGTAGTGGCGATCCACGAAGAGCAGGTCGAGGCCATCGGCCGACGACTTGATCCTGTGCCCGTTCCAGATCTTGTCCAGGGTGGTGAAAGGCATGTTCCGAGTTACCCGTTCGTTGTGACTTCGGCCTGTCTATCGGCCAGCCGGTGTTCCTTGAGCTGTTCGCGCAACTGGGTCTTGAGCATCTTTCCGGTCGCGCCCAGCGGAATCGATTCCACGAAGATCACGTCGTCCGGAATCTGCCACCTGGCTACCGCCTTGCCCTTGTAGAACTCCAGCAACTTGGCCTTCGTGAGCTGCGCGCCGCGGCGCGTCACGACGACGATGATGGGTCGCTCGTCCCACTTGGGGTGGGGAACGCCGATGCAAGCGGCCATGGCCACGGCGGGATGCGCCATCGCGATGTTCTCGATGTCGATGGAGCTGATCCACTCGCCGCCGGACTTGATCACATCCTTGCTGCGATCGGTGATCTGCAGGTAGCCGTCGGCATCGATGGTGGCGACGTCGCCGGTGGGAAACCAGCCGCGGCCTTGCGCGTCCGGCACCAGCGGAGCGCCGCCGTCGCCCTTGAAGTACTCCTGCACCACCCACGGCCCTTTGACGAGCAGATCGCCGCGGGCCTGCCCGTCCCATGGAAGCTCACTTCCCTGGGCGTCGACGATCTTCATCTCCACGCCGAACAGGCCACGGCCCTGCTTCTGCAAGATCTGCAGCTGTGCCTCCATCGGCAAGTCCAGATGCTTTTTCTTCAGCGTGCAGACCGTGCCCAGTGGGCTCATCTCGGTCATGCCCCAGCCATGCAGCACCTCGACGCCGTATCGCTCCTTGAAGGCGCGCAGCATGCTGGGCGGGCAAGCCGCACCACCGATCACCGTGCGATCCAGGCTGGAAAAGCGCAGGCCGCCGGTATCCATGTGCTCCAGCAGCATCTGCCACACCGTCGGCACGCCGGCGGCGAAGCTCACGCTCTCGCTTTCGATGAGCTCGTAGACCGACTTGCCGTCCAGGGCCGGCCCGGGAAACACCAGTTTGCAGCCGGTCAACGCGCCCGCGTAAGGAATGCCCCAGGCGTTGACGTGGAACATCGGCACCACCGGCAACACCGCGTCGCGCGAAGAGATGCCCATTGCATCGGGCAGAGCCGCCGCGTACGCGTGCAGCAACGTGGAGCGGTGGCTGTAGAGGGCTGCCTTGGGGTGGCCGGTCGTGCCGCTCGTGTAGCACATGCTCGACGCCATGTTCTCGTCGAAACGAGGCCAGTCGTAATGCGCGCTTGCGCCGCCGATCCACCCTTCGTAGCTCAGCAGGTGGGGGATGCCGCTGTCGACCGGCAGCTTGTCCTCTTCGCACAGCGCGACCCACTGCCTGACCGCGGGACAACGCGCATGGACCGCCTGCACGAGCGGCAGGAAGCTCAGATCGAAGCACAGCAGCTGGTCGTCGGCGTGGTTGATGATCCAGGCGACCTGATCGGGGTGCAGCCGGGGATTGATGGTGTGCAGCACCCGGCCCGAGCCGCTCACGCCGTAGTACAGCTCCAGGTGGCGGTACCCGTTCCAGGCGATCGTGCCGACGCGGCCCGACGGCTCGACGGCGGCCGACTCGAGCGAATTGGCCAGCTGGCGTGAGCGCCGTGCGATTCCCGCCCAGGTGGTGCGATGGATGTCGCCTTCGACGCGGCGAGAGACGATCTCACCATCGCCGTGATGCCGTTCGGCGAAATCGAGAAGGCTGGAGATCAGCAGGGGGTGCTCCTGCATGAGGCCCAGCAACGACGGCCCGCTCATTCCGCGCCCTTCGGTCCGATGGTGATCTCGGTGACTGCCGACGACATGCACAGTGCGGTGCTCGCCACCGGCGACATCGATGCTGTTCGTTCTGCGATGACGCTAGACATAGCTCGCATCCTTGAACGCGAACTCCTGCAGGTGGCCCGACGCATTGACGTCGCGCCCGGGGTCTTCGGGAAGAGTGACATCGAAGTGCCTGCGCAGCAAGTCGCTGATCAATTCGTAGCATGAGCCGATGCGCAGGCACTCGACCTCGCCGTTGGCAAAGCTCAGCGTGGTTGCCGATCGCTGGTAGTGGTGGTACTTGCGCAGGCCATAGTCGATGACGACGTCGGCAATCGCGCGCAGCTCCGGCTGGATGTCTTCCACGCGAAACTTTGGCCCGGTGCCCGTGATGTTGGCCGACGAACCGAACACCGGCAGCACGGCTTCGCGGCACAGCCGGCACACCTCCTCGAACAGGGGTCCGCCGTTGAGCAGCAGTCCCACCGTGTCGTTGCCGGTGCTGGCCTCGACCAGCCGCTTGTCCATCTTCGCGATGAGAGGGTGGTCCTTGCGATAAGGCGCTGCCACGCCCACCGTGAGGTTGTAGTCCTGCGTCAGCATCTCCACCATGTCCTGCGAGCGCTGGTCGAGCACATGCAGTTCGCGCTGCGTCGCCATCGAAGCCAGCATGGCATTGCGCTTGTGGCCGCCGCGCTTCTTGGCGACGAAGATGCGACGGACCGCCTCGTAGGAGCCGCCCATCAGCGCATAGCCCGCGTCGTTGGGGATGATGGCGATACCGCCGCCCTGGAGCGTGTCGAAGATGCGGCGGGCATCGCCCTTGATATCCAATCTGTTCATCGGGAGTTCCTTGGTTGTCATTCGAGGGGGTAGCGTTTGACGAGCGCGCCGAGGCGCTCGCCTTCGGCTCTCACCTGGGCAGCGAATTCGGCGGGCGAGTTGACCAGCAGCTCGGCACCGGCGGCGACGATGGCGGCGCGGACCTCCGGCGCCTGTATCGCCTCACGCAGCGCTGCCTGAACGCCCTGGGTCGCGTCGGGCGTCAGGCCCAAGGGTGCGAATACACCGAACCAATTGACCGAACGATACTGGGCAAAGCCCGATTCGGCGGCGGTTGCGACCTCCGGCAATGCCGCCGCGCGCCGGTCGCCCGTGGTGGCGACGAAGCGCAGCGCACCCGCCTTGTGATGGGGCAGCGCAGCGGCAATGCCCGTGAACGACATATCGACGTTGTTCGCGATCATGTCCGCCACGATTGCGGCCGTGCCTCGGTAGTTGACGATGACGGTGGCGTCGAGCTTCTCTTCGGCAACGAACTGGCGCGACAGGATGCGCGACTGGTTGTCCGTCGTCGCGATCGAGCAGCGCTGGCCCGGACGGCGGCAGTACTGAACGAACTCGGCCAATGACCTCGCGGGAAGCTTGCCGCTGATCACCACGGCATTCGAAGCCTGCGCGACGGCCGTGATGGGTTGAAGCTGAGCCAGGGGATCGATGCCCTTGAGTCCCGGCGTGTACTTGGTCAGCACGATGGCCGGAACCTGCATCAGCAGCGTGGTGCCGTCGGGCCGCGCGTCCATGACTTTGCGCGTACCGATGAGGCCGTCCGCGCCGGGCAGGTTCTCGATGATCACCGGCTGGCCCCAGATCGAGGCGAGTTGCTTCGACACGGCGCGTGCGACGGTGTCCGTGCCGCCACCGGGCGAATAGGGCACGACCAGCGTGACGGGGCGCGTGGGCTTCCAGGCGCCGACGGGCGCCGCAGCGGTGGTCGCGATCGGCAGGCAGAACAGCAGCGCCGACGCGACCCGTCTGAGGAACAAGGTCTGCGCCATCTCAGCGGCCCATGGGTTGGCCGGCGTTGAAGCGGGTGCGAAGCGCATCCCACTCGTCGGCGCCGAACCGGCGGAACGTTTCCGCGACGCCGCGGGTCAACGTGGGCGGCATGTGGGTGGCCTTGAGCTGGGCGAGCGCGGCATCGGCAGCCTCCATGGCCGCCACCAGCACCAGGCCCGGCAGGATGGCCAGCTTGTAGCCCATGGCTTTGGCCTCCCGCAGGTCGATGTTGGGCGTGCGCCCACCCGGGACCACGTTCAGCAGGCAGGGGCCCTGCACTTGCCGCGGAACCATGGCCATCTCTTCCAGGGTCTGCATGGCTTCCACGAAAGCGATGTCGGCTCCCGCCTGCAGCGCGGCGTTGGCGCGCCAAATGGCTTCGTCGAGATTCATCACGGCGCGCGCATCGGTGCGGGCGATGATCACGAAGCTCTTCGTGCGTCGCGCTTCGGCGGCGGCGCGGATCTTGGAGACGAACTCTTCGCGCGGGATCACCTCCTTGCCATCCAGATGCCCGCAGCGTTTGGGCGAGACCTGGTCTTCGATGTGAATGGCGGCCACGCCGCGCGCTTCGTACTCGCGCACAGTGCGGGTCACGTTCAGCTCGTTGCCGTAGCCGGTGTCGGCATCGGCGATGAGAGGGATATCGATGGCGCGCGCCATCACGGCCGCGTTGTCGACCATCTCGCTCATCGTGAGAAGGCCGAAATCGGGATAGCCGCGGGCGGCCGAGGCGCCCGCGCCCGTCATGTACACGGCGCTGAAGCCGGCCTGTTCGATCTGTCGCGCACCGATGCCGTCGTAGGCACCGGGCGCGATGACCATGCCGGGGGCAGCGAGTTGCTGGCGAAGGGTGGATGAAGTGCTCAAGTGGATCTCCGGTGAAGGTTTCGTCGGTCTGGCAGTTATTCGCTCAGGTTCAGGTTGTTGGCCGAAATCAGCGCCTTCCATTTCTGCAACTCGCTCTTGAACATCTGCTTCGTCTGGTCGGGCGGCAGGAACGCCACGTTGAAGCCGCCGGTCTCCAGGAGCGACACGGTGGCGGCATCGCGTGTGATCTGTTGCAGGGCCGCGGTCAACGTCGTTTCGATCGCCGCCGGAAGACCCGGCGGCGCCACGATGGCGGAGCGGTAGATCGAGTTGATCTGCGGGTAACCGACCTCCGCCATGGTGGGAACGGTGGGCAGTTGCGAGATCCGCTGGGTCGACGTGACGGCCAGTGCGCGGACGCTCCCTGCCTTGACGTGGCTCAGCACGCCTGTGCTCGCAGGGAAGGCAAAGGCCACACGGCCGGACATGAGGTCCGGCAGCAGTGCGCCCGTGCCCTTGTACGGCACTGCCGTCAGCTCCGCTCGGATCAGGCTCTTGAACTGCTCGCCGAGCAGATGCGGAAGGCTGCCGACGCCGCTGGTGGCGTAGCTCGCCGTGCCGGGGTTCGACTTCACCCAGGTCACGAGTTCGGCGACCGAGTTGACCTGCAGGCTGGGAGGGATGCACAGCACGAGAGGCAGGCCGCCCGGGCTGCCGAGGAAGGTGAAAGCCTGCGGGTCGTAGTTGACCTTGCGGGTGGCCGGTCCGATGGACAGCGCGCCGTCGTCAATCAAATGAATCGTATAGCCGTCCGCCGGTGCCTTGGCGACGTAGTCCGCGGCGACCATGCCGCTGGCGCCGGGCTTGTAGTCCATGATCACCGGCTGCTTCAGGATCTTCTGCAATCCCTCGGCCAGCAGGCGCGCCGTGGCGTCACCGGCGCCACCGGGGCCGTAGCCGATGACGATCTTGATGGGCCTCGTCGGCCAGGGAGCAGTCTGTGCCAGGCTCGGCATGGCCACTGCGAACAGCGCTGCATGGCCGAGGAAGTTGCGGCGATTGAGCGAGACTGCTGCGCGGAGCGAATTTGTCTTCATGCTTTTTCCTTGATGTCGGGGCTATTGCTTCATCAGGCCGTTGGCGGCCATCCACGACTGGATCAGGCTCGCCACTTCATCGGAGTTGCGATCCATCATCAGCATGTGCGAATTGCCGCGGATGCCTCGCGCCGGCAGATCCAACAGATCGGCTTTGGCTCCCTGGGCGAGCAGCGCAGCGCGGTATCGATCGGGCGCAGCCCGAAGCTTGGTCCAGCCGTCGTTGCCCGCCAGGTTGTCGCCCCACACGAAGAGATGCGGCACGTTCTTCGCGGCAGAGAGGTCGACGCGCGCCGGATCGGGCGCGCCACCGGGCTCCACCGCGACGATGCCCTTGACCTTGCCCGGTGCGTTGAGCGAAGCCTGTAGGGCAAAGGCCGAGCCCTGGCTGTGCACGACGATCACGCAAGGACACACCTTCGCCACCAAGGCGTCGTAGGCGGCCTGTGTGGCGGCATTGTTCGTAGCCCAGCGCGGCACGCCCTGTCGGGTGAACTGGTCGAAGGCTTGCGCAGGGAACTGTCCGCCGGCGTATGCCACACGTTTGGCCGGATCCTTGTCATAGGTCGGGCCAATGCGAAATCCTTCCCACGCCTCGTGCTTGGGCCGGAAAAACGGTTCGCTGGTGAAGATCTCCGGGTAGCGCGACCAGGACGCGCGGCCGCGCTCCACGGCATCGGACAAGTAGACATCATGGCCCTGCTTGAGGAAGTACTGCTGCCAGCCCGGCGCGCCGTCCGGCTTGGTCTCCCAGGTCACACCGGTGAGTCCGCCGCCATGCCACATCAGCAGCGGATAGCGGGCGCGCGGCGCGGCCAGCTTCACGTACTGCACATAGACCTGCCCGGTATCGAATTCACCGTTGGGGTCGACCTTCATCGGCGGCGCACTCGGCGTGAGGCGAATCTCGCGCTCAGGCAGACCGGCTAGCGACACCTGGGTGCCGCCGGTGTGAAAACTGCCGACTTCCTTCACATGGAAGCCATCCGTCGAGGTGCACCCGGTGGAAGCCGATGCCGCGGCCAAGACCGAGGCGTACCCCAGCCATCTTTTCTTCATGTCTCGCTCCGTATTCCTAAATGGCCTACCGCATCACGCTATGCGGAAGGTCGGCTCAGTTGTATTGATATTGCTACATCATAAACACAGGAAATCCGAGTTGGCAAATGCTTTATGCTGGCTGTAAGAATTTCTATTCGGCCATGACCCTTCCGACGCCCAAGCCCGAAGCCCAGCCTGCTCAGTTTTCCAGGGGGACATCGCTGCACCGCCAGCTCTTTCTGGTGCTTCGGGAAGAGATTTCGCGCGGCTTGTTCGGCAAGACGGGCGCGCTGCCAAAAGAGGAGGCATTGGGCGATCGGTTCGGCGTATCGCGCGTGACGGTGCGACGCGCCCTGGCCGACTTGGCCGCGCTCGGACTAGTTGAAAGCCGCCACGGACGCGGAACCTTCGTTCGCGGTGATCGGGTGCCGGTGGCCCGCCCTAAGCCGACCCTCGGCCTGATTGACAGCCTTCGCCAGGCGGCCAGCGACACGCAGGTCCAGGTGCTGCTTGTCGAGCAGTCCGAGCCGCCGGCGGATGTCATCGCCATGCTCCAACTGGCGCCCGGCGCCCGGGCCGTGCATGCCTTGCGCCTGCGCAGCGTGGGCGATACGCCGGTCATGTTGAGCGACGCCTGGGTGCCTGTGCCCTTAGGCAAGAAGGTGACCGCGAGCGCATTGCGCAAGCAGGCGCTGTACGAGATCCTTCTGGCCCAGGGCGTAAAGTTCGGGCGAGTGATTCAGGAGATCACCGCCGACATCAGCGATCCGGACCGGGCACGCCTGCTGCACACCGAGGTGGGTGTGCCGCTGCTCAAGGTCGTACGCGTCATTCACGACCCCGAAGGTCGTCCGGTCCAGTACATCACAGTCACGATGACACCGGAGCGCAGCCGCATCCTCATGGACTTCGCGGGCGACGCGGTCAACACCCTGAGCGCCGGGTACTTCATGCACGAGATTCCAATCGAAAGCCGCTGACTGTGGATGTAGCCCAATGCCGGCCATTCGCGAAAGCGGCGCACCGAGTGCCGCCAGGGCTTGGGTGAGCACTACATAGATGCGTCGGGCCGGCCTCTGAAGAAGCGGGCAAGAAGAATGCTCTGCGTTGGTTCGAAGGTCGCACCCGCACGAAGCATCGAGCCTCAAAGCGAGAAAAGATCGGTCATCATCCTTTGCCGGAGCAAGCGTCCGGTTCATACTATTTCCTTCGCGGCAGCCTGGCTTCGATGCCAGGCATGGAAGTTCCCCTTAGATCCTTTGATGCGATGAGGCGCGTTACCAGCGCGTAGCCGCCAGCATGAAAAAGGGCCGTCGCTGTCGACGACGAGGTCGTCATACTGACGCGAGTGGTTGGGCCAATGAAGTTCGTTACTCGTTATCAAGCATCCGGCTTGTCTTGCTGCCCAGCGAGCCCTCGGCCCTGAAATACCCCACGACGGTCGCCACACTCTGATGCCCCGTCATGGCCATCGTCTCCGGTAGCGGCATGTTCTGCCTGCCGGCCTCTGTCACGAAGCCCGCCCGTAGCGAATGCGCACTGAAGCTTCCCTCTATGCTCGCGAGCGCACATCGTTCCTTGACGATGTCGCGCACGGCCGCGGCCGCCAGTGGCTCCCCCAGATGCCCACCCTTGCGAATCCGGCGGAAGAGGGCGCCTTGCTTGATCCCGCTTGCAGCGAGCCAGTCCTGCATGGCCACGGCCGCGCGCCCGACGAGCGGCTTGACGTCTTCGGGACGCTGTGCCCCCGTTTGATTCGTCTTCGAATAGGCGAGCGTGTAGAGATAAGCCTTGCCGTCGACGCGTTGGAGGTTTTCCAGGGCGGCTGAGGCCACCTCGGAGCGCCGGCGGCCACCGGTGGCCCAGGCGAAGAGGAGCAGGGCACGATCGCGTTTTCCTCGCAGCGACTCGTCGCAGGTCTCCAGCACGGCCTCGAGCGGATCTTTCGTCAGCGCACGCTGCTTGCGCGGCCGCGCACCGCGCTTGGCGTAGGCGCGCCGGGTCTGGCCCAGCAACTCGCGCACGAGCGCGTCGGCGCAGGGGTTCGTTTCATTCGCCAGCTGGTGTGCCTTGGACAGCACCGCGATGCGGTGCACGAGCGTGTTGAGCGCGGGCGCGCCCAGGCGGGCCTTGTAGCCGCTCTCAACAAGCGCCCGGTCGATCTCGGGCGGCAGTTCGCTGACCAACTCGTCGCGATCCCTGCGGCTCTGCGACTCCTCGTCCGAGTCAGCCTTGCGCTCGGCGTGGTCGACGATGAACTGGACGACCACGGGCACTGGGACTGGCAGCGCCAACGCCTGGGCATAGCGCGCGGCGAACCAGGCGCACCAATAGCGCATGGCGGATGCATAGGAAACCCGCGTGTTCGAGGACTCGCCCTCGCGCAGCAGCGCGCGTGCGGCGTCCTCGGCGGTCTTCGTGAGCACTGCCGGATCGAGCGCAAGCCCATGGCCGACCAGCTCGGCGGGGACGGGCCTCGGGTGCGCCAGCGGTTGCAAGTTGGCGGCTTGGGTTGGTTTATCGTACATATGACATATGATTTGCTACATTATACAATAATAGATCACGATAACATTCTCTTATCGTGGGTAAAAGAGGGCGGGTTGAGCGTAATCGAAATTGGGAAGGTTCGAAGGTTGTTTTGAGGGCTGAGGGCTGGTTTGGCGTGAAAGGATGCAGATGAACAAGGTGACGGAATTCAGAGGCCGCGGGATTCAAGAATCCGATGTCTTCGCGGCCGCGGATGCGCTGCTGGCCGAGGGCCAGCGGCCGACGATCGAGCGCGTGCGGCTCAAGATCGGGCGTGGTTCGCCGAACACGGTGAGTCCGATGCTCGAGCGATGGTTTGCTTCGCTGGGCGATCGGCTGGTGAGTCTTCAGGCTGGGCCAGGCAGGCCCGCAGGCAACGATTCAGACGGCATGCCGGCGGGCGTGCGCAACGCGGCCAAATTGCTTTGGGAGACGGCTCGGCGTGAAGCCGAGGAAGTTCAGCGCGGCGAGCTCGAAGCGGCGCGGGCGGCGATTCAGGAGCACGAAGCGGCTCTCGCAGAGTCACAGGAGGCGCACGCTCGACGTGAGGAAGCCTTTGCGCAGGCACGCGTGAGCCTGGATGCGGCGCTGGCCTCCTCGCAGCGGGCCCGCGAAACGATGGAGCGGCAGCTCAAGGAACATGCGCTCGAGGCGCAGCGCGTGCGCATGGGGCTCGACGATGAAATCAAGCGGCTGACCGCCCTTCTCTCTCAAGCGGCTGAGAGGCAGGAGCAAATGCGCCGGGAACATGCCGAGTTTGCGGCTGCGAAAGATCAAGATCTGCGCCAAGCTGAAGAGCGGCATGCGGGCCAGGAGCGGCGCATGTTGGCGGACGTCGACCGCGCGCGCCAGACGGCCAAGCAACTTGAGGCAATCCTCGCCAGAGAGCAGCAGCAGCGCATTCAGAGCGAGGAGGCCGCGGCTCAGACACTGGAGGCTGGGCGCCGCATGTTGCGGGAGACACAGCAAGCCGCGCAGGACGTCGAGCGCGCGCTTCATGAACGGCTCACCGTCCAGGCGGGCGAACTGGCACAAGCCCAGGCTGATGGAGCTGCGTCGCAACAGCGCGTCGTGGATCTCGAGCGCCAGTCGCGTGAGGAACGCAAATTGCACGAGGACGCGCGCGAGCTTCTTGCCGGCGCCCTGGCAGCGGTACGCACTTCGGACAAGGTGGTACGCAAAGCCACAGTTCGGCGAGGTAAGCCATCTTCGGCAAATCCTTAGGAAACGGGGAGCCAATCCATCCATTCGTAATGAGAAGGTCGGGTGTTCGAATCATCTCTCCGGCACCAACATAGACAAGGGTCTGTTGCTATCAAAAATGCAGCAGGCCCTTTTCGCTTTGTGAAGGTGTAGCCACTGTGTAGCCACCGGCCCCGAAATCGGGGCTCGAAACAGCGCTCTTGCGTGACCAAGGTCGGGAGGCCGTATGAAGCCTCAAAGGTTGCCCCGTCGTGAGAGCATTTCGGTCCGTCAGTAAGCGCCCCTACAAGCTGGCTGGCTAGCTTGCAGCGCATGGCCGTGGCCCCTCGTGACTACCCGAGAGCTTCCAAGCTAAATTTACGCGCCTCCAACTACGTGATGTTCGCTATGAGTCGTTTGATTAGGAAGGTCGAAGCTTTTGCTCGTCAAGGGGCATCGTCCTGGGGTGGAGAGCTTCGCCGTACTCGCTGGAACCCCGCTGAGCGGGCAAGGCGCCATGCCAATTGACCCTTCCCTCAAATCCCATCCTCTGTACCCGGCTTGGAAGGAGTTTGAGGCTGCGGACGTGGCGCTTCGCCGTATGGTCGCATGTGCGCTACGAGATTTTGAAGAATACGAGGCGGCGTGGCGCGAGCTACTTGGACGCCTTGAGCGGGTCTGGACCAAGACAGAGGCTGCGGTAGCCGCCATACCCGGGTGGCAGAAGGTTAAATCTGACGTCGCACACAAGAGGCGTACTGACCCACTGCTCTTGTATCTCCAACAGGCCCGCAACGTTGACGAGCACAGCATCGCGCCGCTCGCAAAAGAGTGGGATGCAAACCTCAAGGGGGTTGTCGCTCCCGATGGACGCGTGCAGCTTTCCTGGGCCGCTTGGGATCGGCCCTTGCTTCCAGTTAAGAATAGAGGGGTGCTGTACCCACCGCCGCGGAGCCATCTGGGCGCCAGCATTTCTCCGCTCCTAGGCAAGCGCAAGGCGGAGCCACGAGTCGTTGCGGAGCTAGCGATGCGCTTCTACTGCGACTTCCTCAACCGAGTTTCCACCGAGGTGGTCGGCCTGCCCCAGGGCTAGCTGTCTAGGCGTTCGAGTTTGCGCATTCCGCGCTCCAATCAGCTCCGGGAGCCACCTACTTCGTGCCTTCCTTGCCCGCTGTATCCGTTGATACTGTTCTTGGTCGAGTAGTTGTCGCTCTTCGTGCTGTTCGGATTGGTTGCGTGCGAGGGCGCGACGTAGGGGTGCCGTTGCTCCTGAAATGCGCGCTCACTCGCTGCAGTCGGCAACCAATCCGACAACTGTCGCAGGTTCGCGACGCGCAGGACGGCACCGAACAACGGATTGCAGGGATCATCGCGCGCAGTCAGTGCTACGGTGGGGCGATGACCTGACGCTGGAATACCGGCCACCGATGCCGGTATTCGCAAGCCAAGGGCCCCGGCCGGCTCGCGAAACTGCCCTCTTGAAATCGCGTCGGCTCGCGCATAAATTTCCGCCGAGAGCGAGCTGCGTGCCGCTCTTCCTGCCAACCCTAGAACTGCCAAGTTGAAAGGAGTCTGAAAATGGCACTCGAGTTCTTGCGCGAACTGGCGGAGCAATCCTTGCCCCTCACTCTCAGAGATCCCGTCCGCGTCGAGCAGGTCCGCTTTCTGCGACGAGCCGAATGTGTTGCTGCATTCATATCGACGATCGGTTCAGACCAGCCATTCGCGACGGTGTTGTGTGTGACCAAGCTCGGTAGAGAAGCACTGAAGCAGGCGGCTGAAGAGGAGCGCAAAGCGAAGGCCTTCAGACCGTCTCGCAAGCCAACACTCACGCGCTCACGACGGAACAGGCCCCAGAAGCCTATGGCTGCTTGGCAATCGGTGCCGCCGCCACTGGAAAATTCGCTTGGCGATACCGCTGGCGGAGCACGGGCTCAAGCTCAAAGCTCCTATCCGCGTTCCCTTTGAGCCGAAGCGCGCAGTCTTAACGCCTGTTAAGACAGTTTGCCGGACGCTGCGGCATACTTTGCTTCGAAACGACTGGCGTTTGGCGATGAACATCACTCCTCCGCGCGAATCTGCAGATCCTCCTGCGGCACCAGCAGACTGGACGATGGACGTCCAACTCGAGTGCACCACAGAGGGGACTTCCTACTATGTGGCTGAGGTGAGGCGTGCCGGTGAACTGATGTGCCGCGTCTCGGTCGTTGGGCTGCCGGAAGAGGATGCCGCGGCGCGCAAGGTTCTCGCTTCGAAAGCGCGCGCTTGGATCGATGAGTATGTGACGCGGCATGCCTCGGACAACGTTGCGCCTCCCTCGTTGGAAGGAAGTTCCTCCTGAGCGCTTGATATCAAGGCGGCAACTGGTCGAGATGATCGATCGTGTCTCGTAGACGGCTCAGCGCAGTGAGGGTGGCTGCGAAGACTTCCCTTGAGGTCCCATGCTCTTCGAGCACGCCGAGAACGAAGGCTTCGAAGCCGTCGCCGACGCTGCCCTCAAGCAGTTCGTGCTCTTCCAAGACCACATTGCCGCGCAGCAATAGGTCGGCCATCGCGCGTGCCATCGGCGGGTGAGCCTGCTCGAAATCCTCGACCAGGCGGCGCATCTCTTCGGGGCTTGCAGGCATGAGGCAAGACTATGCCAGGGGCGAGACGGGCATTGACCAATGTCGATACCCGCCATCAATGCCGGTATTCCCTCGACACCTCCAATGAAGTTTCTTCATCAATCAAGCTGAAGTCCAAAGGCGGCATTCTTGACCGCTTGCTTGAAGGAAGCAGATGCAAAAAAACTTAGATCAGACTCGGTTTCCTTGAGCTGAAAGTAAGTTTGATCAGACCTCGTTTGGCTGTGGTACATCCCCGCTATGCCGAACTTTTCTCCTTTCTGAACTAGAAAACAGTGGACGAACGAAGAAGATGAAAACGGCATGGACTCTCTGGTCGGCGGGAGGGTCAGGGGACCAGCTCCGTACATCGGCGGCACTGCATGAAATTGCTCATCAAACTGCGCCGGGCGACCCGTCTCGTCGCGCGTCCATCTCGCTGAGCGCAACAGCAGTGTGTCGTCTTGATACTGCTGCTTGATCGAAAGGTCCAAGGCCACGTTGAAGTGGTTTGGGTCACTCAGGTCAATGCGCCAGACTAAAAAAGCGACGTCGCTCAATTTCCGAAACTCCCCACCCATAGAACAAGCAATCTCATAACCTCCGCCGAAGGAGTTTCTTATGGTTGCTGCAGCATCGCCTCCGTGCAGTTCCGCTCGCAGAAAAAGAATGGCCATCATGACGCCGTGAAAGAAGGCTTCATGCAACGAACTTGTAGCGCCGGTGACTGACGTGAAGCTCGGTCTAAAGTTGAAGTACTCCCTGACTGCATCGGCGCCGGTTCCCCCTGCCATCACCTGGCCTACTCCGTCCACACTAAAAGTTTCTGCGTTGAAATTGAATTTGACGAAACGCTCGCCCCGGGCCACCCACCCTACAAGACTTAAGTCATCGATCTGTTCAGTGGTATTGCAAAGATACTGCCCGATTTGCTCAACGGTAAGCGGACCTTGGCCAGCAAGAGAGCGCAGGTCAGCAACTATGACTCTTGCCTGCAACCAACTCCCAGCCCATCCGATGACACACTTCGGGCTGATGAGCACGACTTTCTGGCGAAGGCCAAGAATTTGCCAGCCCCCGTCTGCCCCACCGAAAAAGTCGTCAACTCGACCAACAGCAGGGATTGACAATTCTGGCGCCTTTGTCTCACTGCTCCCCGATAGCAAAAGATCGCCCACTAGCGCTGCTGTGTCTGCGATGGAAAACGCGGAAATCACTGTCATTTCGGAACGTCTGGGCCTTCAACAATTTGGTCGAGTATCGGGCCTCCGCGGGAGACTGTCTCAACGCCTGAACCGCTCCGCCGGTATGGCGCCCTTCCGCTTCACTTTACCCATTCAGCCGTGCGGACGCCTGGCAGGTTAGCGGCTGCTTGCGTGCTTTGCCACGATGCTCCTCGGAAGCCTGAGCTGGTGGACTGCGACGTTGAACAGTTCCTCGCCTTCCTCCTCGCCCGCGGAAAGGTGGCTCAAAATCTCAATCGCCATGACCATCTTCAAGCTGCTTAAGCCGATCGACAGCAGGCACGATCTGTTGAGCGTGCTTCTCGACCGGAAGCTCTTCGAAGACTTTGAGGCGCTCTGCCATAGGAATCAACGCGAGGCCCCTGACGTCCTCCGTGACCTTCTTGCCGAGGCTGTCGAGCGCTACACGTTTGAATGGATGCCAGCAGATGGATCAGCGCCCGACAGGGGCTACCAGCCAGGCGCTTTGATCGCCGAGATGATTGCCGGGATCAACTACATACCTCCGGTCCCGAAGCGAAGGGGAAGGCCGCCGAAGAATCGGCCACCGCTGACCTGACTCGGCGGCATACACTGGACATTCATCCAGTAGTTGCATGTGTTCACCATCCTCTACCGCTGCCGCCGAGAAGGGTTGCCGCTGCACCCGGAAGACATCGAGGCTGCGCCAGTTCACGGCGAACTGCGCGTTCAGCGCAAAGGCATGAAGCGCGTGGCAGTGCTGCTCGCTGCCGATCGAGAGAGCTACGTGGTGCCGCTGCTCGACAAGGTTCGGCTGCTGGCCATCAATGACCGCGGCATCCTGCTCACGGGCTTCGAGGTCTACCCTACCCGCGGCCTGAAGGGCGCAGGGCCGATCTACAGGCAGACCTGGTGGTGCGAGACGAACCCGAACAGGCAGAAGCCAACTGCAGACCCGACTGAAGCACGGCGACGTGAGCGCGAGAGAGCGGCACGACAGGTCGGCACTTCGCTCCTGCGCCGGTCGGCCAGGCGCGGAAAGTACGACCCCGACATTTCTTCCTAGTCAGAGTTTCGAGCGGAGCCCCGATCTAGCTACTTGGTCCTAGTCCAGGCAACACCATGCTCGTCAACACTGACCGGAACCCAGTCGCAGCCTCCCGCAGTAGTTCGCTTGCATCCGTAGACCGCAGTCCGCTGCCAAGGCGCAGTAGTCTGCGCGTTCGCCGACGGCAGAACCTCCCAAAGGACGGACCTACCCGCGATGAGCGCCAAGCAGAAGGCAATGATCGCCAGCAGGAAGTTGGTTGTGCGAATCGAAGACATTCAGACCTCCTCAGTGTGAAAAGCCTGAACGCTAATCGCCTTCAACCTGGTGCGCAAATGGTTGGCGACGACTTCATTTCGTCGCTGGTCCATCTCACCTTGCTCACGCGGCATCGATCCGAGGCAACGGCGAAACGCCCTGAGCTAGACGCGCCTCAAGCTCGCTCACTTTCGCTTCGAGACTTGCCCTTTTCGCATTTCGTGCGTCTAGTGCTCGCTCGCTCGCCGCCATGAACAGGAAGACCAGACCGGCGCAGATGTTGAAGAAGTGCAGGAACAAGGCCAGCACGTCGCCCCGAGCAATGGGCTGACTGTCGATCTTGAAGACGTACATGCCCAACGCGGAGTTCGCAAAGAGCACCACGTAGAAAACCACGCTGAGAGCCCTCTTCCAAGAGCGCAAGAGCCATTCGCGCTTCGCCTCATCAAGGCTCGCAATTGCAACGGTCAACGCTCCAAGGCTCACCAGGGAGCCCACCATTGTCGAAACCGACGCCAGATCCATTTTCTGTCCCTCAATCGTTTCAGAAACTATAGCGAGCGCGTTGTGGGTCGGCCCCTGCGCAGCCGCTCGCAGATGGAACCTAGGGTTGTCAGCGTTGGTTCCTGTGAAAAACTTCCCGTGAACAGGGCGCGACCCAAGCAACAATGCGCCGACCAAAGAGCCACAACGGAACTGGCGATCCGCGCGCCGGTCAACATCATGAACTCAATATTGGCTGCGTGGCGGCGCACGGCCACTTCGTGTGGGATCAGACGCAGGCCAAGTACGAATTCACCAAGGAAGGCAAGCCCGCGACCGCGTTCTTGTTCAAGCTGATATCGTTGCTGCAGTTCAGCGGCACTGTCCCTATGATCGATGTGAACGCTTATGCGGAGTGGCTGACGAAGTAGTATCAAAGTGCGGTGGTAGACCTCCTGTCTTGCTACAACTACCGGGCTTTCATGTGCCCGTCGCCACCGGCAGGCTACCTGCAGCTATGACCCAGCTCCCAAAGTGCCAACTCATCTCGATCGCCGGCGTCGACATCCAGTTCGAGTGTCGCGGCGGCCACCGGCACGTCTACCACCACTACGCGACACTCAAAAACAGGAGAAGCCGCATCTGGCGGTTGGCGTCATGGTCGATCGGTTTGCGGCGAAAATTTCATCGCAGGCATCGAACATTGCCGCCATGAGCATGGAACTGCAGGCTTTTATGGGAGCTTGCGGCGCGGCCATCTCTCGTTGCTCTTGGGGAAGAAACATCAGGTCGACGGATTTCTCATGAAGCAACCGCGCCAACCTCAAACAAGCTGATACTGGCGAAGCCCGCACGCCCTCCTCCCAAGACCGCCCGCTGGCAGGCGCTGCGCTCCTTAGAATTCGACGATGCAGCAGCGACGGGAATTCATGCTCGCTGCTCGACACAACAGCAAGATCGATGGCAAAGAACAGCAATCGCGACGAGTTTCCGGCGTCAGTGATCAGACGACTCCGCGAACGCGTCGCAAACCGATGCTCGCGGGATGAATGTGGTGTCTCCACCATCGGCCCAGGGTCGGGCCCGCAGGACGTCGTGATACAGGGGGTTGGGGCCCATATTCATGCGGCCTCCCCCAACGGGCCGCGTGCGGATTCCGGTATGACGCCCGAGCAGCGCAGGTCTTTCGACAACGGCATTTGGCTGTGCCAATCCTGTGCATCGCTGATCGACAAGGATGCAACGCGCTACCCAGCCGCGCTGCTGCGTGCCTGGAAGATGCGCCGCGAAGCCGAAGCCTTGCTCGAGATCAATCGTTGGCCGGGAGTCGGCGAGGGCCAGCGGCAGATGGTGGCAGCGCTGTCTGGCTATCCTGGTGCAACGGCTTGGCCACCCATCGTTCCCAATGCCCATCGCGCCGTTCAGATTGCGCTCGAGAGACTGGACCCCCGCGTCCGGGTCCAGACTAGCTACATCAATGGTCGCGAAAGGATCGACCTCTCCGCCCGCGAAGATTTCGCCTTTTCGTTTCTTGTTCCTCCGGCACGCGCAGCGTCGTGGAAGTCCTCGCTCAATCAGGTCGTCACGCACGGTACCGCTGCATTCGATCTCGGCGGCGTGTCCGTCAAGGGATCTCGGCTGATCGAGCACATGCTGTCGAATGCCGTGACTCTGGAAATCTCCCGCCCCGAAACTGCAGCGGTGATGCGTCTGGAGCTCGAGCACGAAGCGCAGCCGTGCTGGTTCTTCGCGCAGCTGGATGGGCAAATGAGCGGTGGTAGCGCGCTTGCGACCTACCGTGGAAGCGCGCTTGAGGGCATGCTCACTCTCGGCATGGACGTCTCGCTCACCGGTGGGACTCGAACTGGCGGAAATTCCTTACACACAAAAGATCAACGAGTTCGCGACTAAGCTGCTGGAAGGCTGGCGCCTGCGCATCTGCTTGGAACTACGCGGGCAAGAGATCTTCTCAACGGGGGCCGACGTTGCGCGCGAAGAGCTTTCGGCAAGCCTCGACTTCTTTCGCTACCTCGATGCGGCGCGCGAGCTCAGCAAGCTGGCAGGTGTCGGAGTCCGCTTCGCGTCCGAATACGCGATCAGCCGACGCAACTTCGACGAAGTCCTGCAAGTCAGGGAGCAGTTCGATGTCCGACACCCCCTGTACGGTAAGGACATCACTCAGCCCATCCTTTTGAACATGCCGCCGGATGCCAATAGCATGGCTGCTCTGAGAAGCAGGCCCTCATGTGATCAAGGTCGAGGAGATCAAGCCGGTCGTGCTCTCGACCTTCGGACAGATTCTGTCCATGCCGTTGCGGACCTGGCTGTGCGCCCGCGCATCGTTGTGTCGTCGTCTGGGTCGAGCCGGGACTCCCCTGCTGGCGCTTTCGTTGGCGCCGGATGCGCCGGTAACGGTCCTGCTCGATTTCCAGAGGGCAGCCGGCGTCGAAGCCCCGGCCGACGCCACCGCGGTTCAGCAGCTCACACGGTAGGCCCTCATCCGCCACAGCCTGCTGTCGATCCGAAGATCTTCGCGGATCGCTCGCATCCGTATGCACGGTCGTTGGTTGATGGGCCGCAGCGCCCGGCCCCCATCTAGCCAAATGGAAAGGATTGCCGTCTGCGCAACTGATGTTGAAGCCGAATCGTGACGCGGCAGAGCGATCCGGGATTCACGCTTTCGACGCTCTGCTGCCGAATCACGGCGAGAAGAACCCTGTGATCATGGGCGCGACTGCTCGGCTGAATGCAAGGGGGCATCTTTGTGACGTAGAACCTCCAGCGACGGCGTTGATCTGAAATGCACTTTAAAACATAACAGGGCTTGCCATCCGCAGAGCGCCCGCGCCAAGTTCAAATGTCGCATCGTCGGCGACGGTGCGCTTCGTTCCGGATGAACACGCGGTGTGGGGTGGCTTTTCTAAATCTTTTGCGCCGAAGGGAGAGCCGGGATGTCAATCTCCGCCGCTCCGCGAACGCACATAGCGGCGTCTCGGCGCTCGTTTCGGCCAGAGTCGCAGTCTTCTCAGAGAAGGTGACGCGGAGGTCCGAGTTGTATTGGCTGCGATCGACGCGACCGGCGGCGCACCGCGATCGCTGCCGAGTTGCAGCGAAGCGGCACGAGCCGCCGAGCGCTTGAGGTGTCGCCTATGAATGGGGCCCGCTAGCCGTGTTGATTAGGCGCCCGCTCGACGGACGACGTCACTGCTCTGAGCGCGCGCAGGCGTTCGTTCGCAGGGGCCTCCGTCAAAGCCCGCCTAGCATGCCTTTCGTCGGCCGCTTCTTCCTCTTGGGCGCTCTTTCGTGCCAGCCATACCAATGAGGTGGCAATAGCAAAGCCGGCTAGCGAGATCAAAGCGACGACCGCCGTGACTGCCAAGAGCATTCTTCTCAGTTCGTAAGTCGACCCTTGATCTCCAGGAAAGCTGAATTCGGCGGTGACCAGGCCAAGGATCACCATGGTCGCCGCCGCCGCATGCCAGCCGAAATGCCGCTGGTATCTGCTGTGCGTTGTTGCGGGCATCTTCATCTAAGCACTTGCGCCGGCTAGGCGCACGAGCGACCAGCAGAAGGTGACCATCAATCCAATGAACAGAGCGGCTTTGAGCCAGACGCGGTCCTTCCGTCTTCTGTACGGCCCATAGATCGGCCCAAGTGGCGACGCGCGCATCGTGCGAACAGGCTTGTCCGTCCACCAGCCAAGGTTCGTGTCGTAGTGGTGCTCGTCTTGCATGGCGGCCATTCTTCATCTCCCAGCAGTACTTTGGTTTTCAATCCTACCATTAAAATGTGAAATAATCACATGCTTGAGCCTTTTAACCTATAGTGGGAGTCATCTGCAGACTATCGGCATGAGCCAACTATGCAAACCGAATTTGGCGAACTCACGACGGAACCCGCTCGCACGCAGATGTGGTGCGCGGACATGCGCGAGCTTCTGATGGAGGCCAGCTTCATTGGCGTTGTTGCTCTGACTTTGGTACTCCTCGTGGCGTGGTCGCCGGGAGTGGTCTGATGAGCAGGGCCGACCAGCTCTTGATCGCTTGCGGAGACAAGGGCATGCAGCGTCACAAACTTGCTCGTGCTCTTTGGGTCGAGCGACTCCAGTGTTTGGCTCAAGCTGAGCTGCATCAGAATCCGCGCCCGAACACTTCGCACGCTCAGCTTTCAGTTGTTGGGAGGAGCGACCACCCCCAGCAGGCGGAAGCCGTCGTCGACGCTGTGCGCGCGGGCGCCGCGCTGAATGCAAGGCGCTCGGTCGGGCTTTGAGCCTAAGCGCGGCTGGCAATCAACGACAACTCGCATCTTGATTGCTGTTGGCTGAGCTGCACGCGTCTTGTGCTCCAGCTTCTGCATGCGCAGTGCGGGTCGTCACTGCTGGTCCCATCAAGCACGAAAGTTGGCGCCGGCATGTGCGGTACCAGTCGTCGCGGTCCCTAGTTGCGAGAAGCCCCTAGAACCTCTCGCCCCTCACAAGATGGTTCTGATCGTTGAACATGAGCTCTCTGCGCTCCTTGAAGTCCAGAAGCCTGATGCGTCGTGCTGCCGCCGAACTGAGCAGGAACGAGGCTGTGTCCTGTTCTGTCGACCACGTGGTTGCGACGAGCTTCGGTGGACTGTGGTCCATGTCAATCGCCACGAAGCGCTTCGCATCATGCCGGCAGAAGCCAATCGGAATCTCGATACCGGATTCTTCGCAGAAGTCTTTGATGCGCTTGCTGTAGCGTTCGAACATGATCAGCGAAAGACAAAATAGGCGGCCGCACAACCTGCGAGGAGCACGATGAGCGAGATGTTGCGGCGCCATCCCGCGGCGAAGGTCTGCGCCTCTCGGCGGCGATTCGTTTCGAGCTCTTGGCGTCGAGATGAACTTACCCAGAAATCGTCGTCACTCTGTGCCATCTGGGTGTTCCCACAATGATTCCGACGGCTAGGAGATGATTGGCAGGAGCACGGTCGCACCTGCCAAGGCATTCATCACCATCCAGTACGCTGCAGAGTCACAGGCTCGGTTCCACCGATGTCGAAACGGCGCCGGCGTCGATTGGAAGTACGCCCGATCGTCGAGATCGGCGGCGTAGCAGGTCGACAGGTTGTGGTTGCAGCCCTTGCAGAAATGACCCGCTCCAACGTCGATCGTGCTGCATAGCTTGCAGATCTCGCAACCTTCTGTGCAGACTGCCCTCGGGCGCAGCGTTGCGAGGTTGGCAATGCTGTCGTAGGGAATCTCTTCGCGGGAGTTGCGGTGTTCCGTAAAAGACGACGTGGTCATGGCTGTCCCTCGACAATAGAAATGACTCGAGACCTCATTGCCGCACGACGCATGAGGCGTTGCTCGGCAATCGCCAGCCGTGCGAACATCAGGAGCGCCTCATCGGAAGGGCCGGGGCCGGACCCTTCGAGATGCCGTCGGAACGCTTCAACAATCCGCGCCTGGACTGCCTTCCTGATGCGCATTGCGACCATCCAGGCCTCGCGCTTCTTTTGGGCGACTGTGTCGGGAACTCGACGCGCACTCCCGCGCCCGCGTTGACTGACGACGACAGGTCGCCGCCTACCCCTTGCTTCGGAGCTTCTGAGCCGCTGTGTGACAGATACATGCATGTCTTATCTAGAGGGTGTGAAAAATTCACATGTAATAGTCCGTTTGTCCTATGGTGATCACCTGATCCATGTAAGACGCTGCCGCGTATCCCTGTCCTTTCGGGTTTTGCGCGACACATGGCTGCGGCACTGCGGCCGCGTGGCGTAACAATGCCGCTGCAGTACTAGGGTCCAAGGCGTCGACGTCGAAAGTCGCCTTGGCACCTGAGTGACGCATCGACGGCCTTTTGGCAACCGGCCCACCTGACCACCGCGCCGCGCTCCAGAGGGCATCGGCGTGGAACACAGCCACCATGGCGAGAGAACTGAATCGATCAACGAACGCCAGGCCCGATGGCAGCACGCGTGTTGCTGGTAGCAAGGCCAAGGGGAGCGCGGCGCGCACGCAGTGGGTACTGGAGGCCTGCGCGCGCGTGCTTCGTCCAGTAGTGAGAATCGCTCTCGCATTCGGTCTCAAGCACGCTCATTTCGAAACCCTTCTGCGCGACTTGCTGATCGAGGAGGCGCAACGACTGTGGCGGGCCAAGGGCGCGGAGCCCAACATCAGCCAGTTGTCGGTCACCACCGGGCTCAACCGCAAAATCGTCACGGCTATCGTCCGCGAGGCGGAAGAGAGTCTGCCGCACACCGAGGGTTCTGCGGCCGCCAAGACGCTCACGCTTTGGCTTCAAATGGCCAACGACGATCCGGCGCTGCGCAGCCTCCCCCTCGCCGCCTCCGAAGATCGCGTGTCATTCGAGGCTGTGGCACGGCACGCGAGCCGCGGCAACGTGCATCACCGCACGATCCTCGATGAACTCGTGCGCCTGGACATGGCAAGGGAGGCAGGTGGCCATGCAGTACTGAATGCATCGGGCTTCGTGCCGGCCAAGGATCTCAAGAGCATGCTCGCATTCCTGGGCGACAACGTCCGCGATCACTTGCTCGCTGGCGTGACGAACACTTTGGAGGAGGCGCCTCCGCTGCTTGAGCGCTCGGTCTTTGCCTCAGGCATTGCCCTTGCGGACTGCGAGCGGGTTCATCAACTGGTGCGCGAACGTTGGACCACGCTGAATCGCGAGCTGACGCGCGAGCTCACGCGCGCTTACGAAGCGGCAGATAGTCACGCCTCCGGCCGCATTCGAATCGGCATCTATACCTACTACGAAGACACGGCAGCCGTGGCACAGGCATCACCCCTTGCCCCCGATCAAAGAACGGACTGAATACATGAGCGCGTCCTGGCTGCGTACGCTATGCATTGCGCTGGGAACGACACTTGTGCTGTCCTGCGGGGGCGGCGGTGGGAGTGGTGGCGGAGGCTTCGCAGTCATCGGCGGTGGCTTTGCAGGACAGGCGCCGACCGGCGTTGGCG
>NZ_LYVO01000037.1 GCF_001984055.1 Variovorax sp. KK3
GTCGAAGGGAGGAGGACAATGACGCCGGCAACCGAAGCGGGCAGGCCGATAGAATTCCTCACGATTTTAAGGGCCACAGTTCCCCTGCCGCCGGTTCGCCATGCGGCCCTTCCATCCATTCCATGAATCCTTCTTCCGCGTCATTCGCGCCGCCCCGGCCGCTCGCCGCGGCACTGGCATGAAGCAACTCGCGCTCGACATCGGCCTGGCCTCCGGGCCGACGCTCGCCGGCTTCTTCGCCGGGCCCAACGAGCCGGCGCTGCGGCACCTGCGGCTGTGGGTGGGCGAGGGGCGCGGAAGCAACACGGTGCATTCGCCGGTGCCGACCTACCTGTGGGGCGAAAGCGGCAGCGGCAAGACGCACCTGCTCGAAGCGGTGCGCTCGGCCCTGCGCGACCAAGGGGCGAGCGTGGGCTGGCTGCATCCGGGCCTGGCCGACCCGCCCGATTTCGACGAGCGTTGGGGCGCGGTGCTGCTCGACGATGTGGACCAGTACACGGCGGTCCAGCAGCATGCCGCCTTCAACTGGTTCGTCAACGCGCAGAGCCTGCAGCGCGGCGTGGTAGCCGCCGGTGCGCTGCCGCCGGCCGACTTGCCGCTGCGCGAGGACCTGCGCACCCGGCTCGGCTGGGGCCATGTGTTCCACTTGCAGCTGCTGGGCGAGTCGGAGCGGCGGGCGGTGCTGCGGCAGGCCGCCGACGGCCGCGGCGTCATGCTGACGGACGATGTGCTCGACTACGTGCTGCATCGCTTCAGCCGCGACCTGGGCAGCCTCATGGAGCTGCTGGTCCAGCTCGACGGCTATGCCTTGCAGACCCAGCGCGCGATCACGATCCCGCTGATCCGGTCGATGCTCGAAAATGAATGAGGGCGCCCCGAGCGCCGAAGCCTTTCCAATGATCAAGAAATTCATCGACAAACTCCTGGGCATATCCGGCGGCGGCGCTGGCGGCAAGTCCCGCTTCGGCAAGCGTCAGGAGGTGCCGGCCTCGGTGCACGGCATCGACCCGGCCCTGGTGGACGAACGTGCCAGGAACGTGGTCACCACCCTCCAGCAGGCCGGCTACGAGGCCTACGTGGTCGGCGGCGCGGTACGCGACCTGCTGCTGGGGCTGCGGCCCAAGGACTTCGACGTCGCCACCAACGCCACGCCCGAGCAGGTCAAGAGCTTGTTCCGGCGCGCGTTCATCATCGGCAGGCGCTTTCGCATCGTGCATGTGGTGTACGGGCGCGGACGCGAGCACGAGGTGATCGAGGTCTCGACCTTCCGCGCCTACATGGAAAGCACCGGCGCCGAGCAGGTGGCCGGCAACGAGCGCACGAGCAAGGGCGAGCTGGCCGGCATGAAGCACGCGGTAGATGCCAGCGGCCGCGTACTGCGCGACAACGTCTGGGGGCCGCAGGAAGAAGACGCGGCGCGGCGCGACTTCACCGTCAACGCCATGTACTACGACCCGGCGAGCCAGACGGTGGTCGACTACCACAACGGCATCAAGGACGCGAAGAAGCTCACGCTTCGCATGATCGGCGACCCGGTCACGCGCTACCGCGAAGATCCGGTGCGCATCATCCGCGCCATCCGCTTCTCGGCCAAGCTGGCGGCGCTGGGCTTCTCGCTCGAGTCGAAGACGGCGGCGCCGCTGATCGAATGCAGCAAGCTGCTGGCCGACGTGCCGCAGAGCCGGTTGTTCGACGAAATGCTCAAGCTGCTGCAGACCGGCCATTCGCTGGCCACCGTGGCGCAGCTGCGCAAGCTCGGCCTGGCCACCGGCATCTATCCGCTGCTCGACGTGGTGGTCGAGCGTGCCGACCAGGCCTTCGTGACGGCGGCCCTTCAGGACACCGACCGCCGCGTCGGCGAAGGCAAGCCCGTCGCGCCCAGCTTCCTGCTGGCTTGCGTGCTGTGGGCCGATGTGCGCGATGGATGGTCGCAGCGCATCGAGGGGCGCCACGGCCAGCGTCCGCAGGCTTCGTTCCCGGCGCTGCAGGACGCGATCGACGACGTGTTCAATGCGCGAATCGGCGACGTGTCCGGCCGCGGCAAGCTGGCCGCCGACATGCGCGAGATCTGGATGATGCAGCCGCGCTTCGAGAAGCGCAGCGGCGCCACGCCTCACAGCCTGGTCGAACAGGCACGCTTCCGGGCCGGCTTCGACTTCATGCGCCTGCGCGCCGACATCGGCGAAGTGAACGAGGCCATTGCCGAATGGTGGCAGGAGTTCAGCACCTCCGACGACCTGCGCCGGCAGGACTTGCTGGAGCAGGTGCGCGACGAGCAGCACAAGAAGACGCGCCAGCGTGTCCCCGCGCGGGCGCAGGCGCCGGCACCTGCGGCCGTCCCGGCCGAGCGCGACGAAGAACAGGCGCTGCCGCCCGATGGCGAGTTTGCCGTCGCTGCACCGCGCAAGCGGCGGCGTCGACGCAAGCCGCGCAGCGGTGGCGAGGCCGGCAGCAGCATCAGCCCCGAATGACGACTGCGACGCCGGCCTACGTCGCGATCGGCGCCAACCTCGGCGACGCGCAGGCGACGGTGACGCGGGCGATCGACGATCTGGCGGCCTTGCCGCACAGCCGGCTCGTGGGCCGCTCCTCGCTGTACCGCAGCGCGCCCTTGGAGGCCCAGGGCCCCGACTTCATCAATGCGGTGGTCGAACTGCACACGGCGCTCGATCCGTTGCAACTGCTGGCCGAGCTGCAGCGGCTCGAAAACTCGGCGGGCCGCGAGAGGCCCTACCGCAACGCACCGCGCACCCTCGACCTCGATCTGCTGCTGCACGGCGACGCCGTCCTTCAACGGCCCACGCTGACCCTGCCGCACCCGCGCATGCACGAGCGCGCCTTCGTGCTGCTGCCGCTGGCCGAGATCGCGCCTGCGCGGGTTACGGCCGCGCAATTGGCGCAGGTGGCCGGCCAGCCGATCGAAAGACTCTGAGCCGGCGTTGGCGGGGCGATCTCGCGGCGATATCGCGGCGCGGCGGGATGGTCGGGCCTTGCCCATTACACTTGCCGGGTTTTTCATGATGGCGTCACGAGAAGGTGATAGCCGCAGATCGCCGCAGACCCCAGGAGAGCGCCATGTTCGGCAAGCTGTTGCCCCGCGAGGGCAATTTTTTCGAGATGTTCAATCAGCATGCCGACCGCATCGTCGAAGCCGCCCGTGCTTTCGAACAGCTGGTGGCCAACTACAACGACCTGCACCTGCGCGAGCAGTACAACCGCGACGTCGACAACGCCGAGCGTGCGGCCGACCGCGTGACGCACGACGTCAATCGCCTGATCCACAAGACCTTCATCACGCCCATCGACCGCGAGCAGATCCACAAGCTCATCAACACGATGGACGACGTGGCCGACCTGATCCAGGACTCGGCGGAAACCATGGCGCTCTACGACGTGCGCCACATGACGGACGAGATCACGCGCCTCACCGCCTTGAGCGTGAAGTGCTGCGAACGCGTGAAGGACGCGGTGAAGTTCCTCGGAAAGATCACCGATCCCGCCGTCGCAGAGGCCACGCTCAAGACCTGCGAGGAAATCGACCGCATCGAATCCGATGCCGACCGCGTGATGCGCAGCGCCATGAGCAAGCTGTTCCGCGAGGAGCCCGATGTGCGCGAGGTGATCAAGCTCAAGGCCATCTACGAGCTGCTCGAGACCATCACCGACAAGTGCGAGGACGTGGCCAACGTGATCGAGGGCATCGTCCTCGAGAATTCCTGAGCCTGGATTTGCATGGAAACGGTACAGGTCGCCCTGTGGGTGGTGGTGCTGCTGGTCGCGCTGGCCATCGCCTTCGATTTCATGAACGGCTTTCACGACGCGGCGAACTCGATCGCCACGGTCGTGTCCACCGGCGTGCTGCGGCCGGGCCAGGCAGTGGTGTTCGCTGCCTTCTTCAACCTGATCGCGATCTTCGTGTTCCACCTGAGCGTGGCCACGACGGTGGGCAAGGGCATCGTGCAGCCCGGCGTGGTCGACGTGCACGTGGTCTTCGGGGCGCTGGTGGGGGCCATCAGCTGGAACCTCGTCACCTGGTACTACGGCATTCCCAGCAGCTCGTCGCATGCACTCATCGGCGGCATCGTGGGCGCGGTGATCGCCAAGGCCGGCGTGAGCTCGCTGGTCGCGGCCGGCATCTGGAAGACGGTGGCCTTCATCTTCGTGTCGCCGCTGCTGGGCTTTTTGCTCGGCTCGACCATGATGGTGCTGGTGGCCTGGATCTTCCGGCGCTCGACGCCGTCGCGGGTGGATCGCTGGTTCCGGTCGTTGCAACTCGTTTCGGCCGGCGCCTATAGCCTGGGCCATGGCGGCAACGACGCGCAGAAGACCATCGGCATCATCTGGATGCTGCTGATCGCCACCGGCCATTGGGCCGCCAACGCCGACTCGCCGCCCACGTGGACCATCGTGAGCTGCTATGCGGCCATCGCGCTGGGCACGATGTTCGGCGGCTGGCGCATCGTCAAGACCATGGGCCAGAAGATCACCAAGCTCAAGCCGGTGGGCGGCTTCTGCGCCGAGACGGGTGGGGCGCTGACGCTGTTCCTCGCGACGGCGCTGGGCATCCCGGTGTCGACGACGCATACGATCACCGGCGCGATCGTCGGCGTGGGCTCGGCACAGCGCGCCAGCGCGGTTCGCTGGGGCGTCGCGGGCAATATCGTGTGGGCCTGGATCTTCACCATCCCGGCATCGGCGTTCGTCGCGGCCATCGCGTATTGGGTCGGGCTTCAGGTGTTCTGATGCGCGGCGCGCTGCGCGGCCTTCGGCTGCGAAGCACGCGCGAGTTGTTTCAGCGCGCCCTGGAGCGAAGGATGCGCAAATCGAAAGCCGGCTCGCAGCGCCATGATCGGTGCCACGCGCTGGCCTTGCGTGAGCAGCTCCGCCATCTCGCCGAGCAGCCGCTCCAGGATCCAGGCAGGCATGCGCAGTCTGGCTTCGTGCCCATGAATCGCGGCCATTTCTCCCGCGAACTTCGCCTGTGCCACGACCTCGGGTGCGACGCAGTTCACCGGCCCATGCAGGCCTTCGTGCGCCATTGCGAAGCGCATGAACGCGATGGCATCGTCCACATGCACCCACGGCGCCGGCTGTCGACCGTCGCCGATGCGCGCGCCCAGGCCCAGACGCGCGGCCAGATCGAGCCCTGGAAAGGCGCCGCCGCCATGGCCCAGCACGATGCCCAGGCGCACGCGGACCACGCGCACCCCAAGAGCTTCGGCGCGCTGGGCTTCGTGCTCGGCAGCCACGCACAGCGCCGACTGAAAGCGGTCCGGCTGCGGTGGTGCCGCTTCGTTCAGGTGGAGCTGCGCACCGGGCAGCCCGTAGTAGCCCACCGCCGATGCGCTGACCAGCACGCGCGGCGCTTCGTCGAGGCGGCGCATGAGCCGAAGCAGCTGTTCCATGGTCTGCGTCCGGCTGTCGATGAGCACTCTACGGCGCGCCGCCGTCCAAGGCATGCCCAGAACGGGCGCGCCCGCGAGGTGAACGACCGATTGGATGCGTGTTTCGGGCGGGATGTCGTCGAGCCGGTCGATGGCCCACACGCGGTCGCCGAACTGGCGGCGTGCCTGGCGCACGTCACGGGTCAGCACGATGACGCGCTGGGCGTCTCCGAGCAGGTTTCGCACGAGTGCGGCACCGAGAAAGCCCGTGCCGCCGGTGACGAGCACCGTGGGCGCACGGGTGCCGGCCGGTGTGCGCGAAGCACGCAAGGCCGCGCCTTCGTCGGTCGGTGCCGCACGCCATTGCATCGCGGCCCGCAGGTTGCGCAGGCTCCAGAGCATCAGCACCACGCTGCCGAAGCTGAAGCACCAGCTCCACGCTCCCTGGTACACGACGACCAGCGCACTCGGGCTGCGCAGCCATTGCAGGAACACCGGCGCGAGCAGTCCGAGCAGGGCGCCGAAGCCGACGGCGAGCACCGTGTGGAGCACACGCTCCAAGGGCGGCAACGTTCGCGTGCGGTCTTCCTCGAGGAAGTCGGCGCAGGTGATGACCACGTCCGTCACGAGCAGCCCCACGGGCAGCAGCACCCACAGCCCTCGCCATTCGAGCCAGGCCAGGCCGATGAAGAGCAGCCCGTAGATCGCTTCCCGGGCCGCATGCAGCGCGAGTTCGATGCGTGCGGACGCACGCTGCGGCAGGCGCGCGCCCATTTCGTGGTGCCAGAGGTTGTCGAAGGCCCCCAGCAGCGCCTGCACCAGCAGAACGGAAAAGACGGTGTTCATCAGCGGATCTCCTCGGGGTCATGAAACACGCCGGATTGGCGGAAAGTGGTGCCCCACCACGGATGAACCATGGACAGGACGAAGCGGAAGCGGCCGGCGCCCAGGTCGTGGTGCTCGACGCGGCAGGTGCCGGGCGTGAGTACACGCGGGATCGGCAGGCGGCGACCGGCCAGCGCGAGGAAGTAGCTGCGGCTCTCGAAGACCAGCGCGCCGTCGTGCTCGAAGACATCGAGTGCCATCGAGAGGCCGCCGTCGGTGCGCTCCACCAGGCGGCCGCGCGCGTCGGCCAGCTTGGTCGAGCGCACGACCTTGTCGTGGCCGGCGAGCGCGAGATGTCGCTCCCAGACCACGCCGCCGCGGCCGTCGCCGTGCACGCGGACCCGTGCCGGCGTGTTCCCGCGCGCGGCGGTGAGCGGGCCGCCGAGCAGCGCACTGGCCCACGCGAAGACGCGGCCGATCGGCGAGCAGTACAACGTCAGGTCACCGGCGTAAACGGCATCGTGCTGCGCATGCGAAAAGCGGCGTTGCACGGCGGCCGGCAGGCGGCGCCATCCTGCTGCGCCGACCATCGCCGGCAGGTCCAGGCCGGGCAGCGAGTCGGGCGCGGTGTCGGAGACGAGGGGGTGGGAAAGGAGCTTCATGCCTATCCTTTCGCAGCCTGCGTGCCACGCGCCAAGTGCTTGATTCAGAACGACTTTTCTTCGGGCTTGTTGCCACGGTTGACAGGTCGCGAGGGTGCTCTGTCAACCTCGTTTACAGTCCGTCCCCAGCAATGGCGCTGCACATCGTTCTCGCCCTGTCACTCGTGGAGACGCTGGTCCTGGCCGGCGTGCTGCTGCATTGGGCCAAGGCCGTGCCGGGAGCACGGCTGCTGACCGTGTTCCTGCTCGGCGTGGCCGCATGGATCGTGAGCAACGAGTTGCCGAACTGGCTGGGCCCGACCGCCATTCCCTGCGCCCTGCGCCTGGGTGCCACCATTCCGCTGACGTCGGCGGCCTTCCTCCATTTCTGCGTGCGCTTCTGCGGCCTCGAACCACGCGTGGGGCGCGCGGTGCAGTTGGCCTACGGCGCGGCGATCGCGGTGATGCTGCTGACCTGGATCGTGCTGCCGGGCGAGTTCATCCATTTCCCGCCCTTCACCGGCGTCGAATGGGTGGTGGTGCCGAACTGGGCCGGCTGGACGGCATCGATGGTCTGGGCGCTGCTGGCCGCGGCCGGCGTGGCCATCCTGCTTCATCGCCTCTGGCGCACCGACGACGCGCGAGAGCGCCGGCAGCTCGCCGCGGTCGCGGTGTCCTGCGGCTGGGGCCTGGTCTGCGCCTCCGGCTACGGCTTCGCCGCGCTGGGCATTCCCTGGTATCCGTGGCAGGTGCTGGCGATGCCGGCCTACCCGGTCATCCTGGTCTACGGCATCCTGCGCTACCAGGTCTTCGTCGCCAATGCCTGGGCGCGGCGCGCGCTGGCCTGGACGCTGCTCGTCGGGCTGGGCCTGTTGAGCGTGCCGCTGACCTTGTTGTTGCCGCTCGATTCGCGCTGGTTGAGCGGCACCGCCGTGGCGGTGGTGTGCCTGGCCCTCAACGGGCCGGTGCGGCGCTTCGCGGAGCGCATCGTCTATCCGGGCGGCACCGCGAGCGCGGCGGATCTTCAGGGCTGGCGTGACGCGCTGGCGAAGACCGTGACGTGGAGCGCGCTCGAGGCGGAAGCCGCCGAATTGCTGTCGAAGCGCGTCGGGCTGCGCATCGACGTGCGAGTGGCTACCGATGGCGATCCGGTGTCTGCCATGCCGATGCTGGTCTGCCGCGAATCGTCATCGGGATGGGCGACCGAATTGCGCGGCTGGGACTCGGCACCGCCCGGATCGCGCCGTCTCGCAGAACTCTTTGCAGAGGTGCTTACCGAGACCGCGGGGCGCCTTCAGCAGGCGGCGCTGGCCGAGCAGCGCGAGCGCGAGCGGCAACTGCAGGCGCGGCTGGCCGAACTCGGGGCGCTGGCCGCGAGCGTGGCGCACGATCTGCGTAATCCGCTCAACATCATCGCGATGGCCGTGGCCACCACGCCGCCCGACGTGCGGCGCGAGGTCGGCGACCAGGTCGGGCGCATCTCGCACCTGGCCGAGGATCTGCTCGACTACGCCAAGCCCTGGCAAGTGCGGCCGGTGACGGTGGATGCAGCGCTGCAGGTCCGCGAGGCGGCCCGTCGCGCGCCCGAGGTCGAGATCGGCAGCGGGCTCGCGCATGCGTTGCCATTGCAGGCCGACCCGCTGCGTTTCGCCCAAGCCATCGGCAATCTGCTCTCCAACGCGCGTGCTGCGCCCGGCGTGCGCCGCGTGCTGGTGGACGCCGAGCGCGACGGCGCGCAGGTGCATCTGCACGTGTGCGACGACGGCGCAGGCGTGCCCGCCGACCTGCGCGAGCGGCTCTTCGAACCCTTCGCGTCCCGCAGCCCGGCCGGCACCGGCCTGGGCCTGGCCATCGTGGCGCGCATCATGGCCGCGCATGGCGGCTCGGTGCGGCTCAACGAAAGGCCGCCGTGGAACACATGCTTCACCCTCAGCTTTCCGGCGGCGACTCCATGACACTTTCTTCGGCCCGCGGACACGTGCTCCTGGTGGACGACGAACCGGCCTATCAACGGCTGGGCAGTTCGTTCCTGGTGAACCTCGGCCATCGCGTCAGCGTGGCCGGCGACGCCGACGAGGCGCTCGCCGCCTTCGACGCCGACCGCCCGCACGTCGTGCTGCTCGATTTGGCGATGCCGCCCAGCATGGACCCGCAGGCGGGCCTGGCGCTGATCCCCCGGCTCGCGCCTTCGGTGGTCGTCGTGCTGTCCGGCCATGGCGACCGCGAGCTCAACCTCAAGGCGGTCGAACTCGGTGCCTGGGATTTCCTCACCAAACCCATCGACCCCGACATGCTCGGCTTCGTGGTTGCGCGCGCGTTGCACAAGGCGCGACTCGATGCCGAGCTCAAGTCGCTGCGTGCGCGCGATGTCGACCAGGACCTGGGCCTGTTCGGGCAGGCGCCGGCGATGCAGAACCTGCGCGCCATGATCCGCCGCGTGGGGCCCACGCACGTGAGCGTGATCGTGCTGGGCCCGACCGGCACCGGCAAGGAGCTGGCCGCTCGCGCGCTCCACCAGTGCAGCACGCGTGCCGATGGCCCCTTTGCGACCATCAACTGCGGCGCCCTGTCGACCGAACTACTCGAGAGCGAACTCTTCGGCCATCTGAAGGGCAGCTTCACGGGTGCGTACCGCGACCAGCCCGGCTTGGTCGAGACGGCACACGGCGGCACCCTCTTCCTCGACGAAGTGGGCGAGATGCCCGCGCCGATGCAGGTGAAGCTGCTGCGCTTTCTGCAGGAGGGCAGCTTCATCCCGGTGGGTGGCCGCACGCAGAAGCATGCAGACGTGCGCGTGGTGGCGGCCACGCACCGCGACCTCGAGCAGATGGTGCGTGAGGGCAGCTTCCGCGAAGACCTGTACTACCGCCTCAAGGGCGTGGTGCTGCGCACGCCTGCGCTCGGCGAGCGCCCCGGCGATGTGCCGCTGCTCGCCACCCGCTTCCTGCAGCGCGTGGCGCCCAAGGCGGCGCTCGGCCCCGATGCGCTCGCCTGGCTGCGCACGCAAGCCTGGCCCGGCAACGTTCGGCAACTGCGCGCGGTCGTCGAGGCGGCTGGCGCGCTCATCTTGCCTGGCAGCACGCAGGTGGGCGCCGACCTGCTGCGCCTTGCGAGCGGCGACCCGCAAGGCTTCGCCGAGGCCGAGGGCAAGCCGGTGGCCGGCATCGAAGGGCTGGGCTTTCTCGATGCGGCCATTGCCGAACTGGAGATACGTCTGGTCTCGGAAGCGCTCGTGGCAAGCGGCGGCAACCAGTCCGAAGCCGCGCGTCAACTCGGCATTTCGCGCGTCGGGTTGATCAAGAAACTCGGGCGGCTGGGGTTGAAAGGCGATGGGCACCGGCCATAGCGCCGGTCTGATCGTCGCGAGGCCGGCCCGCGCTGACCCGCCTACTGCGAGATCTTCCGGCCCTCGGCGATCTGATGTTCGAAGAAGCGCTGGAAGCTGAAGGCGATGCTCGCCATCAGGATCGTGCTGCCGAAGAACAGGGACAGCACCACCGCACCGATGGTGAGCCAGTTGCTGCGCCCGGCAGGAGCGTCGGCTGCGGCGGATGCGTTGTAGCGCGCGTTCCATTTTTCCGGCGTCATGAGGCCGTAGACGATCGCGGTGAGGGCGCTGCCGGCGATGGTGAAGCCGAGCAGCGGCAGAAGCAGCCAGCTCCAGGCATCGTCCACGCCGTAGGCACGCACGCGCTCGATTCCGTAGAGGCCCAGGGCCGTCGGAATAGGAAGCAGCCAGCCCAGCATGCTGCCGAAGCCGCGCAAGTAGAAGCAATGCAGGCCCAGCGGCCCGCCGAGAAAGGCGAGCCAAGCCGCGGTGGTCTTGTTTTTCATTCGGGATTCGTGGTGCCGCCGGGGCCCAGCACCTTGTCCATCAGCACCACGTCGCGCCACTGCCCGAATTTCCACCCGCAGTTCTTGAGCAGGCCCACGTGCTCGAAGCCTTGGGCGCGGTGCACGCCGATCGACCCTGCGTTGGCCGAATCGCCGATCACTGCGATCAGCTTGCGCACGCCCGCGGCTTCGGCCGCTTCGGCCAAGGCCGCCAGCAGCAAGGCGCCGACGCCTTGGCCTCGGGCGGCCTCGGCCAGGTAGATCGAGTCCTCGGCCGAGAAGCGGTAGGCCGGGCGTGGCTTGAACCAGTTGCAATAGGCGAAGCCGAGCAGTTCGCCATCGCGTTCGGCGACGAGATAGGGCAGCTTCTTCGCAAGCACGTCCGCGCGTCTCGCGGCCATGTCTGATGCTGTGGGAGGCTCGGTTTCGAAGGTGCCGGTGCCGTGCAGCACGTGGTGCGCATAGATCGACGTGATGGCGGCGACGTCCTCGTCGCGGCTGGGGCGGATGGCGGTCATCGGAAGGCCCGGCAGAGGCCGGGGAGTGTGGTGCAGGTCGCTCGGGCTATAATCGCGGGCTTTTCAGCGTGCGCTGGCCGGGTGGCCATGTCGCGTGTCTCGACGCTGAAAAAACTCCGGGGCGAACTTTTCAATGCGTTCGTCACCACCCGAAGGATAAATCATGGTCGTCATTCGACTCTCCCGCGGCGGCTCCAAAGGTCGTCCGTTCTTCAACATCGTCGTGTCGGACAAGCGCGTTCGCCGCGATGGCCGTTTCATCGAGCGCCTGGGTTTCTACAACCCCACCGCGAAAGAAAACGAAGAAAGCATCCGCATCGCGCAGGATCGCCTGGCCTACTGGAAGGGCGTCGGCGCACAGGCCTCTCCCACGGTGACCCGCCTGATCAAGCAAGCCGCTGCCGCTGCACCGAAGGCAGCCGCCTAAGCTGCTGCCGTCTGCGCCTTCATCCGGCGATGTTGCCCACGCTCGAAGCCGCCGAACTGCCGGCGGATGCCATCGAGGTGGCGCGCATCGCCGATGCATGGGGCATCAAGGGCTGGTTCAAGGTCCTGCCCCATAGCGCCCAACCCGAGGCGCTTTTTTCTTCCAAACGCTGGTTTCTGCAGGCGCCCGGCGCCCAGGCCCGAAGCGCGTTCCGGCTTCCGATTCGCGAAGCCAAGGAACATTCCGACTGCATCGTCGCGTCTTCCGAAGATGTGCCCGACCGCAATGCGGCCGAAGCCCTTCGCGGCGCACGCGTGTTCGTGCCTCGCTCGAGTTTTCCCACGGCCGGCGACGACGAGTACTACTGGGTCGACCTGATCGGCCTGGCGGTGACGAACCGCGAGGGCGTGGTGCTCGGCACGGTGCGCGAACTGCTGGCCAACGGTCCGCAGACCACGCTGGTGCTGGATGCGCTGGAAAACGGCAAGCCTGTCGAGCGCATGATCCCTTTCGTTTCGGCCTTCGTCGACGCCGTGGACCTGACAGGCCGCGCGATCACCGTCGACTGGCAGCCCGACTACTGAGCCGCTGCGGCCCCGGCGCCCATGCGCTTCGACGTCATTACCCTGTTCCCCGAACTCTTCGCCCCGTTTCTGGCAAGCGGCGTGACGCGCCGCGCATTCGAGACGGGACAGGTCGAGGTCGTGCTGTGGAACCCACGCGACTTCGCCGAGGGCAACTACCGGCGCGTGGATGACCGGCCCTTCGGCGGCGGGCCCGGCATGGTCATGATGGCCGAGCCGCTGTCGGCCTGCCTGGATGCGGCGCTTGCCGCCCGTGGTGGCGCGGCGCCGGTGGTGCTGTTCTCGCCGGCCGGCGAGTCCTTGCGCCATGCGGCCGTCGAAGGCTGGGCCGCAGGCGAGGGCGCGGTGCTGGTGTGCGGCCGCTACGAGGGCATCGACCAGCGCTTCATCGAGACGCGGGTCACGCATCAGATCAGCCTGGGCGACTTCGTGCTCTCGGGCGGCGAGATCCCCGCGATGGCTTTGCTCGACGCCGTGGCGCGTCTGCAGCCTGGCGTGCTCGGCGACCAAGCCAGCCACATCGAAGACAGTTTCAACCCCGCGCTGGACGGCCTGCTGGATTGCCCGCACTACACCCGGCCCGAGCAGTGGCGTGGGCAGGGCGTGCCGGACGTGCTGATGTCGGGCCACCATGCGCAGATCGAGCGCTGGCGCCGCGAGCAGCGTCTTCTTGCCACGCAGCAAAGTCGGCCCGAACTGGTCGATGCAGCGCGTGCATCGGGTCGGCTCACCCCGGCCGATGAGAACGCGCTGCGGAAAAAGCTATAATCCGCGGTTCCCCGATCCTCTGCCGGCCGCGTCAGCGCCAACCAACGGTTGCAAGACGCCCCTTGTGTAGCGCGTGCACGATCGAACCCAGGAAAGCCATGAACCTCATCCAGACCCTCGAGCAGGAAGAAATCGCCCGGCTCGGCAAGAAGATTCCCGATTTCATGCCCGGTGACACGGTCATCGTCAGCGTGAATGTCGTCGAAGGCAGCCGCAAGCGCGTGCAAGCCTACGAAGGCGTGGTGATCGCCAAGCGCAACCGCGGCCTCAACAGCGGCTTCACGGTGCGCAAGATCTCCAGCGGCGAAGGCGTCGAACGGACCTTCCAGACCTACAGCCCGCTGATCGCCGGCATCGAGGTCAAGCGCCGCGGCGACGTGCGCCGTGCCAAGCTGTACTACCTGCGCGAGCGCAGCGGCCGTTCGGCACGCATCAAGGAAAAGCTGCCCGGCAAGGCTCCGACGGCAGCCGCCGCCAAGTAAGCGCGTTCCCGCCCTTGCAAGCAAAAGCCGCCACTCCTGGCGGCTTTTTGCATTGATGCCTTCAGCAACTTGGGGCGACCGTGATTTTTGTTGTGGCGTTGCCTGTCCTGCGCGACGCCGTTTTGCGTTTTACTCGGTAGATCCTTTTTGACGACCCTTCCATCCACTGCCATGAGCGCCGCCCCCGTCGATGAGACAGTCAACGCCGTGATGCCCTCGGTGCCGTTGTCCTTCGACCCGCGCCAGGTGCCGGTGGTCGGGGTCGACAGCGCATTGCCCGCGATTCCGGTCGGCCATTTCGACGCGCAGGCCCTCCGCGCGCGGTTTGCCGAACCGCCCGAGTGGACCCCCGAACTGCGCCGCGAGCCGCGTTTGACCGACCGGGCGCCGGCCCAGGCCGCGGTGCTGGTGCCGATCGTGATGCGCGATGTGCCGACCGTGCTCTTGACCGAGCGCACAGCCAACCTGTCGACGCATTCGGGCCAGGTGGCTTTTCCGGGCGGTCGGGTCGACCCCGAAGACGCGAACATTTCAGCGGCTGCCCTGCGCGAGGCCTGGGAAGAGGTTGGCCTGTCGGCCGAATACATCGAGGTGCTCGGCAGCCTGCCGACCTACACCACCGTCACGTCGTTCATCGTGACGCCGGTGGTCGGTCTCGTGAATCCCGACTTCGCGCTCAATATCAATCCGTACGAGGTCGCCGAGGCCTTCGAAGTGCCGCTTGCCTTTCTCATGGACCCGGCCAACCACCGCCGGCATGCGATGTTCGACGACCAGCGAGGGTCGCGCGAGTGGTTCTCCATGCCGTACCACGACGGGCCGCACGAACGCTTTGTGTGGGGTGCCACGGCAGGAATGCTGCGCAACCTGTACCGCTTTCTCGCGGCCTGAACCCAGCGCTGGCGATGCGGAGGATGCAGGTGGCAGCGACGCAAATGCCACTCGCTATCATCGACGCATGAGTTTTTTCGCGATCCTGTGCGCCTTGCTGATCGAGCAGGTGCGGCCGCTCGCTTATCACAACCCGGTATACGGCGGCGTGCTGGCATGGACGCGCTGGACGAGCCGCAACTTCGACGCGGGCAAGCCGCACCATGGCTGGGTGGCATGGGCACTGGCGGTGCTGGTGCCCACCGTGCTGGCGCTCGGCGTGCACTGGGTGCTCGTGCTCACGCTCGGCCTGCCTTTCGCCGTGCTCTGGAGCGTGGCAGTGCTCTACGTCACGCTGGGATTCAGGCAGTTCAGCCATCATTTCACGGGCATCCGCGATGCCCTCGACGTCGGCGACGAGGCACTGGCGCGATCTCTGCTGGCTCACTGGCAGCGCGTGGACGCGGCCGACTTGCCTCGCAGCGAGATCGTGCGCCATGTCATCGAGCACTCGGTGATCGCCGCGCACCGGCACGTATTCGGCGTGCTGGCCTGGTTCTCCGTCCTCGCGGCCTTCGGACTGGGGCCGGCCGGCGCGGTGTTCTATCGCATGAGCGAGTTCGTTTCGCGCTACTGGGCGCACAAGAACAATGCCGCGGTTCAGCCCTCCAGCGTGTGGGTGCAGCAGGCGGCCGACCAGGCCTGGGCGCTCATCGACTGGCTGCCGGCCCGGATCACGGCGATCGGCTTCGCGGTGGTCGGGAGCTTCGAAGAGGCGATCGATTGCTGGCGCAACGACGCCCGGCGCTTCCCGAACGAGAACGATGGCGTGATCCTGGCCGCGACCTCCGGAGCGGTCAACGTGAGGCTGGGTGGCGGTACGCTGAGTCCGGTGCCGCTGACCGATCCGCTGTCGCGCGCGCAGGCCGGCGAACCGCTCACCGCAGCGCGAGGGCCCGACAGCGGCAGCACGCCCGGGCGCGAACCCGAACCGGCGCACCTGCGCAGCGTGGTGGGCCTCGTGTGGCGTTCGGTCGTGATGTGGATGGTGCTGCTCGCGCTGCTGACCCTGGCACGCCTGCTGGGCTAGCCGCTTGGCCACCACACCGAGCTTCTGGAGCCCTCGCATCGCGGGGCTGCAGCCGTATGTGCCGGGCGAACAGCCGCGCATCGCGAACCTGGTCAAGCTGAACACCAACGAGAACCCGTTTCCGCCTTCGCCGAAGGCCATCGCTGCCATCACGCACGCGGCATCGCAGGGGCTCGAGCGCTACCCCGACCCGGAGTCGGTCGCGTTGCGCGCGGCGATCGCTGCCCGGCATGGGCTGCGCATCGAACAGGTGTTCGCGGGCAATGGGTCCGACGAGGTGCTGGCGCATGCCTTCTTCGCCTTCTTCCAGCAGGCCGAGCCGCTGCTGATTCCCGACACCACCTACAGCTTCTACCGCGTCTATGCGCAGCTCTATGGCATCGCCTGCGAGTTGCAACCGGTGGACGACGGCCTGCGCATCGACGCGGAAGCGCTGTCGCAGCGTGCCCGACGCGGTTGCGCCGGCATCGTGATCGCGAACCCGAACGCGCCCACCGGCATCGGCCTGCCGCTCGCCGACATCGAGCGTTTGCTGGCCGCCTGCCCTGAGCGCGTGGTGCTGGTGGACGAGGCCTATGTCGACTTCGGCGGCGAAAGCGCGATGCCGCTGATCGATCGGCATCCCAACCTGCTGGTCGTCCACACGCTGTCGAAGTCGCGCTCGCTCGCCGGGCTGCGAGTCGGTTTCGCCTGCGGCCAGGCATCGCTTGTCGATGCGCTGCAGCGCGTCAAGAACAGCTTCAACTCGTATCCGATCGACCGTTTGGCGAGTGCAGGGGCCATCGCCGCCATCGAGGACCAGGAATGGTTCGACAAGACGCGCCGCGATGTCGTCGACATCCGCGAAGGCCTCACGCTGCAGCTCGAGGACATGGGATTCGAGGTGCTGCCCTCGCAGGCGAACTTCCTGTTCGTGCGCCACCCTTCGCACGACGCGTCGACGTTGGTGGCTGCCCTGCGCGAGCGTGCGGTGCTGGTGCGCCATTTCAGGCAGCCGCGCATCGACCAGCATCTGCGCATCAGCATCGGCACGCGTGCCCAGTGCAGCGCGCTGATCGATGCCTTGGCACAGATCCTGGGCTGATCCACGGGCGCGGTTCGCGGGCCCGCTGCTTGCCGCGCTCACATCGGCGGCTGTCCATTCGATGCCGTCAGACCCCCATCGACCGGCAGCGCGACACCGGACACGAAGCTTGCGTCCTCGCTCGCCAGGAATGCGATCACTGCAGCAATCCCGGAAGGATCAGCACCGCGGCGCAGCGGAATGCGTTCGCGGAACTTGGCCATCAATTCCTCGTCCTGCTGCATCTCGTCGGTCATCGGCGTCAGCGTGAAGCTCGGGCATACAGCGTTGATCCGAACGCCTTGCTTGCCGGTATCGAGGGCGACGGCGCGCGTAAGATTTAGGATCGCGCCCTGCTGCGACATTGGATCAACGCCACAAAAGAGAACCAAGAAAACTTCATGAAAGAACGTCCCTGAGCCTCTGGTCATCGTGTCGAGGCGCCTGTGGAAGTCCTCAGTCCGCGGCCATAGGATGTGTCCGCACAACCGAACACATCGCGCGCTTCAACTCAGCTGTTAGCCTCGCGGTTCCGCTGCGAGCCTGTCCTCATCGGCTGCAGGCGGCTATTTCGAAGGGCCTGTATGCGCGCAGTGGCGGTACTGTTCATCGTTCTATTGTTGGCGGCCTGTGCGGCTGTCATCGGGGGGGCGGGCTTCGAGGCTCGCTTCGGTCCAGCGGACCCGACACGCTTCGACCGGCCCATGCTCGATGCCGCTGCACCGTCCTACGACGCCGTCATCCAACCCATCCTGAATCGCCGCTGCGTGGTGTGCCATGCGTGCAACGACGCGCCTTGCCAGTTGAAAACCACCAGCTGGGAAGGCATCGCGCGTGGCGCCAGCAAGATGCCGGTCTACGATGCGACGCGCCTCGTTCCGGCTGCGCCGAGCCGCTTGGGCGTGGATGCGGACAGCGCGTCCGATTGGCGGGGCCGCGGCTTCTTTTCGGTGCTCAACGAGCGCGCGCCCACCTTGGAGGCCAACCAGGACGCCGGCCTGATGCACCGCCTCCTCATGCTCAAGCGCGCACATCCGCTGCCGGCACGCGAGGTGGTCGGTGGTGGGTTGGACTTCTCGATCGCGCGTCCCGCCACGTGTCCCGCAGATGGCGAGATCGGGCGCTACGAGCGCGACATGCCCCTGGCAGGCATGCCCTTCGGTTTGCCGGGCTTGAGCCCCGACGAGCACGGCGCCCTGACGCGCTGGATCGGGGCGGGTGCGCCGGGCAGCCGTGCACAGCCCCTGCCGCCCGTGACGGCGCAACGGGTGCTTCAGTGGGAGGCCTTTCTCAACGGCGACTCGGCCAAGGAGCGCCTGTTCAGCCGATACGCCTACGAGCACCTCTTTCTCGCCCATCTCTACTTCGACGACGACCAGAGCCGCCGGTATTTCAAGCTGGTGCGTTCCGCCACACCGCCCGGCAAGGCCGTCGTCCCGATCCGCAGCCGCCGGCCGGTCGACGATCCCGGTGTCGCCCGTGTGTACTACCGCCTGGTTCCCGAGCAGGAGACCGTGGTCGCAAAGACGCACATGCCCTACGAGCTCGGCGCCAGTCGAATGGCGCGATGGCGATCCCTGTTCCTCGAGGCGCCCTATGCTGTCGACAGGCTGCCCGGCTACGACGAATCGACCGCAGCCAACCCGTTCGCGACCTTTGCCGCGATCCCGGTGGGTGCGCGCTATCGCTTCATGCTCGACGAGGCGGAATACACCATCATGGGCTTCATCAAAGGCCCGGTGTGCCGCGGCCAGATGGCGCTCGATGTCATCCGCGACCGGTTCTGGGTGAGCTTCCTGGCGCCCTCGGCCGAGTACGACGCGGCGTTGTCCGACCTGCTGGCCCGGGATGCCAACTTCTTGCGCCTGCCCACCGGCAGCAGCGACACCGGAGTTCTGATTCCCTGGCTGCACTACGCCCGCCTCGAGAACGACTACCTGCAGGCGCGCACCGCGTTCTATGCCAAGGCGCTCGGCAACAGCACGAACCTCGACCTGCGCCTGATCTGGGATGGCGATGGACAGAACACGAATGCAGCGCTCACCGTGTTCCGCCATTACGACAGCGCGAGCGTCGTCAAAGGCTTCGTCGGCGGCCCACCGCCCGAGACCGCGTGGGTGATCGGGTATCCGCTGCTCGAGCGGCTTCACTACCTGCTGGTGGCCAACTTCGATGTCTACGGCAACATCGGCCATCAATTGAACTCGCGCCTGTACATGGACTTCCTGCGCATGGAAGGCGAGTTCAACTTCATCTCCTTGCTGCCGCAGAGCCGCAGGAACGAGGTGCGCGACCGTTGGTATCGCGGCGACAGCCTCGCCACGCGCGAGCAGGTGTATGGTGGTTCGGCAACCACGCTGCAGGTCGAGAGCGGTGTCGGCTTCCGGACCGCCGATGTCCGGCACGAACTGATGGCGCAGATCGGCCAGCGCATGTCGCCCGTGCTGGACCGGCGCTTCGACCTGGACCGCAGCGATGCACGGTGGGCCTCGGACCTGCAGCGACTGGCCTCGTTGCGCGGCACGGCACTGCAATGGCTGCCCGAATCGGTGGTGCTGGTCGTCGGCACGGACGACCAACGACCGGCCACGTTCAACCTGTTGCGCAACACCGCGCATGGCAGCGTCTCGCACCTTCTCGGTGAACGCCGTGAGCTTCGCCCCGAAGAAGACACGCTGACCGTGGTGCCCGGGCTGATCGGGAGCTATCCCAATGCATTCTTCCGCGTGCCGGCGCGGGAGTTGCCCGAGCTGACCCGCGCCATCGGCAGCCTGGGTTCCGAGGCGGACTACACGCGACTCGTCGAGCGATGGGGCGTGCGTCGCGCCGATCCGGCGTTCTGGGCGGTGAGCGATGCGGTGCACGAACGCTACACGCGAGACCAGCCGCTGCAAGCCGGCATCCTCGACTACAACCGGCTGGAAAATCGCTAGCGCCGCCGAAAGCCCGCGCGCTTGATCAGACCGATCAGGCCTTGCGCGCGATGCCGCCGAGCATGTCGATGTACTGCGTGACGAAGCGTGCCGGCATGAAGCCCGCGGCCCGCTCGCGCGCCTTCGCCGACTGGGCGGCGCGCAGTGCAGGGTCTTCCAGCACGCGTTCCATCTGTGCGGCCAGGGCTTCGTCGTCACCGTTCGGAAAGGTGAGGCCGGCGTCGCCCACGCATTCGGCCAGGCCGCCCTTGGCCGACACGATGAGGCTCTTGCCGGCAGCCAGCAGTTCGATGGCGACGCCGCCCATGGGCTCGTACCACACCGACGGCAGCACGCCGATCAGGCCCTTGCCGACCCAATCGACCAAGCCTTCGCCCGATTGCGCGCCTGCGAAGTGGACCGACGAGGCGATTCCCAGCTCGCCGACCAGCTGCTCGAGCGCCGGCCGAGCGCTGCCGTCGCCGATCAGCAGCAGGCGCGGTCGACCGCCTTGGCGCGCCAGCACCTTGGCGAAGGCGCGGATCAGCGTGTCCACGCCCTTCTCTTGCACCAGCCGGCCCATGTAGAAGAACTCGTACTCGGCGCCTTCGCGGTCGGCCGCACGAAAGCGCTCGATCGGAAAGGGGTTGTAGATCTGCACTTGGCGCGGCAACGGCAGGGCCTGGTTCATCCACTCGGTGATGGCGACGTTGCGGGTGACACCGAACTTCGCGATGCTCCGGCGCAGCAACAGCTTCGTCCCGTCCTTCATCGCGCGTACCCAGCCTCCGCGACGCGCATGGAAGAGGAAAGAGGCGACAGGCGTCAGCGGTGCCGCTTTGCCGTCCACCCAGCCTGCGCCGTCGATGCAGCTCGCCTGGTAGCCCACGTGCACCCAGGCGAAGGGCTTGCGGTAGAGCAGCACCCAGGGTTGCAGCGCCAGGCTGGCGCCATTGAACAGCACCACGTCGGCCCAGCGCAGCAGCTCGCGCACGCGCGCGCTCGACGGCTGGCGCACCACCTCGAAAGGGAAGGACGCTTCCTCGCCGCCCTTGGCCGGTGTCTGCGTCACCACCGTGCAGTCGACGCCCTGCGCCACGAAGCCTTCGACCAGGGCGCGCGACACCGTCTCGACGCCGCCCACCGAGGGATGGAACACGTGGGAGTAGAGCAGGACTTTCATTTGTGGCGGGGCTGGCTCAGCTCGGCGAACAGCTCGCCGTAGATGCGGTAGCGCGACGGGCTGATGTCGCCTGGGTGATGCGGCGAGGTGACCTGCGCGATGACGCCGCAGCCCGGCTCGTGCAGGTGCGTGCAGTTGTAGAACTTGCAATCGCCCGCGTGTTCGGCGATGTCGGGCATCAGCTGCGCGAGCTGCATCGGCTCGATGTGGTGCAGCCCGAACTCCTGGAAGCCCGGGGAGTCGATCAGCGCCGTGGTGCGCTCGTCGTCGACCCAGTACCAGGTGGTGCTGGTCGTGGTGTGCTTGCCCGAGTTGAGCGCCTGCGAAATCTCGGCGGTCGAGGCGCGCGCGTGCGGCACCAGCAGGTTGGTCAGCGTGCTCTTGCCCGCGCCGGAGGGGCCGAGCACCAGCGTGGTCTTGCCGGCCAGCAGCTTCATGAGCGTGGCGCGATCGACCTCCGGCGAAGCCTTCAGCGACAGCGGCAGCACGCCGTGGTGCATGCGCCGGTAGGGCGCCAGGCGCTCCCAGGCGCGCTCGAACGGCTCCACCACGTCGCTCTTGTTGAGCGCGATCAGCGTCGTGATCCGCGCAGCGTTGGCGGCGATCAATGAACGTGCGAGCTGCGCCTCGGAAAACTCGGGCTCCGCCGCGATCAGGATCAGCACCTGGTTGAGGTTGGCGGCAAAGGACTTGGTGCGGATTTCGTCCTGACGGTAGAGCAGGCTCTTGCGCGGCAGCACCTGCTCGATGGTGCCTTCGTCCTCGCTGGCCTGCCAACGCACCCGGTCGCCCACCACGGCCTGGCTTTTCTTGCCGCGCGGGTGGCAGATGACGCGCTCGGCCTCGGGCGTCTCGACCACGCAATGGCGGCCATGGCTGGCGACCACCAGTCCGTCGCGCCAAGCGGGGTTGCCGGCGGCGGCGCCTTGCGGCCGGGGCCTAGCCAAGGGCGCGTTCCATGGTGTCAGCCGGCGAGCAGGGCATCCGCCTGCGCCGCGCAGTCGAAATCGGTGACCGAGATGCCGCCCACGTCGTGCGTGTTGAAGCGGACCACGCAGCGGTTGTAGTGCACCGACAGGTCGGGATGGTGGTCTTGCCGATGCGCGATCAGCGCCAGGGCGTTCACGAAGGCGATGGTCTCGAAGTAGTTCGCGAAGGTGTAGGTCTTCTCGATGGCGACATCGGTACCGTCGCCGGTGAGCTTCCAGCCGTCGAGGCGGGCCAGCTGCGACACGATCTCGGTGGCGCTCTGGGCGCGGCGCGTTTGGGTTTTCCAGTCGATGGGCTTCAGCATGCTGCTCATGATCGTTCTCCGGGGAGTCAGGCCGCCGCAGCCATGCGTGCAAGGCGCTCGGACGCCGGCGGGTGCGAGTAGTAGAACTTGACGAACACCGGGTCGGGCGTGAGCGTCGACGCGTTGTCCTGGTAGAGCTTGAGCAGCGCGCGCGACAGGTCGGCGCCGCTGGTTTGCGCAATGGCGTAGGCGTCCGCCTCGAACTCGTGGCGCCGCGAGACGAGCACGGGCAGCGGCGCGATGAAGAAGCTGAACACCGGCACCACGAGCATGAACAGAAGAATCGCGACGGCGTCGTTGGGCGCCGACATGCTGGGCTGCACGCCCAGCCCGGTATAGAACCAGGCGTCGCCCGACAGCCACCCCAGCAGCGCGAAGCCGGCCAGGCTCAGCGCGAACATCGCGGCCATGCGCTTGAGCACGTGCCGGTGCTTGAAGTGGCCCAGTTCGTGCGCCAGCACCGCCTCGACTTCACCGGCATCGAGTTGGCGCAGCAGCGTGTCGTAGAAGACCACCCGCTTGCTCGCGCCGAAGCCCGTGAAGTAGGCGTTGGCATGCGCGCTGCGCGTGCTGCCGTCCATCACGAACAGGCCCTTGGCCGCGAAGCCGCAGCGCTGCATGAGGGCGCTCACGCGCGCTTTCAACGTGTCGTCGTCCAGTGGCTTGAACTTGTTGAAGATCGGCGCGATGAAGGTGGGATAGACCAGCATCAGCAGCAGGTTGAAGCCCACCCACGCACCCCAGGCCCATAGCCACCACAGGCTGCCGGCCGCGCCCATCAGCCAGAGAATCAGCGCGGCGATGGGCAGGCCGATGGCGCCCCCCAGCAACAGCGCCTTGACGCTGTCGGCGAGCCAGAGTCGCCAGGTCATCTTGTTGAAGCCGAAGCGTTCTTCGAGGCGAAAGGTCTGCCACAGCGTGAAGGGCAATTCGAGCAGCCCGCCGATCAATGCGAAGGCGCCCAGGAGCGCCAGCTGCTGCCACATCCCGCCGCCCAGCGCGTCGAGCAGCACCTTGTTGAGCAGGTCGAGCCCGCCCAGCAGGGTCCATCCCATCAGCACCATCGCGCCCCAGACCATCTCCACCAAGCCGAAGCGCGTCTTGGCCACCGTGTAGTCGGCTGCCTTCTGGTGCGCAGACAGCGAGATGGCGCCGGCAAAAGCCTGCGGGACCACGCCGCGGTGATTCGCCACGTGGCGCACCTGGCGGGTCGCCAGCCAGAATTTCACGAGCAGCCCGGCGACCAGCGCGAGCGCAAAGGCGAGTGTGAACACGAGCGACGCAGATTGGGGTACGGCCATGGCGCAGCGAGTTTAGCCCGCCCCCGGGCCCGCTCGGCCGCAGGGTCATCGACGACAATCGCCCGATGCCCGAACCCATCGCCACGAGCGCGGCCTCGACCGCCACCACCCTCAAGAAGAACGACCAGAACCTCGTCTGGCTGGATTGCGAGATGAGCGGGCTGGACCCCGAGAAAGAGCGACTGCTCGAGATCGCAGTGGTGGTGACCGGGCCCGACCTCACGCCGCGCATCGAGGGCCCGGTGCTGGTGATCCATCAAAGCGACGAGGTGCTCGACGGCATGGACTCCTGGAACAAGGGCACCCACGGCCGCAGCGGGCTAATCGACAAGGTCCGCGCATCCACCGTGGACGAAGCGGCCGCCGAACAGCAAGTGCTGGAGTTCATCGCGCGCTACGTGCCCAAGAACGGCTCGCCCATGTGCGGCAACACCATCGGCCAGGACCGGCGCTTCCTGGTCAAGTACATGCCCAAGCTCGAGGCTTTTTTCCATTACCGCAACCTGGACGTCAGCACGCTCAAGGAGCTTGCCAAGCGCTGGAAGCCCGCTGCGTACAACGGCTTCAAGAAGCAGCAGGCCCATACGGCACTGGCCGACGTGCACGAGTCGATCGAAGAATTGGCACATTACCGCGATACCTTTCTGCGATTGCAGGATTAGGTAAAAACCCGGGCCCGTGCCATAATCGCGGGCTTCGCTGCGGGGCCCAGCCCACAGCAGCGTTTCTTGCATCTCCCTATCTTGCACATCGCGCCCGATTGAATGGGCCGCAGCATCGGTGAAAGCCGCTTGCTGAACGTCGTTGGATGGTTGATGTTTTTCACCACCCGACGGGGTCCGCCAACGGCGGCACCCGCGCATGAGATTTCTGAATGACCGACGCTTTCGAAGCGCAGGGCGAGTTCGCGCCTGTGCAATCCATTGACTCCTCGATCTCGAGCGAGCCGATTTCCTCCACCGAGGACAACCAGAACTTCCAGGCACTCGACGCCGTCGAGGTGGCCGAGCCCGAGCAGCCGAACGGCTTCGTTCAACTGGGCCTGGCCAACGAACTGATCGCCGCCGTCAAGGACCTCGGCTTCACCCAGCCCACCGCCGTGCAGGCACAGGCCATCCCGCGCGCCATGGGCGCCGCCGGTGGTGCCGACGGGGCCGCCCGCTTCGTCGACCTGATGGTGTCGAGCCAGACCGGCAGCGGCAAGACGGCGGCGTTCCTGCTGCCCGTGCTGCACACCCTGCTGCAACGCCAGGCCGAAGCCGAAGCCGCCGCCAAGGCGGAGCATCAGCGCCTGGTCGCCGAAGCCGCCGCGCGCGGCGAGACGCTGCCCAAGAAGGCCAAGCGCAAGGACCCGACCAATCCCCGCCACTTCAAGCCCGCCGCCCCCGGCGCGCTGGTGCTGTGCCCCACGCGCGAACTGGCCCAGCAGGTGGCGCACGACGCGATCGAACTGGTCCGCCATTGCCGCGGCCTGCGCATCGCCAACGTGGTCGGCGGCATGCCCTACCAATTGCAGCTCGCCCGTCTGCAGAATGCCGACCTCGTCGTCGCCACGCCGGGCCGCCTGCTGGACCTGCAGCGCTCGATGCAGATCAAGCTCGACCAGGTCAAGTTCCTGGTGGTCGACGAGGCCGACCGCATGCTCGACCTCGGCTTCTCCGACGACCTGGCCGAGCTCAACCAGCTCACCATCGAGCGCCAGCAGACCATGATGTTCAGCGCCACCTTCGCGCCGCGCATCCAGCAGCTGGCGCAACGCGTGATGCGCGAGCCGCAGCGCGTGACCATCGACAACCCGCAGGAAAAGCACGCCAACATCAAGCAGGTGCTGTTCTGGGCCGACAACGCCCAGCACAAGCGCAAGCTGCTCGACCACTGGCTGCGCGACACCAGCATCAACCAGGCGATCGTCTTCGCCAGCACGCAGATCGAATGCGACGGCCTCGCAGCCGACCTGCAGCAGGACGGCTTCAGCGCCGTCGCGCTGCACGGGGCGCTGAGCCAGGGCCTGCGCAACCGCCGGCTGATGGCGCTGCGCCAGGGCCAAGTGCAGATCCTGGTGGCCACCGACGTCGCCGCGCGCGGCATCGACGTGCCGACCATCACCCACGTCTTCAACTTCGGCCTGCCGATGAAGGCGGAGGACTATACGCACCGCATCGGCCGCACCGGCCGCGCCGGCCGCGACGGCTTGGCCGTGACCTTCGCCGAGTTCCGCGACCGCCGCAAGATCTTCGACATCGAGGCCTACAGCCGCCAGCCGTTCAAGGCCGAAGTGGTCACTGGCCTGGAGCCGCAACAGCGCTTCCCGCAGAGCCGTCCGCAGGGCGACTTCGGCGGCCGCGGTCGCGAGAACCGCGACAACCATTCGCGCGACCGCAAGTTCGGCGGCCCGCGTGGCGGCTACGCAGGCGCCAGCGGCTTCAACGACCGTGGACCTTCGCGCGGCAACCAGGGCGCCGGCGCTTCGCAGGGCTTCCAGGACCGTGGCCAGGGCCAGGGCCGCGGCGGCTTCGGCGGCGGCCGCGACGAGGCCGGCTACGGCCGCAAGCCCGGTTGGGGCGACAACGCACCGCGCGGCGGCGGCGCTGCCCGCGGCCACGGCCACGGGGCCGGCGGCGCGCACGCAGGCGGAAAGTCCTTCGCTCCGCGCGAAGCACGCCCCCCGCGCGCGTTCAAGCCGAGCCGCTGATCGTTCATCGAACCGGCAAGCCCGAAGCCCGCCTCGCACGAGGCGGGCTTTTTTTCATGTCCGGCGCACGTCATTTCCACGATGTGGATTGCCACGCCAAGGGCTTTGCATCGGCGCTCGTATCGAGGCGCCGGCTCGGGTGACAATCACGCCTGGGCTTCGCGCCCGCCCCGCCGAATCCGGCATCGACCAATCCCCCTGAAAAATCCCAAGGACCGACATGAGCACACCGACGAGCTACGTGGACACCCGCCTGCTGATCAACGGCGAATGGAGCGACGCGGCCAGCGGCAAGACCCTGGACGTGATCAACCCCGCCACCGGCAAGCCGATCGGCAAGGTCGCGCACGCCGGCATCGCCGACCTCGATCGCGCGCTGGACGCCGCCCAGCGCGGCTTTCAAGCCTGGCGCAAGGTGCCCGCCAACGAGCGTGCCGCGACCATGCGCAAGGCCGCATCCCTGCTGCGCGAACGCGCCCCCGAAATCGCCCGCCTGCTGACCCTGGAGCAAGGCAAGCCCTTCGCGGAGGCACGCGTGGAAGTGCTGGCCGGCGCCGACATCATCGAATGGTTCGCCGACGAAGGCCGCCGCGTCTACGGCCGCATCGTGCCTTCGCGCAACCTGGCCGCCCAGCAGCTGGTGATCAAGGAGCCGGTCGGCCCCGTCGCCGCCTTTACGCCCTGGAACTTCCCCATCAACCAGATCGTGCGCAAGCTGGGCGCTGCCCTGGCCGCGGGCTGCTCGTTCCTGGTCAAGGCACCGGAAGAGACCCCGGCTTCGCCCGCCGCGCTGCTGCAGACCTTCGTCGATGCGGGCGTGCCCCCCGGCACGGTCGGCCTGGTGTTCGGCAACCCGGCCGAGATTTCGAGCTACCTGATCGCCCATCCGATCATCCGCAAGGTGACCTTCACCGGCTCCACGCCGGTCGGCAAGCAGCTCGCGGCCCTGGCGGGTCAGCACATGAAGCGCGCCACCATGGAGCTGGGCGGCCACGCCCCGGTGATCGTGGCCGAAGACGCCGACGTCGCGCTGGCGGTCAAGGCCGCCGGCGGCGCCAAGTGGCGCAATGCCGGGCAGGTGTGCATCTCGCCCACCCGCTTCCTCGTGCACAACAGCATCAAGGCCGAGTTCGCGCAAGCGCTGGTCAAGAACGCCGAGAACCTCAAGGTCGGCGATGGCCTGGCCGAAGGAACGACGCTCGGCCCGTTGGCCAACGCGCGCCGGCTCACGGCCATGGCGCAGGTGCTGGACGACGCGCGCACCAAGGGCGCGACCATCGCCACCGGCGGTGAGCGCGTGGGTTCGTCGGGCAACTTCTTCGCGCCCACCGTGCTGACCGACGTGCCGCTCGAAGCCGACGTGTTCAACAACGAGCCCTTCGGTCCCATCGCCGCGATCCGTGGCTTCGACTCGCTCGAAGACGCCATCGCCGAAGCCAACCGCCTGCCGTTCGGGCTGGCTGGCTATGCCTTCACCCGTTCGATCAAGAACGCCCACCTGCTGTCGCAGTCTGTCGAAGTCGGCATGCTGTGGATCAACCAGCCGGCTGCGCCTTCGCCGGAAATGCCCTTCGGCGGCATCAAGGATTCGGGCTACGGCTCCGAAGGCGGGCCGGAGGCGATGGAGAACTACCTCAACACCAAGGCGGTGTCGATCATGGCGGCTTGAGCCAGCTTCACCCAAGCAAAACGCGGGCACATGCCCGCGTTTTTTTTGGCAATGAGCTCCGCAACTGCGGTGTCCGCACTTGAAGCGCCAAAGAAAAAGGACCCGACGATTTCTCGTCAGGTCCTTGATGTGTTGGTGGGCCCTGAGTGACTCGAACACTCGACCTACGGATTAAGAGTCCGCTGCTCTACCAACTGAGCTAAGAGCCCCTGATCAACATTGCTGTCTTCAGGCAATCCAAAGATTATAGCCTTAAAGATTGCGCAATCTGCTCAGCTTCGCTCGAAGATGCAGGCGATACCTTGGCCGCCACCGATGCACATCGTCACCAAGGCATAGCGCCCCTGGATGCGCTCGAGTTCGTACAGCGCTTTCACGGTGATGAGCGCGCCGGTGGCGCCGATCGGGTGACCGAGCGAGATGCCGGAGCCGTTCGGGTTGACCTTGGCCGGGTCGAGGCCGAGGTCCTGCGTCACGGCGCATGCCTGGGCCGCGAACGCTTCGTTCGCCTCGACCACATCCATGTCCGACGCCTTGAGGCCCGCTTTTTCCAATGCCTTGCGCGAGGCCGGCACCGGGCCGATGCCCATGTAGTTCGGGTCGACGCCGGCGAAGGCATAGGCGACGATGCGCGCCATCGGCTTGAGACCGCGGCGTGCGGCCTCTTCTTTTTCCATCAGCACCACGGCTGCGGCTGCGTCGTTGATGCCGGAGGCGTTGCCTGCCGTCACCGTGCCGTTCTCTTTCAGGAAGGCAGGCTTGAGCTTGGCCATGTCCTCCAGCTTGGCGTCGATGCGCACGTGCTCGTCGGTGTCGAACTGCGTGGCCCCTTTGCGGCTCTGCAGCGGCACCGGGACGATCTGGCTCTTGAACAGGCCGCCCTCGATCGCTTTCTGCGCCCGCTGGTGGCTGGTCAGCGCCGTCTGGTCCTGCGTCTCGCGGCTGATGTTCCACTTCTTGGCGATGTTCTCCGCGGTAACGCCCATGTGAATGTTCTCGAACGGGTCGTGCAGCGCGCCGATCATCATGTCCACCAGCTTGGTGTCGCCCATGCGCACACCCCAGCGAGCGGTGAGCGACGACAGCGGGGCGCGGCTCATGTTCTCGGCGCCGCCGCCCACCGCCACCTTGGCGTCGCCGAGTTGGATGCTCTGCGCCGCGCTCACGATGGCCTGCAGGCCCGAGCCGCACAGGCGGTTGACGGTGAGCGCAGGCGTTTCCTGCGCGCAGCCGCCTTCGATGGCGGCCACGCGGGCCATGTACATGTCCCGCGGCTCGGTGTTGACCACGTGGCCGAAGACCACGTGACCGACATCCTTCCCGTCGACCTTGGCGCGGGCCAGGGCTTCTTGCGTGACCAAGGCCGCGAGCCGCGTGGGCGGCACGTCCTTGAGGGCTCCGCCGAAGGTACCGATAGCGGTGCGCACGCCGCTGACAACAACCACTTCTTTCATGACGTTTCTCCGATGCAAGGGAAGGCCGATCATGCACGTTTCCTGCGTGGCCCCGGCGTTAGGATGCCCGCACGAACAAGGAGCTGCGAATGATGGACAACCCCACCCCCCGCCACGTCGTGGTGACCGGCGCCGCCGGCGCGCTGGGCCGCGCCGTCGTGCAGCATTTCCTGGACGGAGGCGCCCGCGTGGCGCTGCTCGACCACCGGATGGAGCATCTGGTCGGCAGCTTTCCGGGCCTCGACAACTCGCAACACTTGTTGCTCGAAGTCGACGTGACGTCGACGCAAGCGATGCACGACGCGGCCGGGCGCATCCTGGCGGCGTTCAAACAGGTCGACGCCGTGGTCCACATCGCCGGCGGCTTCGAGATGGGTGAGGAAGTCCATGCACTGAGCCGTCAGGCGTGGGACCGCATGATGAACCTGAATGCCTGGTCCTTCGTGGCCGTGTCGCAGGCGCTGGTGCCATCGATGGTTGAGCGCAAGTCAGGGAGCGTGATCGCGGTCACGGCCAAGAGCGCAGCGCGCGGGGCTGGCCAGATGGCGGCCTACATTGCCTCCAAGAGCGCGCTGCAAAGGCTGGTCGAGGCATCGGCAGCCGAACTCGCGCCGCACGGCATCAACGTCAACAGCGTCGCCCCCAGCATCCTGGACACACCGGCCAATCGGCAGGCCATGCCCGACGCGAACCCGGAAACCTGGGTGTCGACCGCGGTTGCCGCCCAGACCATCGGCTTCCTGGCCTCGCCGGCCGCTGCGGCGCTGCACGGGCAGCACCTGACGCTCGACACCTGAAAACAAAAAGGCCCCGGCGGATGCCGAGGCCTTCGAGAACAGGTTGGTGGAGAGGATGAGGATCGAACTCACGACCTCCGCATTGCGAACGCGGCGCTCTCCCAGCTGAGCTACCCCCCCAACGCAGGCGAATTCTAACCAGTTTGGAGTGCGTTCGGCACGATCGAAACGCTACATCAGCAGGTGCTCGCCGGCGTTGTCTCCGCCCAAGGTCACGTAGTTGACCTTGCGGATGTCCATCAGCTTGCGCCCGCCCGAGTAGCTGATCGAGCTCTGGATGTCCTGCTCCATTTCGACCAGCGTGTCGGCCAGCTTGCCCTTGATCGGCTCGAGGATGCGCTTGCCTTCGACGTGCTTGTATTCGCCCTTGTTGAAGTCGCTGGCCGAGCCGTAGTATTCCTTGAAGAGCGCGCCGTCGACCTCGACCGTCTTGCCCGGCGACTCTTCGTGGCCGGCGAACAGCGAGCCGATCATCACCATCGACGCGCCGAATCGGATGCTCTTGGCGATGTCGCCATGGTCGCGGATGCCGCCGTCGGCAATGATCGGCTTGGTCGCCACCCGCGCGCACCACTTGAGCGCCGACAGCTGCCATCCGCCGGTGCCGAAGCCGGTCTTGAGCTTGGTGATGCAGACCTTGCCCGGGCCGATGCCGACCTTGGTCGCGTCCGCGCCCCAGTTCTCGAGGTCGATCACCGCCTCGGGCGTGCCCACGTTGCCGGCGATCACGAAGGCCTTGGGCAGGTGCTTCTTGAGGTAGGCGATCATGTTCTTCACCGTGTCGGCGTGGCCGTGCGCGATGTCGATCGTCACGTACTCGGGCGACAGGCCCTCGGCGACCAGTCGGTCCACCGTGTCGTAATCGGCCTTCTTGACGCCCAGCGAGATGGAGGCGAACACGCCCTGGGCGTGCATGTCCCGCACGAGTTTCACGTTGTCCAGGTCGAAGCGGTGCATCACGTAGAAGTAGCCGTTTCTCGCCAGCCAGGTGCAGATGGTCTCGTCGACCACCGTCTTCATGTTGGCCGGCACCGTCGGGATGCGGAATTTTCGGCCGCCGAGCGTGACGCTGGCGTCGCACTCGGAACGGCTTTCCACCACGCATTTGCGCGGCAGCAGGAGGATGTTGTCGTAGTCGAATATCTGCATGAACCAAGCTCCGGAAAAGATCGTTGAAAAAACGAATGAGCGCTTGGTCTGGCCGGCTTTCGCAGCGCTTCCGCAAAAGAAGCGCGCACAAAAAACCGGGCACAAGAATCTTGGGCCCGGTGATTGATTTTACGCGTGCGAGTCGCGCCCGCCACGTTGGCCATTCATATAACCCGCATACGCCGGGCTTTCTACAATCGACGGATGCTCACCACCCCCGCGGCCGCCGCCGAATCGCCGCTGCTCCACAACCTCAACCCCGAGCAGCGCGCCGCCGTCACGCTTCCCGCGGGCAACGCACTCATCCTTGCCGGCGCCGGTTCCGGCAAGACGCGCGTGCTGACCACACGCATCGCCTGGCTGCTGCAGACCGGCCAGATGTCGCCGGGCGGCGTGCTGGCCGTGACCTTCACCAACAAGGCGGCCAAGGAAATGATGGCGCGCCTGGGCGCGATGCTGCCCGTCAACGTGCGCGGCATGTGGATCGGCACCTTCCACGGGCTCTGCAACCGCTTCCTGCGCGCGCACTGGAAGCTGGCGGGGCTGCCGTCCGCGTTCCAGATCCTCGACACGCAAGACCAGCTCTCGGCCATCAAGCGCCTGATGAAGCAGTTCAACGTCGACGAAGAGCGCTTTCCGGCCAAGCAGACCCAATGGTTCATTTCGGGCGCCAAGGAAGACGGCCTGCGCCCGCGCGACATCGAGGTGCGCAGCGAGGACGACCGCAAGAAGGTCGAGCTCTACCAGCTCTACGAAGAACAGTGCCAGCGCGAGGGCGTGGTCGACTTCGGCGAACTCATGCTGCGCAGCTACGAGCTGCTCCGCGACAACGACCCCGTGCGCGAGCACTATCAGCGCCGCTTCCGCCACATCCTGATCGACGAATTCCAGGACACCAACCGGCTGCAGTACGCATGGCTCAAGATGCTGTCCGGCGAAACGGTCGACGGCCGCTTCGTCCCCGGCGACAACAGCGTGCTGGCCGTGGGCGACGACGACCAGAGCATCTACGCCTTCCGTGGCGCGCGGGTGGGCAACATGGCCGATTTCGTGCGCGAATTCGATGTCACGCACCAGATCAAGCTGGAGCAGAACTACCGCAGCTTCAGCAACATCCTCGACTCGGCCAACACGCTGATCAGCCACAACAAGAAGCGCCTGGGCAAGAACCTGCGCACCGACCAGGGCCCCGGCGAGCCGGTGAGGGTCTACGAGTCGGTCAGCGACTTCGCCGAGGCGCAGTGGATGGTCGAGGAGATGCGCCAGCTTGCGCGCGACGGCATCGAGCGCAAGGAAATGGCGGTGCTCTACCGCAGCAACGCGCAGAGCCGGGTCATCGAAACGGCGCTTTTCAACGCCTCCGTGCCTTACCGTGTCTATGGCGGCCTGCGCTTCTTCGAGCGCGCAGAAATCAAGCACGCCCTGGCCTACCTGCGCCTGCTGGAGAACAAGGACGACGACACGAGCTTTCTGCGCGTCGTCAACTTTCCGCCGCGCGGCATCGGCGCGCGCAGCATCGAGCAGTTGCAGGATGCCGCCCGGGCGGCGGGCCGTTCGCTGCATGACGCAGTCAACGCCGTCGGTGGCAAGGCCGGCGCCAATCTGTCGGCCTTCGTCGCCAAGATCGACGTGCTGCGGGAGCAGACGCAGGGCATGTCCTTGCGGGAGATCATCGAGCTGGTGCTTCAGCACAGCGGCCTGATCGAGCATTACCGCAGCGAGCGCGAGGGCGCCGACCGCATCGAAAACCTGGAAGAGCTGGTCAACGCCGCCGAAAGCTTCGTCACGCAAGAGGGTTTCGGCCGCGACGCGGTGGCCATGCCGGTCGACGAGCTGCGGCAGTCGCCCGCCAGCCAGGGCATCGATCCGAACCTGCCGCTCGTCGACGAGCCGCTCGCGCCCGATGCCGAGACCGGCGAGACCATGAGCCCGTTGGCCGCTTTCCTCACCCACGCCGCGCTGGAGTCGGGCGACAACCAGGCGCAGGCCGGCCAGGATGCCGTGCAGCTCATGACCGTGCATGCGGCCAAGGGCCTCGAGTTCGACTGCGTCTTCATCACCGGCATGGAGGAGGGGCTGTTCCCTCACGAGAACTCCATGTCGGACTACGAGAGCCTCGAAGAAGAACGTCGGTTGATGTACGTGGCGATCACCCGCGCGCGGCAGCGGCTGTACCTGAGCCATTCGCAGACTCGCATGCTGCACGGGCAGACTCGCTACAACGTCAAGAGCCGCTTCTTCGAAGAGTTGCCCGAAGGAGCCCTGAAGTGGCTCACCCCCAAGAACCAGGGTTTCACGCCCTCGGCCTTCGGCTATGGCGGCGGCTATGCGAGCACGCGCGGCGCTTATGGCAACAAGGATGTCTTCGCCAACCCGCCGGTGCCGCAGCAGAAGGCCGCGCCCTCGCATGGCCTGCGCTCGGGCATGCAGGTCTTCCACAACAAGTTCGGCGAAGGCACGGTGCTGGCGCTCGAAGGCAGCGGCGACGATGCGCGCGCGCAGATCAACTTTCCACGGCACGGCGTCAAATGGCTGGCGCTGTCGGTGGCCAAGCTCACGCCGGTGTAGCGCCCAGGGCGGCCCCGGGGCTGCTGAAAGGCCGGTAGGCCTGCTGCTCTCGGCGCGACAGCAAGCCACGCCTTGACGGCGCGCGGGCCTGACTCGGTCAGTCCGCCCGAAAGCTGTCCCTGAAGGTGAACCAGGTCGAGCTCAGCGACATCGCCGCCAGCACGAGCGCGGTGCCGAGCATGAGCGCGCCGCCGATGACCGAAGCGCCGCCGCCCATCCCCATGGCGCCGACCCCGACCAGCACGGTGGCCAGCAGGCCGATGGCGATGCCGGCCGCGAGGAACACGCCGAACCAGGACAGGCAGAACATGGCGTAAGCGCCGAAGTTGCGGAACAGCGCCACCAGGCTGAAGAACAGGGCCTTGACCGGATCGACCTGGTGCCAGTGCACCAGCGCCGGCGCGTGCCACATGGCCAGCGACAGCGGCAGGTTGAGCGTCATGACGAAGATGCGCGCCATTTGGAAGTCGCTGCTCTTCACCACGTCGTCCGACAGGGTCGCGTCGAGCAGGTACGCGCGGGCCAGGTAGCCGTCGTCCAGCAGCGCCGACAAGCCGACCGCGATCACGAAGTACGCGGCCGAGATCAGGCCAAGCACGATCATCGGCCGCCAGCGGGTCTTCACCGCCTCCGCGGCGGCGATGAACATCGCGGGCGCAGCCGGCTTCTGCTGGTCGTTGGCATAGGCGACCGAGGTCGCCACCATCAGCCCCAGCGTCATGAAGGGCAGCAGGATCGGCGCCAGCACGCTGCCGACCAGCGGAAGCTGCGAGGCGATCGAGATCGATGCCATGAACAGGAAGAACAGCGAGATGAAGGCCAGCGGCTGACGCCAGAAGGTCTTGAGCCCGGTGCGGACCCATTCGGCGCCGGTGCGTGCCGGCACGAGGTTGAGTTTCATGGATGAACAGGCCCCGGCTCAGGCGGCCTGCAATTGGCCGGAGGCGGCGGACGAAGAAAAGGGCTGGGCGGACGGGTGCGCGCGCTCACGGAGCACGCGCTCGAAATGGGTGGGGTCGTGCGCCTTGAGCATGCTGGCCTCGCGCGGCAGGTGGAAGTCCCAGAGCCGCGATATCCAGAAGCGCAGCGCGGCCGCACGCAGCATGGCGGGAAGCAGGGCACGTTCGGCAGCAGTCAGCGGCCGAACGGTGGCGTAGGCCGCCAGCAGCGCATCGGCGCGCGGCCCGTCGTGCCGACCGGTGGGCAGGTCGATCGCCCAGTCGTTGAGGCAGACGGCCAGGTCGAACAACCAGGTGTCCGTGCCGGCGAAATAGAAGTCGAACACGCCGGTCAGCCGGGGCACGTCGCCTTCCGTGGAGAACATCGCGTTGTCGCGAAACAGGTCGGCGTGCACCGGGCCGCGCGGCAGCGCCGCATAGGCCGACGAAGCGGCGACGTGGTTCTGGTAGGCCAGCTCGCTGCGCAGCAGTGCGGCCTGCGGCGCGTCGAGATGCGGAAGCACCACCGGCGCCGTGTCGTTCCACCACGCCAGCCCGCGCAGGTTGGGCTGCAGGCGGGGAAAGTCGCGTGCCTCTTGGTGCATGTGTGCGAGCAGGCGGCCGAGCTCGGCGCAATGGCTGTCGGTGGGCGCCAGGGCGCTCTTGCCCGACAGGCGCTGCACCACCGCGGCCGGCTTGCCCGCCACGCGGTGCAGAAGCTCGCACGGCGCATCGGCCGGAATCGACAGCGCGTGGCCGCTCGGTGGCTCGATGGCCGGGTCGGCGACCGGCTCTGGCACCGGCAGCCCGCGGGCCGCGAGGTGCTTCATCAGGCACAGGTAATAGGGCAGCTGTTCGGGCCCGAGCCGCTCGAACAGCGTCAGCACGAACTCGCCCGATTCCGTGCTGGCGAAGTAGTTGGTGTTTTCGATGCCGCCTTCGATGCCGCGAAGCGCACTCAGCGGGCCGAGGCCGAGGCGCTGCACCAGCGCATCGGCTTCGTCGAACCCGACTTCGGTAAAGACCGCCACGTCGCAGGAATCAGAACTTGAGCACGTTCCAGACGCGTGCGCCGTTGCCGTTGCCGCCGCCGTCGGTCTGGCCCTGACGGTCGCGTCCGGTGTTGTTGGGCAGCACTTCGTACGAAGGCACGCCGGCCTTGGGCTGCACCGTGATGCTCTGGGTCTGCCCGCCGTAGCGCAGTTCGTCGACGCGGGCGCCGGCATCTTCCACGCGGATGTGCTCGATCTTCTGGTTGCGTGTCGGCGACTCGGGCGCGGCCTGGGCCGCATCGGCCGGGGGCGGCGCGCTCTGCGCGTGGACGGCAGCCAGCGGTGCGACCAGCGCGGCGCAGAGGAGGCCGCGAACGAGCAAAGAGGTGGGGGTGGACATAGTGTCGGGATTGTAGGCGGCGGCCTCGCGCGCCGCTGTCAGCGGGCAGCGACGGGCGCCATCGTCCAGTCGCCCGAGCGCGGCACGGCAAAATGCGCCGGATGACCGACAAGAAAACGCTGCTGCTCGTCGACGGGTCGAGCTACCTGTACCGCGCCTTCCATGCCATGCCCGACCTGCGCGCGGTGCCGGGCGACCCGAGCAGCCCGCCCACCGGGGCCATCCGGGGCATGATCAACATGCTTCAGCTGCTGCGCCGCGAGGTCCGCGCCGACTACGCCGCCTGCATCTTCGACGCGCCCGGAAAGACCTTTCGCGACGACTGGTATCCCGAGTACAAGGCCAATCGCTCGCCCATGCCCGAAGACCTGCGCGCCCAGGTCGCGCCGATCCACGAAGTGGTGAAGCTGCTCGGCTGGCCCGTGCTGTGCGTGCCCGACATCGAAGCCGACGACGTCATCGGCACGCTGGCGCGCGCGGCGGGCAACCAGGGCGTCGAGGTGATCGTCTCCAGCGGCGACAAGGATCTGAGCCAGCTGGTCGACGAGCACATCACCATCATCGACACCATGAACGGCAAGAAGCGCGACGTCGCCGGCGTCGAGGCCGAATTCGGCGTGCCGCCGCGGCTCATGGTCGACTACCAGACCCTCGTTGGCGACAGCGTCGACAACGTGCCCGGCGTCGACAAGGTCGGCCCCAAGACGGCGGCCAAGTGGCTGCTGCAATACGGCTCGCTCGACGGCTTGATCGCGCACGCCGGCGAGGTCAAGGGCCAGGCCGGCGAGAACCTGCGCAAGGCGCTCGACTGGCTGCCGCAGGGCCGTCGCCTGGTCACCATCCGCACCGACTGCGACCTCGACGGTCACGTCACGGGCCTGCCCGCGCTGGACGGCATCGCCATCGGCGCGCAGCAGGTCGAGCCCTTGAAGGTCTTCTACGAGCGCTACGGCTTCAAATCGCTGGCGAAGGCACTGGAGGCGCACGAAGTGCAGCCGGAGCTGATCGAGGAAAACCTGAAGAAGCACGGCCCCGAGGGCGGCACCGGCCTGCTCGAAGAGCCCGCCGCCGGCGAGGCCGCCAAGGCCAGCAACCTGGTCTACGACACCATCCTGGGCTGGGAGATGTTCGACGCCTGGCTCGCCAAGGTCGAGGCCGCCGACCTGGTCGCCCTCGACACGGAAACCACCTCGCTCGACGAGATCCTGGCCGAGATCGTCGGCATCAGCTTCAGCGTGAAGCCGGGTGAAGCGGCCTACATCCCGCTGGCCCACAACTACCCCGATGCGCCTGCACAGCTGCCGCGCGACGAGGTGCTCGCGAAGCTCAAGCCCTGGCTGGAGAACGGTGCGAAGAAGAAGCTGGGCCAGCACGTCAAGTACGACCGCCATGTGTTCGCCAACCACGGCATCGAGGTGCAGGGCTATGCGCACGACACGATGCTCGAAAGCTACGTGCTGGAGGTCCACAAGCCGCATGGCCTGGCCAGCCTGGCCGAGCGCCACCTGGGCCGCACCGGCATCGACTACGAAGACCTGTGCGGCAAGGGCGCGCACCAGATCTCGTTCAGCCAGGTCGCGATCGACAAGGCGGCCGAATACAGCTGCGAAGACTCCGACCAGACCCTCGACGTGCACCTGGCGCTGTGGCCGCAGCTGCAGGCCGACGACAGGCTGCGCTTCGTCTACGAACTCGAGATGGCATCGAGCGAGACGCTCTACCGCATCGAGCGCAACGGCGTGCTGATCGACGCGCCCACGCTGGCTGCGCAGAGCAACGAGCTGGGGAAGCGCATCCTCGCGCTGGAGCAGGAAGCCTACGAACTCGCCGGCCAGCCCTTCAACCTGGGCTCGCCCAAGCAGATCGGCGAAGTCTTCTTCACCAAGCTGGGCCTGCCGGTGGTCAAGAAGACACCGAGCGGTGCACCCAGCACCGACGAAGAGGTGCTCGAAAAGCTGGCCGAAGACTTCCCGCTGCCGGCCAAGATCCTCGAGCACCGCAGCCTGTCCAAGCTCAAGGGCACCTACACCGACAAGCTGGGGCAGCAGGTCAACCCGCGCTCGGGCCGCGTGCACACGCATTACGCACAGGCGGTGGCCGTCACCGGGCGGCTGTCGAGCAACGACCCCAACCTGCAGAACATCCCGATCCGCACGCCTGAGGGCCGGCGCGTGCGCGAGGCCTTCGTGGCGCCGACGGGCAGCGTGATCGCCAGCTCCGACTACTCGCAGATCGAGCTGCGCATCATGGCCCACATCAGCGGCGACGCGTCGCTGCTGCATGCCTTCACCGAGAACATCGACGTGCACCGGGCGACCGCGGCCGAGGTCTTCGGCGTGGCGGTCGACCAGGTGTCGAGCGAGCAGCGCCGCTATGCCAAGGTCATCAACTTCGGGCTGATCTACGGCATGAGCAGCTTCGGCCTGGCGCGCAACCTCGGCATCGAGACCAAGGCCGCGGCTTCCTATATCGACCGCTACTTCGCCCGTTATCCGGGCGTGAAGCACTACATGGACGAGACCCGAGCCTCGGCCAAGGAAACGGGCTACGTCGAAACCGTGTTCGGCCGCCGCCTGTACCTGCCCGAAATCCGGTCGCCCAACGGACCGCGGCGCGGCGCGGCGGAGCGGGCGGCGATCAACGCGCCGATGCAGGGCACGGCCGCCGACCTGATCAAGCTCAGCATGGTGAAGGTGCAGGACGTGCTGGACGCCGAGAAGCGACGCACGAAGATGATCATGCAGGTGCACGACGAACTGGTGTTCGAAGTGCCCGAAGACGAGGTCGAGTGGGTGCGCGCCGAGATCCCGCGCCTGATGGCCGGCGTGGCGGACCTCAAGGTGCCGCTGCTGGCCGAGATCGGCATCGGGCCCAACTGGGACAAGGCGCATTGAGCCGAAGACAAGAGACAGAAGACAGAAGACAGAGACGACGTTGAACCCCAAGGAAACCCAGGAATGAATTTCTCCCGACCCCTCCGCTCCTTCGTACTCGGCGCCGTCTGCGCCGCATGGCTGGGCATGGCCGCCGCCGCGCCCGACGAGCGAATCGCCTCGCTCGCCGCCAAGGAAAAGCCCGCGCTGCTCGAAACGCTCAAGCAGCTCGTCTCCATCGAATCGGGCAGCCGCGACCTCGAAGGCCTGGACAAGATCGCCAACCTGATCGCCGACCGGCTCAAGGCCATGGGCGGGCAGGTCGAGCTGGTCGACACCAATGCTGACGCCTATCGGATGGAAGACACGCCCGAGAAGATCGGCAAGGCCGTGCGTGCCACCTTCAAGGGCACGGGCACCAAGAAGATCATGCTGATCGCGCACATGGACACGGTCTACCAGATCGGCATGCTCAACAAGCAGCAGTTCCGCATCGACGGCGACAAGGCCTACGGCCTGGGCATCGCCGACGACAAGCAGGGCGTGGCCGTGATCCTGCACGCCGTGGCCCTGCTCAAGGCGCTCGATTTCAAGGACTACGGCACGCTCACGGTGCTGATCAACGGCGACGAGGAAATCAGCTCGCCCGGCTCGCGCAACCTCATCACGCGCCTTGGCGGCGAGCACGATGCGGTGATGTCCTTCGAGGGCGCATCGGTCCGCGAAGACAAGCTCTCGCTGGCCACTGCCGGCATCGCCTCGGTGTCGCTCAACGTGACCGGCAAGGCCTCGCATGCCGGCTCGGCGCCCGAGCTGGGCGTCAATGCGCTCTACGAGCTGTCGCACCAGATCCTGCAGATGCGCGACCTGTCCGACCCGGCCACCGGGCTCAAGATGAACTGGACCGTGTCCAAGTCCGGCAGCAACCGCAACGTGATCCCGGCGCAGGCGAGCGCGCAGGCCGACGTGCGCGTGCTGAAGGTCGCCGACTACGACCGCATCGAGAAGCAGGTGCAGGAGCGCGTGAAGAAGCAGCTGATTCCCGAGGCCAAGGTCGAGATGACGTTCGAGCGCCGCCGTCCGCCGCTCGAAGCGAACGACGCGGCGAAGGCCATGGCCGCGCATGCGCAGGGCGTGTACAAGGAACTGGGGCGCGAGTTGGGCGCCGACGACAAGGTGGCCGGCGGCGGCACCGATGCGGCCTTCGCGGGGCTCAAGACCAAGGCGCCCGTGGTGGAGCGCTTCGGCTTGCAGGGCTTCGGCGCCCATTCGGCCGACGCCGAATACGTGCTGGTCGACTCGATCGAGCCCCGGCTCTACCTGGCCGCGCGCATGGTGATGGACATCTCGCGCGGCAAGGCCGGCTTCTAGTCCCGCACCGGCTCCGCGCTTCGCGATGCGGCTGCGGCACATCGAGGTCTTCAACGCCATCATGCTCACCGGCAGCGTGAGCGCGGCGGCGCGGCTCATCAACATCACCCAGCCGGCGGTCAGCCGCACGCTGCAGCATGCGGAAATCCAGCTGGGCTTTCCGCTGTTCCAGCGCGCCAAGGGCCGCCTCACGCCCACCACCGAGGCGCAGCAGCTCTATCCGCACATCGAGCGCCTGTTCGCCCAGCTCGACGAGGTGCAGCGGCTCGCGGCCAACCTGCGCACCGGCGCCGACGCGGGCGAGTTGCGCATCCTGACGGTGCTCGCGTTGAGCTACGAGGTGCTGCCGCGCGCGCTCAAGGCCTTTCGCCAGAAGCATCCGGGCACCGCGGTCACGGTCGAATCGCTGCACTCGCCGCAGATCATGTCGGCCCTGCTGCGGCAGGAGGCCGACGTCGGCTTCGCCTTCAGCCCGGCGGTGCATCCGTCGCTCACGCAAGAGACGCTGGCCGACAGCCGCATGGTCTGCATCGCTCCCAAGGGCATGCTGCCGCGCGCGCTGGTGCGCAACGGCTCGGCCGCGCTGCACGACCTGGTGAAGCTGCCGGTGGTGGGGCTGGACAGCCGCGACCCGGTGGGCACCAGCCTGAGCCAGGCTTGCCGGCAGGCTGGCGTTGGATTTCAGCAGGCGGTGGTCACGGTGCAGACCTACCACGCGGCCTTGGCCATGGCGCACCATGGACTGGGCATCGCGTTGGTCGACGCCTGCACGGCAGGTTCGGCCGATCGCGCCAAGGTCGACGTGCTGGCGCTGGAGCCGTGCATTCCCGTGCCGATACGCGCGCTTCGTTTTGCCGATCGGCCCGACTCGGTGGCGGTGCGCGCCATCACGCGCTGCATGCGTGAAGCGGTCGAAGAGATGGCGTTGTAGCGGTCTTGCTCGAAGGCTTCGCAGTGTCGACGGTGTCGGCAGCGTCGGCGCGCTTCACATGCTCGAAGGTGACCGATATCGGCTCGACGATGCGGGCATGGGCCAGCAGCAGCCGGACCTCGGGCGACCCCTGTGTCAGGAGCTTGTCGATGATGTCACGCACTTCGGTGCAAGCGGCCAGCACGACGAACGGAACGCCTGACTCGATCTGTCCAGCTTCCACCATCTTCCGGAAGACGGCTTCGCCATGGCGCACCGAGGCCTTGTCGTCGAAGGCCTTGACGCCGCGGTAGATCGCGTTCGTCAGCGCCTGCTGGGCGCTCGGCGCTTCGTCGCTGTCCTCGGATGACGGATGCGCGTGCGTTCCGGGGACGACGCATCCGACACCCGCTGCCTCCAGTGGCCCGAGGTACAAGCGCGTGCTCAGCGTACCGGTCGTTCCCAGCACGACCACCTGTGAAGCGCTTCGAAGCCGGCTCAGCGCCCTGGTGGTGCAATCGACCAACGAAGCGAGTTGCAGCAGCGCACCGTCGGCGCGCAGGTCGGCGTACCTTTGGAATGCGTCTGGCACGAAGTGGTGCGCCGTATTGCAAGCGACCACGAGATGCGCGAAGCGACCAGGTGGCGTGGTTTCGAGCAGACCTTCCGCTTCCACGAGCGCAGAGGCGATGTGCTGCACGATCCGTTCGTGCCGTTCGGACCTTGCCGCGTTCTTCCCGTCGGCCTCCAGCGCCTCGCTGCGATCCGGCGTCTTGCACAGCTGCAGGAGCACGATCTCCCGCGTGTCGTCGAATGTGCCGATGGCTTCGATCATGGCCCGTGCGCCGGCCAGGGGACCCATGCCGCCGATGATCAGCAAAGGCGGCCGGGTCGGGCGGGCCGGCCGCAGGCGGATCACTTCTTCTGGGAAGTCCTGGTCACGAGGCGCTTTGCCGTGCTTCGCGACGAACGCCGCCGCCTGCGCTTCGAGGCCGGGAATGTAGCCGTGCTCGAGAAACGCAATGGCGGTGGCGCCGTTGTCGAACGAAGCCCTGATCACGAACGCGCGGGATTCGGGCGCCTTCATTGGCCAGTCTCTGCCAGTGCCTGCGCCAGGCGCTCTGCCGACCCGAATGCCAGCGTGAATCCCAGCGCACCATGCCCTGTGTTGAAGAGCACGTTCGCCGGCGCCTGCTTCAGCCTGCCGACGATGGGCACGCCCGTCGGCGTGGCCGGGCGCATGCCGGTCCAGGCATGCAGGTCCGTGGCCGGCCCGGTCTGCGGAAAGACCGCGCGCGTCGCCGCGGCCAGTGTCTGGATGCGGGTCGCCGGGATGGACGCGTCGTGGCCCACGAGTTCGGCCATGCCGGCGACGCGAAGTCGCGAGCCGATGCGTGCGAACACCACCTTGCGCGCGCTGTCGGTCACGCTCACGCGCGGCGCCGCCGCCGGGTCCGGTTCCACGTCGACGGTGATGCTGTAGCCCTTGAGCGGATAGACCGGCAGATAGGCACCCAACTCGCGGCCCAGTCGATGCGAGGCCGTGCCCAGCGCCATGACGAAGGCGTGGGCCTCCAGGTCGCCGTCGGCTGTGCGCACCGCGGTGACCCGGTTGCCGGCCCGCTCGAAGCCGTGCACCTCGCAGTCCAGCACGAAGCGCACGCCGCGCGTGCGAAGCGCGGCTTCGAGCGCGACGCACAGCTTGAGGCAGTCCGCCGCGCATTCGCTCGGGGTGTAGATCGCGCCCGCCATCTGCGATCGGTAGCCGGCGAGTGCGGGCTCGATCGCGATGCACTCGTCGGGCGTGACCAGGCGCTGCACGCTGCCCATCTGCTGCTGCAGCTCGAGCTGGCGCCGGGCGCCGTCCAGCGACGTGGTGCTGGCGTGAAGCACCAGCTTGCCGGTCGCGCTGAAGTCGCAGTCGGGTTCGAGCTCGCCGCGCATCGTGTCGAACGCAGTGCGGCTCTCGGCCGCCAGCGCCAGCAGCCGGGCGGTGGTCTCGCGCGAGGTTCGAGCATTGCAGGCCGCGAGAAACGCGAGGCCCCATCGCCACTGCAGCGGATCGAGCTGCGGGCGCAGCTTCAAGGGAGAGGAGGGCGACAACAACAGCTTGGGCAACTGCTTCCAGATCGATGGATCGGCGAGCGGCTGGACGTACGAGTAGCTCAGCTGTGACCCGTTGCCGCCGCTGGCACCGGCACCGGGCGCGGCACGATCGATCACCGTGACGTCGAAGCCCCGGCGACGCAATTGCCAGGCCGTGGCCAGGCCCACGATGCCGGCACCCAGCACAGCCACATGCATGACGTTTCGCTTCCTTGCTTGTCCGATGGAAGCGTCGACTCTAGTCGGGGACGGCGTGCCCGTGTCATGCCGAAAGGAGGACGCGCCATAGCCAAAGCTCATGCGCCGCGAGGGGGCGCCCGGCGAGCGCCCAGGCGGTCGCCGGGCGTGCATAACTTTCCATCATGGCTGTGCGTGCAAACGGCATGGTGACTGCCAGCCTGTTCGTTCCTACACTGCACAACTTGTTTCATCCACCGAAAGAGCTCGCATGAAGACTGCTGCATTGATCGCCGCCATGGGCCTGTGTGCCGCCGTAACCGGTGCACAGGCTGCCGACACCCTCGCCAAGGTCGCCGACTCCGGAAAGATCACGTTCGCCTACCGCGAGTCCTCGGTGCCCTTCAGCTACCTCGAAGGCCCCGGCAAGCCGATCGGCTTCTCGGTCGAGCTGTCGAACGCGGTGGCCGAGGCGGTCAAGAAGAAGCTCAACAAGCCCAACCTGCAGGTCGCCTGGCTGCCCGTCACGTCGCAGAACCGCATCCCGCTGCTGCAGAACGGCACCATCGACCTGGAGTGCGGCTCCACGACCAACAACACGGCGCGCGGCAAGGACGTCAGCTTCGCGATCAACCACTTCTACACCGGCACCCGCCTGCTCGCGAAGAAGTCGTCGAACATCAAGAACTATTCCGACGTCGCCAAGAAGACCGTCGCCAGCACCACCGGCACCACCAATGCGCTGGTCATGCGCAAGTACAACGTCGACAAGAACCTCGACATGGACATCGTGCTCGCCAAGGACCATGCGGATGCCTTCCTGCTGGTCGACAGCGGCCGCGCCGTGGCCTTCGCGATGGACGACATCCTGCTGTTCGGCCTGATGGCGAACGCCAAGAATCCGGCCGAGTTCGAGGTGGTGGGCGATGCGCTGCAGGTCGAGCCCTACGCCTGCATGCTGCCCAAGGACGACGCGAACTTCAAGAAGCTGGTCGACGACACCTTCATCGGGCTGATGAAGAGCGGCGAGTTCGAGAAGCTCTACACCAAGTGGTTCATGCAGCCGATTCCGCCGAAGAACGCGCCGCTGAACCTGCCGATGAGCGAGCAGCTGCGCGACAACATCAAGTCGCCCAGCGACAAGCCGGCGACCTGATCTTTTCGAGAAGCTGCCGCGTCGGCTGCCGCTCAGCGCCGGTAGGGGTTGTTGGGGCGGCGGTCGTAGCGATCGGGCACGCCGTCGCGGTCGCTGTCGCGGCGTGCGCTGCGATGCGGCGGGTGATAACCGTGACGGGGGTGATACCCATGGCGGGGGTGATAGCCGGGTCGTACCGCATGGCGCGGCGGAGGCGGCGGAACGACGACCACATGCGGCCGGTAGCCGGGGTGACCGTGGTGCGGTTGCGCCTGCGCCGGTGCGCTCAAGACCGCCAGACAAACGGCGGCAGCGGCGCCGAACCCGACAAACATCTTCTTCATGGGACCCTTTCGAGGCGTTGTGTTCAGAATCTCCATCGTGCCTGCCCGATGTGAAGATGGCGTAATGCTGTGACGAATTTGCATGAAATCCTCGACCGTCGCTTCGGGTCGGGCATCGGGGGTCGCGTCAGGCCGGTGCGGGCCGTGCGCTGCTAGAGTCGCGCGGGGGCGCAGTCGCCCGAAGGCAACACCTGTCGCATGACCACCGTGATCGCTGAAGAGGCACCCGATCCGTCCCCAGGCGGGCAGGGCACCGACGCATGGACGCTCGCGGCGGCGATCCAGGCGCTGCGGGAGAGCGACGCACGCTTTCACTCCGCCCTCCGTGCGGGCCGCATGGGATCGTGGGAGACCGACTACCAGGCGATGACACGTCAGTGGAGCGTCGAGGGCATGGCGTTGTTCGGGATCGAGCTGCCACAAGGGCGAGGCCAGGTGGGCGGCCCGGACGACGAGTACGCGAACGCACTGCATCCGGACGATCGGCACCTGGCGCGGCACTTCCATGCGCTGGCCGATGCCCAGGACTCGTTTCCGGCCGACTACCGCATCGTGCGGCCGGACGGCACGCTGCTCTGGCTGTCGGGCCGCGGCCTCGTCGTGAAGCGGGCTGCCGACGGGCGTGCGCTGCGACTGGTCAGCATCATGGCCGACGCGACCGAGCGCAAGGTGGCCGAGGAGCGCCTGCGGCTCGAGCACGAGCGGCTCGAGGCTGCGCTCAGCGCGGGCCGCATGGGCGCCTACGACATGGACCTCGTGACGGGCCGGCTGTGGTGGTCCGCGCAGACCTACGAACTCTTCGGCGTGCAGCAGGACAGCTTCGTGCCGACGCCCGACAACGTCCTGGCGTTGTTCCATCCGGACGACCGCGAGGCCTTCGCGCGCCTGCGGGCCGAGTCCATCGCGCTGCGCCAGCCCTTTCGCCACGAGTTCCGCATCGTGCGCCCGGATGGAGAGCAAGCGTGGTTGGCCCATCGCGGCCAGGCCGAACACGACATGCAGGGCAAGGCCGTGCGCAGCTTCGGCATCACCATGGACATCACCGACCGCAAGCGCGCCGACGAGCTGCTCTGGGACGCCGATCGCAAGAAAGACCGCTTCATCGCGACGCTCGCGCACGAACTGCGCAATCCGCTGGCGCCGATCCGCAATGCCGTCGCGCTGCTGCGCCATCCGCGCTCCACCCCGGAGAAGGCCGCCTGGTGCCACGACGTCATCGACCGGCAGGTGTCGCAGATGGGCCGGTTGCTGGACGACCTGCTCGATGCATCGCGCCTCAGCCGCGGACAGCTGCGGCTGCGACTGCAGCGCCTGGACCTGCGCGCGGCCATCGAGCAGGCACTCGAAATCGCGCACCCGTTCATCGAGACCGGAGGGCATCGACTCGATGTCGTGTCGACGGAGCATGCGCTGCCGCTGTCCGGCGACCTGATGCGGCTGGCCCAGGTGTTTTCGAACCTGCTCATCAACGCCGCGAAATACACGCCCGCGAACGGATCGATCACGCTCGCCACTGTCCGCGACGGCCATCACGCGCTCGTGAGCGTGACGGACACCGGGATCGGCATCGAAGCCCGGCACGTCGAAGAGATCTTCGAGATGTTCGGCCAGGTCGAGACATCCGCCGGCCACGCGCAAGGTGGCCAGGGCATCGGCCTCGCGCTCGCCAAGGGCCTGGTCGAACTGCACGGCGGCACGATCGACGCCGCCAGCGAGGGGCTGGGCAAGGGAAGCCGGTTCACGGTGCGCCTGCCGCTTGCACTGGCCGAGGAGGACGGCGTGGCGGTCGATCCGCCGCCCGCGCGGGCACTCGCTGCACGCAGCTATCGCGTCCTCGTCGCCGACGATCGCAGGGATTCCGCCGACACGCTGGCGCAGGCGCTGGAGGCGCGCGGCCACACCGTTCACGTCGCCTACGACGGGGCCGAGGCCGTGGCCATGGCGATCGCCATGCGGCCCGAGGTCGCGGTGCTGGACCTTGGCATGCCGAAGCTCAGCGGCATCGAGGTATGCCGGCAGATTCGACAGACCGACTGGGGCGCCGGCGTGCGCATCATTGCGCAGACGGGCTGGGGCCAGGCGCAGGACCGTGCGCGCACCAGCGAAGCCGGCTTCGATCACCACCTCGTCAAGCCGGTCGACCTGGACGCGCTCATCGCGTTGTTTCCCGTGCGGCCCGATGCGAGGCCGGAGGCCGGCGGCATCCGATAAGATCGCAGGCCGCTTTTGCACAGGTCGAGCGAACCTGCACAGAGCCTGCTTTCCAGCGAAAGCCGTCCGTTGGGCGGCTTTTGTTTTTTCGTCATGAAGCTGCCATGAACCTGTTCGTCATCGTCGCCGCGACCCTGGTCGCCGGCATCGGAAGTGTGTGGATCGCCGCCTTGTTGCTGAAGGTGGGCGTGCGCAACGGCGGCGGCATCAACCCGCAGCATCTGCTGAGCCTCGCGGCCGGTGCGCTGCTCGCCACGGCCTTCATGCACCTGCTGCCAGAGGCCTTCGAAAGCCGCATCGAACCGGCGCTCCTGTTCGGCGTGCTGCTGTTCGGGCTGGTGGTCTTCTTCCTGCTCGACAAGGCGGAGCTGTGGCACCACGGGCACGAGCATCATCACGGGGTCAAGACCGAGGCGGGCGCCGACCACGAGCACGAGCACGGGCATGGACATGCGCACGACCACGCCCACGACCATGGCCATTCGCATGCGCATGCGCATGCACACACGCGCAAGGGCGGTGGCTGGGCTGTGCTCACCGGCGACAGCGTGCATTGCTTCGGCGACGGCATCCTGATCGCCTCCGCCTTCATCGCCGACCTTCACCTGGGCCTGGTGGCCGCGCTCGCCGTGCTGGCCCATGAAGTGCCGCACCATATCGGCGACCTGGTGGTGCTGCGGCAGAGCTCACCCGATGCGCGCGCGGCGCTGGTCAAGGTCTCGCTGGCCGGCACCATGACTGCACTCGGCGGCGTGGCAGGCTGGTGGCTGGTCGACCAGTTGCACGGCTGGCTGCCTTACTTCCTGGTGCTTGCGTCCAGCAGCTTCGTCTACGTCGCGCTGGCCGACCTGATTCCACAGTTGCAGAAGCGCCTGAGCGCGCGCCAGACGGCCTGGCAGGTCGGTTGGCTGGCACTGGGCATCCTGCTGGTCATGGGCATGAGCCGTCTCGCGCATGGCGACCACGGCCATGACCACGAGCACGGCGGGGCGGCGCACGAAGAACACGGCCACAGGCACTGAAGCGGCAGGACGGGGCGCTCTCCGACAAGCGGCCCCTGCGGACAGTTGCAAACTTTGGCTACCCAAGTCGGGCGCGCGGGCTCACACTTGGGGTCGCGCAACGCGAGCCAACAGTCTAGGAGCCGATCATGACCCGCCCCGATCCACAGCTGCGTTCCGTCGACCTGGTCAAAGGCCCGTCGGACGAGGAACTCGACAACGAGCTCACGGAAGATGAAGCCGTGGACGAGGAAGAGTCCGCCATGGCCGACGACGAACTGTCCGACATCGGCGTCGACTTGACGGATGCCAGCGAACTCGATGCCGACAACGTGCCGGCCGACGAGGAGTTCGACCGCGTGATGCAGGCGCCGGATTGAATCGCCATGCCGCGCGACGAGGCGCGGCGCTGCTCACACGCGCTCAGCCTTCGAGCGTGAAGCCTACCTTCAAGGTCACCTGCCAGTGCGCGATCTTGCCGTCCTTCACATGGCCGCGGGTTTCGGTGACCTCGAACCACTGGATGTTGCGCACCGACTCGCTGGCCTTGGCGATCGCGCGCTGCACGGCGTCGTCGCTGCTCGTGGGCGACGAGCCGGTGAGTTCGATGTGCTTGTAGACGTGGTTGGACATGAGGCGCTCCTTGCGATGGAAACAGGATCGTTGCCGCGGCGAAAGCCGGGGCGGCCATCATAGGCCTGGATGCGCCGCGCGCGGCGCGCGCTGCGGCGAGTACGCTACTTCGCGCCGCCGCTGTACTTGGTGACGCTGTCGGCCGTGATGTGGTAGCCGCTCACGCCCATCATCGAATCGTTGCGCAGCGTCTGCAGCTTGCCGGTGATCCACACCGTGTCCATGGCGCGGAACTTCGCGCCCTGGCGGGGGCGCACATGCACGATCTGGTTGGCCGGCGGCGGCGGCGTGTGGATGCAGGCGCCGAAGTAGGGCACCAGCAGGAATTCGGTGACCTCGCCCTTGTTCTCTTCGAGCGGCACGATGAAGCCGGGCAGCTTGACGTCGACGCCGTTCATGGCCGTGTTGGTGGGCGCGTTGTTCGCGACCTCCTGCATCTTCAGCAGCAGGTCGTTGGCGCGCGGGTCGCCGTCTTCGAGCTTGCTCAGGTCCATGCCCTTGAATTCCTTCATCGGGTCCCAGTCCTTGGGCACCAGTTCTTCCCACGAGATCAGGCGGGGCTGGCCGGGCGCAGGCTTGGCTGCCGGGGCCTTGCCGCCCAGCGGGTTGGTGGCCGTGGTGTCCTGCGGTGCGGGATCGGCGGCATGGGCCGTCAACGCCGCGGCGCACAACGCGAGGACCAGGGGGCGCAACATGTTCTTCATCTTCAGATCCTTGGTGAGAGGCCGTCCGCGAGCGAGAGCCTGTAGGCCCGCACGCCCGGCAGCAGGCTCGCGAGCCAGCCGGCCACCAGCAGGCCGGCCAGCAGAGTCCATTCGGCGAGTGTAGGTTCGGTCAACGCCAGGGCGAGCCCGAACTGGGCCTGCAGCCATGGCGAGAGCAGGGCGATGCCGAGCGCCGCGGCCACCAGGCCCAGCGCGACGCCCAGCAGCGTGACCATGGCGCCTTCGAGCGCCAGCAGGGCGAGCACGTGGCGCAGGCTCGCGCCCACCGCGCGCAGCACGGCGAGTTCGCGGCGGCGTTCGTTGAGGCCGGCCATCACCACCGACACCAGGCCGGCCAGGCTGACCAGTGCGACCAGCGCCGACATCAGCAGCAGCGCGCTTTCGCCGACGCCGATGACGCTCCACAGTTCGTCCAGCGCCACGCCGGGCAGGATGGCCACCAGCGCCTCGGGCTGGTAGGTCGACACCCAGCGCTGCACGGCGAACACCGCGGCCCGGTTCTTCAGGCCCACCAGCGTCGCGGTCACGGTCTTGGGCGTCAGGTCGAACTTGCGCACCTGCTCGGCCGGAATCTTCACGCCCGGCAGCGGCGCACCGCCGCGCCATTCGAGGTGAATGGCCTCCATGGCCTGCAGGCCGATGTGCACCGTGCGATCGACCGGCGTGCCGGTGCGTGCGAGGACGCCCACTACGGTGAAGGGCTTGTCGGCATGCTCGGCCACGTTGAGTTCGCCGCTGCCGTGGGCCAGCGTGATCTTCTGGCCGACGCGGTAGCCGAGGCGGTCCGCGACCTCGGCACCTACCACTGCGTCGAAGAGTTCTGCGAAGGGCTTGCCTTCTCGCAGTTGAAGAAGCTGCTTGTTGCCGTAGCGGAAGCGCTGAAAGTACTCCGGCGTGGTCGCGAGCACCGAGAAGCCGCGGTGCGAATCGCCCAGCGACAACGGCACCACCCAGTCCACGCCGGGATGCTGCGACAGCGCCTGCACGCTTTGCCACTGCATGTTGTTGGTGGCGGCGCCGATGCGGAACACCGAGTACAGCAGCAGCTGCGACGAGCCGGTGCGCGCACCGACGATCAGGTCGGTGCCCGAGACCGAAGACGAGAAGTTGTCGCGCAGCTCGGTGCGGATGCGCTCCACGCCGAGCAGCAGAAAGGTCGACAGCGCGATCGACAGCACCGTGAGCGCGAGCGTGAAGCGCCGGTTCCAAGCGCTCTTCCAGGCGATGGCGAACAGCGCCTTCATGCGGGCTCCGACGCCGCGGCGCGGTTGATCTCGGGCAGCAGCACGTGGCGCCCGAAGCGCGCGGCGATGCGCTGGTCGTGGCTCACGAACACCAGGGCGCTGCGATTCGTGTCGCAGGCCTCGACCAGCACGTCGAGGAAGGCCTCGCGCCGGTCTTCGTCGAGCGCCGAGGTCGGCTCGTCGGCGATCACCACCTCGGGATGCCTGATCAGCGCGCGTGCCGCTGCCACGCGCTGCTGCTGGCCCACCGACAGCTGCAGGGCCTGCCGCTTCCACAGCGAAGCAGGCAGGCCCATGCGATCGAGCAGCGCCTGGGCTTGGTCGCGCGCGCTCGTGCCGTCGCGTTGCGCCTGTGCGAGCCGCCGTGCGGAAAAGCGGCAGGGCAGCAGCACGTTGTCGATGACGCTCAGGTACGGCAGCAGGTTGAACTGCTGGAAGATGTAGCCGACGTGCGCCACGCGCCGCCGGTCGCGCGCCGCGCCCGAGAGCGTGGACCAGTCCTCGCCCAGCAGCGTGACGCGGCCCGCATCGGCCACCAGCACGCCGGCCAGCAAGGACAGCAGCGTGCTCTTGCCGCAGCCGCTCGGTCCGTGCAGGAACACGGCTTCGCCGGCCTCGACCTCGAGCGATTCGATGTCGATGCAGGGCGCCGTGGCGCCGGGCCAGGCGAAGCGCAGGCCTTCGGCGCGCAGGACGGCTGTCACGTCGATGTCGTCACTTGCCGCCGCCCCAGCTCAGCCGCGCGTTCGGCCGCTTGAGGCTGCGCTTGGACTGGCCGTCGGGCGTGACGATCTGCGCATCGACCTGCCGCAGCCCCTTGAAGGCGTTGAACAGGCCCAGCTCGATGAACTTGGCGTCGGTCGCCTTGGTGCAGTTGAAGGCGAAGCTGCCGTCCAGGTCGGCATGACCTTCCGCCCCCGCTTCGGCCTTGCCCAGGCCCAGCGCCGCGGAGCGCAGGGTGACCGGGCCCAGCTTGCAGTTGGCGGCCGGGTCGATCTTGAAGAGCTGGTCGGCCGCGCGCAGTTGCGCGACGGCATCGGCCGCGGCCTTCTTCTCGGCATCGGTCTTCGGCGCGTGCTCGAAGCCGACGAAGTTGTCGAGCGGCGATTCCATCTCGATCACGACCGTCGGTCCTTCGATCGCGATGTCCAGTTTGATCTGTCCGTGCACGTGCGCACGCGCCTGTGCCGAGGCGGCGAGCGGCATCGTCGCCGCCAGCCCCGTGAATGCGAGCGCGCCCAGGGCGTGCGAAAGAAATGTCATGCGTCAGCACCTTGCCGGGTCGGCAGTCCCGGCGTGTTGCTCCATTCGCTCCAGCTGCCGGCATAGAGCGCGGTCGGCCCGAGCCCGGCGATCTGCATCGCGAGCACGTTCGGCACGGCACTGACGCCGCTGCCGCAGTGGTGCACGACCGTGGCGGGGTCTCGGCCGCCCAGCAGCGATTCGAATTCGGCGCGCAACTGCGCGGCCGGCTTGAACTTTCCGTCGGGGCCGAGGTTCTCGGTGAAGGGCCGGTTCAGGGCCCCGGGGATGTGACCGGCGATCGGGTCCAGAGGTTCCACCTCGCCGCGATATCGGGCCGCGGCGCGCGCATCGATCAGCGTCTGGTCAGCTTGCTCCAGATGCGCGGCGACGGTCTGCGTGTCGGCCAGCTTCGCGAGCGGCCGGCCGGCGACGAAGTTCGACTGAAAATGCGCGGGTTCCTCGCGGTCGGTCACGGCACCGCCCGCCGCTTGCCAGGCCTGCAGGCCGCCGTCGAGCACGGCCACGGCGTCATGGCCCATCCACTTGAGCATCCACCACAGGCGACCGCAGTAATTGGCGCCGTTGCGGTCGTAGACCACGGCCTGCATCTCGTTCGAGAAGCCCACGCTCGACAGCCAGGCGGCGAAGCGCTCGCGGCTCGGCAGGGGATGCCGGCCACCCGAGGCCGGCGGGCCCTCGTCCGCTTCCGTCACCACCACCTCGCCCCGCGCGTTGGGCACGCCGTGCTTGGCGCTCAGGTCGGTGTCGAGGTTGACGTAGAGCGCGCCCGGGATGTGGGCCGTGCGGTAGTGTTGCACGCCCGCCTCGGGCTTCATCAACTCGAAGCTGCAGTCGAAGACCATGTGCGGCGTACCGCCCGCCTGCAAGGCGGTCAGTTCTTCGACGGTGATCAGGGTCGTGTACATGGCGAGGCTCTCCTTCAATGCTCTTCCGCGGGTGCCTTGGGCAGCGAACGCTGGCGCAGCACCGTGGCGGCGATGCCGCTGCCGACGATCAGCACCATGCCGCCCCAGCCGGCGGCGTCGATGCGGTCACCGAACAGCACCACACTGTAGACCGCCGCGAAGACGATGCCCGAGTACTGCAGGTTGGCCACCACCAGCGTGCCGGCCTGCGACTTGGCGGTGGCGTAGGCGCGTGTCATGCAAAGCTGTCCGAGCGCGGCCAGCACGCCCACCGGCAGCAGCCACATGGCATGTTGCCAGGTCCATTCGGCCCAGGGCGTGGCCTGGCCGAAGAGCATGACCGCGCCGCCCGCCACGGCCGAGCCCACCGCGAAATAGAACACCGTGCGCGCCTCGGGCTCGCCCACGCGCGAGAGCGCGACCACCTGCATGTAGGCGAAGGCGGCCGTCAGGCCCGAGAGCAGCCCGACCAGGCCGGCGAAGGCCTGGCTGCCGTCGACCGAGGGCCTGAGCATCAGCACCACGCCGCCGAAACCGGCCAGTACGGTGAGCACCAGCGGGCCCTGCAGCGGCGGCCGGTCCACGCGGCCGTCGCGGCCCGGCACCGGCACCCAGGCGAGCAACGCGCCGCCGACCAGGAAGGCGGCGATCCACACGCTGCTCATGTAGTTGAGCGTCATCGCGGTCGCGAGTGGCAGGTGGGCGATGGCATAGAACCAGGCGCCCATCGAGAACACGCCGATCAGGCTGCGCCACGCGTGCATGCCGGGGTAAGCAGTGGCGAGCGACACGCCGCGCTGGCGCGCGAACGCCCACATGAAGAGCATGCCGATCACGCCGCGGTAGAAGACCAGCTCGGCGCTCGTGAACCAGTCCGACGCGATCTTCACGCACACACCCATGGTGGCGAAGATCAGCGCCGCCAGGACCATCCAAAGAGCTTGCATCCTCCGGGGTCGATCCTAGAAGCTCATCTCGCGGCGGTACCACTCGTGGAACTGCTGCATGCCGTCTTCCATCGGGCTCTGGTAGGGGCCGCTCTCGTCGTCGCCGCGCAGCATCAGCGCGCGGCGGCCGGCGTCCATGCGCTCGGCGATCTCGTCGTCTTCGACGCAGGTTTCCATGTAGGCAGCCTGCTGTGCTTCGATGAACTCGCGCTCGAAGGCGACGATCTCTTCGGGGTAGAAGAACTCCACCATGTTGAGCGTCTTCTGCGGGCCCATCGGATGCAGTGTCGACACGGTAAGCACGTGCGGATACCACTCGATCATCACGTGCGGGTAGTAGGTGAGCCAGATCGCGCCGTACTTCGGCGGCTTGCCCTCGCGGTACTTCAGCAACGCTTCCTGCCATTTCTGGTAGACCGGGCTGCCGGCACGGCCCAGCCGGTTGGCCACGCCGACCGTCTGCACCGAATGATGGTGGCCGAACTCCCAGCGCAGGTCGTCGCAGGTGACGAAGCTGCCCAGGCCGGGGTGGAAGGGGCCGACGTGGTAGTCCTCGAGGTAGACCTCGATGAAGGTCTTCCAGTTGTAGTTGCACTCGTGCAGCTCGACGCGGTCGAGCGCGTAGCCTTCGAAGTCGAGGTCGGCGCGCGGGCCGAGCCGGCCCAGGTCTGCCGCGACGTTGCGGCGGCTGTCCGGGTTCTGCTCGAACAGCAGGCCGTTCCACTCGGTCAGCGGGTAGTTCTGAAGGTCGAGGCAGGGATCCTGCTCGAAATGCGGCGCGCCGATCAGCTTGCCGGTGGTGCGCGCGTCGGCGGCCGCGTAGGTCCAGCGGTGCAGCGGGCAGACGATGTTGCCGCCGGTGCGCGCGTCGAGCTCGCCGCGGCCTTGCAGGATCAAGGCCTGCCGGTGGCGGCACACGTTGGAGATCAGCTCCACGCCCTTGGGCGTGTGGACCAGCGCGCGGCCCTGCTGCTCCTGCGGCAAGGTGTGGAAGTTGCCGGGTTCCGGCACCGCCAGGCGATGGCCCACGTAGCGCGGGCCACCGGCGAAAAGCGTTTGCAGCTCGCGGGCGTAGAGCGCCTCGTCGAAGTACGCGGAAACCGGAAGTTGGCTCGAAGCCTGCTGCAGTTGAAGACTTAAATCAGACATGGGTGACCTGACCAAGCTCCCCACAGGGAGAAAGAACGGAAAGAGGTGCCGTCGCAGAAAGGTGGACGGCCCGAAGAAGGGATCGTCGGCGGGCGCCGGCGCGAGAGCGGGCGATTGTACCCCGGCAAAAATACCGCTGCCCACGGGATGACCGGCGGTCGGGCAGGGCTTCCGCCTCGCCCCTTCCGCGCGCCGGCCGGCCCTGTCCTGGTGCGCAGTCCTAGAATGGCCGGTTTGCATCTCTGCCCCGCCTGCCCATGCCTTCCCCCAAAACCACGGCTTCGCCCGGCATCACCGATGCCCCGGCGACGGGCCCGCTGCCCGCGAACTACGAAGCCGGGCTCCAGGAACTCGAACGGCTGGTGGCCGAACTCGAATCGGGCCAGCTGCCCCTCGACCAGCTGCTCGGCAGCTACCAGCGGGGCGCGGCACTGCTGTCCTTCTGCCGCGACAAGCTGCAGGCGGTCGAAGACCAGATCAAGGTGCTCGACGCGAACGGCCTGAAGGCCTGGACCGCCGAATGAGCCGCCGGGCCGCACCCGAGGCGAACGCCGCAGCCGCAGGCGGAGGCTCACCAGAATGAGCGCCGTGCCACTGGAAGCCTTGCGCTGGGACGCGCAGCGCCTGGCTGCCTGGAGCGATCCGCGCCTGGCGCGCGTGGAGGCGGCGCTGTCGCAATGGGTCGGCGTCGACGCGCCGGTCCTGCTCGGCGATGCCATGCGCTATGCCGTGCTCGACGGCGGCAAGCGCCTTCGGCCGTTGCTGGTGTTCGCGGCCAGCGAGGCGGTGCACGGGCAGGGCGATGCGGCATTGCGCGCCGCCTGCGCTGTCGAGCTGATCCATGCCTATTCGCTGGTGCACGACGACCTGCCGTGCATGGACAACGACGTGCTGCGCCGGGGCAAGCCCACGGTGCACGTGAAGTTCGGCGAAGCCGATGCGCTGCTCGCCGGCGACGCGCTGCAGGCGCTCGCCTTCGAACTCCTTTCCCCCGACGACGATGCCATCGCGCCCGCCGTGCAGGCGCGCCTGTGCCGCCTGCTCGCGCGCGCGGCCGGCAGCCAGGGGATGGCCGGCGGCCAGGCCATCGACCTGGCGAGTGTCGGTCTCGCGCTCGACGAATCGCAATTGCGCGAGATGCACCGCATGAAGACCGGCGCGCTGCTGCAGGGCAGCGTCGAGATGGGCGCGGCCTGCGGCGGCGCCATCGATGCCGGCGCGCTGCAGGCGCTGCGCGACTACGGCGCCGCCATCGGCCTGGCCTTCCAGGTGGTGGACGACATCCTCGACGTCACCGCCGACTCGCAGACCCTCGGCAAGACCGCCGGCAAGGACGCCGCGAGCGACAAACCCACCTACGTTTCGCTGCTCGGCCTCGACGGCGCCCGCGCCGAGGCCGCCGCGCTGCTGGCCCAGGCGCTCGCCGCGCTCGACCGCAGCGCCCTGGCCGACACCGGCGCGTTGCGCGCGTTGGCTCACATGGTCGTGGACCGCGACCGATAACAACCATGGCCCCACTGCTCCCCACGATTCACGACCCCTCCGCGCTGCGGCAGTTCGACCGCGCCCAGCTCAAGCAGCTGGCCGACGAGGTGCGCAGCTGCGTGCTCGACAACGTGTCGCGCACTGGCGGGCACCTGAGTTCCAACCTGGGCACCGTGGAGCTCACGGTCGCACTGCACCACGTGTTCAACACGCCGCACGACCGTCTGGTGTGGGACGTCGGCCACCAGACCTACCCGCACAAGATCCTCACCGGACGGCGCGAGCGCATGCCTTCGCTGCGCCAGATCGGCGGCATCTCGGGCTTTCCGCAGCGCACCGAGAGCGAGTACGACACCTTCGGCACCGCGCATTCGTCCACCAGCATCTCGGCCGCGCTCGGCATGGCGATGGCGGCCAAGCAGAAGGGCGAGGACCGGCACGCCGTGGCCATCATCGGCGACGGCGCGATGACTGCCGGCATGGCCTTCGAAGCGCTCAACAATGCGGGCGTGCAGGACTGCAAGCTGCTGGTGATCCTCAACGACAACGACATGTCGATCAGCCCGCCGGTGGGCGCGCTCAACCGCTACCTCGCGCAGCTGATGAGCGGCAACTTCTACGCCGCGGCCAAGAACGTCGGCAAGAGCGTGCTGCGCGCCGCGCCGCCGCTCTTCGAACTCGCCAAGCGCTTCGAGCAGCATGCCAAGGGCATGGTAGTGCCGGCCACGCTGTTCGAGCAGTTCGGCTTCAACTACGTGGGCCCGATCGACGGCCACGACCTCGATTCGCTGGTGCCCACCCTCGAGAACCTGAAGCACCTGCACGGCCCGCAGTTCCTGCACGTGGTCACGAGGAAAGGGCAGGGCTACAAGCTGGCCGAGGCCGACCCGGTGGCGTACCACGGGCCGTCCAAGTTCGACCCGGCCATCGGCCTCGTCAAGCCGGCCACCGCGCCCAAGCAGACCTTCACCCAGGTCTTCGGCCACTGGCTGTGCGACATGGCGGCACAAGACACCCGGCTGGTCGGCATCACGCCCGCCATGCGCGAGGGCTCGGGCCTGGTCGAATTCGAGCAGCGTTTTCCCGAGCGCTACCACGACGTAGGCATTGCCGAGCAGCATGCCGTGACCTTCGCCGCAGGCCTGGCCTGCGAGGGCTTGAAGCCGGTGGTGGCCATCTACTCGACCTTCCTGCAGCGCGCCTACGACCAGATGATCCACGACGTGGCGATCCAGAAGCTGCCGGTGGTCTTCGCGCTCGACCGCGCCGGCCTGGTCGGGGCCGACGGCGCCACGCATGCAGGCGCCTATGACATCGCCTTCATCCGCTGCATCCCCAACATGAGCCTGGCGTGTCCGTCCGACGAGGCCGAGTGCCGGCAGTTGCTGTCGAGCGCCTTCGCGCAGAACCACCCGGTGGCCGTGCGCTATCCGCGTGGTGCCGGTGCCGGCGTGCCGACCCCGCCCGGCCTCGAGGCGCTGCCCTTCGGCAAGGGCGTGCAGCGGCGCCAGGGGCGGCGCATCGCAATCCTCGCCTTCGGCACCTTGCTCCATCCCGCCCTGGCTGCGGCCGAGGCGCTCGACGCCACCGTGCTCGACATGCGCTGGGTCAAGCCGCTCGACGTCGAATTGCTGCTGCAGACGGCCCCCACCCACGATTGCATCGTGACGCTCGAAGAAGGTTCGATCATGGGTGGTGCGGGCAGTGCCGTCGTCGAAGCCCTGCAGGCCGCCGATGTGCAGCGGCCCGTTCTGCAACTCGGCCTGCCCGATCGCTTCGTCGAACACGGCGACCCCGCGAAGCTGCTGGTCAGCATCGGGCTCGACGCGGCCGGCATCGAGCGTTCGATCCGCGAGCGCTTCGGCGTGGCCGATGCGGCCAACGCGTCCGTCTCTTCCGACTCTTCCGATGCGATCGTCATGGCCGCAGGGAAAACCCGGCCCGGCGCGATGTAAGCATTTTTTACAATGCCAAGCTGTCGACCCAGCGTCGGCGACGCGGCCACGAGCCGCGTTCTTGTTTTTTCCATGTACTCGGAGTCAACCTCAATGGATCGTCGTTCCCTCATCAAAAACGCAGGCATCGCCGGCGTTCTCGCCGCCGGCATCGCGCCTGCAGTCCACGCGCAGGCGGCTGTCCGCTGGCGCCTCGCGTCCAGCTTTCCCAAGTCGCTGGACACGATCTACGGGACGGCAGAGGTGTTCGCCAAGCAGGTGAGCGACGCGACGGGCGGCAAGTTCCAGATCTCGGTGCATGCCGGCGGTGAGCTGATGCCGGCCTTCGGCGTGGTCGACGGCGTGCAGAACGCCTCGGTCGAAATGGCGCACACCGCGCCTTACTACTTCTACGGCAAGGACCCGACCTTCTGCCTCGGCTGCGCGGTGCCCTTCGGCATGAACACGCGGCAGATGAACGCATGGATGTACGAAGGCAACGGCCTGAAGCTGATGCGCGCCTTCTACGCCAAGTACAACATCATCAACCTGCCTGGCGGCAACACCGGCGCGCAGATGGGTGGCTGGTTCCGCAAGGAGATCAAGTCGGTCGCCGACCTCAAGGGCCTGAAGTTCCGCACGAACCCCTTCGCCGGCAAGGTGCTCGAGCCTTTCGGCGTGATCCCGCAATCGATCCCCGGCGCGGACCTGTACCCCGCGCTCGAAAAGGGCACGCTCGACGCGCTCGAATGGGTCGGCCCTTATGACGACCAGAAGCTCGGCTTCAACAAGGTCGCCAAGTTCTACTACTACCCCGGCTGGTGGGAAGGCGGCCCCGAGCTCGACTTCTACATCAACACCAAGGCCTGGGAAGGGCTGTCGGCCGAGTACAAGGCCATCGTCGAAGCGGCTGCCGCGCACGCCAACATCACGATGACCGCCAAGTACGACGCGCGCAACCCGATCGCGCTGAAGCAGCTGGTGGGCTCGGGCACGCAGCTCAAGCCCTTCACGCAGGACGTGATGAACGCGGCCTTCAAGTCGGCGCAGCAGATCTACTCGGACCTGAACAACACCAACCCCGAGTGGAAGAAGATCTACGGCGACTGGGCCAAGTTCCTGGCCGACCAGAACGCCTGGTTCCGCTTCACCGAAGGCACCTTCGACCGCTTCATGCAGCAGCAGAAGCTCTGATCGGGGCCAGCCTCGAGCACGAAGCCCCGCAGCCTACTGCGGGGCTTTTTTCATGGTCATGCGTTCGGCGACGCGCTCGGCGAAGCCGGTCAACAGCCGCGCATCGGCCGAGTGGAACCACGCGACCACCGGGCCCTGCCGCACCAGCAAACGGGGCGCGATGATGCGGTCGAGCGGACGCCAGTGCACCAGCTTGAGCTGCGTGACCTTGGCGGCGTCTGCGCGGCGGTTCCATATCCAGGTTTGCGTGAGCACGTCGCCTTCGAGCCGGGTGCGGCTGTAGACGATCCAGTAGCCGGCCCAGACGATGCAGAGCATCGCCGCGCCGAAGAGCACCAGGCTCGGCAGCGACCATTCCGACAGGCGCAGCGAAGGCGCGCTCCACAGGCCGAACGCGAGCAGGTCCACCACCAGCACCACCGCCAGGATGCGCACGAAGCGCGGGTAGGCCGGGCTTTCCAGCGGCCCGGACGCTTCTGTCGCGTCGTCGCTCACTGCTTGGTGTCGGCGCCAGGCGCGGGAGCGGGCGGCTCCGGCTCGGGCATCGGCAGTGCATCGGGCTCGGCCGACTTCTTGTTGCCGAAGGGGTCGTCCATGTTGATGCCGCTGCTCTCCGGCCCGCTTTGCAGGTCGGCCGGCATCTCCAGGTTGACCTTGTCGATGTCGACCTCGACCTTCTTGTCGAGGAACACGGTGACGGTCTGCGGGAAGAAGATGACGATGGCCACCAGCAGCAACTGCAGGCCGACCCACGGGATGGCCCCGAGGTAGATGTCGCGCGACTCGATCTTGCGCGGCAGCGCGCCGTTCTTGAACAGCGTGTCGGCGATGCCGCGCAGGTAGAACAGCGCGAAGCCGAAGGGCGGGTGCATGAACGAGGTCTGCATGTTCACGCACAGCAGCACGCCGAACCACACCATGTCGATGCCCAGCTTGGCCGCCACCGGGCCGAGCATGGGCAGGATGATGAAGGCGATCTCGAAGAAGTCGAGGAAGAAGGCGAGGAAGAACACGAACACGTTGACGGCGATCAGGAAGCCGATCTGGCCGCCCGGCAGGCCCGACAGCATGTGCTCGATCCACTTGGCGCCGTCCACGCCCTGGAACACCAGCGAGAACACGCGCGAGCCGATCAGGATGAAGACCACCATCGCAGTGAGCCGCATGGTGCCGTTCATCGCCTCCTTGAGCATCGGCCAGTTGAGCCGGCGGTGGATGGCCGCGAGGATCAGCGAACCCACCGCGCCCATCGCGCCGGCCTCGGTCGGCGTGGCGATCGCGTGGTCCATGAAGGGCAGGCCGCCCATCGAGCCCAGCACCGCGAAGATCAGGATGGCCGACGGGATGATGCCGCGCAGGCACTTGGCCCACAGCGCCCAGCCCTGCAGCGTGCGCGCCTCGGCCGGTACGCCCGGCACGTAGCTGGGCCAGATGCGCGAGATGATGAAGGTGTATATCGCGAAGATGATCACCTGCAGGATCGACGGACCCCAGGCGCCCTTGTACATCTGGCCGACGTCGGTGCCGAGCTGGTCGGCCATCACGATCAGCACCAGCGAAGGCGGCACCAGCTGCGTGATGGTGCCCGAGGCCGCCAGCACGCCGGTGGAATAGCGCATGTTGTAGCCGTAGCGCATCATCACCGGCAGCGAGATCATCGCCATCGCGATCACCTGGCCGGCCACGGTGCCGGTGATGGCGCCCAGGATGAAGCCCACGATGATGACCGAGTAGCCCAGGCCGCCGCGCACCGGGCCGAAGAGCTGGCCCATGGAGTCGAGCATGTCTTCGGCCAGGCCGCACTTCTCGAGCACCGCGCCCATCAGCGTGAAGAAGGGAATGGCGAGCAGCGTCTCGTTCGACAAGATGCCGAACACGTTGAGCGGCAGGTTGCCCATGAAGCCGGCGGGGAACCAGCCCATCTCGATCGCGAAGAAGCCCGAGAACAGGCCCAGCGCCGACAGCGAGAAGGCGACCGGGAAGCCGATCAACATGATCACGACCAGCCCCGCGAACATGATCGGGGCGAAATTTTCCATCTGCATTTCTTATCCTGCCAAGCGGTGCGGGGGACGGGGCGAACTCGACGTCACGGCGCTTATGCGAGTGCCTTCGCCTTCGGCTGCGGTATTCGCCTTGGGAGCGGCCCGGCGGCTCATTGCACCGGCTTCTCGTAGTGCGTGTCCATCTCGATCAGGCCGCGCAGGTAGGCCACGCGCTTGATCACCTCGGCCACGCCTTGCAGGAACATGGCGGCGAAGCCCAGCGGCATCATCAGCGCCGCCGGCCAGCGGATCAGGCCGCCGATGTTGCCGGACATCTCGCCCGTGCGCAGCATGTTGAGGAAGAACGGAAAGGTCAGCCAGAACAGCAGGCCCATCACCGGCAAAAGAAAGAACAACAGGCCGAACAGGTCGACGAAGACCGGGCCGTGGCGCTTGAGCTTGCCGTAGATGATGTCGACGCGCACGTGTTCGTTGAGCTTGAGCACCAGCGGCGCGCCGAGCATCACGGTGGCCGCGAACAGGTACCACTGGATTTCGAGCCACGAATTGGAGCTGAAGTCGAGCCCGTAGCGGATGAAGGCGTTGCCGGCGGAGATGAGGGCGGCGGCGAGGACGGCCCATGCCGCGATCTTGCCGAGCTGGGCGCTGATCCAGTCCATGGCCAGCGCGAACTTGAGGAGTGCAGACAAGGTATGTCTCTGTGGGAGTTGGTTTCGGCGCCCGTCGGGTAGGGTCGGCGCAAAGCCTGCAATGGTAACGCCCTGTTGCCGGGGGCCGGTGGTGGGG
>NZ_LYVO01000038.1 GCF_001984055.1 Variovorax sp. KK3
CAGCGAGGCCTGCACCCACTGGCCCTCGCCCGAGCTCTCGCGCTCCAGCAAGGCCGTCATCACCGCGAGCGCGCAGTACAGGCCCGCGCCGATATCGGCGAGTGCGATGCCGACGCGCGTCGGCCCGTTCTCGGGAAAGCCGTTCATCGACATCATCCCGGCCATGCCCTGGATGATGTGGTCGAAGCCGGGCCGCTTGGCGTAGGGTCCGTCCTGCCCGAAGCCCGAGATGCTGGCGTAGACGATGCGCGGGTTGATCTTGCGCAGCGATTCGTAGTCGATGCCGAGCCGGTGCTTCACGTCGGGCCGGAAGTTCTCGGCGATCACGTCGGCCTCCTGCACCAGGCGGTGCAGGATCGCCAGGCCGCTCGGGTGCTTGAGGTTGAGCGTCAGCGAGCGCTTGTTGCGGTGCAGGTTCTGGAAGTCCGGGCCTTCGCGCAGGCCGCCCCAGCCGTCGCTTTGCTCCAGCAATTCGGGCGTCTCGATCTTGATCACGTCGGCGCCCCAGTCGGCGAACTGGCGAATGCAGGTCGGGCCGGCGCGCACGCGCGTGAGGTCGAGCACCTTGTAGGCGGCCAAGGGGCCGCGGCGGGGAGGCGTATGCGTTGCTGGGTTCATGTCGTGGCTCATGTCAGCGCCCCTTGAAATTCGGCGTGCGTTTGTCGGCGAAGGCGGCGCGGCCTTCCTGGTAGTCCTCGCTGGCGTAGCAGGCATCGACCAGCGCCTGGGCCGCCGCCAGGTCGCGGGCGGACTCGGGCTTTTCGTATTCGAGGAAGGCGCGCTTGAGCGCGCGCAGCGTCAGCGGCGCATTGCCCGCGATCTGCCGTGCGTAGTCGAGCACCGATGGCTCGAGTTCGGCAGCCGGCACCACGCGATGCACGAGCTGGCACGCGAGCGCTTCTTGCGCGCTGTAGCGGCGGCCGGTGAAGAAGAGGTCGCGCGCAGCCGCCGCGCCCATGACGCGCGCCACCCGCACCTGGCCTTCGTGGCCGAAGCCCAGGCCCAGGCGCACGGCAGGAATCGCGAACACCGCGCTGTCGGCGCAGACGCGGATGTCGCAGCTCACCGCGAAGTCGAGTCCGCCGCCGATGCAGTAGCCGTGCACCATCGCGATGGTCGGCTTCGCGCAGGCATACACCGCGTCGTACGAGCGCTGGTTGATCTGGTTGTACTCGCGGTTCTGCTCGGGATTGGTCCGCACGCTGCCGAAGGCCGAGATGTTCGAGCCGGCGGCGAAAGCGCGCTCGCCCATGCCGGTGACGATGACCACCCGCACCTCGGGGTCGGCCTCGAAATCGGCCATCACGCGCGGCACCTCGCGGGCCATGTCCATCGAAATGGCGTTGTGCCGGGCCGGGTCGTTGAAGACCATCCAGCCGATGCCGTCGGCCTTGCGGGCCTGCAGAGAAGCGATCTCGGTCGTCATGACAGTGCGTTGGTGTTGAGGTTGGAAGCGCCGGCGCTTTCGGAGGCGCCGGCTTCGCCCGCGAGGGCGAGGTCGATGATGAGACTGCCCGAGCTGTCGACGCGCGCTTGCGAGTCGGCCGGCAGCACCAGCGTGGAAGAGGCTTCCTGCACGAGTGCGGGGCCCTGGATCGTTTCGCCGGCAGCGAGCCGCTCGCGGCTGTACACCGGCACGTCCTCGTAGCGCTTGCGGGCGCCCACCCAGACCTGGTGCCGGCCCGCCAGCGCCGAGGCGCCGCCGGCCGCCACGGCGGTGCTGGCCAAGCCGCTGGCCGTCGCCTCGACGGTGGCCGCGATGCGGATGTTCACGATCTCGACGTCGCCGAGCGGCATCACCTGCGAGAACATCTGCCGGTAGGCTGCCTTGAAGGCTTCGGCGAAGGTCTTGGCCGACGCGTCGGTGTACGGCCCGGCCGGCAGCGTGGTGACGATCTCGAAGCCCTGGCCCACGAAGCGCATGTCGGCCGAGCGCAGCACGCGCGGCGCACTCGGGTGGTCCGGCAGCGTCGCGTCGATCACCGCGAAAGCCTCGGCCTCGAGCTGGGCGTAGAGGCCTTCGAGTTCACGCCAATCGGTGCGCGAGATCGGTTTCGCCACGGTGGCCATGCGGTCCACGCGGGCCGGTGCCATCAGCAGGCCCAGCGCCGAGGCCACGCCCGCGCCCGGCGGGCACACGACCCGCGTCGCGCCCAGGCGCTGCGCGACCTCGCAGCCATGCAGCGGACCGCCGCCGCCGGTCAGCAGCATGGCGAAGCGCGAGGCCGTGTGGCCGCGCTCGGCCACGTGCACGCGGGCCGCCGCGGCCATGTTCTCGTTGACGATCGAGTGGATGCCCCATGCCATCTCGGGAATGCTGATGCCGGCCTGCTCGGCCAACGGTGCGATGGCGGCCTTGGCGCGGGCCACGTCGAGTTCGATGGTGCCGCCAGCGAAGGTGGCGGGGTCGAGGTAGCCGAGCACCAGGTTCGCATCGGTCACCGTCGGCTGCGTGCCGCCGCGGCCGTAGCAGGCCGGGCCGGGTGTGGATGCCGCGCTTTCGGGGCCGACCTTGATCAGCCCGAGCGGATCGACGTGGGCGATGCTGCCGCCGCCCGCGCCGATCTCGATCAGCTCGATGGTCGAGATGGAGATCGGCAGACCGCTGCCTTCGGTCAGCCGCTTCTGGCGGCTGGCCTCGAACTGGTGGGCGATCATGGGCTCGCCGCCGTCGATGATGGCGAGCTTGGCGGTGGTGCCGCCCATGTCGAAGGCCAGCACGTCCTCGATGCTCGAACGCTCGCCGAAATACGCACCCGCCAGGGCGCCGGCAGCAGGGCCCGATTCGAGCAGCTGGATCGGCACGCGCTTGGCTTCGTCGACGTGCGTCAGCCCGCCGTTCGACAGCATCATGAAAAGCGGCGCCTTGATGCCGATGGCCCGGATCTCGCCCGTCATCAGGTCGAGGTAGCCGTCGGCCAGCGGCTTCACGTAGGCATTCGCCACGGTGGTCACGCTGCGTTCGTACTCGCGGATCTGCGGCGACACCTCGGACGAGATCGACACGAAGAGCTGTGGATAAGCCGTGGCCAGCGCGACGCGGGCCTGCTTCTCGTTGGCCGGGTTGGCGTAGGCGTGCAGGAAGATGATGGCGACCGACTGCACGCCGGCCGCGACCAGCTCGCCGGCGCGGGCCACCAGCGCGGCTTCGTCGAGCGCGGTGATGATCGTGCCGTCCGGCCCGGTGCGCTCCGGCACTTCCAGCCGCAGGTGGCGCGGCACCAGGGCGGCCGGCATCTCGATGTGCAGGTCGTACAGCTCGTACTTGTGCTCGCGGGCGATCTCCAGCGTGTCGCGGAAGCCGGCCGTGGTGATGAGCCCGGTGGGTGCGCCCTTGCGTTCGATGAGCGCGTTGGTGAAGAGCGTCGTCGCATGCACGACGCGTTCGACTGCCGCGTAGGAAAGCCCTTCGCGCTCGAACAGCCGGCGCACGCCGGTGATCACGCCTTCGTGCGGGGCTGCGGGCGTGGTGAGTTCCTTGTGCGAAAGCGAGCGACCCGTGTCGTGCGCGTAGACGACCACATCGGTGAAGGTGCCGCCGATGTCGATGCCGAGGGAAAGTGCTGAGGGTGATGACATGGTGTGAACCGCAGAAGTAGGGGGGACGGACGCGCTCGGGCGTGTTCAGGCGCCGACGTAGGCGCCGCGGAGGTCGGAGGCCAGGCGTTCCGGTGCGCGGCGGTCCGGCGCGCCGTAGCCGCCGCCGCCGGGCGTCTTCATCTCGACGCATGCGCCCGGCTCCAGGACCTGCTGCACCTTCGCGTTGCAGGGGGCGCCGTCGATCAGCACCACGCCGGGCGCGCCCGACTTGCCGCCGGCCAGGCCTTCCGCGGCTGCTTCGGGCCGCGTGCGTTCGGCCATGAAGCTCACCACCATCGGGTTCGGCGAGCAGTTCTCGAACTTGATCTCCTGCCCGGTGCCGCCGCGGAACTCGCCCGCGCCGCCGCCGTCCTGCCGCAGCTGGCGGTGATGCACGCGCACGGGCAGCAACTGCTCGATCATCTCGACCGGCGTGGACGAGATGTTGCTGGGCCAGGAGAGCACGTTCACGCCGTCGCGCCGGTTCGACGCGCCGTAGCCGCCGTTCATGAAGAACATGCTGGCGTAGCTGCTGCCGTCCGTGCGCTGGCCGGCCACGTTGGCGCACCACAGCGGCGAGCCGGTGGTGGCGATCACCTGGTCGGGCAGGGCGTCGGCCAGCGCGCGCAGCACCATGGTCGGCAGCATGTGGCCCACCAGCGCGCGCGCACCGCCGGCAGCCGGCGGCAGGGCGTTGAGGATGGAGCCGGGCGGCGCCGTGACTTCGATCGGGTAGATCACGCCTTCGTTGCCGGCCACGTTGGGCAGCAGCGCGGTCCGGATGCCGTAGCAGGTGTAGGCCTTGGTGTAGGCCATGCAGACGTTGATGGAGGCGGGCACCTGCGCAGAGGTGCCGGAGTAGTCGACTTCGATCGAGCCGTCCTTCACCGTCATCGTCATTTCCAGGCGGATCGGCTCGGCGAGCCCGTCCGTCACCGCGCTGGTGCGGTACACGCCTTCGGGGATGCGGCGAATGGCCGCGCGCATCGCGTTCTCGGAACGGGTGTGGATCTCGTGGGCCAGGCCCTCCAGCGATTGCAGCCCGTGCTCGTGCATCTGCGCCAGCACGCGCTGCTCGATGCGCTGCACGGCCGTGATCTGGGCGTAGAGGTCGCCCATCACCTGGTCGGGCACGCGCACGTTCTTGCGCACGATCTTCTCGAGCACCGGGTCCATCACGCCGGCGCGCAGGATCTTCATCAGCGGGATCTGCAGGCCTTCCTCGAACACCGAGCGGGCATCGGCCGAGCGCACGCGCCCGCCGATGTCGGGCGCATGCGCCACCGAGCCGGCCCAGCCGACGATCTTGCCGGCCAGGAAGATGGGCTTGGCGAGCGTGATGTCGGGCAGGTGGCCCGTGCCCTGCCAGATGTCGTTGGTGATGAGCACGTCGCCGGGCTGCAGGTCTTCGGGCGCGAACTCGTCGATGAAGTGCCGGATGGTCTGCGGCACGGTGTTCAGGAACGACGGGATGCTGTGCGTCGCCTGGGCCAGCGAATGCCCGCGGGCGTCGGTCAGCACACAGGCGAAGTCGTTCGACTCGCGCACGTTGGTCGAGAAGGAAGTGCGGACCATCGCAACGGCCGCTTCGTCGACGATCGAAATCAGTCGACTCCACAGCAGTTCCAGCGTGATCGCATCGAATTGGGTACTTGCCATCGGTGAGCCTGTCGAGGAGTTGTTGAGGGGAGTGTTGAGGGGATGTTCGGGGTGCCGGGAGGAAAGAGGGACCTGGCCGGCCTGATGAATTCTGGGCGCGTACCCCATGACAGTCCAATATCCAGTTCGACCCACCCTATTCCGCGGGTATATACTTTTTGCCGCTCAAGAGCGTGCGTTGCGACCCAAGCCGGTGTCCTGGCACGCGAGCAGGAGAAGGTCGATGTCCACCGAGCCCGCCAGGCCGTTCCAGCCCAGTCCGTTTTCGCTGAACCACCGGTACATCGAGGTGTTCCGGGCTGTGATGATGCGGGGCACCGCCACCGAGGCGGCGGCCATGCTGCACACCTCGCAGCCCGTGGTCAGCAAGCTGCTGGCCCGCTTCCAGTCGGTCAGCGGCATCCAGCTGTTCGAACTGCGCAAGAGCCGGCTGGTGCCGACGCCGGAGGCGCGCATCCTCTTCAACGTGATCGAGCGCAGCTACATCGGCCTCGAGCAGATCGCGCAGACGCTGGCCGAGCTGCGCGGCCTGCATTCCGGGCGCGTGCAGGTCGGCTGCCTGCCGTCGATGGGCATGGGCCTGCTGCCGGAGATCACGCGCAACTTCATGAAGGACCATCCGACCATCCAGGTGGCGATCGACACGGTCGATTCGTCGCTGGTGCGTGACGGCGTCGCGCTGGGCCGGCTGGACCTCGGCATCGCCATGCGGCAGGTCGACTCGGCGGGCACCGAGGCGGAGCCGCTCGTGGCGGTCCATCCGGTGTGCGTGATGGCGCCCGGCCATCACCTCGCAGGCAAGAAAAGCATCCAGGCGAAAGACCTCGACGGCCAGGCCTTCATCGCCACCGGCCGCAACGACGGCACGCGCCAGGCGATCGAGCGGGTGTTCGACGATGCCGGCGTGCGGCCGATCACGGTGGCCGAGACCACCTACGCCATCACCACCTGCATGCTCGCGCTGCAGGGCATCGGCGTCGGCATCGTCAATCCGCTGGTGGTGGCGCCGCTGCTCAAGGCGGGGCTGGTCGCGCTGCCATTCAAGCGCGCGGCGCCGGTCGAACTGGTGTTGCTCACGCCGCTGAACCAGCCGCCTTCGCGCATCACCCAGGCCTTCATCCAGCACGTCAAGCTGGCCTGCGCCGAGCTGCCCGAAGCGATCCGCGCCGCCTGAGCGGCGTGCGCGCTCGTTCGAGGCTCAGAGGCCGAGCCCGGCGTCCTTGATGAGCTTGGTGTACTTCACCGCTTCGGCATGCACGTAGGCGTTGCTCTGCGCGACGGTGCCGCCGATCGGCGTCACGCCCAGGTCGGCCCATCGCGCGGCGAGGGCCTGGGAGTGCACGATCTTGTGGATGTCGGCGCTCAGCTTCTTCGCCACCTCGGGCGGCAGGCCCAGCGGCGCGGCCACGGTGTACCAGCCGACGAACTCGTACTTCGGCACGCCCTGTTCGGCCACGGTCGGCAGGTTCGGCAGGCTCGGCGAGCGCTTCGCACCGGTCACGGCCAGCGCGCGCACCTTGCCGCTCTTCATGAGGCCGATCGCCGTCGGCAGGTTTTCGAACATCAGCTGGATCTGCCCGCCCATCAGGTCGGCGCTGGCGGCCGAGCTGCCCTTGTAGGGCACGTGCATCATCTTGACGCCGGCATCGCGCAGGAAGAGTTCGGCGCCCAGGTGCGTCGCCGAGCCCGGGCCGGCCGAGCCGAAATTCAGCGCGTCGGGGGACGCCTTGGCGAGCTTGATCAGGTCGCCGATGTCGTTGGCCGCCACCGATGGGTGCACCAGCACCACGCTCGGAAACGAGCCGATGATGCCCAGCGTGTCGAGGCTCTTGCCCGGGTCGTAGTTGAGCTTCGGGTAGATGGCGTAGGAGGCCTGCACGGGCTGGATGCCGATCAGCAGCGTGTAGCCGTCCGGTGCCTGCTTGGACACGTACTCGGCACCGATGTGCCCGCTGGCCCCGGCCTTGTTCTCCACCACCACCGGCTGCTTGTAGAGCTCCGACAACTGCTGCCCGACCAGGCGGCCCAGCAGGTCGGCCGAACCGCCCGCGGCGACGGGAACGATGATCCGGATCGGCTTGTCCGGAAAGCCTTCCGCCTGCGCTGCGAAGCAAAAGCCCAGCAAGGGCAGGATGGCGATGATGTTGCGTTTGGTGATCAAGATGGGCCTCTGGTCGCGTGATGCGCGGGTCGAATGAATGTGTTCGTCGGCCGGCACGCCGAACCGGCGTCCCTGTCCTGTGCAGACCTTGGCTAGGAATTCTGGGCGGCAGCCCTATGCGGGTCCAATGCAAAGTTCCCGCCCGGGTATTCCAAACGAACATCCTTTCGATGCACCGCAGCGAGACGCGAATCCGCCGGAATCACGGTTTCTGCACCATAGGGTTACCACCTACGCCCCAAAAGCGTGGGCGCATCGGCAGGTCGGATCGACGGGCGCCGCGTGCCCCGCGCCCCGCGCGCTCAGGCCTTCTTCGGCCCCTTGAAGCTCCACCACGGCAGCAGCGTGCTCAGCGACTGCACCTCGCCGCTGGCGGCGCTCTCGTAGCCCGCCAGCGTGCCCAGCTGGTGCTGCCACGCGGCACCGCTCAGCAGCGAGCGCAAAGCCTGCACGGCCGGCTGGTCCAGCGCCGACTTGAGGCAGGCCAGGTGGTAACGCTCGCTCACCAGCGGCACGAAGCCCAGGCCCGCGCCGCGCGCGGCCGACTCGATGCCCAGGCCGGCATCGGCCTGCCCGCTGGCCACCGCATGCGCGACCGCGGCATGCGAGGGCTCGTCGTGGTCGTAGCCGCGCAGCGCATCCGCGTCGAGGCCGTGCTGCGCCAGCAGCTCGTCGAGCAGCACGCGCGTGCCGGTGCCGATCGCGCGGTTCACGAAGCGGGCACGCAGGCGCGGCAGGTCGGCGATGCCGCGCAGGCCGAGCGGGTTGCCGGGCGCGACGATCAGCCCCTGCGTGCGGCGCGCGAAGCCGATGATCTTGTGCAGCCCCGGCTTCAGCAGCGGCTTGTAGGTTCGCTGCGCCAGCGAGCCGGCCGGTGGGCGTTCGAGCGTGTGGAAGCCCGCCATCACGCAGCGACCCTGGTTCAGCGCACTGATCGCATCGACGCTGCCGGTGAAGCGGATGTCGAGTTGTAGCCGCGCGCGTTCGGCCGCGTGCGCGCGCAGCAGCACCAGCGCCTCGTCGTGGCTCGCATGCAGGCTCAGCACGTGCAGGCGGTCGTCGAAGGCCAGCGCGAAGGCACGCTCCAGGTCGGCATGCAGGGCTTCGATCTGCGGCGCCAGCCGGGCCTGCGCCTGGCGCTCGGCCCACAGCAGCTTGTCGCCGAATTCGGAGAGCTGCGCCGAGCGGCCTTGTTCGCCGCTGACCAGCGGGTGCCCCAGCTCTTGTTCCCAGCGCTTGAGCGCGCCCCACACGTGGCGGTACGAAAGGCCCAGCGCGCGGGCGGCGGCAGAGATCGACCCGTGTTCGCGCACCGCATGCAGCAGCTCCATGAGCGGGTTGCGGATCAGCCGGCGGCCGCTGCGGCGCGGCGCGATGGCGTAGGAGAGTTCGATCTGTTGCAAGCGGGATGAAGGGCGGTCGACGGCGCGTGGATTATGCAGACCGTCGAATCGTCACCCCCGCCGGCGGGCGCGGCCGACCCGCGACGCCGTCACGTCGTTTCGGCCACCCGGTCCTGGCGCAGCGCTTCGAGCGAAGCGGCCGGCGGCGCGTCTGGCTTCTGCCGCTCTTCGATCACCGACACCAGGTGGCGCGCATCGTCCGCCACGCCCAGGAAGCGGCCCGAGCCCCAGGTGTTGAGCCACGGCAGCCCCACGAAGTACAGCCCCGGCACCTCCGACACGCCGCGCTTGAAGCGCGGATGCCCGCGCCCGTCGAAGGTGGGCAGGTCGATCCAGCCGTAGTCCGCGCGAAAGCCGATGGCCCAGACGATGCTCGTGATGCCGGCCGCGGCGAGATCGAGCGAGGTCGGGTCCGACGCCGGTGCCCAGCAGGGTTCGAAGGGTGCTTCGACCGGGGCGTCCACGCCGGCCTTCGCGATGTAGTTGTCGATGTCGCGCCGGATGCTGCAGTACACGTCGTCCGCGTCGTCGAGGTTCTTGCGCAGGTCGGGGCGGAACGCGACCTGCGTCCCCTTGAACTCGTCGAGCGAGCCGTAGAGCTTCACGCCCTCCAGCGCGAAGCGGCGAAGGTCGATCTCGTGGCCGCCGTCGCGGCCGGTCATGTAGTGGTTGGTCTTGTGCCGCGCCTCGTCGCCCAGCGGATGGCGGTCGACGGTGAGCTGGTAGAAGCCCATCTCGTGCAGCCATTCGGTCGACTCGCGTCCGCGGTACATGCGCGGCGATCGCGGCGCCGAGCCGACGGCCAGGTGCACCTTGCGTCCGGCGACGTGCAGGTCTTCCATGATCTGCACGCCGGATTGACCGGAGCCCACCACCAGCACCTCGCCTTCGGGCAACTGCGCCGGGTTGCGGTAGGCAACGGAGTGCAATTGCCGGATTGACAGCGGCAAGCTGTGCGCCGAGGGAGGCACGATGGGGATGTCGTAGCCGCCCGTCGCGACCACCACATGGTCGGCGATGCAGGTGCCGATGTCGGTGACGACTTCGAGCGCGCCGCTGCCGTGACGGCCGACGCGCTTCACGCTCACGCCTTCGATGACGGGTGGGCGCGTCTTCTGCGCGAAGGCTTCGAGGTAGGCCACGATGTCGTCGCGCAGCATGAAGCCCTTGGGGTCATTGCCTTGATAGGGGAAGTCGGGCAGGCGGCACTGCCAGTTCGGCGTGACGAGGCAGAAGCTGTCCCAGCGTTCGCTGCGCCACGAGTGGCCGATGCGGCGCTTCTCGAGCACGACGTGGTCGATGCCCGCGCTTTGCAGGTAGTAGCTGGTCGACAGGCCGGCCTGTCCGCCGCCGACCACGACGACGGAATAGCGCGCTGCGAGGGGTGTGTTGTGAGTGGTCATGGTGCTTCCGAGGTGGGTCGATGGGAGATCGAGAGGTCAGGACGTCAGGACGTCAGGAGGTCAGGCGGGGCCGAAGGACAGGACGTCGACCCGCGCCTCGGGCGTGGCGGAGAAGCGGCGAACCTCGGCCTCGATCGCGCCGAGCTGGTCGCTCGCGCGCGAGCACGCGAAGCCGAACTTGGCCCGCACGCGCTCGTTGGCGATGCCGGTGGCTTCGCGCAGCTTGTCGATGAACTCCGGCAGCGGATAGGACGATCCGGGCGCGAAGTAGTCCTGGATCACCAGCGATGGCGAGTAGCAGGTCGTCTGGCTGGCATCGGGCCAGCGCAGCGTGTAGGTCATGGCAGGCATGTGGGAAGGCTTTCGCAGATTCGTTCGTAGATCGCGGCATGCGCCTGTGCGCTGCGCTGCCAGCTGTGCGCATGGCACACCGCCGGCGAATGGTCGAGCCGCGGCCGGGCCCAGGCCCGCGCGAGGCCCACCGCGACGCTGGCCACGTCTTCGGGGTCGCACCAGCACACCCCTTCTGCGCCGCCCAGGTGTTCGGTGAAGGGCGCGCGGCGAGAAACCAGCACCGGCGTGCCGCAGGCGAGTGCCTCGATCGCGACCAGGCCGAAGCCTTCGTTGAGCGACGGCATCGCCAGCAGGCGCGCACGGCGCATCAGCGCGGGCACGGCGTCGTCGTGGACGGCACCGGTGCGCCAGACCGGCTGACCCGGGCCTTCGACCAGGCCTTCTTCGTGCAGGGCTCGCTGCCAGCGCTGCTGCTCGGCGCCATGCTGGAGCAGGCTGGCGCCACCCACCACGATCAGCCGGGCGCGCGCCGCCCCGGGCACCTCGCGGCGCAGCCGCGCGAAGGCGCGCAGCAGCATCGCGCTGTTCTTGCGCGCCTCGACGCCGCCCACCGCAAGGACCAGCGGCGCATCGTCCAGCCCTTCGGCGACGAGCGGTGCGAGGGCCGCGTCGTCCGACGGCGATGCGGCAGGCGAAAAGCGCGACAGGTCCACGCCATTGAAGACGCGCAGCACCGGCGGGGCGTCGGGTTCGGTCTGCAGCCGCCGCAGCCAGCCATCGCTGACGCAGCACACGACACGCGCCGAGCGCCAGGCCTGGTCTTGCCAGGCGGCGAGGCGCGGATCGTCGAAGCGGTCCAGGTGATGCACCGTCCGCAGCCACGGCAGGTCGGGGCCGATCCGGGCCAGCGCCGCGCCGTTGAGGCTGTCCTGGGCATGCAGCACGTCGACGCCCGATGCCTCGATGGCCGCCGGCAGCGCGCGCGCCAGCGCATCGATGCGCTCGCCGACCTGATCGGCCAGTGCCGTGCTGCGCGGCGTGGCCATGCGCAGCGGCATGAAGCGGATCGGCAAGCCCTCCGGCAGCGAGCGGAACAGCGACTGGCCCGGCTCGAGCGGCGCCATCACGGTCACGCGAATGCCAAGCCTCGCGAGTGCCAGGCCGAGCTCCAGCGCATGCACCACGCCGCCGCGCGGCAGCACGCTGTGCATCAGCAGGCCGACGTGCGGGGCCTCATGCATGGCAGGGCTCCTCGGTGGCGGCATGCGCGGTCGTCCGCAGCGGCAGGATGAATCCTGCGCGGCTCAGGTCCCAGAGGGCTTCGGTCGCACCGTGCAGGCTCACGTCGAAACGCGTTCCGGCTGTGACTTCGCCGATGTCGGCGCAGGCGATGTCGCGGTTCGCGAAGCGCCTCGTCACGGCCGCGACCTGTTCGGGGCGCACCGACAGCACGAAGCCGTAGCTCGGGAAGGCGCTCAGCCAGCGCAGTCGTGCGGCCTGTGCAGCCGGTGCCGGATCGGTCCAGCCGCGCCAGCCCGCGGCTTGCGGCGGCACGGGCAGCGCGTCCAGCCGCACGCGAGCACCGCGGCCGGAGCACTCCAGCAGCATCAGCAGCGTGCCGAGCGCGCCGGCCATGCTGATGTCCTTGCCCGCATCGCACAGGCCTTCCTCGGCCAGTTCGGCAAGCAGGGCCAGATCGGCTTGCAGACGGGGCGCGGGCGCGCGCGTGCTCGCGTTCCAGAAGGGCGCATCGCCTTCCCACGCACCGCGCAGGTCGACGGCCATCAGCAGCCGGTCATCCGGACGCGCGGCGAAGCTGGAGATCAAGCGTTCGGCCCGGCCGAGCACCGCCACGGCGAGCTGGGGCGTGGCGCTGTGCAGGTTGGTGTGGCCGCCGACCAGCGGCACGCCGTATTGCCGGCAGGCGGCTTGCATGCCCTCGATGACGCGGCCGGCGTCGGCGGAGCCGGCCGAACTCCAGAGCGCGTCGACGACGGCGACGGGCCGCCCGCCCATGGCCGCGACGTCGCTGAGGTTGACCATCACCGCGCTGTAGCCCGCGAACCAAGGCTGCTGCTGCACGAAGTCGGGCATCAGGCCCTCGATGGCCAGCAGCTGGTAGCCGCCGCCGGGCAAAGGCAGCGCGGCGCAGTCGTCGCCGTTGGGGACGGCCGTGCGTGCCGCGTCGGCCGCATCGTCGGCGACCAGGCCTCCCATCACCTGCGCGATGTCGCGCTTGTGCGCGAAGCCGCGGCCGCACCGCAACGCGTCGAGCAGCGAGGCCAGGATGTCGTGGGCCGTGTTCATGACGACGCGCCTCCGCCCAGCACGAAGCCGCCTTCGGGATTCCAGCAGGGTGGGTAGTGCCGCAGGTCCGCCCGCATCAGCGCGTGCGGCATGCCTTGCAGCGTGACGGTGTCTTCCTGGTGCCAGTGCAGGCGCTCGAAGAGCGGCACGTTCTGCAGCTGCACGTGGGCCAGGAATTCGCGGCAGCCGCGTGCATGGGCACTGCTCACGGCCAGGCGGATCAGCCCGGTGCCCAGCGCGGCATGGCGGCGCCACGGCGCCGAGACGGCCAGGCGCGAGCCCCACCACAGGCCGGGCTCCGCTTCGTGAATGCGCACGGTGCCGACCACTTCGTCGGGCAGGCCCGCCAGGGTCGAGCAGGCGACCAGCAGGCGCGTGCTCGGCAGCGCGTCGATGGCATCGAGGTCGTCGCGGTCGAACAGCCGTTGTTCTTCGCAGAAGACCTGGCGGCGCAGTGCCAGTGCCTCGCGCTGCATCCACGGGATGCTGGCCCACTGGATGCGGAAGGCGCTGGTGCTGGGGCGCGTGGCGACGGCGGGCGGTACCGACCAGGCCGTCGCATCGAGCAGGACGTTCAACATGGTGCTGTCTCCCCGGTCAGGCCGCGGCCAGTTCGTCGGCTTCCTCGAACACCGACAGCGTCGAGCAGGCAGCGCAGCGGCCGCAGCCCGCCTTGATGTCGCTGGCGCGCAAGCCCGCCTCGCGCACCATCGCGCCCAAGGGCTGGAGCACCGACTGCATGAAGGGCGCGCCCGGCGCAGGATGGTCTTCGAGCGGCGTGCCGCTGATCGGCACGAAGGGCACGACGAAGGGATACACGCCGATCGACAGCAGCCGCTCGCTCGTGGCGAGCAGGGCCTGCGCGCTGTCGCCCAGGCCGGCCAGCAGATAGGTGCTGACCTGGCCGCGGCCGAACACGGCCACGGCCGCCTCGAAGGCGTCCCAGTAGCGGCTCATCGGCACTTCGGCCTTGCCCGGCAGGATCTGCCGGCGCAAGTCCTCGCCGACGACTTCGATGTGCATGCCCAGCGTGTCGGCGCCCGCATCCTTCATGCGCCGGAACCAGGCGTCGGTGTCGGGCGGCTCGCATTGCACCTGGATCGGCAGGTCGACCGCGGCCTTCACGGCCGACGCGCTCTCGCAGAGGATCAGCGCGCCACGGTCGCGCGTCGGCGGCGTGCCGGTGGTCATCACCATGTGGCGCACGCCGTCGAGCTCGACGGCGGCCTTCGCGACCTCGGCCAGCTGTGCCGGCGTCTTGCGCTCGATGGTCCGCCCGGCCGCCAGCGACTGGCCGATGGCGCAGAAGCGGCAGGCCTTGCGCCGGCTCTCGTAGCGGATGCAGGTCTGCAGCACGGTGGTGGCCAGCACGTCGGTGCCGTGCAGCGTCGCGATCTGCTGGTAGGGAATGCCGTCGGCGGTCTGCCTGCCGTAGAAGCGCGGCGTGCGCGGGAATGCGATCTGCGCGATCGGGATGGTGCCGCGCTTCAGCGTCGCCGTGCCGCCCGCGTCGGGCGTGCCGGCGACGAAGGGCGAGTCGAAAGCGCCGTGCGTGTGCACGGGCACCATCAGCGTCACGCCGTCGACGGTGACAGCCTTGTGGTCCGAAGGGCCCGCGCCGCCGCGGCGGCTGGCGGCGCCGGCCTGGGGGGCTTCGAGCCGCAGGCCGCGGGTCTGCAGCTCGGTCATCAAGTCGCGAGTGGCGAGGTTCATGCGGCCTCCGGTACGACGGCGTCGTTCATGGCTGACAGGGAAGAGGGAAGCTCGGGCGCGGCGGCAGCGGCAGCCGTGTCGAGCTCGCGGGTGGTGGCCGCGGCCTCGCGCCGGATGCCGAGGCTCAGCAGCTCGGGCCGCGCGTAGTGGCCCACCGAATCCATCATGCGTTTGCGCTTGTCGATGAGCGCCAGGTCCAGGTCGGCGACGACCAGGCCTTCGCCCTCGGTCAGCGGCTCGGCCAGGTACTTGCCTTCGGGCGAGACGATCGCGGCATGGCAGCCGCCGCGCAGCGCGCCCTGCAGGCTCTCGTCGGGCGTGATGCGGCGGATCTGCTCGTCGTGCAGCCAGCCCGTCGCATTGACCACGAAGCAGCCCGATTCGAGCGCGTGGTGCCGGATGGTCACGCCCATCTGCTCCGCGAAGATCGGGCCCACCAGCGAGCCCGGGAACTGCGCGCAGTGGATCTGCTCGTGGTCGGCCATCAGCGCATAGCGGGCCAGTGGGTTGTAGTGCTCCCAGCAGGCGAGGGCGCCCACGCGGCCGACGCGGGTGTCGACGGCACGCAGGCCGCTGCCGTCGCCCTGGCCCCACACCATGCGCTCGTGGTACGTCGGCGTGATCTTGCGGCGCTTGAGCGCGAGGCGCCCGTCGGCGTCGAAGACCAGCTGCGTGTTGTAGAGGCTGCCGTGGTCGCGCTCGTTCACGCCGAGCACCACCACCATGCCGGCCTGCCGCGCCGCCTGCGCCACGGCGTCGGTGACCGGGCCGGGCACGGTGGGGGCGCGCTCCATCAGCAGCAGGTGGTCGGGCCCCTGCCGCACCGGCGGCTGCACGAAGGAGAAGTAGGGGTAGTAGGGCACGAAGGTCTCCGGAAAGACGATCAGCTCCACGCCCTGGCGGGCGGCCTGCCCGATGGTCTCGAGCACGCGTGCGAGCGTGCCCTCGGCGCTGTCGATGTCGGGTGCGATCTGGGCGGCGGCGGCCCGCACGCTCTTTCCGGTCTTCTTCGTGACGGCCATGGTCTGCTCCTGTCCTTGCGTGCTTCCTTGCTTCTGTCGGGCAGGCCTCAGAGCGTCCAGGTGTCGAGGATGAAAGCGCCTTCCTTGCGGTGCAGCAGCACGATGTCGAGCACGTCCAGCGGATTGATCGGGCGGATGCCTTCGATCAGCGCGCCTTCGCCGTGGCCGTACAGCGCCTGCAGCGCGAAGCGGCAGGCGTAGACCTTGCCGCCCTCGGCGATGAACTTGGTGATCTGCTCGTTGAAGTTCTGGTGGCCCGGGAAGGCGGCGTCGCCCAGCTTCGGAAAGCCTCGCTTCACGCCCAGCGTCACGCCGGGGCCGTAGAGAAGGATGGACGTGTCGAAGCCCTTGCGTTGCAGCCGCGTGGCCTGCAGCAGGTTGACGAAGCCGATCGAGCCTTCGAAGGCCACGGTGTGGAAGGTCACGAGGGCCTTGTCGCCCGGCGCGGCCTTCACGTCCTCGAAGACCTTCTCTTCGTAGTCGACCAGGAAGTCGCCCTTCTGGGCTGCGGGGTGGGTCACTTGGGGCATGGGATCCTCTCGGTTCGGTTGAGTCGGGGTGGCTGAAGGGTCGGTGGTCCGTCGATGCGATCAACCCGGTCGGTCGTTTCGCGTCGGCGGTACGCTGTCCCTTGCGAGGCCCGTACCCGCGGGCTGCCGACAGGTGCGATCAATGCCCGATCAAGCGCGGCAGGCCCGCATCGCCGGCCCGTCGGTGCGCGCGCGACACCGCGCACGGCGTTGCCGCCCGCGCATCGGCCGCACCAAGCACGGGGCGCGCCGATGCAATCAATGCATCCAATCAATGGCACGGCGCACCGAAAAATGGCCGGCGCCCGCGGTGTGGCCGGGCACGGTTTGCGCTCTACTCGACGCATGCCCTTCGCGCACTGGGTGCCCCGCCTCCGACAAAGCGGGCTGCCCGCCTACCAACTCATCCCCGACCTGCTGGCCGAAGACCTGCAGCGTGGCCGCCTGGCGCCGCGCGACCGGCTGCCGCCGCTGCGCGAGCTGGCGCATCAGCTCGGGCTCAACTACACGACGGTCGTGCGCGGCTTCGCCGAGGCGCGCGAGCGCGGGCTGATCGCGTCGCGCCCGGGCCTCGGCTCCTACGTGCGCGGCTCCTTCATCGGCCTGCCGCTGCGCGCGGGCACGGGCGCCGAGATGACGATGAACATGCCGCCGGAGCTGGCCGACCACCCGGTGACGCTCAGGCTGCAGGAAGAGGCCGCGGCCTATGTGTCGGGCACGCCGATTCCCGACCTCATGCGCTACCGCGACGCCGGCGGCTCGAAGCGCGAGCGCGGCGTCGCGGCGCAATGGCTGCGGCAGTGGGTGAGCCATGCCAAGGCCGAGCGCGTGCTGGTGGCGCCCGGCATCCACAGCGTGCTGCTCGCGCTGCTGAGCATGCTGGTCAAGCCGGGGCAGAGCCTCGCGGTCGAATCGCTCGCCTATCCGGGACTCAAGGCGATCGCGGCGCAGCTCGGCACGCAGCTGCAGCCGCTGCAGTGCGACGACGAAGGCATCGTGCCGCAGTCCTTCGAGCTGCTCTGCAAGAGCGCATCGATCGGCGCGCTGTACCTGTGCCCGAACATCCACAACCCGACGACCTCGACCCTGTCGCTGGGGCGGCGCGAGCAGCTCGCGGACATCGCGTCGCACCACAGCATCCCGATCATCGAAGACGACGCCTACGGCATGCTCGCACCCGCCGTGCCGCCACCGCTGGCCGATTTCGCGCCGGGGCTGACCTACTACGTGAGCGGCACTTCGAAATGGCTCGGTGCCGGCCTGCGCAACGCCTTCGTGCTCGCACCGTCGGAGGCGGCGACGCTGCGCCTCGCGGGCGCGCTGCGGGCCACCACCGTCATGGCGTCGCCCTGGACGGCCGGGCTGGTGACACGATGGCTCGAGTCGGGCGTCGGCGCGCAGGTGCTCGATGCCATGCGCGCCGAATGCAACTGGCGCAGCACGCAGGCGCGCGAGGTGCTGGGCGACCTGGGTGTGCGGACCCATCCGCAGGGCTTCCACGTGTGGCTGCCGTTGCAGGACCAGGGCGCCGCGGCCCGCGAAGGGGCCGAGATCGCCTTCGCGCTGCAGGGCCTGGGCGTCGCGGCCGTGGCCAGCCAGGCCTTCTCGACCGACCGCATGCCGCCCGAGGCCTTGCGCCTGTGCCTGGGCGGCGCGTTGACGCGGGAGGACTGCGGCCGGGCCCTGCGTGCGGTGCGGCAGGCCGTGCTGGAGGGCGTGGGGCCGGCAGTGGGCACGGCCGCGCCGCTGCGCGCGGGCTGACGACGCGTCGGGCCCGGCTAGGGCCGCCCCACCACCTACTTATGCATTCATTTGCATAGGCTGGACAGGCGTGCTACCGATACTGCCGGCGCACCCCATGAACACCTTCACCGACAGCGCCGTCGCCGCCTGGCATCTCCTGACCCGTGCCGACCCCGTGCTGTTCTCCATCGTCGGCCGTTCGCTGGCGGTGAGCGCCACTGCCTGCGTGCTGGCCTGCGGGCTGGGGCTGCTGCTCGGCGCCTGGCTCGCGGTGGCGCGCTTCAAGGGCCGCGGCCTGCTGCTGACGCTGCTCAATACGCTGCTCGCCTTGCCCTCGGTGGTGGTGGGCTTGGTGATCTACCTGCTGCTGTCGCGCTCGGGCCCGCTGGGCTTCCTGGGCTGGCTGTTCTCCTTCAAGGCCATGGTGCTGGCGCAGTCGCTGCTGGTGCTGCCGGTGGTCACGGCGCTGACGCGCCAGACCATCGAAGACGCCGACCGCGCCCACGGCGAGCAGCTGCGCTCGCTCGGCGCCGGCTCGTTCACGCGATCGCTGCTGCTGGTGTGGGACGAACGCTATGCGCTGGTCACGGTGCTGATCGCCGCCTTCGGCCGCGCGGTGTCGGAAGTGGGCGCCGTGATGATCGTCGGCGGCAACATCGACGGCTTCACGCGCGTCATGACCACCGCCATCGCGCTCGAGACGAGCAAGGGCGACCTGCCGCTGGCGCTCGCGCTGGGCCTGGTGCTGCTGGGCGTGGTGTTGCTTCTCAACCTCGCGATCAGCGCGCTGCGCGGCTGGCGGGAACGCGTCGATGGCGGTGCCGCCGACGCGGCCGGCGTGCGCGGATTGGAGGCGGCGTCTTGACGCAGGCGCTCTTCGCGCTGCACCGCATCGAGGTTCGCTATGGCCGCGTGCTGGCGCTGCAGGAGGCCACGCTGTCGATCCACGCCGGCGAGCGCGTCGCGCTGATCGGCGCCAACGGCAGCGGCAAGAGCACCCTGCTGCGCGTGATGCATGGCCTGGTGCCGCATGCCGCCGGCAGCTTCGTCGGCCGGGTGCCGCGGCAAGCGCAGGCCATGCTGTTCCAGCGCCCGCACATGCTGCGCATGAGCGTGCGCAACAACGTCGCGCTGGCGCTCTGGCTGCGCGGCGTGCGCTGGCGCGTCGCACAGAGCGAAGCCCTGGAAGCCCTGGCCCGTGTGGGCCTGGAGGGCGTGGCAGGCCGCAATGCGCGTACGCTTTCGGGCGGCCAGCAGCAGCGCATGGCTCTGGCGCGCGCCTGGGCGCTCAAGCCGGCGGTGCTGTTGCTCGACGAACCCACCGCCAGCCTCGACCCGACCGCGAAGCGCGAGGTTGAGGCGCTGATCGCCGACGCCGCGCATGGCCGCACGCTGGTGTTCGCGAGCCACAACCTCGGCCAGGTCAAGCGCCTGGCCAGCCGCGTGGTCTACATGGAGCAGGGTCGCGTGCTGGCGGACCTGCCCGTCGACGATTTTTTTCAGGGGCCGCTGCCCGATGCGGCCCGACTTTTCGTAAAAGGAGAACTGGCATGAACACACTGAAACTCTTGGCCATCGCGTGGACCGTGGCGGCCGGCGGCATGTCGATGCAGGCGCAGGCGCAGGCACAGACGCTCACCATGGCGTCCACGACTTCGACGGAGCAGTCGGGGTTGTTCTCGCACCTGCTGCCGGCCTTCAAGCAGGCCAGCAACATCGACATCAAGGTGGTGGCGGTGGGCACCGGCCAGGCGATCGACATGGCCAAGCGCGGCGATGCCGATGTGCTCTTCGTGCACGACACCGCGGCCGAAGAGAAATTCGTGTCCGAGGGTTTCGCCGCCAAGCGCCAACCCGTCATGTACAACGACTTCGTGCTGGTCGGCCCCAAGGCCGATCCGGCCGGCACCAAGGGACAGGACATCGTCGCCGCGCTGAAGAAGGTTGCCACGGCCAACGCTGCCTTCGTCTCGCGTGGCGACAAGAGCGGCACCGATGCGGCCGAGCGCCGGCTCTGGGCGCAGACCGGCATCGCCGAGGCGGGCCAGCCAGTGCCCAACGACAAGAAGGGCAGCGGCTACAAGGAATGCGGCTGCGGCATGGGCCCGGCACTCAACATCGCGGCGTCGAGCGGCGGCTACGTGCTGGCCGACCGCGGCACCTGGCTCAGCTTCAAGAACCGCGCCGACCTGGCGGTGCTGGTCGAGGGCGACAAGCGGCTCTTCAACCAGTACGGCGTGATGGTGGTCAGCCCGGCGAAGTTTCCGCAGCTCAACAGCGCCGGCGCGCAGAAGTTCGTGGACTGGGTGATCTCGCCGGCCGGGCAGTCGACGATCGCCAGCTACAAGATCGGCGGCGAGCAGCTGTTCTTCCCGAATGCCACGGCGCAATAGGGTCGCAAGCGCGATGGTGCTGGCCAGTGCAATGGTGGGCGGTGTGGCCGGCGCGCAGGTGCCGGGCTTCACGGTGCACGCGGCCGGCAGCCTGCGCGAGCCCATCACGCAGGCGGCGCGCGACTTCGAGCAAGCCCACCCCGGCACGCGCATCGCCTTGCACTTCGGCGCTTCGGGCCTGCTGCGCGAGCGCATCGCGGGCGGCGAGCCGGCCGACGTGTTCGCCTCGGCCAACATGGCGCATCCGCAAGCGTTGTCGGATGGCGGCGCCTGGGGCCCGACCCGGGCCTTCGCACGCAACGCGCTCTGCGCCCTGGCCCGCCCCGGCCTGGGCGTGACGCGCGACTCGTTGGTCCGCACCATGCTCGATCCGGACATTCGCCTGGGCACCTCGACGCCCAAGGCCGACCCCTCGGGCGACTACGCCTTCGAGCTGTTCGAACGCGTCGAGCGCAGCGGTGCGGCGCCCGCGGGCACGGCGCGCCGGCTGGCCGACAAGGCACTGCAGCTCACCGGTGGCCCCAACTCACCGCCACCGCCGGCCGGCCGCAACGTCTACGGCATGCTGGTGGCGACCGGGCAGGCCGACGTGTTCCTCACCTACTGCACGAATGCCGTGGTGGCGGTCGCGCAGGAGCCCGGGCTGCAGGTGGTCGACGTGCCACCCGCCATCAACGTGACCGCCGAGTACGGCCTGGCCGTGCGCAAGGGCGCGCCCGCCGCGGCGCAGGCCTTTGCCGATGGATTGGTGCAGGGCGCTGGGCAGCAGGCGCTGCGGAAGGCCGGCTTCCTCGCGCCCTGAAGAACGGCGATGCTCAGTCGAGCGCGCGTACTTCGATGCGCACCAGGTTGCGCACGTGCCGCGGCCCGAGTCGACGGTCGGCAGCCGACAGCAGCGCGATGCCGCCCTCGCGTGCATCCAGCGCACGCCCGTCGCGCTCGAACAGCACCAGCACGCCGTCACCCACGGCGGTGTTGCTGATCTCCGGCCACGAGAACACGGCACGGTAGCCGTCCGTGGCGGTGGCGACCACGACCAGGTTCTTCCAGTCGTTGGGCCCCGGCGCCGACAAGCCGGCGCGCTCGACAAGCGCAGCCAGTTTGACGCCTCGCACCGTGCTGCGAGTCTCGGTGCCCTGGCCGCTGCGCGTTTGCGTGAACTGGCCGATGTCCGGCGCGGCGAAGGCGGCGAGGGCCGCCACGTCGAGGCTCAGCTTGTCGCGCACGGCGCCTGTGATGTCGAGGCGCTGGCTGGGCTGCGAAGCGGCCGCCAGCGCGAAAAAGGCCAGAACCAGCGAGAAGAGAACGGGGCGTAGTGCGCGCATCTTGCAACTCCAAAGGGCCATAGGGCGGTTCACCGATCCAGCGCCAGATAGAGGCTCTCCTTCACCTCTTCCATCACCACATAGCTGTTCGACTCGGCCGGCACCGGCAGCTTCTTGAGCATGTCGCCCAGCAGGCGCCGATAGTCGCTCATCGCGCGCAGCCGTGCCTTCACGAGGTAGTCGAAGCCGCCGGAGACCAGGTGGCATTCCATGACTTCGGGCATGTGCAGCAGTTCGCTCCGCACCTTGTCGAAGACGTCGGCCGACTTGGACGACAGCGTGATCTCCACGAACACCAGCAGCGTCTTGCCCAATGCGTTGGGGTCGATGCGGGCGTGGTAGCCGGTGATGACGCCGTCGCGTTCCATGCGCCGCACGCGCTCGGTGCAGGGCGAGGTCGACAGGCCGATCTGCTGCGCCAGCTCGGTCATGGGCAGGCGTCCCTCGCGCTGGAGGATGTCGAGGATCTTGAGGTCGGTGCGGTCGAGTTCGGTCATTTCACTGCGGGCAACGACTTGGATAGGCCTGTGGCAGGAAAAGTCACTTCTGTTGAGCCAAAGTTCGGTGGATTTTATGGCGAATGGGCGAATAACCTTGAGTTCTTGATCGGCAATCAACGGATATCGCAATGAAAGTGATCGTTCTCGGCGGCGGCGTCATCGGCGTCACCACGGCTTACTACCTTGCCCGCTCCGGCGCGGAGGTCACCTTGCTCGATCGCCAGAACGGCGCGGCCGATGAAACCAGCTTCGCGAATGCCGGCCAGGTGTCCCCCGGCTACTCGACGCCCTGGGCGGCGCCGGGCATTCCGCTGAAGGCCTTCAAGTGGATGTTCCAGAAGCACGCGCCGCTGTCGATCCGCCCCGACGGCACCCTGTTCCAGCTGCGCTGGATGGCCGCGATGCTGAAGAACTGCTCGCCCGAGCGCTATGCGGTGAACAAAGAGCGCATGATGCGCGTCGCCGAATACAGCCGCGACTGCCTGCGCACACTGCGCGCCGAGACCGGCGTGAACTACGAGCACCGCACCCAGGGCACGCTGCAGCTCTTTCGCACGCAGGCGCAGCTCGATGCGGTGGCGCGCGACCTGGCCGTGCTCGAGGAATGCGGCGTGCCTTACCAACTGCTCGACCGCCGCGAACTGGGCGCCTTCGAGCCGGCGCTGGCCCGCACCGGCGAGCTGCTGGCCGGCGGCCTGCGCCTGCCCAACGACGAGACCGGCGACTGCCACCTGTTCACCCGCGGCCTGGCCGACGTGGCGCGCGGGCTGGGCGTGGACTTCCGCTTCGGCCAGTCCGTCGACGGCCTGGTCACCGAGGGCGGCCGCATCACCGGCGTGCGCGTGTGTGGCGAAACGCTGCAGGCCGACCGCTACGTGCTGGCCTTCGGCAGCTATTCGCGCGACTTCCTCGCGCCGCTGGGCCTGCAGATTCCGGTCTACCCGGTCAAGGGTTACTCGCTGACCGTGCCGCTGGTGGACCCCGCGCTCGCGCCGCAGTCGACCGTGCTCGACGAGACCTTCAAGGTCGCGGTCACGCGCTTCGATGACCGCATTCGCGTCGGCGGCATGGCCGAGCTGGCTGGCTTCGACCTGCGCCTGAACCCGCAGCGGCGCGCGACGCTGGAACGCGTGGTCGGTGAACTCTTCCCCGGTGGCGACCTCGCGCGCGCGAGCTTCTGGACCGGCCTGCGCCCGATGACGCCCGACAGCACGCCCATCGTCGGCCCCACGCCCTACGGCAACCTGTTCCTGAACACCGGGCACGGCACGCTGGGTTGGACCATGGCCTGCGGCTCCGGCAAGTTGATCTCGGACCAGGTGATGGGGCGCCGGCCCGACATCCGCACCGATGGCCTCGGCGTGGACCGCTACCTGCCGCGTCCGGCAGCGCCCCGGCCGGTCGGCACGCGGCCGGTCGACGTTCCAGCCTGAATCGGCGAAGCGGCCGGATGCCGTTCCGGCCCGCCCATCGAATCCTCGAGGAACTGCAGCAGCGCCTGCACGCGCGCCGTGCGGCCGCGCCGCGTGGGCACCAGCGCCAGCACCGGCGCGCTGTCGAGCCGCCAGTCGTCCAGCACCCGCACCAGCGCGCCGCGCGCGACCGCTTCGGCCGCATCCCATTCGGAGCGCAGCACCAGCCCCAGGCCTTGCTCGGCCCACTCACGCGCGACCGTGCCGTCGTTGGTGGTGAAGGCCGGCACGATGCGCACCGCTTCGCGGGCCTTGCGGGGTCGCTCCGATTCGGCGCCAGCGCGATGGAAGTGCCACAGGGTCACGTCCTCTTCGTTCTCGCGGATGCTGATGCAGGCATGGCCGGCAAGCGCGCGCGGCTCGGCCGGCGTGCCGTGGCGGCGCAGGTAGTCGGGGCTCGCGCACAGCCAGCGCTCGTTGAAGGCGAGGGTGCGCGCCACCCAGGAGGAATCGCGTACGGTGCCGATGTGGATCACCACGTCGGAATCGTGCCGGTCGGGCCAGGGTGTTTCGCGCAGGTCGAGCTGCAATCGCAGGCCCGGATGCAGCCGCGCGAAGCGCGCCAGCATCGGCGCGATGCGTTGCCGGCCGTAGCCGAAAGGCGCCGCGATGCGCAAGGTGCCGGTGAGCTGGCGGTCGTCGCGTTGAAAGGACTGGGGCAGGGTCTCGAGCTTTCCGAGCAGTTCGGCGGCCTCGCGCGCGAAGCGCTCGCCTTCGGCCGTAAGGCTCAGTCGCCGGGCCGTTCGCACGGCCAGCGCTAGGCCCAACGAGGACTCGAGCTTGCGCAGCCGCATTGACAGCGCGGGCGGCGTGACGTTGAGGGCGCGGGCGGCGGCGCTGAGCGATGGCGCCTGGGCCAGTGCCGCGGCCAGTTGCAGGTCCTCGATGCGGAGCATTCAGTGGAGCTTAACGATTGATGCAGCGAGCGTAAACCACAAGCAGGCGCCGAGTTTCTACAGTACGGGCATGCCGACAACTGCCGAACCTCACATGCCCCATCTGCCCGACATGCCCGGCGCGCTCGCCGGCAACCCGCGGCCCATGCCCTTCGACCGGCTCGACACGCCCTCGGCGATCGTCGACGTCGCCCGCATGCAGCACAACATCGAGCGCATGCAGTCTCGCGCCGATGCGCTCGGCACGCGCCTGCGCCCGCACGTGAAGACCACCAAGTGCACGCCGGTCGTGCGCGCCCAGATCGCGGCCGGCGCGCAGGGCATCACCGTGTCGACGCTCAAGGAGGCGGAGCAGTTCTTCGCCGATGGCGTGACCGACATCGTCTACGCGGTCGGCATGGCCGAGCACCGGCTGCCGCAGGCCCTGGCGCTGCGGCGGCGCGGCTGCGACCTGAAGATCATCACCGACAGCCTGGCCTCGGCGCGCCAGATCGCGGCCTTCGGCAGTGCGCACGACGAGGCCTTCGAGGTCTGGATCGAGATCGACACCGACGGCCACCGCTCGGGCATCCGTCCCGATCAACCCGCCTTGCTCGACGTGGGCGGTTGCTTGCACGATGCCGGCATGCGCCTCGGCGGCGTGCTCACGCATGCGGGCTCGAGCTACGAACTCGACACGCCCGAGGCGCTGGCGGCCCTGGCCGAGCAGGAGCGTGCCGGCTGCGTGCAGGCGGCCGAGCGGCTGCGCGCGGCGGGGCTGCCGTGCCCGGTGGTCAGCGTCGGCTCGACGCCGACCGCGCTGTCGGCGGCAACGCTCGACGGCGTGACCGAGTTGCGCGCCGGCGTCTACGTGTTCTTCGACCTCGTGATGCACAACGGCGGCATCTGCGGCATCGACGAACTCGCGCTCAGCGTGCTCACCACCGTGATCGGCCACCAGCCCGAGAAGGGCTGGGCCATCGTCGATGCGGGCTGGATGGCGATGAGCCGCGACCGCGGCACGCAGAAGCAGAAGCGCGACTGGGGCTACGGCCAGGTGTGCACGGTCGACGGCGTGCCGATGCCGGGCTACGTGATGCAGGGCGCCAACCAGGAGCACGGCATCGTGGCCGTCGAGGGGCTGCGAAGCGGCGAAGACATCGTGTCGCGCCTGCCGATCGGCACGCGGCTGCGCATCCTGCCCAACCACGCTTGCGCAACGGGCGCCCAGTTCCCCGAGTACCACGCGCTGGCGCCAGACGGCAGCGTGCAGACCTGGAGCCGCTTTCACGGCTGGTGAGCGTGGCGCGCGGCGGCCGGCCGCGCGAAGCGCGGATCAGGCCGCTTGCGCGTCCCGCCGCTCCAGCAGCTTGACCAGCGTGTGCAGCACGCGATTGGCCGGCGTCGCGACACCCAGCGCCTCGCCTTGGCGCAGTACGTAGCCGTTGAGGTGGTCGATTTCGCTGAGCTTGCCGCGCGCGAGGTCTTGCGCGGTGGACGAGAACTGAAGGGGCATGGTCACCGGAATGCGCTGCACGGCCTGCCAGACGTCGCCCTGCACCGTCACGCCGCTGGCCGCCGCGACGGCCAGGCATTCGTTCACCACCTCGCGGATGGTGGCCTGCACGCCTTCGCCCTGCACCAGCCGGCCGTAGGGCATCTGCGTGATGGCGGACAGTGCGTTGTAGGCGCAGTTGAGGATCAGCTTGGACCACAGCGCGCCATCCACGTTGTCGGAGATCTGCGCTGGCACGCCGGCAGCGGCCAGCAACTCGACGATCTGCGCGCTTTTGGATGATTGGGCGATCACGAGTTCGCCACGGCCGTTGTGCTTGACGTGGCCGGGGCCCGACATGCCGGTGGCGACGTAGACAACCGTCGCCGCCACTTCCTGGGGCAGCACCGATTGCAGTCGCTTCGCGTTGTCCACGCCGTTCTGCAGCGTGAGCACCAGGGCATCGGGCGCGAGGTGAGGGCGCATGGCCTCGCCGGCGCTTTCGGTGTCGGTGGACTTCACGCAGAAGAGCACGAGCCCGGCGCCTTCGACCGCGGCCGTCTCGGTGCTCGCATCGAGCCGCACGTGCTCGTCGAAGCTCAGCGTTTCCATGCGCAGGCCGTCGCGCCGCACGGCCTCGACGTGCGCGGGCCGCCCGATCAGCACCACCGGATGCCCGGCGCGCGCGAGCATGCCGCCGTAATAGCAACCCACCGCACCTGCGCCCATCACCGCGATCTTCATGCCGTGCTCCATGCAAATTGGTCTTGCATGGTAGTGGTGCCCCGCAAGACGCGTCTTGCGAGGCGCGCGTATCCCTAGTCGCCGCGGAAACCGGTCGCCTGCACGATCTTCTTCCAGCGCGGCGCCTCGGCCGCGACCATCGCGCGGGCGTCGGCCGAGCTGGTGCCGAGCAGCGTGAAGCCGGCCTCTTCGAGCTGGCGGCGCAGGTCGGGCGCCTTGAGCGCGGCGACGACCTGCGCATTGAGCGCCGCGACGATCGAGTCCGGCGTGCCCGCTGGCACGAACAGGCAGAACCAGGCCGAGAAGTCCGCTTTGGGAAAGCCCGACTCGGTGAAGGTGGGCACTTCGGGCAGCAGCGTCGAACGCTGGGGCGCGGTGGTGGCCAACGCGCGCATCTTGCCGCCCTTGACCTGCGCGGTGGCCAGTGCGGTGGAGACGAACGCGGCCTGCACGTCGCCGGCGATGATGGCCGACACCGCATCGCCCGTCGCGCGGTAGTGCACGGGCTCGACCTTGAAGCCGGCCTGCTCCGCGAACATCTCGGCGCCGAAGTGGCCCGGCGTTCCCGCGCCGAAGGTGCCGAAGTTGACCTTGTCCTTGCCTGCCTTGGCGGCTGCCACGAACTCGGCGACCGTCTTTGCCGGTGCGTTGGCTGGCACGACCAGGATGAAATCGGTGCGCACCACCTCGGACACCGGCACCAGTTCCTTCGCGGGGTCGTAGGCCAGCTTGGAGAAGGCGGCCGGCGCGATGCTGATGGCGCTGACGTCGGCGATCAGCAGCGTGTAGCCGTCGGGCGCGGCCTTGGCCGCGAACTGCGCCGCGATCTGGCCGCCGGCGCCGGCGCGGTTCTCGATGACCACGGGCTGGCCCATGTTCTCGCCGAGCTTCTGGCCCAGGGCGCGGGTCACCACGTCGGGGCCGGTGCCGGGCGCGAAGCCGACGGCCAGGCGGATCGAGCGGTTCGGATACGACTGCGCCCAGGCCATGGGGCACAGCGTCGCGACGCCCGTCGCGATGCCGGTGGCGAGCCAGTGGCGTCGCGAAATGGTGAAAGTCATGGGTGTCTCCTCGATGGTCAATGTGATTGCACTTCAGCGGATTCAGCGGCCGGTGTACACGGGATCGCGCTTCTCCATGAACGACCGCGGTCCTTCGCGCGCATCCGCGCTGGCGAACACGTGGCGCTTGGTCCTGTCTTCGAGCCGGTAGCCGACATCGAGCGGCAGGCCGCTGGCCTCGGTGACGGTCTGCTTGACGGCGCGGACCGCGAGCGGTCCGTTGCGGGCGATGCGCGTGGCGATGTCCAGAGCCTTGTCCATCAGCTCGCCGGGCGGCACCACATGGTTGACGAGTCCGCAGCGATGCGCTTCCTGCGCGTCGATCGGTCGGCCGGTCAGCAGCAGCTCCATCGCGATTGCGTGGGGTATCTGCCTCGGCAGCCGGACCATCGAGCCCGCGAAGGGCACCAGCGCGCGCTGCACCTCCGGCAGGCCGAAGCTCGCATGTGGCACGGCCACGCGGATGTCGGTGCCGAGCATCGTCTCGAAGCCGGCGGCGAGGCAGGCGCCGTTGATGGCGGCCACCACCGGCTTGTGCAGCGGAAAGTCGCGCAATGCCGATGCCGCCAGCACCGACGGGTCGTTCAGCATGCGGCGCTCGAAAGCGTCTTGCGGCTCGCGCGCGCCGGTCATCAGCGGCAGCGTCGTCGCCAGGTCGCCGCCGGCGCAGAAGGCGATGCTGCCGGTGGCGGTGAGGATGGCGGCGCGAATGCCGTCGTCATCGCGGACGTGCATGAAGGCATCGGCCAGCGCGCACAGCATCTCGGGCGTGAGGGCGTGGTGCGCGGCGGGGCGGTCGAGCGTCACGATGGCGACGGCGCCCGTGCGCTCGACCAGGACGTTCGCGCTCATCGCGTCGCCTCGCGTTCGGTGTGCGCGTCGAGGCGGTAGTTGAGCGCGAACGGCGCCATCAGTTGCCGCACCGCTTCGGTGACTTCAGCGACTTCGTCGCCTTCGTCAGCTTCGTCGGTGTGTCGTGCGGAGAACCGCAGCAACTGCGTGCGCCCGTCGATCTCCGCGCGCGCCTCGACCCGGCCCGCCAGCCCGGCTTGTTCGAGGCGCTGGCCGATCACCCACTCGATGGCGCGCAGCCGCAGCGCCGGCTTGAAGAGCTTGCCGATGGCCGTGAGGGGCAGCGCATCGAGCACGAACACCGCCTTGGGATAGGCCGGTCGTTCGGGAATGTGGGCCTGCGCGAACGACGAGAGCGTGTTCGCGTCGATGGTCGCGCCGCTGCGCAGCGACACGAAGGCGACCGGCACCTCGCCGGCGTATTCGTCCGGCGCGCCCACGGCCGCAGCCATCAGCACGTCGGGATGGCGCAGCAGCGCGGCCTCGATCACCAGCGGGTCGATGTTGTGGCTGCTGCGGATGATGAGGTCCTTGGCCCGGCCGGTGACGAAGACGCGGCCCGCGTCGTCGAGATGGCCGACGTCGCCGGTGACGAGCCAGCCGCCTTCGATGAACACGCCTTCGTTGCCCTCGGCGTCGACGTAGCCCGGCCCCACGTTGGGGCCTTGCACGTGCAGCACGCCGTCGGTGCCGGGCGGCAGGGGCGCACCGGCGTCGTCCACCGCCTTCACGGTGCAGAAGGGCAGGGGTAGGCCGGCGGAGCCGGCCACGCGGGCCGCATGCGCCGGCTCGATGGCGATGACGCCGCCGCACTCGGTCATGCCGAGGATGTTGCGCACGGGGATGCCCAGGCGCTTCTCGAAGGCATCCGCCAGCTCGGGCGGCAACGGCGATCCGCCTGTCAGCAGGCAGCGCACGCTCGACAGGTCTTCCTGCGCGCGGGGCACGCCCAGCAGGGTCGACATCACCGTGGGCACTGCGGCCAGCAGGGTGACGCGGTGGCGTTCGACGTGCCGCCAGTAGGCCTTGACGAAGTCGGTATTGCGCAGGCCCAGCAGCGTGGGCAGCACGACGTGCCCTCCGGCCAGCAGGATCGAAAGGCCGTACACGAAGGAGCCGGCGACGTGGAACAGCGGAAAGCCGTTGAGGATGACGTCGTCGTCGCGCGCGCCGTACATGCAAGCCGCGCCCCAGGCCGCGTGGAGCTGGTTGCGGTGCGTGTGCTGCGCGAGCTTGGGCCGGCCGGTGGTGCCGCCGGTGTGGAAGAGCGCCACCAGGTCGTCGGGCCGCCTGGGCGCCGCATCGGCCAGCGGCTCGGGCGACTGGGCGCGCAGCAGCGCGTGGAAATCCAGCGCACCCTCGGCACCGCCCAGCGCGACGACGTGGCGCAGCGTCGGGCATCGTTCGCACAGGTCTTTCGCGCGTGACCAGACGTCCAGCGCCGGATGCGGGCCGAGCGCCACGAGGATGTTCACGCCGGCGGCGTCGATCAGCTCGGCGATGTGCGCCTCGCCGAGCAGGTAGTTGATCGGGCAGGCGACGCCGACGGCTTCGGCGCCCCACAGGGTCAGGTAGGCCTCGGGTATCGCGGGCAGCAGGAATGCGACGCGGGGCTCGGCGCCGTCGGCGAGCTGCAGGAAGGCGCGTGCCGTGCGTCGCACGTCGGCGATGAACCGGGCATAGCTCCACGACGCGCAGGGCGCGCCGGCATCGTCGGACTCGATGAAGGTGAGCGCGGGCCGTTCGGCATGCGCTGCTGCGGCTGCCTCCAGCGCGGCCAGCACATCGCCGTGCGGCATGAACGCGCCGTAGGGCCGGGACTCGATCTCCCTGACGTCTTCGAGCTTGCGAATCTTGGATGTCTGCACCGGGGCCTGCTCCATCGGCCGGGCGCCCGTTCCTCGACCGTCGAGGGTGATGGTGCCCGCCTTCGGGACGAAGCGTAAGGACGGGCCGCGCTCGCGTCTGTCCACCGCGATGGGGACCGGGTCGATACCGATGGACCGCCGTCAGTCGTCCGTGGAAGGCGCGTCGATGCTGCCGATGGCGAGCGCGAAAAGCTCGTTGCGGTGGTGGATGCCCAGCCGCTCGAAGGCGCGGTCGCGGTAGGTCTTGACGGTGCCGCTCGAAATGCCCAGGTCGGCGGCCACGCCTTCGTGCGTCCAGCCGCGCAGCAGGCGTTCGCAGACCTCGCGCTCCCGGCGAGGCAGCGCGGCGAGCAGGCCTGCGCCGGGCGCCGGGGCCTCCGCCGGATCGGCGCCGCGGTCGGCCGGCCGGGTGCTGCGCAGGTGCAGGCCGATGCAGGCGGCCAGCGGCGCGCCGATCAGGCCGATGAGTTCCAGCTCGGCGTCGTCGAAGGCGCGCTGGCCTTCATGGTGGTAGAGGTTGATGGCGGTGAGGCCGCCTTCCTGGCCCACCGTGACCACCGACGCGCGCTCCTTCAGGCCGTGCCGCGTGTAGATCTCGCCGCGGTGGCGGCGTGGAATCTCTTCCGCGCGCCAGTGGGTCAGCACGGCGCCGGCGGGCTCGATGCATTCGCGCACGGCGTCGAAGGTGCAGTCGACGCGGTAGACGCCGTTGCGATAGAACTCGAAGGCGCTGTAGGTCTGGTCCGCCACCCCGTAGCTGCCGCCCAGGTGCATCTGCGGCGGACGGGTGTCGAAGAGGCTGTAGACCGAAATCCAGCACAGCGGCAGCGCCGCATTCAGGCGCTCCAGCGCGGCCGTGCCGAAGGCGCGGTCGCCCACGCAGCCGACCACGCCGGCGATGGCCGACGATGCCTGCCACGAGCGGTCGAGCGCGCGGGCATGCGCTTGTTCATTCAGTCGCACGAGCTGCATGGTTGCGAAGGGAAGGGCTTGTTTCGCTTGTCTCTGTTGTCTCTGTCGTCTCTATCGGTGCAGCGCGCCGGTTGAAGAAGGGCGGGCGGCTCGGGGCATTGTGCGCGTGCCGACCGGGCCGGACAAGGCGGATCAGGCCGTGGATGCGGACCGAGTCGCGGGCCTGGACGCGGCCGTGGAAGCCCGCTCGATCAGCTGGAAGCCGAGGTCGACGATCGGCTCGGCCGCGCGCTCGCCGCGGCAGCGGGCCAGGATCATGCGGGCGGCCAGCGTGCCGATGCCGGGCCCGTCGACGTGCACGGTGGTGATCGACGGCACCGTGTGGGCGCTGAAGTCGGCATTGCCGAAGCCGCAGACGGCCAGGTCTTCCGGCACGCGCAGGCCACGCGCCTGGGCCTCGACCAGCACGCCGCTGGCCAGCGTGTCGGAGCTGCAGCACACGGCCTCGAGCTTCGGCTCCTTCTCCAGCAGCTCGGCGAGCGCGCGGCGGCCCAGCGCCAGGCTGCTGGGCGCCGGTACCACGGCCGTCGGCACGTCGCGGCCCATGGTCGCGACGAAGCCCTCGCGCCGCTGCATCGCGCGGTGGTCACTGCCGGTCGCGACGCCGACCTTCTTCCAGCCGCGCGACAGGAAAAAGCCCGCCACCGCGCTGCCGACCTTCAGGTGCGAGAAGCCGACCACCATGTCGACCGGCCGGTCGCTCAGGTCCCAGGTCTCGACGACCGGGATGCCGGAGCGGCGCAGGCGCTCCTGCGCGCGCGGGGATTGCACCAGGCCGGTCATGACGATGCCGTCGGGCTGGCGGCTGATCATCGCGTTGAGCACCGCTTCCTCGCGCTCCGCGTCGTAGGCGGTCTGGCCCAGGATGACCTGGTAGCCCTCGGCGGCCAGCGCCGTGGTCAGCGCCTGCACGGTCGGCAGGAACTGCGACACCGAGAGGGCAGGGACGATGCCCGCCACCATCAGGCTGCGCTTGGACTTGAGTCCGCCGGCGAGCAGGTTGGGGATGTAGCCCGTCGCTTCGACCGCCTGCTGCACGCGCGCCTTGGTCTTCTCCGACACCACGCCCGGATTGCTGAGCGCGCGCGACGCCGTGATGAGCGACACGCCGGCCGCCTTGGCGACGTCGTGCAGAGTGACGGTCTTGAAGGGAACCGGGGCGTTCATGAAGGGCGGGCAGCGGCGGATGGGTGCAGAGAATACCGCAGGCTCGGGGCGACGGGGTCGGGTTGACAACGTTATCAGCGGCGGGCGCGATATTGTGTGGCCTACGCGGAATTGCTGGCGTTGCAGGGCGAACGTTGTCTGCTCGATTCCGGGTAAACCCCGAGTTCGTTGCGTTGACCCTCCAAAATGACAACGCTATCATTCTTCCAAGGTGACGCCGCGCAGCATTCGTAAGGTGGTTGCGGCTGGCCCGCTTATCGACGATGCTGACGAAGTGCCTGCGTCGAACCGAGAAATGACAACGTTATCAGATCAATCCAGGAGACCCGCATGAAGAAACTCTTGACCACGCTTTCCTTCGCCATGGCTGCTTTGTCCGCGAGCGCGCAGGCCTGGCCCGAGAAGACGGTGACCTTCGTCGTCCCGTTCCCACCCGGCGGCTCCACCGACCAGGTGGCCCGCGCGATGGCCCCGCGCCTCGGCGAGAAGCTCAAGCAGAGCTTTTTGGTCGACAACAAGGCCGGCGCCACCGGCACCATCGGCGCCACCTTCGTGAAGCGCGCCCCGGCCGACGGCAACACCTTTCTCGTGACCTCGCTTGGCCCGCTGGTGATCGTCCCGCACCTGGTCAAGGGCCTGCAGTACGACGCGCTCAAGGACTTCGACCTGATCACCGTGGTCGTGCAGTCGCCCAACGTGCTGGTGGTGCCGGCGAATTCGCCGCACAAGAGTCTGGCCGACGTCATCGCCTGGCAGAAGGCCAACCCTGGAAAGATGAGCTTCGCCTCCGCCGGCAACGGCTCCAGCGACCACCTGACGGCCGAGCTCTTCTGGCAGCAGACCGGCACCCAGGGCGTCCACGTGCCCTACAAGGGCGGGGCGCCGGCGCACACCGACCTGATGGGCGGGCAGGTCGACGCCTCGTTCCAGAACGTCAACTCGGTGCTGCAGTACATCAAGGCCGGCAAGATGCGCCCGTTGGCCATCACCAGCCCGAAGCGCTCGCCGGTGCTGCCCGAGGTGCCGACGCTGGCCGAGGCCGGCGTGAAGAACGTCGAGGTCGCGTCGTGGCAAGCCATCGTTGCGCCCAAGGGCCTGCCGCCCGCCGTGCGCCAGAAGGCCCACGACGCCTTCGTCGAGGCGATCGCCGACCCGAAGGTGAAGGACCAGTTCACGTCCATCGGCTTCGAGATCGTCGCCAACACGCCCGAGCAGTTCGCCACCTTCCAGCAGGCCGAGTACGCACGCTGGAAGAAGGTGATCGAGACCGGGAAGATCACGATCGATTGATCCGTACCTCGCCTGCCGCCAGCCGCCTGCTCCAGCCCCTTCAACAGCGCCCACCCATGACCGCCTCCGCTTCCTCCTCCGCCGACAGCATCGCCTGGATCCGCCTCTCGTCGTGCTACCTGCCGTTGGCCAACCCGATCAGCGACGCCAAGGTGCTGACCGGCCGCCAGAAGCCGATGACCGAGATCGCGATGCTGTTCGCCGAGATCGAGACCAAGGACGGACACCGCGGCCTGGGCTTCAGCTACTCGAAGCGCGCAGGCGGGCCCGGCCAGTTCGCGCACGCGAAGGAAATCGCGCCGGTGCTGATCGGCGCCGACCCGAGCGACATTTCGAAGCTGTGGACGCAGCTGTGCTGGGCCGGCGCCTCGGTCGGCCGCAGCGGCATGGCGGTGCAGGCCATCGGCGCCTTCGACGTGGCGCTGTACGACCTGAAGGCGCGCCGCGCGGGCCTGTCGCTGTCGAAGCTGCTGGGTTCGCAGCGCGACTCGGTGCGCTGCTACAACACCTCGGGCGGCTTCCTGCACACGCCGATCGAGCAGCTGGTGGTGAACGCCGCGGCCTCGGTCGAGCGCGGCATCGGCGGCATCAAGCTCAAGGTGGGGCAGCCCGACGGCGCGCTCGACATCCGGCGCGTCGAGGCCGTGCGCAAGCAGCTCGGCGACCAGGTGCCGCTGATGATCGACGCCAACCAGCAGTGGGACCGGCCGACCGCGCAGCGCATGTGCCGCGTGTTCGAGCCGCTGGGCCTGGTGTGGATCGAAGAGCCGCTCGATGCCTACGACTTCGAAGGCCACGCCGCGCTGGCCGCCACCTTCGACACGCCGATCGCCACCGGCGAGATGCTGACCAGCGGCATCGAGCACGGCGAACTGATCCGCCATCGCGCCGCCGACTACCTGATGCCCGACGCACCGCGCGTCGGCGGCATCACGCCCTTCCTCAAGATCGCCGCGCAGGCCGAGCAAGCCGGCCTCGGCCTGGGCCCGCATTTCGCGATGGAGCTGCACGTGCACCTGGGCGCGGTGTATGCGTCCGAGCCCTGGGTCGAGCATTTCGACTGGCTGGAGCCGCTCTTCAACGAGCGACTGGAGATCAAGGATGGCCGTATGCTGGTGCCGACCCGGCCGGGCCTTGGCCTCAGCCTGAGCGAGCAGGCCCGCACCTGGACGCGCGAGAGCGCCGAGATCGGCCAGCGCCCCTGACCCGGCGACCCTGGAGCCCCACGATGAACGACACCGCCGACGCCGTTACGGCAGCACCCCTCTACATCACCATGCACGAGCGCGACAACGTCGCGATCGTGGCCAACGATGGCGGCCTGCCTGCGGGCACGGTGTTCCCGTCGGGCCTGGCGCTCGTCGAGAAGGTGCCGCAGGCGCACAAGGTGGCGCTGGTCGACATTGCCGAAGGTGGTGAGATTCGCCGCTACGACGTGGTGATCGGCTACGCGCTCAAGCCCATCGCCGCCGGCAGCTGGGTGCACGAGCGGCTGCTGCGCATGCCGGCCGCGCGTTCGCTCGAAGGCCTGCCCATCGCCACCGTCAAGCCGCCGCCCCAGCCTGCGCTGGAGGGCTACACCTTCGAAGGCTTTCGCAACCCCGACGGCTCGGTAGGCACGCGCAACATCCTGGCCATCACCCAGACCGTGCAGTGCGTGGCCGGCGTCACCGACTTCGCGGTGCAGCGAATCAAGTCCGAGCTGCTGCCCAAGTACCCCAACGTCGACGACGTGGTGGCGCTGGAGCACGGCTACGGCTGCGGCGTGGCCATCGACGCGCCGGACGCCATCGTGCCGATCCGCACGCTGCGCAACATCAGCCTCAACCCCAACTTCGGCGGCGAAGTGATGGTGGTCAGCCTGGGCTGCGAAAAGCTGCAGCCCGAGCGGCTGATGCCGCCCGGCACCATTCCGCTGGTGGACGAGCGCAACGTGGCCGACGTGGGCGACAGCGCCGACGCGAAGCTCGACGTCGTGTGCCTGCAGGACGATGCGCACGTCGGCTTCATGTCGATGGTGCAGTCGATCATGCGGCAGGCCGAGGAGCACCTGGAGCGCCTGAACGCGCGCCGTCGCGAGACGGTACCGGCCAGCGAACTGGTGGTGGGCGTGCAGTGCGGCGGCAGCGACGCCTTCTCGGGCGTCACGGCCAATCCGGCCGTCGGCTTCTGCTCCGACCTGCTGGTGCGCGCCGGCGCCACGGTGATGTTCTCGGAGGTCACCGAGGTGCGCGACGGCATCGACCAGCTGACCTCGCGCGCGTCCACGCCGGAGGTGGCCGAGGCGATGATCCGCGAGATGGCCTGGTACGACGCCTACCTCGATCGCGGCCGCGTCGACCGCAGCGCCAACACCACGCCGGGCAACAAGAAGGGCGGGCTGTCGAACATCGTCGAGAAGGCGATGGGCTCGATCGTGAAGTCGGGCTCTTCGCCGATCTCGGGCGTGGTGGCGCCCGGCGAGAAGGCGCGGCAGAAGGGACTGCTGTACACCGCCACGCCGGCGTCGGACTTCATCTGCGGCACGCTGCAGCTGGCCGCGGGGATGAACCTGCACGTGTTCACCACCGGCCGCGGCACGCCCTATGGGCTGGCGCAGGTGCCGGTGATCAAGGTGGCCACGCGCAGCGACCTGGCGCGCCGCTGGCACGACCTGATGGACGTGAACGCCGGGCGCATCGCCGACGGCCAGGCCACCATCGAGGAGGTGGGCTGGGAGATGTTCCGCCTGATGCTCGACGTGGCCAGCGGCCGCAAGAAGACCTGGGCCGAGCAGTGGAAGCTGCACAACGCGCTGGTGCTGTTCAACCCGGCGCCCGTGACCTGATCCGTCTCTAGACCCATCCCCTGCGAGCAGCACATGCGCAGGCGGGCCGCCAGGCCTGCCGGGCGATGCTTCGCCATGCCTGTACGCCCCGCATCCTTCAAATCTTCGAAGCCTGTGTTCAACCCCTGGAAGCCGACACCACCATGAAGCCGCACGTTCTCCAGCTCAACCCCATCCTGATCCCCGCGATCAACGAGCGCCTGGAAGCGCTCTACACCGTCCACCACCTGTATGCGCAGGCCGACAAGGAGGCCTACGTCCGCGAGCACGGCGCATCGATCGAAGGCGTGATCACCGGCGGCCATACCGGCATCACGAAGGCGCTGATGGCGCAGCTGCCCGCGCTCAAGGTGGTGGCCGTCAACGGCGTGGGCACCGACGCGGTGGACCTCGACTACGCGCGCAGCCGCGGGCTGGCCGTGACCGCCACCTTCGGCGCGCTGACCGAAGACGTCGCCGATCTGGCCATCGGCCTGCTGATCGCCAGCTGCCGCGGCATCGGCGCGGGCGACCGCTTCGTGCGTGCCGGCAACTGGGTGCGCTTTCCGCAGCCGAGCAGCATTCCGCTGTCGCGCCGCTTCAGCGGCATGCGCGTCGGCATCGTCGGCATGGGCCGCGTCGGCCGCGCGATCGCCGTGCGGGCCGCGGCCTTCGGCTGTGCCATCAGCTACACCGACCTGCGTGCGATGGACGACGTGCCGCATCGCTTCGTCGCCGACCTGGTCGCGCTGGCGCGCGACTCCGACGCACTGGTGCTGGCCGCGGCCGCCGACAAGGCCGAAGGCATCGTCGATGCCCGCGTGCTCGACGCGCTGGGGCCGCAGGGCTTCCTGGTCAACATCGCGCGCGGCCGGCTGGTCAACGAGCCGGACCTGGTCGCAGCGATCGAGGCCGGCCGCATCGCCGGTGCGGGCCTGGACGTGTTCGTCGACGAGCCGCACGTGCCCGAGACGCTGCGCAACTCCGACCGCGTGACGCTGCAGGCGCATCGCGCCAGCGCCACGGTCGAGACGCGCACCGCCATGGGCGAGATGGTGCTCGCGAGCCTGGCGCAGGGGCTGGCCGGGCAGCGGCCCGAGATGAGCCTGACGACCTGAGCCCGGGTCACTTTCGACTTCGCCACTTTCTTAGCACTCACACCGCAAACGCCCCAAGAAACATCGACATGAAGAAGCTCACACGCATCGCCTCGTTCGCGCTCGCCGCCTTTGCATGCGGCACCGTGGCCGCGCAGGCCACCTATCCCGCGAAGCCCATCACCATCGTGATCGGCTCCAGCCCGGGCAGCACCACCGACGGCCTGGCGCGCGCGGTCGGCCAGCAGATCACCAAGGAGACCGGCCAGGCCGTGGTGGTCGACAGCCGGCCCGGCGCGTTCGGCGGCATCGCGGCGCAGATGGTGGCGCGTGCGGCGCCCGACGGCTACACGCTGTTCATGACCACCAACACCACCCAGGCCGCGAACCCGCACCTGGTCAAGAACCTGCCTTACAACCCCATCAAGGACTTCGCGCCCGTGGGCCAATTGGTGCAGGGCTACATGCTGATGGTGGTCAACCCGGCAGTGAAGGCCAACAACGTGCAGGAGTTCGTGGCGCTGGCGAAGAAGGAGCCGGGCAAGCTGTCCTTCGGATCCGGCTCGTCGTCGGCGCGCGTCGCGACCGAGCTGTTCCAGCACATGACCGCGACGAAGCTGAACTACGTGCCCTACAAGGCCAACCCGCCCGCCGTGCTCGACCTGGTGGGCGGCCAGACCGACGTGATGATCGTCGACCTGACGACCAGCCTGCCGCAGGTCAAGAGCGGCAAGCTGCGCGCGCTGGGCCTGAGCAGCCCGAAGCGATCGAGCCTCGTGCCGAACATCCCGACGATCGCCGAGCAGGGCTTGCCGGGCTACGAAGCCAGCTACTGGAACGCGCTCTACGCGCCGGCCGGCACGCCGGCGCCGCTGGTGCAGCGGCTGAACGAGCTGATGCGCAAGGCCATGGCGACCGAGCCGGTGCGCCGCTTCGTCGCCGACAACGGTATGGAGGTGACGCCGACCTCGCCCGAAGAACTCGCGCGCTTCCAGGTGGCCGAACTCGAGCGTTGGGGCCGCATCATCAAGGACGCGGGCATTCAGCCGGAGTGATGCCGCGCGGCACGACGGCGTGAGCGCGGTGGCGAGGTGTGGGATTGCCATGACCTCGCACGTCATCGACCCGCGAGTGGCTTGCGGAGAACATTTCATCAACCCGCGATGTTGCGGGTCGCCGAAACAAGGAGCCGCACATGAGCAGCAACGCCATCACCCCCGAAGCCGCCCGCATCGCCGAGCACTACATCGCCGCCTGGAACGAGACCGACGCGCAACGCCGCCTGGGCTTGCTCGAGCAGCATTGGACTTCCGACGCCACCTATGTCGACCCGGTGATGCAGGGCAGCGGTCTGGCCCAGATCAACACGCTGATCGGCGGCGTGCACCAGCGCTATCCGGGCTTTCGATTCGCATTGAAGGGGCAGGCCGATGCGCATGGCGACCACCTGCGCTTTTCGTGGACGCTGGGCCCGAGCGGGGCCGAAGACCTGGTGGAGGGCACCGATTTCGTGGCGCTCCAGCGAGGGAAGCTGCGCGCGGTGACGGGCTTCCTGGACAAGGTGCCGGTCGGCGCCTGATCGCGCCGACCGCCGGACTAAAAAAAACTCAGCTGCTGCGGTACTGGGCCCAGGCCAGGATCACCGGCAGCACGAGCTCGGGCACCAGGTAGCCGATCCAGACGGCGTGCGGGGTCGGAAGCCCGACCTGGCTGATGGACACGAGCCGCCCGACGGCCGCCAGCAGAACGCCCAGGGCGATCAGGTAGACGAGGGTGCTCTGCTCGCGAATCGCGATGCCGGTCCAGATCGCGATGAATCCGGTGGCGAGATAGACGCCGGCCATGAAGCGGTGCACGTTGTCCAGGCGGGGCGTGGTGTCGGGTTGGCCCAGGTACATCTGCAGGCAGCCGCCGGTGACGGCGATGGCGCCGATCATGAAGAGACAGATGCGCGCGACGAGCTGAGAAGTTTCCAGCGGAGTGCTGTGAGGCATGTAGATACCGTAGATGAAAGAGTTGAAAAGTGCAGCCGACGACGTGAAGCGGCGAGTGGCTGCGAACGGAGAGCGGCCAATCTAGCGAGGCGATGGTGCTGTCGCAATGCCGTGTGCGGCGGTCTGCCAACTATTTCGTTGGGGTGTAGTAGGAATGGGTGCGCCGAAAACCGCGCTCTGTTGCGGCGCTTAAGCCAATGATCTACAGCTTCGCAGAAGTGCGCATTCGACGGGGCCGCATCAGGGCCGCCGCCGATGCGCGCTCACCGCGTGCGCGACTCGGCCTCGCGCCGCATCGCCGGCCAGGCTGCCGTCGTCAGCGCGCGCAGTGCCCATTCCACCGGCCCGTAGCGAAAGCGGCCGAGCCACCATCGGCTCGCCACCATCTGGCAGCCGAACAAGCCCAGCGCCACAAGCACGCTGCCCAGCGGCGACACCCGGCCCATGAGCCCGAAGCCGTAGCCGGTGAAGACCAGCGCACAGACCAGCGATTGCGCCAGGTAGTTGGACAGCGCCATGCGCCCGGCCGGGGCCAGGACTTGCGCGATGCGCAGGCCCGCCTTGCGCTCGAACAGTGTCATCGCCATGCCCATGTAGGCCGCGCTGAGGAAAGGCGCCGTCACGAGGCTCACGCCCAGTCCGGTCAGCTCCCAGCCCGTGCCCTGGCCCCACAGGGTGGCGGACGCATAGAACATCGCGCCCGGCAAGCCCACCGCCAGGCCCCAGGTGATGAGGCGCGGCCACAGGCTGCGATAGGCGTCGAGCTGCGCGAACACGCGGCGCCGGCCGGCCGCGGCGCCGACCATGAACATCGCGAACGCGCACGGTCCTTGCACCAGCACGACGACCCACCACGCGTTGCCGAGCTCGCGCACGCGCTGGCCCACGATGTCGGCCGTCGAGCCCAGCCAGAACTTCTGTGCAGCTGCCGCGCGCAGCGTCGGGCCGGCCAGGTCGACGGGCTGGCCGTACATCGATTGCACGAGCCCCATCGACACCAGCATGACCGCCGGCAGCAGCGTGAACACGCAGGCCCGCCGGAACGCCTGCCGCTCGCTCTGCCGGCGCACCACGAGCAGCAGGAGCCCCAGCACGGCATAGGTGACGAGGATGTCGCCGTGGTAGAGCCAGAACGCATGGGCCGCCCCGAGCAGCAACAGCCCGAGCAGCCGGCGCAGCATGCGCGGCACGAAAGCCGCGCCGCCCTGCTCGGCCGCATCCATCTGCAGCACGAAGCTGTAGCCGAAGAGGAAGGAGAAGAGGATGTAGAACTTGGTCTCGAACAGCGCGCTCGCGAGCCAGCGCACCAGATGATCGATGGGCCGGTTGTAGAGCGGATCGGGCACGGCGCCGGCGTAGTAGGCCGAGGCGAAGGTGGCGATGTTGACGATCAGGATGCCCACGAGCGCGAAGCCGCGCAGGGCATCCAGATGCAGCAGGCGGGTCGGTTGCGTCGGCGTCGCGGCATCGGCTTGGGAACTCATCGAGCCGATGGTAGACGCCGGTGTGCGCGTTGCCCGTGAGGGCTTACGCCGCGCGGTCCTATCGGATCGGGTTCCGGAAGCTGATGTTGAGCAGGTTCCAGGCCGTGATCACCGAGATCGCGAAGCCCAGCTCCGCGATCTCTTCATCCGAGAAGTGGGCCCGGAGCCGCGCGAACTCCTCGTCGCTCGGGTCCTGCTGCGGAATGGCCGTCACGATCTCGGCCCAGCGCAGCGCGGCACGCTCGCGCTCGGTGAAAAAGGGCGCCTCGCGCCAGCCGGCCACCGCGTTGATGTGGCGCGCGTCGACGTCCTGCTTGACCAGGTCGCGCCAGTGCATGTCGATGCAGAAGGCGCAGCCGTTGATCTGCGAGACGCGCAGCACCATCAGCTCGTGCAGGCGCGCACCCAGCAGGTCCTTGCGCACGGCGCCGGAGAGTGCGTAGAGTGCCTTGAAGGCCTTCGGGGCGAGTTCATGAAAAGGGAGGCGGGGAGCGTGCGACATGGTCGATTCCTTGGCGTCGGTGGTGGACTGCCGCACCCTGCGGCCTTCCATGCACTGAAGACGCACCGGCCCATCCGTTTGTGACATCGGCTCATGCGCGATGGGCTGCGCCGGACATCGCGGCACCGGGCCGAACGGGAGCACACTCGGGCATCCCCCCAACACCAAGAGGAGACAGCCATGGCCAAGACGCGCATCGAACACGACCTGCTGGGTGATCGCGAAGTGCCCGACGAGGCCTACTACGGCGTCCACACGCTGCGGGCCAAGGAGAACTTCCAGATCTCGGGCACCACGATCTCGGCCTTCTCCGAACTGGTGGTGGCGCTCGCCTCCGTGAAGGAAGCGGCGGCCCAGGCCAACACCGAGCTGGGCCTGCTCGCACCCGAGCTGCGCGACGCGATCGTGGCGGCCTGCGAGGAGATCCGCCGCGGCGCGCTGCACGACCAGTTCGTGGTCGACGTGATCCAGGGCGGCGCCGGCACCTCCACCAACATGAACGCGAACGAAGTGGTGTGCAACCGGGCGCTCGAAATCCTGGGCCACCAGCGCGGCGAGTACCAGTACCTGCACCCCAACGAACACGTCAACATGGCGCAGAGCACCAACGACGTGTACCCGACGGCGATCCGCATCGCCACCTGCTTCGCCATCGAGCGCCTGCTGGCGGCCATGCAGCACCTTCGTAATGCGTTCGCCGCCAAGGCGGCCGAGTTCGCGCACCTGCTCAAGATCGGCCGCACGCAACTGCAGGACGCGGTGCCGATGACCCTCGGCCAGGAGTTCTCGACCTACGTCGTGATGATCGAGGAAGACATCCTGCGCCTCACCGAAGCCTCGGCCCTGATCCGCGAGATCAATCTGGGCGCGACCGCGATCGGCACCGGCATCACGGCTCATCCGGAATACGCGGGCAAGGCGCTGGCGGCGCTGCGCCGCATCACGGGGCTGGATTTGTCGACCGCGCCCAACCTGATCGAGGCGACGCAGGACTGTGGTGCTTTCGTGCAGCTCTCCGGCGTGCTCAAGCGCATCGCGGTCAAGCTGTCGAAGACCTGCAACGACCTGCGGCTGCTGTCGAGCGGGCCGCGCTCGGGCCTGGGCGAAATCAACCTGCCGCCGATGCAGGCCGGCTCGTCGATCATGCCGGGCAAGGTCAATCCGGTGATTCCGGAAGTGGTGAACCAGGTCTGCTTCGAAGTCTTCGGCAACGACCTGACCGTGACCTTCGCGGCGGAAGGCGGACAGCTGCAGCTCAACGCCTTCGAGCCGATCATCGCAAGCGCGTTGTTCCGCAGCTTCAAGCACCTGACCAACGGCTGCACGACGCTGGCCGACCTGTGCGTGAAGGGCATCACTGCCAACCCCGACCGGCTACGAGAAAGCATCGAGCGCTCCATCGCGCTGGTGACGGCGCTGAACCCGATCATCGGCTACAAGCAGGCGACCGAGGTGGCCGCGGAGGCTTATGCCAACGGCACCAACGTGCGCGAGGTGGTGCTGCGCCGCAAGCTCATGACCGAGGCCGAACTGGAGGATGCGTTGCGCCACGAGGTGCTGACGCAGCCGCGCGCTTACGAGCGCGCGTCCAAGGCCGGCTGAACGGGTCGGCTGAACTCGAGCGTTGCTTTGCTCGATCGCCGAGCCGGGCCTTCAGGCCGGCTGCGCGAGGCGGGCCAGTTCGTCCGAGATCTGGTCCGCGCTGGTCGGCCGCACGACGCGGCCCAATTCGCGCCCGTCGCGCATGAAGACCAGCGTGGGCCAGAGCTTGATGCCGAAGGAGCGGCCGAGCGGGCGCCCGCTGCCGTCTTCGACCTTCAGGTGACGCAGTGTCGGCGCCGAGGACAGCGCCTTCTCGATGATCGGCTGCGCGCCCTTGCAGATGCCGCACCAGTTCGCTCCGAATTCGACCACCGTGGCACCGGAGAAGGCGTCGACCTCGGCGCGGGTCGGCTCGTCGCTTGAGTAGGGCTTGTTCATGTGGCGATTCTGGCCCCGCGGGCGAAATCGCGCTGGCGCGCCGATGTCGTCGCCCGATGTCAGTGACGGCCCACGGGGTGTGGGCAAGCGCCGACGGCGCCCTCAGCCCGCCCCGCGCCGCGCCCGGTTCAGCGTGCGATAGACGGTGGCCCGGCTGATGCCCAGCGCACGCGCCGCCTCGGCCACGTTGCCGCGCGCGTCGTCCACGGCCCGGCGGATCAGCGCGGCCTCGACGTCGCGCAGGCGTGGCAACCCCGGTGCAACTTGCACCGGCGGGGGTGCCGATCGCTGCGCGCCGTGGGCCAGCTGCGGCCTGGCCTGCACGCGCAGGCCCGACCACAGCGGCACCTCCATCACCGAATCGCCGCGGCGTGCCGCATCGAACAGCATCTCGGGCGGCAGCGCGAAGAGTTCCTGGCAATGCGGGGCCGGATGATGGCCCGGCGGCTGGTGCAGCATCTGGCGCGCCACGGTGTTGGCGCCCGTCACGCGGCCGTCGGCATCGATGCACAGCAGGCCTTCATTGCCCGGCCCGCCGCCGTAGCCCGGCCAGTTCAGGTGCAGCAGCAGCGTGCAGGGATGGGCGAGCACCAGCGCGTTCTCGATGTGGCGCGCCGACAGCACGGCCAGGTGACGAAGCTCGGGCCGCTCGACCACCTGCACGCCGGTCAGGTCGAGCATGCCGATGCAGTCGCCGGCCGGGCCGAACAGCGGTGCGCCGGCGCAGCTGTAGATGCTGGTGTCGTCGAAGAAGTGCTCGCCGCGATGCAGCCAGACGGAGTCGCGCTCGGCCAGCGCGGCGCCGATGGCGGTGGTGCCGACCGCACGTTCCGACAGGTCGACGCCCACGCGCGCGATATCGCGCGCATGGCGGGCCGTGGCCTCGCTGCCGCCGGGCAGGGCGCCGACCTCGATCACGATGCCGTCGGCGTCGGTCAGGATCGCGAAGTAGCGCGTGTCGGCAATCGCGCGCGACAGGCTGGCCAGCACCGGCCGCGCGGCCGAGAGCAGGCCGCGGTTGCGTTCGGCGACGCGCCGGGCGGCCTGGCGCGTCACGGGGTCGAAGCCGACGCGCTGCTGCGGCCGGTGGCCCGCCGCCAGGCAGCGCTGCCACGATCGCAGCAGCCACGGCTCGACGCGTGCGCCGTGTGCGCCGACGGACTCCCCGTCGATCCACGCGCGGCGCGCCTGGGCGATGGCGAGGGAGCGCTCGGGCAGGTGCAGGGAAGGCAGGCTCATCGTGTTCGTGGCGTCTTGGTGGCGCGTTCTTGGTGTGCCGATCGACTGACTGCGGGCTGACCACCGGGCGGCGCGTCGTTCGAGTTCGTCAAGCGGGTGTGATGTTTCATTTTGAGAATTTCAAGACCGGCCTGCAAGCGCCTAGGGTTTTGCCTAGGATGCCGCCCCAGGGCGGCGTCCACCATTCGATTTGCTCAGCCATCACCAATCCATGGAGACAGCCACATGCAGGTTACCTTCACCGTCAACGGCCGCGAGGCCACGGTCGACGCGCCGCCCAACACCTTTCTCGTGCACGCGATTCGCGAGCACCTTCACCTGACCGGTACCCACGTCGGCTGCGACACCGCGCAGTGCGGTGCGTGCACGGTCCACGTCGACGGCCGCGCGGTCAAGTCCTGCAACGTGCTGGTCGGGCAGATGGCCGGCCGCAAGATCACCACCATCGAGGGCATCGCCGAAGCCGACGGCACCATGCACCCGATGCAGGCCGCCTTCAAGGAGTGCCATGGCCTGCAATGCGGCTTCTGCACGCCGGGCATGGTGATGAGCGCCATCGACCTGTGTACCCACCACCCCAAGGCCAGCGAGGCCGAGGTGCGCGAGCTGCTCGACGGCAACCTGTGCCGCTGCACCGGCTACCAGAACATCGTCAAGGCCGTCATCCAAGGTGGCGAGGCCATGTCGGCCGCGCCCGCCAAGGCCGCGGCCACCGCCTGAGGAGACGAGCCATGGGTGCACCCGACTTCGCGAAGCTGCCGCACATCGGCGAGGCTCTCAAGCGCAAGGAAGACTACCGATTCCTGACCGGCGCGGGCCAGTACACCGACGACGTGAACCTGGCCAACCAGAGCCACGCCGTGTTCCTGCGTTCGCCCCACGCGCACGCGAACATCAAGTCGATCGACATCGCGGCGGCGCAGAAGATGCCCGGCGTGGTCGGCATCTTCAGCGGCAAGGACATCGACGGCAAGATGGGCGGGCTGCCCTGCGGCTGGCTCATCAACAACCCCGACGGTTCCCCGATGAAGGAGCCGCCGCACCCGATCCTCGCCATCGGCAAGGTGCGCTACGTGGGCGACCACGTCGCCATGGTCGTGGCCGACACCGTGGAGCAGGCCAAGAACGCCGCCGAGGCGATCGTGGTCGAGTACGAGGAACTGCCCGCGCTCGTGAACGTGGCCGATGCCGCGAAGAAGGCCGGCGGCGTCACGCTGCACGAGGCCGCGCCCGACAACCAGTGCTACAAGTGGGCGCTGGGCGACAAGGCCGCGGTCGATGCCGTGTTCGCCAAGGCCGCGCACGTGACCAAGCTCGACCTGGTGAACAACCGCCTGGTGCCCAACCCGATGGAGCCGCGCGTTGCCATCGGCAGCTACGCCCGCGGCACCGACGAGTACACGCTCTACGTCGCCAACCAGAACCCGCACGTCGAGCGCCTGCTCATGACGGCTTTCGTGCTGGGCCTGCCCGAACACAAGGTGCGCGTGATCGCGCCCGACGTGGGCGGCGGCTTCGGCTCCAAGATCTTCCTGTACGCCGAGGACGTGGCGCTCACCTGGGCGTCGAAGCAGCTCAACCGCAGCATCAAGTGGACCGGCGAGCGTTCGGAGTGCTTCCTGTCCGATGCGCACGGCCGCGACCACGTGAGCCATGCCGAGATGGCGATGGACAAGGACGGCAAGTTCCTGGCCATGCGGGTGCACACCGACGCCAACCTGGGCGCCTACCTGTCGACCTTCTCGACGGCGGTGCCGACCATCCTCTACGCCACGCTGCTGGCCGGCCAGTACACCACGCCGCAGATCTATGTGGAGGTCGATGCCTGGTTCACCAACACCGCGCCGGTCGATGCCTACCGCGGGGCAGGGCGGCCCGAGGCCACGTACCTGCTCGAGCGTCTGGTGTCGCGCTGCGCCTGGGAAATGAACCAAGGACAGGACGAGATCCGCAAGCGCAACTTCATCACCGAGTTCCCCTACCAGACGCCGGTGGCGCTGCAGTACGACACGGGCGACTTCCACGCCTCGATGGACAAGGCGAAAAACCTGGCCGAGGTGGCAGGCTTCGCCGAACGCAAGAAGGCGACCGAGGCCGCGGGCAAGCTGCGCGGCATCGGGTATTCGAGCTACATCGAGGCCTGCGGCATCGCGCCGTCGAACATCGCGGGTGCGCTGGGTGCGCGCGCGGGCTTGTTCGAATGCGGCGAGATCCGCGTGCATCCGACCGGCAGCGTCACCGTGTTCACCGGCTCACACAGCCACGGCCAGGGCCACGAGACCACTTTCGCGCAGGTGGTGGCGGCGCGCCTGGGCATCCCGGTCGACAACGTCGACGTGGTGCACGGCGACACCGGCCGCGTGCCCTTCGGCATGGGCACCTACGGCTCGCGCTCGATCTCGGTCGGCGGCGCGGCCATCATGAAGGCGCTCGACAAGATCGAGACCAAGGCCAAGAAGATCGCGGCCCACCTGATGGAGGCCAGCGATGCCGACGTGGAGTTCGCCAACGGCGAATTCACCGTCAAGGGCACCGACAAGAAGATCCCCTTCGGCCAGGTGGCGCTGACGGCCTACGTGCCGCACAACTACCCGCTCGACAAGCTGGAGCCGGGGCTCAACGAAACGGCCTTCTACGACCCGACCAACTTCACCTTTCCGGGCGGCACCTACATCTGCGAGGTGGAGATCGACAAGGACACGGGCGAGGTCAAGATCGACCGCTTCACCGCGGTGGACGACTTCGGCACCATCATCAACCCGCTGATCGTCGAAGGCCAGGTGCACGGCGGCATCGTGCAGGGCCTGGGCCAGGCGCTGATGGAGAACTGCGTCTACGACAAGGAAAGCGGCCAGCTGCTCACCGGCAGCTTCATGGACTACGCCATGCCGCGCGCGGGCGACTTCCCGAACTTCAAGATCGACACCACCTGCACGCCCTGCACGCACAACCCCTTGGGCACCAAGGGCTGCGGCGAGGCCGGCGCCATCGGCTCGCCGCCTGCGCTGATCAACGCGGTGCTCGACGCGCTGGCGCCGCTGGGCGTCAAGGACTTCGACATGCCGGCGTCGCCGCACCGCGTGTGGGAAGCCATTCACAACGGCCGCACCAGCGCGACGCAAGAACCGCAGGAGCCCGCGCTGACCGCGAGCACCCAGGGCCGTCCGGCAGCCTGAACAGGAGGAACACGACATGTACGCATTCACCCTCGAACGTCCTGCCTCCGTGGCCGACGCGGCCAAGCTGGCCGCGGCCGGCGGCAAGCCGCTGGCCGGTGGCCAGACCCTGCTCGCGTCGATGAAGCTGCGGCTCGCAGCGCCGGAGCAGCTGGTCGACCTCGGCAGCATCAAGGAACTCGCCGGCATCAAGAAGGAAGGCAATGCCTTCGTGATCGGTGCCATGACCCGGCACCTCGACGTGGGCGCCAACGCGGAGATCAAGTCCGCCTTTCCCGCGCTGGCCTGGCTGGCCGATCACATCGGCGACCGGCAGGTGCGGGCCATGGGCACCATCGGTGGCTCGCTGGCCAACAACGATCCCTCGGCCTGCTACCCGAGCGCGGTGCTGGGCTCGGGTGCCACGGTGGTCACCAACAAGCGCGAGATCGCGGCCGACGACTTCTTCCAGGGACTGTTCACTACCGCATTGGAAGACGGCGAACTGATCACCGCGGTGCGTTTTCCGATCCCGAAGAAGGCGGCCTACGAGAAGCTGCGGCAGAAGGCGTCGCACTTCCCGCTGGTCGGCATCTTCGTGACGCAGGGCAGCGGTGAGGGCGGCGGCGTGCGCGTGGCCGTCACCGGCGCGGGCAACGGCGTGTTCCGCCACAAGGGCCTGGAAGACGCGCTGACCCAGAGCTTCACGCCCGAGGCCGCGGCCGGCGTGAAGATCGACGCCGGCGACCTGAACAGCGACCTGCATGCCAGTGCCGCCTACCGCGCCAACCTGATCAGCGTGCTGACGCAGCGAGCGGTGCGAAAGGCCTTGGGCTAAGCTCGCTCGGATGACCGACGCCACGCCCGCAACGAACTCCCCGTTCCCCACCATCGACGCGGTCGTGCAGGCGCTGCAAGGCGCCGGCTACTTCGCCGACCGGCGGCTGGCGACGGCGGTGTTCCTCGCCCTGCGCCTGCAGCGCCCGCTGCTGCTGGAGGGCGAGCCGGGCGTGGGCAAGACCGAGCTGGCGAAGGCGCTGTCCAAGGCGCTTCGTCGCGAACTGCTGCGCCTGCAGTGCTACGACGGCCTCGAGCAGCGCGAGGCGCTCTACGAGTGGAACTACGCGGCGCAGCTGCTGCACATGCGTGCGGCCGAGGCCCATGGCGCGGTGCGCGACGTCGAGGCCGAGGTCTACCAGCCGCACTACCTGATCCGCCGCCCGCTGCTGCAGGCCCTGCAGGCGCCGGCGCCCGGCGCGGTGCTGCTGATCGACGAGGTCGACCGCGCCGACGAGCCTTTCGAGGCCTTCCTGCTCGAGTACCTGGGCGAGTACCAGGTCAGCATTCCGGAGCTGGGCACGGTGCGCGCAATCGTGCCGCCGGTGACGCTGCTGACCAGCAACCGCACGCGCGAGCTCAACGACGCGGTGAAGCGCCGTTGCCTCTACCACTGGCTGGACTACCCCGAGCGCGAACGTGAACTGGCCATCGTGCGCGCCCAGGTGCCGGGCGCGAGCCAGACGCTGTCGGACCAGGTCGCGAGCTTCGTCGCGCGCCTGCGCAGCGCGCCATTCGCCGACGCCTTCCAGCGCGCACCCGGCATCGCCGAGAGCGTGGAATGGGCCCGTGCGCTGATCGCGCTGGACACGCTGGAACTCGACCCCGAGATCGTGGTCGACACCGCCGGCATCCTCTTCAAGCAGCGCGACGACGTGGCCGCGCTCACGCACGAACTCGCCGCCGAACTGCTCCGGCCCGAGGAGGAGGGCACGCGGTGAGCGTCCAGCAACTGGGCGACGCGCGACGCGGCAAGCTGGCCGACAACATGGCCGGCTTCGGCCGTGCATTGCGGCGTGCCGGCGTGCGAACGGATTCGGCCCGCATCGCGTTGGCGGCCGAGGCGGCCACGCTGGTCGGCGTGGAAAGCCGTCTCGACCTGTCGGCCGCGATGGAGGCCGTGATGATCAGCCGCGAGCAGGACCGTGGCGTCTTTCGCGAGCTTTTCGACGCCTGGTTCCGCGACCCCGAGCTGGCCAACAAACTGCTGGCCCAGATGCTGCCCAGCGCCGAAGGCCAGGCCGAGCCCGTGAAGCGCCGCCCGCGCGTGCGCGAAGCCCTGGCCGCGCCGCGCGCGCCCATGCAGGCGCCGCAGAACGAGCGCGAGGTGGAGTTCGATGCCGCGATGACGGCCAGCGACCGCCAGCGCCTGCACCACGCCGACTTCAACGCGTTGGGCGCGGCCGAATACCGGCTGGTCGAGCGCCTGGCGCGCGACGTCGCGCTGCCGGTGCCCACCGTGGCCGCGCGCCGTCTGCATGCGGCCGGCAATGCCGGCGCGCATTCGCGCATGAACTGGCCGGGCGTGTGGCACGAGGCGGCCCGCACCGGCGGCGAGATCATGCGGCTGCCGCGGCTGGCCCGGCGCAAGCAGCCCTTGCCCTTGCTGGTGCTGGTCGACGTCTCGGGCTCCATGGAACGCTACGCGCGTTTGTTGCTGGCCTTCTTGCATGCGGCCACGCGGCGGGCCGGCCGGCGCGACGTGTTCGCCTTCGGCACCCAGTTGACCGACCTCACGCCGGCCTTCCGCATCGCCGACACCGACGCCATGCTGGCCGCGGCCGGCGTGGCGATCGCCGACTTCGCCGGCGGCACGCGGCTGGGCGGCTCGCTGACCGAATTGCGCCGGCAGCATGCCCGCCGCCTGAGCGGCCGCCGCACGCTGGTGCTGGTGATCAGCGACGGGCTGGACACCGGCGAGCCCGAAGTGCTGGAGCACGAACTGCTGTGGCTCAAGCGCCATGCGCGGCGCGTGCTGTGGCTCAACCCGCTGATGCGCTATGAAGGCTATGCCCCGCTCGCGCGCGGGGCCGCCGTGCTGCACCGGCATGCGGACGCGATGCTCGCGGTCCACAATCTCAGCGCACTCGAAGAATTGGCATCGAGCCTGGCCGCGCTGATGCGCCGCGGACGCTGATCCGACGAACCCAGAGAACCAAGAAGGACACCACCATGGAAATGCTCGGCAACCGCCGGCTCGGCATCACGCAGCAGCAGGCCTGGGAAGCGCTCAACGATCCCGAGACGCTCAAGAAATGCATTCCCGGCTGCGACAAGTTCGAGCCGGCCGGCGACAACCAGTACACCGTGGCGCTGGCGGTCAAGATCGGCCCGGTGTCGGCCAAGTTCAACGGCAAGGTGGCGCTGGCCGACATCACGCCGCCCGACAGCTACCGGCTGTCTTTCGAGGGGCAGGGCGGTGTGGCCGGCTTCGCCAAGGGCTCGTCGAGCGTCACGCTCAAGCCGGTGGCCGACAGCGAGGGCGCGGCCTGCGACCTCGACTACACCGTGCAGGCCCAGGTGGGCGGCAAGATCGCCCAGCTGGGGCAGCGGCTGATCGACGGCGCCGCCAAGTCGACCGCCGACGACTTCTTCAAGCGCTTCGAGGCCGAGATGCAGGCGCGCTACGGCCCGCCGCCGGCCGCAGCCACCGAAGGCGCAACTGCCGAAGAGCCTGCGGAAAAGCCGGGCGCCATGGCCGGGCTGATGCGCAAGATGGGTTTCGGCAAGAAGGACGACAAGCCCGAAGACGGCGCCGGCGACAAGCCGGCCGAATGAGCGGCAAGTCGATCGACACAGCAATCGAGAAGACGAGCGAGACGGTAGGCGAGACGATGGAAAACCTCGACGTGATGGTGCTGCGCACGCTGCGCGACTGGCGTCTGGCGGGGCAGCGCGCGCTGCTCACGACGGTGGTGCGGACCTGGGGCTCGTCGCCGCGGCCGGTCGGATCGATCATGGCCTTGGCCGAAGACGGCGCCGTGGTCGGCTCGGTGTCGGGCGGCTGTATCGAGGACGACCTGATCGCGCGCCACAGTCGCGCCCACGGCGCGCCGAACGGCATGCCCTCGGGCCCGCCCACGCTGATCAAGTACGGCATCACCGCCGACGAGGCGCACCGCTTCGGGCTGCCCTGCGGCGGCACGCTGGAACTGCTGCTCGAGTTCGACCCCGATGCCGCGTCGCTCGCCGCGCTGGTGGAGCAGCTGGAGCAGGGCCGGCTGATGCGCCGCACGGTGAACCTGGCCGACGGCGCGGTGCAACTGGCCGAGGCCGCCGCACCGGCCGAGCTCACGGTGGACGACCACACGCTGGTCAACACCTTCGGCCCCGAATACCGCATGCTGCTGATCGGCGCGGGCCAGCTGGCCGAGTACCTGTCGACCATGGCCAAGTTCAGCGGCTTCGCGGTGACGCTGTGCGACCCGCGCGCCGAATACCGCACCGCCTGGACCACGCCCGGCGTGACCATCAGCACCGAGATGCCCGACGACGCCGTGCAGGCCTTCAAGCCCGACCGCCGCAGCTGCGTGGTCGCGCTGACGCACGACCCCAAGCTCGACGACCTGGCCCTGCTCGAGGCGCTGGACAGCGAGGCCTTCTACGTCGGTGCGATCGGCTCGCGGCGCAATGCGCTGGCGCGGCGCGACCGCATGATCGAGCACTTCGACCAGACCGACGAATCGCTGGCGCGGCTGCGCGGGCCGATCGGCATCTACGTGGGAAGCAAGACCCCACCCGAGATCGCGGTCAGCGTGATGGCGGAAATCCTGGCGGTGAAGAACGGCGTGACGCTGCCGCGCGAAATGGAAGTGGCCGTGGCCAAGGCGGCTGTCGCAAGCTGAGCCGGCGAACCGGGCACATGGGCAAGGCCCCGGCGCTTGCGCCCTTCGGCGTGGCGCCCCTCAGCGTTTGCGCAGCCCGGCCAGGAAGGTGGTGCTTCGCCCGAAGGCGCGCTGCATGTCCTTCGATTCGCGGGCCTCTTCGCGAGCCCGCGACAGGATGAAGGTGCCGGCCGCTGCGGTGAGGCATGCGCCGGTGGCGATCAGGAGTCCGGTGTAGGAACCCAGCCACCAGGCGGCGGCGGGGACGGCGATGCTGGCAAGAAGAAGTAAGGCGCGCATGCCCCGCAAGTTAGCAGACGCAGCGTGAAGTGCCCGTGAACTAGTTCGCGAAACCGGCGCCCGACCTTGGAACTCATTCGGCCGTGCCGGCCGGCGCGGGCGGAGGTGCGTCGAGCAGTTGGGCCAGGAGCGGCGTCAGCGCGTGCATGTCCAGGGTCGGTGCCTGCGCCTGCGCTTGCCCCGGCGGCGGCATCAGGCCTCGCGCGAAGCCGTGCGCTTCGAAGCGGCCGAGCAGCGCGGCATCGGCGCTGATGACGTGCACCGGCACGTCCCACGAGGCGCCCGTGCCGCTCACGCCGGCCAGCGGTTGATGGTCGCCGATCACGATGGTCAGCAGCGTTCGGGGCGCGCGGCGGCCCAGGTAGTCGCCCAGCCAATCGAAGGTGTAGCCAAGGGACTCGAGGTAGGCCGGAACGACTTCCTGCCAGCCGGCGGGCTTGGCCTGTGCCGTCGCGAGTTCGTCAGGCGAGTAGGCATCGGGGCCGAGCAGACGGTCCCAATCGGCCAGGTAGGGCGGCAGCGGGCGGAAGGGCGCGTGGCTCGCCAGCGTCGGAAAGACGATGAAGCGCGGCGCGCGCGTGCCGGGCGGCTGCGCCAGCTCCTGCGCGTGCAGCAGCGCCATCGAGGCCTGGTCGGGCACGCGCCAGTAGCCGAAAGCGGCGCCTCGGTAGCCCGTGCGGTCGGCGTCCACGTAGCGGTCGAAGCCGTAGAAGCTGCCCTCGGGCCAGGGACGGTGCAGGCCTGGCATCCAGCTCACGGTGCGCCAGCCGTGGGTCTGGAAGTGGCGCACCAGCGTCGGCCGGTCGGTGGCCAGGAGCAGCTCGTAGGCGCCGGGGTCGTGCGTGTCGACACCGCTCAGCAATGCCGCGTGCGCCAGCCAGGAGGCGCCGCCGAAGGTGGGCGAGCGGACGCGGGCCGACACCACCTGCAGGCCGCCGGCGGCCAGCGCTTGCGCGAAACGCGCGCGGGCGGGTGCCAGGGCCTCGGCCTGCCGTGGGTTGTCGAGCGTGGTGACGCCGTAGGACTCGGCGAACAGCAGCAGCACGTCGGCGTTGTGCAGGCCCGCGAGCCCGACGTTGGCGAATTCGGGGCTGGGCGACAGCTGCGCCTCCGCGCGCCCCGGCATCAGCTGGCCGGCCAGCACCTCGGCCTGGTGCGCGAGGATCGGTGCCACCGGCATCGAGAAGAACCAGCGCGTGTCGCGCCCGCCGATGCCATGCGCCGCGAAGCTGGCGGCGAGCAGCAGGCCGGCCAGCCCGATCGCCGGTCGGATCGCTGGGCGCCGCGGCGGCGAAGCGAGCGCCTGCGCGATGCGGCGCCAGCAGACGAGAGTGAGCCGGTACAGCAGCCAGGGGACGGCCAGCAGCGCCATGGCGCCGAGCGCGAGCTGCCACCCGGCGAGGTCGCCCATTCGCACGACCTCCAGCGCATGGCGGCCGTCCCAGTACAGGTTGATCTGCCGGCCGAACACGGCCGACACCGTCACGTCGAGATAGCGCACCACGATCCAGGCGCTGCTGACGGCGGCCAGCAGGCGCAGCGTGCGCTCGCCGGCCCGGCCGCGCCAGGCGATCCAGGCGGTGAGCGCGAGCAGCGCCATCGCCAGTTCGAAAGACAGCCGCAGGGCGGGCCGGGGCCATAGCCCGGGGCCATGGTTTTCCATCGTCAGCAGCGCGTTCAGCACCACGAACGGCAGCGCGAAGCGCAGCGTCCATGCGGGCCAGGCGCTGGTGTTGGTCATTTGCGCTTGGCTTCGAACTCGATGATGAGTTCCACGTCGTCGCCGACCCAGCCGTTGGCGACCGCGTAGTTCATGCCGTAGGCGCTGCGCTTGAAGCTGCCTCGCGCGGACACGCCCATGGTGTAGGTCTTGTCGATGGGCGAGGCGCCGCTCTTGTTCCAGGTCGCGGTGAGCGTAAGGGGCTGCGAACGGCCCAGCAGCTCGAGCTGGCCCACGATCTCGAACGTGCGGTCGGCAGTGCGCTTGGCGCCGTTCGCGGTGAACACCATGCGCGGAAACTCGGAGCTGTTGAGGAAGTCCGCGCTCTTCAGGTGCCGGTCGCGGCTGGCGAAGTTGCTGAACACGCTTTGCGTGTCGACCTCGATGCGCAGCGCGCCCAGCGTGGCGGTGGCTTCGTCGAAGCTGTAGTTGCCCCGCGCCGCGCGGAACATGCCCAGCACCTTGGCATAGCCGATGTGGTCGACGAGAAACGCCACCGTGATGTGCTCGGGGTCGAGCTCGTAGCGGGCCTGCTCGGCGCGCAGCGGTGTGGCCGTCATCAGGACCAGCAGGGTGGCGAACAGGGCGCGCAAGACGTTCATCTGATGGTCTCCGGGGGAAGATGGCGCCTTTGCATGAGCCAGGCGGTGTCGATGGCGAAAGAGGTGGCGAGCATGATCAGGCTGGCCGCTGCGAGGGCCTGGCTCCACGGCGGCGCGACGGCCGGTGCCAGGCAGAGGATGAGGGCGACGATCTGCTGCACGCACACCGTCTTGCGACGTGTGCTGGGCGGCAGGTCGCGCGCCAGCCAGGGCCAGGGCCGCGCGGCCAGCACGAAGAGGTATCGCATCAGGCCGGCGGCCAACACCCACGCGCCGGCCTTGCCGAACTGCAGCACCAGCAGCGACAGCACCAGCACGAGCATCGCGTCGGTTTCCATGTCGAAGCGGGCACCGAAGGCGCTGGACTGGCCGCTGCGCCGCGCCAGCGGGCCGTCGATCGCGTCGAGCAATGCGGCGATGGCGGCCACCACGGCGACGCTCCAGGCCAGGATGTCGTCCATGGTTTCGCCCACGGCTGCGGCGAGCACGCTGATCAGGGCCAGGCGGGCCAGGGTCACGCGGTTGGCCGGGCCGAAGCGCTGGTTCGGTGCATGCGCCGCCAGGCCGGCGAGCACGAGCGCGAAGCCCGCGGAAAAGGCCAGCAGCGACTTCAAATGGAACCACGGCCCGAGTGCGTCGAGCGCGCCCAGCACCGCGGCCAGCGCGGCGAGCAGCACGACGCAGGGCAGGGCCTCGCGCCATGCGTCGCGCCGCAGCGTGGCGAGCCGCCATGCGCCGGAGCGCTTGTGACCGGGATGACCGGGGGAGGGTCGCGTGAGCATCGCCTTCATTAAGATCGGTGGCCGAACACCAAAGGCCCGCGACGGGCGAGCCATCGGCAAACCACTGCAAGCCGTGTACGAACGCGCCATGCGCATGGATCAATCACGGCCTGCGAGGAAGAGCATGCCAGCAAATCATTCCCGCGTCGCTTCGGGCGACCCCCGGGCCTGCTGGGTCGAAGCGCCGGGTCGCGCCGGCCTGCGGCCGGTGGCGCTCGCTGCGCCGGGGCCCGGCGAGGTGCGCGTGCGTGCGCTGCACAGCGGCATCAGCCGCGGCACCGAACTGCTGGTGTTTCGCGGCGAAGTGCCCGAGAGCGAACACGAGCGCATGCGCGCGCCCTTCCAGGAAGGCGGGTTTCCAGCGCCGGTCAAGTACGGCTATGCGAGCGTGGGCGTGGTGGAGCAAGGACCGCCGCAACTGCTCGGGCGCGCCGTCTTCTGCCTGCATCCGCACCAGAGCCATTACGTGGTGCCGGCGACGGCCGTGCATCCGCTGCCCGACGAACTGCCGCCTGCGCGCGCGGTGCTGGCGGCCAACATGGAAACGGCGGTCAACGCGCTGTGGGATGCCTCGCCGCGGCTGGGCGACCGCATCGCGGTGGTCGGCGCGGGCGTGGTGGGCTTGCTGGTGGCCTGGCTGGCCGGGCGCATGCCGGGATGTGCGGTGCAGGTGGTCGACACGAATCCCGAACGGCGATCGATTGCCGAACGGCTCGGCGTCGGGTTCGCGACGCCTGAGGCTGCTGCACCCGATACCGACCTCGTCGTGCACGCCAGCGGCAGCGCCGAGGGCCTGGCGACCGCGCTGGGCCTCGCGGCCTTCGAGGCCACCGTGCTCGAAATGAGCTGGTACGGCCGCCGCGCCGTCGCCGTGCCGCTGGGCGAAGCCTTTCACGCGCGCCGGCTCACGCTGCGCAGCTCGCAGGTGGGCCAGGTGGCCACGGCGCAGCGGTCGCGCTGGAGCCATGGACGCCGCATGGGGCTGGCGCTGTCGCTGTTGTGCGATCCTGCGCTGGATGTGCTGCTGACCGACACCGCGCCCTTCAACGAACTGCCGGCCGTGCTCGCGCGCCTGGCCGCAGGCTCGGCCCACACCTTGTGCCATCGCATCGACTATCCCTGAGAAATTTTTCGGAGCTCGCCATGTACAGCGTCAACGTTCGCGACCATTTCATGATTGCCCACAGCTTCCGCGGCGAGGCTTTCGGCCCGGCGCAACGCCTGCACGGCGCCACCTACGTGGTGGACCTGGAGTTCCGTCGCGACGAACTCGACGCCGACGGCATGGTGGTCGACATCGCGCTGGCCACCGACGTGCTCAAGCAGGTGCTGGCCGAGTTCAACCTGCGCAATCTCGACGACGACCCCGCCTTCGCGGGCCGCAACACCACCACAGAGTTCATGGCACGCGTGGTCTTCGACCGGGTCGCGGCGCGCATCGCGGCCGGCGAACTGGGGCCGCATGCGAGCGGGCTGTCGGGCCTGCGCGTGCGGCTCAATGAATCGCACGTGGCCTGGGCCGCCTACGAAGGCGCGCTTTGACGGACGCACCCCCACGCTGCAGCTTCCTGGTGCCGGGTGATCTGGGCACGCGCACGGGTGGCTATGCCTACGATCGGCGGATCATCGCCGGCTTGCGTGCGCTGGGCTGGGCGGTGGACGTGCAGGGGCTGGGGGACGGATTTCCGTCGCCCGGGGCGGCCGCGCAAGCGCAGGCCGCGCGTGTGATCGAAGGGCTGCCCGACGGTGCGCTCGCGGTCGTCGACGGGCTGGCGTTCGGCGTGCTGCCGGAGCTGGTGCGGCAGCATGCCCGGCGGCTCTGCTGGATCGCGCTGGTTCACCATCCGCTGTCGCTGGAAACGGGGCTCGATGCGGAACGGCAGCGCGCGTTGTTCGACAGCGAGCGCGCGGCGCTGGCGCTGGCGCGCGGTGTGATCGTGACGAGTCCCTCCACGGGAAGTGCGCTTGCGGACTTCGGCGTCGAGCCGCAGCGCGTCGCGGTGGTCGAGCCGGGCACCGAGCCTGCGCCGTTGTCGGTCGGGTCCGGCGGCGAGGCGCTTTCGCTGCTCTGCGTGGCGACCGTCACGCCGCGCAAGGGGCACCTGCTGCTGGCCGAAGCGCTGGCGGGCTTGAAGGACCGGCCCTGGGTGCTGCATTGCGCCGGCAGCTTGACCATGGACGAAGCTTGCGCGGCGGCCCTCGTGCAGGCCATCGATCGGCATGGCCTGCAGCAGCGCGTGGTGCTGCATGGCGAGCAGGACGAGGCGGGCCTTCGTGCGCTGTATGCCACGGCCGATGCCTTCGTTCTGCCCTCCTTCCACGAAGGCTACGGCATGGCATTGGCCGAGGCGCTGGCGCATGGCCTGCCGGTGATCAGCACGCGTGCCGGGGCGATACCGGACACGGTGCCCGCGGACGCCGGCATGCTCGTCGCGCCCGGCAGCCTGGATGAGCTGCGCGCCGCACTGCAGCAATTGATGGACGACGGCAAGTGGCGCGCGCGACTGAGTGCGGGCGCGCGCGTGGCGCGAATGAATCTGCCGACCTGGGCGACCCGCAGTGCGCGCTTTGCTGCCGCGCTTGGCGCGTTCGCGGGGCAGCCGGGTAGACCATGAGCGGCTTCAGCGCCGATTGGCTGGCCCTGCGCGAGCCCTTCGACATCGCGGCCCGCGCCGAGTCGGCTGCGGCGTTCGACCTGCGCGGCATGGCCGATCGCATGCGCGGCGGTGCGAAGGCCTTGAGCGTCGTGGACCTGGGCTGCGGCACCGGCGCCAACTTGCGCGCGCTCGCGCCGCGGCTGGGTGGGTCGCAGCGCTGGCTGCTCGTCGACCATGATCCGAAGCTCCTGGCGGCGCTGCCCCGTGTGATCGGCGGCTGGGCGCGTGCGCAGGGGTTGGTGCTGCGCGCCGGCGATGCGCAACTGCATGTCGAAGGTGCGGGCTGGGACGCCGAGATCCGCTGGCTTCAGGCCGATCTCGTCGGTGCGCTCGACACCGTGTCTTTGGTTGCCGCGCAGCTCGTCACGGCTGCCGCGCTGCTGGACTTGGTGTCCGCACCGTGGCTCCGGGACTTGTTCGAGCGCGTGCGTCGAGCGAACGCCGCCGTGTTCTTCGCGCTCGACGTCGACGGGCGCCTGGATTGGTATCCGGCGCTCGAACACGACGCCGAGGTGCACGCGCTGTTCGCCGCACATCAGCGGCGCGACAAGGGCTTCGGTCCGGCGCTGGGCGGTGAGTCGTCCTCCACGGCCGCCGCCCTGCTCGAAGCCATGGGCTACGGTGTGGCGCAGGCCCGCAGTGATTGGCATATCGACAGCGGCCCCATGCTGGCGTCGATGATTCAGGGCATTGCTTCCGCAGCGCTCGAGCAAATGCCGGGCGCGGCGCCCGTGGTCGACGCCTGGCGTGCGCAGCGTTCGGCGTCGCCGCAAAGCCGCCTGTGCGTGGGTCACCTGGATCTTCTGGCAGTGCCTTGATCTGAGGCTGCACCGCTCGTGCCGCAGTCGGCCCGATCACGGTGCCGTCGGCGCGACGCATTCCAAATGCGGCCAATGCAATCGCGGGCCGCGCAATCCGTTGCATTGATCACGCTCGGCAAGGCCTATGCCGGCAGATTCTTACCTTTTGTCGCGATCCCTCAGGCGACCGACCCCGGCTCATAACAATCGGCCCCGCTGCGAAGGCTGTACTTCGTTCCAAAAGGGGTCGCTCCATGTTCAAGCAAATCACCTATCTCGTCGTCTCGACATTGTTCCTGTCGTTGCTGCTGAGTGTCTGTGGTGCGGATGGCATCGGCACCCCCTTGGTATCGGACCTACATGCCCCCGCCTCGGGGAGCGAGTCGACCCAGCTACTCCTGAGCGACGCCGGTAGTTAAGCCGGCTTTTTCGTTTTTCCGCGTACCACTCTTCACCAACCACGAGCCATCTTCATGCCTTCGTCGAAGTCATCTGCCAACCCTGCCGGCGCCACCCAACAAAAGAAGATCGTCATGACCTCAGGCGGTGGAGGTTCAGCGTCCGAGTCGTCACTCAACGCCGGCTATGTGCCGGTTCGGCAACTGTCCGGCAAGGTGGCGGGCATCTGGGGCGAGGCAGTGCTGCGCGGGCCGGATGGCCAGGAGCGGCAGCTCAAGGTCGGTGACGTCATCAACAAGGGCGACGTCGTTCTCACGAGCCAGAACGGCATCGTGCAGATCGAAGGCTCGCGGCGCTTCGCCGATCCGCTGCCCCAGGTGGTCGCTAAGCCGAACGAGCCCGAGCCGGCCAAGAAGTCGCCTGTCGTCGAGGCACCGCTCAGCGACGACACGCTGCTGCCCGGCATCCGTGTAGAACGCATCTCCGAGGTCACGAAGGCGGGCGCTGGGCTGGCGGAGCTGGCTTCACCCGTCTCACGGCCATCTGCCGAAGTCTCGCTGATCGAGCCCATCGACAGGGCGAATCCCGACACGGTGGCGCTGCTGGAAGACACGTCGGCCACCTTCGACCCGCGCACCAACGACAACTTTTCGTCGGGCAGCGTCGTCGTCCAGACCGTGGCCGGCCAAGTCATCTCCACGGACCGCCCGTTGGTCTTGCCGCAAGGCACCCTGAGCATGAATGCGGACGGCACGCTGAGCTTCACGCCGATCCACGACTTCACCGGCGTCATCACGGTGCCCTACACCGCCGTCGGCAGCGACGGCAAGCAAGGAAACTCGGTCATCACCATCGCGGTGATTCCGGTCAACGACCCGCCCGTGGCAACCGACGACCGCGCGACGGTGGCGGAAGACACCCCCCTCACCCTCGACCTGCTGGGCAACGACCGTGACATCGATGGCGATGTGCTGACCATCGTCGCCATCAACGGCAGCCCGGTCTCCGCCGGCGCCCCGGTGTCGGTAGCCGACGGAGCCGGCCATGTCGTCGGCACCCTGACCCTCAATGCCGACCGCACCGTCACCTTCAATCCGGCAGCCAACTACCATGGCCCGGTCGAGTTCGACTACACCATCAGCGATGGGCACGGCGGAAGCGACACCGCACACGTGGCGATCGATGTCGTATCGGTCGATGACCTGCCGGTTGCTGTCAGCGACAGCTTCGAAACCCCTCAAGGCATGCTTGTCAGCGGCACTGTGGGCGACAACGACATCTTGTCGGGCGACGGCGGCAACGTCTTCGCGCTCGGCGCCGGTCCCGCGAACGGCACCCTCGTCTTCAATGCCGACGGCACTTTCGACTACACGCCGAACGCCAACTACAACGGAGCGGACTCGTTCACCTACACGCTGACCGACGCCGACGGCGACGTGTCGAGCGCGACCGTCAACATTTCGGTCGTTCGCCCCAATGCCATGCCGGTGGCCGTCGACGACACGTTCTCGATGCTCGAGGACGCCGTGTTGACGAATACGTTGGTGGGCAACGACACGCCCAGTGCCGACGGCGGCAACACCTATGCGCTGCATACGGGCGCGGCCAACGGCAATGTGGTGGTGAATGCGGACGGCATCTTTACCTATACCCCGAGGGCCGGTTTCAGCGGTGCGGACTCGTTCAGCTACACGTTGACCGACACGGATGGGGATGTGTCGACGGCGACTGTGAGGGTTGGTGTGGATGCGTTGCCTCGGTTGTCGATCGACAGTCCGCCGGCGGTCAGCGAGGCGGGTGGGTTCGTCGAGTTC
>NZ_LYVO01000039.1 GCF_001984055.1 Variovorax sp. KK3
TCGACTCCGAAAAATAACTAGATCAACACACTGACGTGAGACTGCACCCGACCGACTGCAACCCCAAAACTGGTGCCCATTGCGGGAATCGGACCCGCGACCTCTCCCTTACCAAGGGAGTGCTCTACCACTGAGCCAAATGGGCGAAATTCTTGACTAACCGTGCCTTGCGTCGACTGGATCGCTGGAGCGGGAGACGGGAATCGAACCCGCGTCATTAGCTTGGAAGGCTAGGGTTCTACCATTGAACTACTCCCGCATCGCATCGCAGCCCCAACGACTCGGGCCACATTGCAGCACGGTCCGGGCCTCGTGTTTTGCCTTCCAGCGCCACACCAAGCCCCGCCATTCAAACGCTCTGCAAATCCATTCTTCGCTGGTGGAGAGGGCTGGATTCGAACCAGCGTACTCGTAAGAGGGCAGATTTACAGTCTGCTGCCATTAACCACTCGGCCACCTCTCCGGCGAACCTCGAAATATAGCACGGTTGGAAGGGCCGGTCGTCGAGCCGGGGTGGGAAAGTCGAGGCGTCGCACTGGGGCGGGAGTTGCTCATGCCGTCTCCTCCGAATCAACCGCGGCAATTTTGCCCGGGCCAAATCACAAACCTTGCGTTTCGCGCCAAGCGCGAGCCTGGCTGAAGTGGCCGCAGCCGATGAAGGGCACCGGCGGACGCAGGGCCGACAGCGGCGAGGGGTGGTTTGCCGTCAGCACCTTGTGCCTATTCCCATCGATCAGCGCCTTCTTGCTTTGCGCGTGGGAACCCCAAAGCATGAACACCACAGGCCGCTCCGAATGGGCGACATGCCGGATCACGGCATCGGTCAGCACTTCCCAGCCGCGACCCGAATGGCTGGCCGGCTGCCCCTCTTCCACCGTCAAACAGGTGTTGAGCAACAGCACGCCGTGCGTGGCCCACTTCACCAAGCTGCCGCCAGGGTCGGGAAATCGAGGCGGCGGCATCCCCAGGTCGCGCTGAAGTTCCTTGAAGATGTTGCGCAGGGAGGGCGGCAACGCCACGCCCGGCGCGACGGAAAAAGCCAGCCCTTCGGCCTGGCCGCGTCCGTGGTACGGGTCCTGGCCCAGGATCACGACGCGCACCGCCTCCGGCGGCGTGAGCTCCAGCGCCCGCAGAGGGCGCGGCGGGAAGATCACCGCACCCGACTTCAGCCGCTCGTGCAGGAAATCGACCAGTTTCAGCCCCGAAGCCGCGCCGAAGAATTCGTCGACCAGCAATTGCCAGCCTTCAGCCACCGGCCAATCGGCCGGATCGGCGCTCTGCAACTGGGTGGCCACCGCGCTCATCGGAACAAGTCGGCGAGCGCCTCGCCCGGTTCGTCGGCCCGCATGAAGGCCTCGCCGACCAGGAAGGCATGGACGCCCGCGGCGCGCAGTCGGGCGATGTCTTCGCGCAGGGTGATGCCCGATTCGGTGACGAGCAACCGCCCCTCGGGCAGCCCCGGAAGCAGGTCGAGCGTGGTCTGCACCGACACCTCGAAGGTCCGCAGGTTGCGGTTGTTGACGCCGATGAGCGGCGTGCGGAGCTTGAGCGCCCGCTCGAGCTCGCCCGCGTCGTGCACCTCCACCAGCACCGCCATGCCCAGCCCGACGGCGATCTCCTCGAAGTCGCGCATCTGTGCGTCGTCCAGGCACGCCGCGATCAGCAGAATGGCATCGGCGCCGATCGCGCGAGACTCGTAGACCTGGTAGGCGTCGACGATGAAATCCTTGCGCAGCACCGGCAGGTCGCACGACGCACGCGCCTGCTTCAGGTAGTCGACGCCACCCTGAAAAAACTGGCGGTCGGTCAGCACGGAGAGGCAGGCCGCGGTGATCGTGCCGTCGCCCTCGGCGTAGCTCTGGGCGATATCGGCCGGCTCGAATTCCGCGCGCAGCACGCCCTTGCTCGGGCTGGCCTTCTTGATCTCGGCGATCACGGCCGCCTGCCCGGCGGCAATCTTGGCGCGCAGGGCGCCGACGAAGTCGCGCGTCAGGACGCGGCCTTCGGCATCCTGGCGCATCGCCTCCAGTGCGGTCCTCTTGCGTGCGGCGGCCACTTCCTCGCGCTTGACGGCAACGATCTTCTCGAGAATGTCGGACATGCTGGCGCCTCCTTTCAAGCTGCGCTGCTGAAGCGAATCAACTCGGCCAACTTGCCCTTGGCGGCGCCCGACTCGATCGCGCCGCGAGCGCGCTCGATGCCCGCAGCCATCGAGTCGACCAAGTCCGCCGCGTAGAGCGCGGCGCCCGCATTGAAGATCACGATGTCGCGCGCCGCTCCGGCTTCGTTGTCCAGCACGCCCAATAGCATGGCCTTGGACTGCTCCGGCGTCTCGACGCGCAGTGTGCGATTGCTCGACATCGCGAAGCCGAAGTCCTCGGGATGCAGCTCGTACTCGCGCACCTCGCCGTTCTTCAGCTCGCCGACCATGGTGGCAGCGCCGAGCGAGATCTCGTCCATGCCGTCGCGTCCGTAGACCACCAGCGCATGCTGGGCGCCCAGGCGCTGCAGCGCCCGCACCTGGATGCCGACCAGGTCCGGATGGAACACACCCATCAGGATGTTCGGCGCGCCCGCCGGGTTGGTCAGCGGCCCCAGGATGTTGAAGATGGTCTTGATGCCCAGCTCCTTGCGCACCGGCGCCACGTTCTTCATGGCCGGATGGTGGTTGGGGGCGAACATGAAGCCGATGCCGACCTCCGCGATGCTCTTGGCAATCTGCTCGGGCTTCAAGTTGATGTTGATGCCCAGCGACTCCAGCACGTCGGCGCTGCCGGACTTGCTGCTCACGCTGCGGCCGCCATGCTTGCTGACCTTCGCCCCCGCCGCGGCCGCCACGAACATGGCGCAGGTCGAGATGTTGAAGGTGTGCGATCCGTCGCCTCCCGTGCCGACGATGTCGACCAGATGACGGGTGTCGGCCACGGGCACCTTGGTCGAGACCTCGCGCATCACCTGAGCCGCGGCGGTGATTTCGCCGATGGTTTCCTTCTTGACGCGCAGGCCGGTGATCAGCGCCGCCATCATCACGGGCGAGCATTCGCCGCTCATGATGAGGCGCACGATATGCAGCATTTCGTCGTGGAACACCTCGCGGTGCTCGATGGTGCGCTGCAGTGCTTCTTGCGGGGTGATCATGGAAGTCTCCTGGGTAACTGGGGGTGTCTTGGGGTGTCTTGAGTCAGCGGCCGACGCGGACCGCTCCCGGTGCGTCCGCGAGCGCGAGCTTGAGGCCGAAGCCGATGAACAGTACGCCTGCCACGCGCTCGAACCATTGCATGCCTCGCTGAACGGTGCGTCGGCGCGCCATCCAGCCCGCGGCCAGCGCCCACGCCACGTTGACCGGGATCGCATTGAAGTTGAACAGCATGCCCAGCAGCACGAAGGCCAGCGCCTTGTTGCCGGCCTCGGGCTGGATGAACTGCGGCACGAATGCCAGGAAGAACAGCACGACCTTCGGATTGAGCACGTTGCTCCAGAAGCCCCCGAGAAAGATCGCCCTCAAGCTGCGCTGCGGGCCCGCGGCGACCGTCGCATCCAGGTCGGTCGGCGACGCCGCGCGCGACAGCAGCATGCGCGCCCCCAGATACAGCAGGTACGCCGCGCCGATGTACTTGAGGACGGTGAACGCGGTCACGGAAGCGGACAACAAGGCACCCACGCCTGCGGCTGCGGCGAAGATGTGGACGAAGCAGCCGGCCGTGATGCCGAGTCCGGCGACGATGCCGGCGCGCGTGCCGGAACGCAGCGAGTTCGTCACCACGTAGAGCACGTCGGGCCCCGGCGTCAGGTTGAGCAACAAGCCCGCCGCGATGAACGCGAGCAGGTGCGGCAGATCGGGCATGGCGGATGCGCTCCTGTCAGGCCTTGAAGAACGCGCGGATCGCGGCCACGGCGCGATCGACGCCCGCCGCGTCGACGTCGAGATGCGTCACGAAGCGCAGGCGGTACAGCCCGGTCGCCAGGATGCCCTGCGCGTTGAGTTGCGCCAGCAGTTCGGCCGAGCGCGATTGCGCCGCACCTGTCAGGTCGACGAACACGATGTTCGTGTGCGGCGTCTCGACCGTCAGCCCCTCGATGCCCTGGAGCCCGTGCGCGAGCCGCACTGCCAGCGCGTGGTCGTCCGCGAGGCGATCGACGTGCTGATCGAGCGCGTATGCCGCCGCCGCCGCGAGCAGGCCGGCCTGCCGCATGCCGCCGCCTGCCATCTTGCGGATGCGGTGGGCGCGTGCGATGAAATCGCGCGAACCGACCAGCGCCGAACCGATCGGCGCACCGAGCCCCTTGCTGAAGCACACCGACACGCTGTCGAAGCACTGCGCGATGCGGCGCGCCTCGGCACGCACGTCGCTGCTGTCGGTCAGCGCCGCCTGCGCGGTCGCCGCGTTGAAGAGCCGCGCGCCATCCAGATGCGACTGCACGCCCTTGCGCCTGGCGAGCGCCGTGGCGGCTTGCACGTAGTCGAAGGGCAGCAGCTTGCCGCCCAATGTGTTCTCGAGCGCCAGCAGCCGCGTGCGCGCGAAGTGCGCGTCGTCGGGCTTGATCGACGCCTCGATCTGCGCGAGCGGCAGCGTGCCGTCTGGCGCGTGGTCGAGCGGCTGCGGCTGCACGCTGCCGAACACCGCGGCGCCGCCGCCTTCCCAGCGGTAGCAGTGGGCCTGCTGGCCCACGATGTATTCGTCGCCGCGTCCGCAGTGCGAAAGGATGCCGCAGAGGTTGCTCTGGGTGCCGGTCGGCACGAACAGCGCAGCCTCGAAGCCCAGCAGCGCGGCGATCTTTTCCTGCAGCGCATTGACGCTCGGATCGGCGCTGAAGACGTCGTCGCCCAGCGGCGCGCTCATCATGGCTTCGCGCATGCCGCGCGAGGGCTGCGTGACGGTATCGCTGCGCAGGTCGACGACGGAAGATTTTTCGGTCATGGTGGGATCAGTCCAGGAAGTTCTTGAGCATGGCATGGCCATGTTCCGTCAAGATCGATTCGGGGTGGAACTGCACGCCTTCGATGCGCACCTCGTGTGCGAATCCGGTGTGCCGCACGCCCATGATTTCCTTGTCGTCGGTCCAGGCCGTGACCGCCAGGGCCTCCGGGCAGCTCTCGGGCTCGATCGCGAGCGAGTGGTACCGGTTGACGACGAACTTGCGGGGCAGCCCCGCGAAGACGCCCTCCTGCGTGGTCGTGATCTCGCTGGTCTTGCCGTGCATCAGCTGGCGCGCACGGATGATCTTGCCGCCGAAGGCTGCGCCGATGGCTTGATGACCCAGGCACACGCCGAGGATCGGCAGCTTGCCCGCGAAGGCCTCGATGGCGGCCACCGACACACCCGCTTCCGCCGGCGAGCAGGGCCCGGGCGACACGACGAGCCGGGTCACGCCCGAAGCGATCGCCTCGCCGATCTGCGCCACCGTGATCTCGTCGTTGCGATGCACCTGCACCTCCGCACCCAGCTCGCCGAAGTACTGGACGATGTTGTAGGTGAAGCTGTCGTAGTTGTCGATCATCAGCAATTTCATGGCTTGCTCGCAATCCGGTGCACGCCCTTGACGACGGGGAACACGTTGAAGTTGATCAGGAGGCCCAGCTTGAGGCCAGACAGGCGCAACGCGGCCTGGACCTGCGCGCGGTGCAGGTCGGTCAGCACGTCGACCGCCCTGAGTTCGACGACGACCGAGTGCTCGACCACGAAGCCCGCGCGGTACGCCTCGCCGAGCGAGCGGCCCTTGTAGCTGGCCGACAGCGCCACGTCGCGCGCGAAGCCGATCTCGCGCTCGGCGAGCTCGATCGCCAGCGCCGCGGCGTAAGCGCCTTCGTCGAGTCCCGTGCCCAGCACGCGCTGAACCTCGACCGCCGCGCCGATGATCTCGTGCGTGAAGTCGTTCTGGACGTCGGGCGCGGCGCTCATTCCAGGCCCTCTTCAACCAGTTCGGCCGCGCGCAACAAGGCCCGGGCCTTGGCCTCGGTTTCCTTCCACTCCAGTTCCGGCACCGAATCCGCCACCACCCCGGCGGCGGCCTGCACGTGCAGCATCTGGTCTTTCACGATGCCGGTGCGGATCGCGATCGCGACGTCCATGTCGCCCGCATAGCTGATGTAGCCGCAGGCGCCGCCGTAGAGGCCGCGCTTGGTCGGTTCGAGCTGGTCGATCAACTCCATCGCATGCACCTTGGGCGCGCCGGTCAGCGTGCCGGCCGGAAAGGTGGCCTTGAGCACGTCGATGGCGGTCATGCCGTCCTGCAGGATGCCTTCGACGTTGCTCACGATGTGCATCACGTGGCTGTAGCGTTCGATCGCGAAGGCCTCGGTCACCTTCACGCTGCCGATCTTCGCGATGCGGCCGATGTCGTTGCGCGCCAGGTCGATCAGCATCACGTGCTCGGCGCGCTCCTTCGGGTCGTTGATCAGCTCGACCTCGGCCGCCTTGTCCAGCTCGGGCGATGCGCCGCGCGGGCGGGTGCCGGCCAGCGGGCGAATGGTGATCTTCTGTTCGCCTTCGCCCGTGTGCTCCTGACGCACCAGGATCTCGGGCGAGGCGCCCACGACGTGGAAGTCGCCCATGTCGTAGTAATACATGTAGGGCGAGGGATTGAGCGAGCGCAGCGCGCGATAGAGCGACAGCGGCGACTCCGTATAGCGCTTGCTGATGCGCTGGCCCACCTGCACCTGCATGAAGTCGCCCGCGGCGATCAGCTCCTTGGCGCGCTCCACGGCGGCGATGTAGTCCGTCTTCGCGAAGCTGCGCTCGGCCGGATGCGCCTGGGTCGGCCGCACCTGCGGCGCGCTCACCGAATACTTGAGCTGATCGCGCAATTCGCGCAGGCGCCGCTTGGCGTTGGCGTAGGCCTCGGGCTGGGACGGGTCGGCATAGACGATCAGGTACAGCTTGCCCGACAGGTTGTCGATGACTGCCAGCTCCTCGCACTGCAGAAGCAGGATGTCCGGGCAGCCCAGCGTGTCGGGCGGGCAGCTCTTCTCGAGCTTCTTCTCGATGTGGCGCACAGCGTCGTAGCCGAAGTAGCCGGCCAGGCCGCCGCAGAAGCGCGGCAAGCCCGGCCGCAGCGCCACCTTGAAGCGCTTCTGATAGGCCGCGATGAAGTCCAGGGGATTGCCTTTGACTTCCTCGACCACCTTGCCGGCGGTGACCACCTGGGTCAGCGCCTCGGCGCCGAAGCCACTGGCACGCAGCAGCGTGCGCGCCGGCAGGCCGATGAAGCTGTAGCGCCCGAAGCGCTCGCCGCCGACCACCGATTCGAGAAGGAAGCTGTGGCGGCCGCCCTCCTTGGTGTGGGCCAGCTTGAGATACAGGGAAAGGGGCGTTTCGAGGTCCGCGAAGGCCTCGACCATCAGCGGGATGCGGTTGTAGCCCTGCGCGCTGAGGCTCTTGAATTCGAGTTCGGTGATCACGGGTGGGGTCTCCGTCGGCCGGCGACGACTCGTGGCCGCCGGTGTCATTCACATGGGGGTTGGCCGGGTCGGCATGGACCTCGGCCGCGGGCGCACGGCGTGCGCCGTGCGTTCAAACAGGCTGCAACGATGGCGTGCGCCAAGGCCAGGCTCCCCGGCCGCCTTGACCTGTCTGAATGACGTGATGAATGAACATGGGAGCGCGAGTTTATCCCACGGATCGCGTGCCGCACAAACGACGGCGTTCGAACAGGTCGCCGCTGGCGGGGTCAGCTGACCAGGTGCACGCGCAACGCGCCCAGGTGGGCATAGACCTGCTGCACTGCCTTTTCGTCCAGCCCGCCGAACAGTTCCAGCAGCCATTCCTCGTGCGCCTTGGCCATGGCCTCGAAGCTGCGCCGGCCCTTGGCCGTGAGGCTGACGATCCAGGCGCGGCGGTCTTCCGGGCTGGCCGAGCGCTGCACCATGCCCTCGCGCTCCAGTTCATCGGTGAGCCCCGTGACGTTGCCGCCGGTCACCATCAGGTAGCGCGACAGCACGCGCATCTTCAGCCCCTCGCGGTAGCGGTAGAGCTGGGCCATGTAGTCGAAGCGGGCCAGCGAGATGTCGAAGTTCTCGCGCAGCCGCTTGCGGATTTCCGATTCGACCTGGGCCGTGCTGGCCAGCATGCGCAGCCAGAGCTTGAGCACCGCATGGTCGCCGATGCCGGCACGCGCCTCGTGACCCAGCTCCTGGGCGTCGCTGAGCAGCGCGTGCGAGTCGTCGTCGTGCTGCTTCATGTGACCTCGCCGCCCGACACCGAAATCGACTGCCCGGTGACCGATGCCGCACCCTCGCCGCACAGCCAGCGCACGGCATCCGCCACCTCCGAAGGCTGCACGATGCGCCGCTGCGGATTGACCGAGGCGAACTCGGCCAGCGCTTCCTCTTCGCTGCGGCCGGTCTTGCCGACCACGTTCGCGACGCTGTCGCGCAGGATGTCGGTATCGGTGTAGCCGGGGCAGACGGCATTCACGGTCACGCCCTTGCGCGCCACTTCCAGCGCCAGCGAACGCGTGAGGCCGATCACGCCGTGCTTCGCGGCGCTGTAGGCGCTGACGTAGGCATAGCCCTTCTGTCCCGCCGTGCTGGCGATGTTGACGATGCGGCCCCAGCCGGCCTCCAGCATGCCCGGCAGCGCGGCCTGCGCACAGAGAAAGCTGCCGGTCAAATTGACGGCCAGCATGCGCTGCCACAGCTCGGTCGATGTCTTCAGGAAGGGCGCGCTCTCGGCCGCGCCCGCGTTGTTGACCAAGATCGCGACCGGGCCTCGCTCGGCCCGCGCCTGCGCGAAGGCAGCCGCCACCGCTTCCGGGCCGGCCACGTCGGCCGCCACCACGCCATGGCCGCTGCCGGTCAGCGATTCCGCCACCCGCAGAAGGCTCGCGCGGTCGCGCCCCAGCAGAGTCAGCACGGCGCCTTCCGCGGCCAGCGTGCGGGCGATCTCGGCGCCGATGCCGCGCGCCGCGCCGGTCACGAGCGCATGGCGGCCAGTCAATGAATTTGCTTGCATGCCTGAAATGTTTAGTTCTGAATGATTTTATTCACACGCCCTGCTCACCCTCTGCTCGCACGCGGTCCCGCTCAGCGCATCAGCCGGCCGCCGTTGAGGTCCAGCGTGGCGCCCGTCACGAAGGCCGCGCCCGGCGACGCCAGGTAAAGCACCGCCGCAGCCACTTCCTCCGGCTCGCCGAAACGCCCGACCGGCACGGCGGCCATCAGCCGGCCCTGCTTCTCCGCATCCATCGCATCGAGCAGCGGACTGCGCACCGCCGCCGGCGCCAGTGCATTGACCGTGACCCCATGCGGCGCGAGTTCCTGCGCGAAGGCCCGCGTCAGCGCAACCAATCCTGCCTTCGACGCCGCGTAGTGCGCACCCGTGGCGGCGCTCGCCTGCTGCCCGGCGATCGAGGCCAGGTTGACGATGCGCCCGGCGCCGCGCTCGCGCATGTGGCGCCCGGCGATGCGGCAGCCGAAGAAGCTGCCGCGCAGGTTGACGGCCAGCACTTCGTCCCATTCCGCTGCACTGATGTCCCAGAGCGAGGTCGACGGCGTGCGGGCGGCGTTGTTCACCATCACGTCCACGCTGCCCAGGCGATCGATCGCCGAGTCGAAGCACCGGAGAAAGGCGGACTCGTCGCGCACGTCCAGTGGCATGGCGATCGCCTCGTGCCCAGCGCTTCTCAAGCGGGCCGCGACATCCTCGACCTTTGCGGCGTCGACGTCGGTCAGCACAAGCCGGACATCGGCCTGCGCAAGCCCCAGCGAAATGGCCGCGCCCAACCCCTGCCCCGCACCGGTCACGAAGGCCGTGCGACCGGCCAGCGAGAACAGCTCGGGGCCTGTGGCCATGACGTTCAGCCCTTGGCCTGCGGGCGCCCACCCGGCCCGCGGTCCCAGGTGATCGTCGTCACGCCGCGCTCGCGCAGCTTGTATTTCTGCACCTTGCCGTTCTCGGTGCGCGGCAGATCCTCCAGCAGGTCGACGTAGCGCGGCAGCGCGAAGTAAGGCAGCCGGCTTTCGCAAAAGGCGAGCAATTCCGCCGGATCGATGCGCAGGCCCTCGCGCGAGACCAGCGCGGCCATCACTTCGTCCTCGGCCAGTTCGGAACGCACCGGGTAGACCGCGCACGCCGCCACGCCGGGATGGCTCAACAGCACCTGCTCGACCTCGAAGGACGAGATGTTCTCGCCACGCCGCCGGATCGCATCCTTGATGCGATCGACGAAGCGGAAGGCGCCGTCGGCCTCGCGCACCACGCGGTCGCCGGTGTGGAACCACAGGTTGCGCCAGGCCTCGACGGTCTTTCCGGGCATGTTGAAGTAGCCGCTCGCGAAGGCGTAGGGCTCGTCGGCGCGCAGCAGCAGTTCGCCGGCTTCGCCGTCGGGCAGCGCGACGTCGTCTTCATCCGCCACCCGTGCTTCGAAGCCGGGGCGCAACCAGCCCATCACGCCGCCGCGCGGCGAATCGGGTGCGGTGGCGATCGCGAAATTGGTTTCGGTCGACCCGTAGCCCTCCAGCAGACGGACGCCCGTGCGCGCGAGGAAGGCGTGGCCCGCCGACTCCGGCACGCCCGGCCCCAGGCCGACGCGCACGCGGTGGTCGCGCTCGCCCGGCCCCTCGGGCTGTGCCAGCAGGATCGGCACCATCGCGCCCAGCAGGTACACCACGGTCGCTCCCGAAGCCCGCATCGAGGCCCAGAAACCGGAGGCCGAGAAGCGCTGCTCGAACACCACCTCGCAGCCGGTGATCGCGGCCTGCGCGAAGGTATTGAGCGCGTTGATGTGAAAGAGCGGCAGCGTGGTGCACAGCACGTCCGTCGGCCCCACGCCCAGCACGTCGGCGCTGTTGACGCCCCACCAGTGGTACTGCGCGTGCGGACACACCACGCCCTTGGCAGGGCCGGTGGTGCCGGAGGTGTACAGGATGGCGATGGGATCGCCGGGCTGCACCGGGGCCGACTCTGCCGCATCGCCGGGCATGGGGTACGGGACGCTCGGCACGCCGGCAATCTCGCCCGCCTCGCCGTCGAGCACCCAGATCTCGCGCAGGCTCGTACCCGCCAGGTCGGCCAGGTCGGCCGCCTCCAGGCGCTCGACGAAAGCCGCCTCGATCACGAGCAGCTTCGCCTCGCTGTTGCGCAGGAAGTAGCCGATCTGCGGCCCCATGGACGCGGTGTTGATGGGCACCGTGGCAGCACCCATCCAGCCGCACCCGAGAAAGACTTCGAGGAACTCGATGCGGTTGCCGCTCATCACGGCCACGCGGTCGCCGCGCTGCACGCCAGCCTTCGCGAACGCGCCCGCGCGCCCGGCCGCCGCCTGCTGTGCATCCGCATGCGTCCACGTGCGGCCCGCGATGCGCAGCAGCGGCCGTGCGCCGAAGCGCTCGGCCTGGTGCACCAGCATCGCCGGCAGCGTGCGCTGCGACGGCGGCAGCGCCATCGCGTGGCGCTCAGTCGTCATCGTGCGTGCCCCCGCCCAGGTAGGTGGCCTGCACGCGCGGGTCGTTGGCCAGTTCCTGCGAGGCGCCGGTCAGCGCGATCTCACCGGTCTCCAGCACGTAGCCGTGGTCCGAGCTTTCCAGCGCGGCGCGCGCGTTCTGCTCCACCAGCAGGATCGAGACGCCGTCTTCGCGCAGCTTGCGCACGATGGCCAGGATGTCGCGCACGATCAGCGGCGCCAGGCCCAGGCTGGGCTCGTCGAGCATCAGCAGGCGCGGCGCCGACATCAGCGCACGGCCCACGGCCAGCATCTGCCGCTCGCCGCCCGACAGCGTGTCGGCGCGCTGACTGCGGCGTTCGGCCAGGCGCGGGAAGCGGTCGTACACCGATTGCAGACGCTTCTTCAAAGCATCGCTGCGCAGCTTGCTGCCGAAGGCGCCGAGCTGCAGGTTGTCGAGCACGCTGAGTTCGCCGAAGAGCTCGCGCTTCTCGGGCACCAGGCACAGGCCGCGCTCCACGCGGGCTTCCACGTCCAGGCCGTGCAGGTCCTCGCCCTCGAAGCGCAGCGTGCCCTTGCAGGGAAGCAGGCCCATGGCCGCGGCCAGCAGCGTGGTCTTGCCGGCGCCGTTGGGGCCGATGACCGAGATGATCTGGCCGTGTTCGAGGTTCAGCGACACGCCGCGCACGGCGTCGACTTGACCGTAGGAGACGTGAAGATCACCGATCTCGAGCATGGCGGTCATACGACGCTCCCGAGATAGGCCGCCTGCACCCGCTCGTCCGCCCGCACAGAAGAAGGCACGCCCTCGACCAGCTTCGATCCGAAGTTCATCACCACCAGCCGGTCCACGAGTTTCATCACGAAGTCCATGTCGTGCTCGACGATCAGGATGGTCACGCCCTCCTCGCGCAGCCTGCGCAGCAGGTCGCCCAGGGCCATCTTTTCCTTGCGGCGCAGGCCGGCGGCGGGCTCGTCGAGCACCAGCAGCACCGGGTCGGCGGCGAGTGCACGCGCGATCTCGAGAATGCGCTGCGTGCCCAGCGGCAGGCTGCCGGCGAGTTCGTGCGCGCGGTCGCCCAGGCCGATGCGGTCGAGCTGGCGCTGCGCCTCCTGCAGGATCTGGCGCTCTTCCGCGCGGTCGAGCCGTAGGCCCGCCTTCAGCACGCCCGCGTTGGTGCGCGAATGCGCGCCCAGCGCCACGTTGTCCAGCAGCGTCATGTGCGGCCGCAGCTTCACGTGCTGGAAGGTGCGCGCCAGCCCCAGCCGCGCCACCTTGCGCTGCGGCATGCCGGCGATGTCGTGGCCCAGGAAGCGCACCTGCCCGGCCGTCATCGGCAGCGTGCAGGTCAGCAGGTTGAACATGGTCGACTTGCCGGCGCCGTTGGGACCGATCAGGCCCATGATCTCGCCCGCCTTCACTTCGAAGCTCACGTCGTTGACGGCCACCAGCCCGCCGAAGCGCTTGACCGCACCGTTCACCGACAGGATCGGCGTGCCGCGCTCCGGCAGCGTGCGATGCGGCAGCGGCTCGACGGGCGTATCCAGTTCACGCGGCGGCGCGGCGGCGCGCTTGCGCGTGAAGCGCCGCACGAAGCCCATCAGCCCGCCGCGCGCGAAGTGCAGCAGCAGGATGAAGAGCGTCGCGAAAGCCACGGCTTCCAACTGGCCTGCACGCTGCGTCAGCAGCGGCAGCACGTCCTGCAGGCCGTTCTTGAGGATCAGCACCAGCGCCGCACCCACCAGCGCACCTGCCAGGTGGCCGAGCCCGCCGGCCACCGCCATCAGCAGGTACTCGATGCTGGCACGCACGTCGAAGGGCGAGGGGCTGACGAAGCGGTTCATGTGCGCATAGAGCCAGCCCGCGAGCCCCGCGAACAGGGCGGCCGTCACGAAGAGCGTCAGGCGCACGCGATAGGCATCCTCGCCGACGCTGGCCAGGAGGATCGCGCCGCCGCGCAGGCTGCGGATGGCACGGCCCGGCCGCGACTGCAGCAGGTTGTGGCTGAAGAGCAGCGCCAGGCCGACCAATGCCCAGATCAGGTAATAGATCGAGCGCGGATCGGCCAGCGACAGCCCGCCGATCGTGAGCGGCGGAATGTTCGACAAGCCCGTGTGGCGGCCCAGCGCGTCGACGTTGCCGAACAGCATCGCGATCGACAGCCCCCAGGCGATGGTCGACAGCGGCAGGAAGTGCCCGCCCAGGCGCAGCGTGAGCAGCCCGATGGCCAGCGCCGACAGCCCCGTGAGCGCCAGCGCGAAGGCCAGGCCGATCCACGGCGACATGCCCTGGGTCGTGCTCAGCCACGCCGTGGCATAGGCCGCGATGCCGACGAAAGCCGCCTGCCCGAAGGACGTGGCGCCGCCGATGCCGGTGAGCAGCACCAGTCCCAGCGCGACCAGCGCGCCGATGCCGATGTCGTTGAGCAGCGAGACGGTGAAGTTGCCGGCCAGCATCGGCACGAGTGCCAGCACGACGACCAGCAGGCCGATCCACAGCGGTCGCCTCGACGTCCGCCGCACGGGTGCGGTGGCCGGCGCTGCAGACTCGGCGAACACGCCGGGTGTGGGTGCTGCGCTCATTGGTCCACCTCCTCTTCTTCCTCTTCCGAATGCACGCTCATGAACGAGCGCAGCATCAGCACCGGGATCAGCAGGCTGAAGACGATCACATCCTTCAGCGCGCCGCTCCAGAACGATGCGAAGCTTTCGACGACGCCGACCGCCAGCGCACCGATGGCCGTCATCGGGTAGCTGACCAGCCCGCCGATGATCGCGGCCACGAAGGCCTTGAGGCCGATGATGAAGCCGGAGTCGTAGTACATGGTGGTCACCGGCGCGATCAGCACGCCGATCAGGCCCGCCAGCAGCGACGCGCAGCCGTAGGCCAGCAGTGCCGTGCGGGCCGGGCGAATGCCGACCAGCCGTGCGCCGACGCGGTTGACCGCGGTCGCGCGCAGCGCCTTGCCGGCGATCGTGCGCTCGAAGACCAGGAAGAACAGGCCGCTGAGCACGATCGCCGCGCTCACCATCAGCACCACCTGCCCGCTCACCGTGAACCCGTCGCCCAGCGGCAGCGTGCCACCGGCCAGCGGCTGCGTGCGCGAGCCCTCGGGGCCGAAGAACAGCAGGCCCAGGCCCGACAGCAGGAAGTGCAGCGCCAGCGAGACGATCAGCAGCACCAGCACCGAGGCATCGGCGATCGGCTGGAACACCACGCGCGCCAGCAGCGGCGCGATCGGCACCACCAGCAGCACGGCCGTGGCGATGTGCACCGGCGCCGGCACGCCGGGGCGGGCGGCCAGCCAGGCCAGCAGGCAGGGCACCAGCGGCAGCACGCCCCAGGCCAGCAGGGCCTTGGGAATGCGCGCGGCCTCGCCGCGCCGCAGCAGGCTGCCGATCTCGGTCAGCAGGGCCAGGACCGTGAGCACGATCACCATGCCGATGGTGGGCGGCACGCGGCCGGTTTCGAAGGCGGCCAGCGTCAGCGCGGCGAATGCCGCGACGTCGCCGAAGGGCACGAAGACCACGCGCGTGACCGAGAAGATCAGCACCAGTCCCAGCCCGGCCAGAAGATAGATAGCGCCGTTCGCCAGGCCGTCGATGCCCAGGATCAGTGCCACGTCCGGTGTCATGAAGAAGTTCCTCCGCTCAATGCTCGTGGGGTTTCGGGTGATCGCCGGTGCGGGCTCAGTTCGCCAGCTTCCACTGGCCGTTCTCGAGCTTCACGATCACCCGTGCGCGCTGGTCCACGCCGTAGAGGTCGCCCGGCTTGAAGTTGTAGACGCCGTGCGTGCCGACCACTTCCTTGGTGCTGGCGATCGCGTCGCGCAGCGACTGGCGGAACTCGGGCGTGCCCGGCTCGCCCTTGGCGCGCGCGGCGGCATCGAGGAACACCAGCCAGCCGTCGAAGGAATAGGCCGAGAAGGCGTCGCTGGTCGCCGCGTTGTTGACCTTCTGGAAAGCCGCGCGGAAGTCCATCGCGATCTTCTTGGTCGGGTAGTCGTTCGGCAGCTGCTCCGCCACGATCACCGGGCCGGTGGGCATCAGCGCACCCTGGCCGGACGCGCCGACCACGCGAACGAAGTCAGGGTTGATCAGGCCGTGCTGGCCATACACCGGCCCCTTGAAGCCGCGCTCCTGCAAGGCCAGGAAGGGCAGCGCGCCGGGCGTGCCGGCGCCGCCCGTCATCACCGCATCGGGCTTGAGCGCGAGCAGCTTGAGGATCTGGCCCGTGACGGACGCGTCGGCGCGCGCATAGCGCTCGTTGCCCAGCACCTTGATGCCGGCCGCGGGGGCCGCCTTCATCAGCGCGTTGTAGACCAGGTCGCCCCAGGCGTCGGAGAAGCCGATGTAGCCGACCGTCTTGATGCCGTCCTTCTGCATGCGCTGCACCACGGCGTCGATCATCAGCTGCGTCGGCTGCGCGACGGTGAAGACCCACGGGTTCTCGGCCGGGTCGAGCTGGATCGGCGTGAGGCCGATCATCGGCACCTTGGCATCGCGGCCCACCTGCGCCATCGCAATGGCAGCCGGCACGCCGGACGTGCCCATCAGCACGTCGACCTTTTCCTCGTCGACCAGCTTGCGCGCATTGCGGCCGGCGGTGGTCGGGTCGGAGCCGTCGTCGAGCACGACCAGCTGGATCTTGCGGCCGTTGATCTCGCCCTTGTAGGCTTGCGCGGCCTGCATGCCCTTGACGTAAGGCACGCCGAGCGACGAGTTGGGGCCGGAGAGCGAGACGCTCAGGCCCACCTTGAAGTCGGCCGCCTGGGCGTGGATCGCCAGCCCGATGGCAAGGGACGCTACCAGCGCGGTGCGCGCCAAGGTCTGGATCAAGCTCTTCTTCATGTCAAGGCTCCTGGAGGTGGGATGGATCAGATGAACAACTGGATCGCCGGCAGCGCCCGGCCGGCATTGAGAAGGTCGATGCGCTTCTCGCGGATCAGCCAGCCGCCGCCGTGGCGCACGAGCCGGTGCCGGCAGGTGCCGGCGAGCATCTGCTGCTCGTCGCCGCGGGCTTCGATGTAGATGAAGGGCGTGGCGAGCGCGAGTTCGTCTCCGTCCTCGCGTTCGAGCGCCGGGCGCTGCAGCACGTGCTGGCAGTGGCTGCGCGGATGCTGCGAGTGGGCACGCGGGTTCTTGAGGCGGTCGACGCGCAGCTGCAGCAGCAGCCGGTCTTCGTAGGCCAGCGAGTTGTGCGACAGCGCATCGGCCTGCTCCGCTCCCTGCAAGGGCACCCAGTAGCGTCCGTCGTCGGCGAAGAGCGCGAGCCAGTCGTCGAAGCGGCCCGCGTCGAGCAGCGCGGCTTCGGCGACGATGAAGTCGACGGCATCCGTCATGCCGAAGGTTCCGTCATGAACTTGGCCCACGCGCGGAACTGGTTGCGCATGAGCAGCTCGTTGGTGCCGTTGGTGGTGATGGTGCTCTGTTCGAGTTCGGCCGGGTCGAAGTCGCGATGCAGGCTCACCCACTCGTTGCCCTCCGCCGCGAGCCCGCGCTGCATGCTCTCGAACAAGTGAACGTCGTCGTGCGCCACCACCGACATGGGCGAGAAGACCAGACGGTTGTAGGTCATCGAACGCTCGAATAAAAGGTCGGGCGCACCGGCCGCACGGAAGCTCCAGGCTTCGATCAACGTGCGGTTGGCCGCCAGCGGGCGGATCACGCGAATGACCTGTGGCGAGCCCTTGACCGAGAGGCTGGGAAAGAGCACCGAGTTCTGCGGCGAACGCTCCAGGATCTCGGTGGCGCGCTCGGCGCCGTGGGCCTCGCGCATCGCCGCTTCGTAATCCGCCAATTGCGCGTAATTCGAGTGAATGCTGAAGTTGACGCCCAGCACGCTATGGCCGTTGGCGAACACGCGGCCGCCCATCTTGTCGAAGAAGTCGTAGCCGGCGCCGAAGGGCAGGATCTGCTCCATCGCCATCGGCTTGGGCTCGTCCGGCGAGCGCCCTTGCCACAGCCCGTTCGCCGCTTGCGTGGCCGACTCGTGCGTCGACATCGGATGCACCGTGTCGTTGATGTTCTCGAGGTACATCTTCCAGTTGCAGTGGATGATGCTGCGCAGCACGCCGCCGCCGACGGTGAGCTTGCCCTCGGGCGAGCGGTCGACCATGTTGTCGACCGCACCGAGCACGTCGCCGAAGTATTCTTCGAAGCTCGGCCCCTGCTCGGCCAGGCGCACGAACACGAAGTCGCGGTAGACCGCCGTGTTCTTCAGTTCGACCAGGCCCTGACCCGACTCGCATTCCCTCAGCCGCGTGCCTTCGTAGCCAGTCTTAAGGGGCAATGCGAGCGGCGCGCCGTCGAGCTTGTAGGTCCAGGCGTGGTACGGACAGCGGAAGAACTTGCCGACGTTGCCGCTCTCGTCGCTGACCAGGCGGCTGCCCTTGTGGGCGCAGCGGTTGTAGAACACGCGCACGGCGCCGTCTGCCTGGCGCACCATCATCACCGGCCGGCCCGCCAGTTCGAGCGACCAGTAGTCGCCCGCGTTCGGCACCTGGCTGGCGTGGCCCACGTAGAGCCAGGTGCCGGCGAAGAAGCGTTCCTGCTCCAGCGCGAACAGTTCCTCGCTGAGGTACAGGTCGCGATGCACTCGGTCGTCCTGCACCAGTGCGCGGATGGCGTCGGGGCGGTCGCGGTAGCGGCTCATGGCGAAGGTGCGTTCGACGATGCGTCGATCAGGGGACGAGCTTCCACTGGCCCTTTTCCATGCGCACCACCACCACGGCGCGCTGGTCCGAACCGTAGCGGTTGTCGGGCTTGAAGTTGTAGACACCGTGCGTGCCCACCAGCTCCTTCGTGCTCACGATCGCGTCGCGCAGAGCCGTGCGGTAGGCCGGCGTGCCGGGCTCGCCCTTGGTACGCGAGGCCGCATCGGCCAGCAGCAAGTAGGCGTCGTAGGTGTAGGACGAGAAGGCATCGGTGGGCGCCGCGCCGTGCACCTTCTGGTAGGCGCTGCGGAAGTTCATCGACACCTTCTTGATCGGGTTGTCGGCCGGCAGCTGGTCGGCGACGAGCACCGGGCCGCTGGGCACCTGCAGGCCTTCGATGGAGGCGCCGCCCACGCGCACGAAGTCGGCGTTGATCAGGCCGTGCGTGCCGTAGATCTGCCCCTTGTAGCCGCGCTCGGCCAGGCCCAGGTAGGGCAGCGCACCCGGCGTGCCCGAGTTGCCGGCGAAGACCGCATCGGGACGCGAGGCGATGATCTTCAGCACCTGGCCGGCGACCGACGAATCGCTGCGCGCATAGCGCTCGTTGGCCACCACCTTGATGCCGGCGGCTTCGGCGCTCTTCATCAGCGAGTCGTAGGCCAGGTCGCCCAGCGCGTCGCTGAAGCCGATGAAGGCGACCGTCTTCACGCCCGACTTCTTCATGCGCTCGACCACGCCCGCCACCATCAACGGGAAGGGCTGCGACACTGTCACCGTCCATGCGCCCTCGGGCCCGGGGATGGTCACGGGGGTGGGCGAGATCAGTGGCGTGTTGAGTTCACGCGCGACCGCCGCGATGGCCATGGCGCCGGGCACGCCCGAGGTGCCGATGAGCACGTCGACCTTATCTTCCACCACCAGCTTGCGCGCGTTGCGGCCGGCGGTCGTGGGGTCGGAGGCGTCGTCGAGCACGATCAGCTCGACCTTGCGGCCGGCCAGCTGCGGGTGCTCGGCGATGGCCGCGCGGATGCCCTTCTCGTACGGAATGCCGAGCGCCGACACCGGACCCGACAGCGAGCTGATGAAGCCGATCTTGAGGTCGGCCGCGGTGGCCTGGGCTGCCGCGAGGGCGATGGCCGTGAGGCCGACAAGCTGAAGGAGCGTTCGCTTCATCACATTCTTTCGATCAATCGGAGCTATGCGGGGAACACCGCGGAACCGGCTTTGCCGGGCCGCTGGTGTTGCCCCCGGTGAGGGGGTTGGCGGCTACACGAAGTGAGCAAGCCTGGGGGAGAGTCAGGGAACCAGTTTCCATTGGCCCTTTTCCAACTTCACGACCACGCGCGAGCGGTCGTCCGACCCATAGCGGTCGGTGGGCTTGAAGTTGTAGACGCTGTGCGTGCCGACCAGCTCCTTGGTGCTGACGATCGAGTCGCGCAGCGCCGAGCGGAAGGCCGGCGTGCCGGGCTCGCCCTTGGTGCGCTGGGCGGCGTCGAGGAAGAGCAGCCAGGCGTCGAAGCTGTAGGCCGAGAAGGCATCGGTGGGCGCCGCGCCGTTGGCCTTCTGGTAGGCCGAGCGGAAGTCCATCGAGATCTTGCGGATCGGGTTCGAGTCGGGCAGCTGCTCGGCCACGATCACCGGGCCGGTGGGTGCCAGCAGGCCTTCGACCGCATTGCCGCCCACGCGCACGAAGTCGGGGTTGATCAGGGCATGCATGCCGTAGATCTGGCCCTTGTAGCCACGCTCCTGCAGTGCGAGGTAAGGCAGCGCGCCGGGCGTGCCCGAGGTGCCGGTGATCACCGCGTCGGGCTTGAGCGCCACGATCTTCAGCACCTGGCCAGTGACGGAGGCATCGGCGCGTGCGTAGCGTTCGTTGCTCACCACCTTGATGCCGGCGGCGGGCGCGCTCTTGGTGAGCGCGTCGTAGACCAGGTCGCCCCAGGCGTCGGAGAAGCCGATGTAGCCCACCGTCTTCACGCCGGACTTCTTCATCTGGTCGACCACCGCGCTGAGCATCAGCGGCGCGGGCTGCGGCAGCGTGACCATCCAAGCGCCCTCTTCGCCCGGCAGATTGGCGTTGGCGATGGAGATCAGCGGCGTCTTGGTCTCGCGCGCCACGGCCGCGATGGCCAGCGCGCCGGGCGAGCCGGCCGTGCCGATGATGACGTCGACCTTGTCCTCGTCGATCATCTTGCGGGCATTGCGCGCGGCGGTCGACGGATCGGACGCATCGTCGAGCTGCACCAACTGGACCTTGCGGCCGTTGACTTCCGACTTGTAGGCCAGCGCGGCCTTCATGCCCTTTTCGTAGGGAATGCCCAGCGAGGACACCGGCCCTGACAACGACGTGATGAAGCCGACCTTGTAGTCGGCCGCCCAGGCGCCCGCGGCGCTCAGGGCGAAGGCGACGCCTGCAAGGGCGCGGATCGAGGTCGTGAGTTTCATGACGGGGCTCCTTCGTTGATCGGGGTCCGCGTGCGGACGTCGAACATGATTTATGAAATGTTTAGGTCTAAACAATGCTAGCGAGCCGGTGCGTCGATGACAAGGGAAACAACGCGGGGTTTTCCAGGTATCGCGTGCAGGCCTTGCAAGCACGCACCGCTACAGCGCGAGACTGCCCACACTGGTGCCGCCGCACACGTACAGCACCTGTCCGGTAATGAAGCTGTTGGCCGGATCGACGAAGAAACGCACGGCCCGTGCCACGTCGCCCGCCTCGCCCAATCGCTGCACGGGCACCGAGGCGGCCAGTTGGCGTTCCTTGTCGCTGCCGGCCTCCACGACCTCGTGGAACATGTCGGTGCGGATCGGCCCCGGGGCCACCACGTTGACGGTGATGCCCTCGGCCGCCAGCTCCAGTGCCCAGGTGCGGGCCATGCCCAGCATCCCGGCCTTGGTCGCGGAATAGTTGGTACGCGTGGCCAATCCCACGGCCGCGCGCGACGACAGCAGCACCACGCGACCGAAGCGCTCTTCGCGCATGGCAGGCAGCGCCGCCTGCACCAGCTGAATGGCGCAACCCAGGTGCAGGTCGACCAGCGCATCAAGGTCGTCGAGCTTCACCTCGGACAGCAGCGCAGGCCGGATCACGCCTGCGTTGTGGACCACCGTGCGCACCTCGAAGCGCTTGACCATCTCCTGCGCGGCCTGGGCCGTGGCCGCGCGGTCCATCAGGTCGACCTCGATGTTGTAGAGCTTGGGATGGTTGATCTCGCAGCGGCGCCGCGCGAGCGACACCACCTCGTAGCCTTGCGCGAGCAGGTCCGCGCAGATCGCCTTGCCGATGCCGGCGCTGCCGCCGGTCACGGCCGCCACGGGATGGGTCAGGTTCATGGTGTGGCTCCTACCAGGGCGAGCACGCGCAGCGGGCTGCCGCTGCCCTTTTCGATCTTAAGCGGCGGGCAGATCAGCACCGCGCCGGTGGGCGGCAACAGGTCTAGGTTGCTCAGGCACTGCAGCCCATAGCGACCGGCACCGTGCATGTAGTAGTGACAGGGGTACGGCGGCCGCAGGTGGTAGCCCTGGCCCGCATCGGTGCCGATGGCTTCCGAGCCGAAGCCCAGCACGTCGCGCTGCTCGACCAGGAAGCGAACCGCCTCGGCGCTCGGGCCCGGCGTGTGCTGGCCGGTCTCGTCGAAGTTCTGGTAGGCCTCGGGGTCGGCGCGCTTGGACCAGTCGGTGCGCATCAGCACCCAGGCGCCTTTGGGGATGCGTCCGTGTTCGGCCTCGAAGCGCTCGATGTCTTCGACCGTCATCAGGTAGTCCGGATTGGCCGCCACGTCCTTCGAGCAGTCGATGACGCAAGCCGCAGCCACGAAGTCCTGCACAGGGATCGTGTCGACCGAGTTGTGCGGCAGGTCGCGGCCCGAGATCCAATGGATGGGCGCATCGAAGTGCGTGCCGGTGTGCTCGCCGCAAGAGAAGTTGTTCCAATACCAGCCGGGCCCGCGCTCGTCGTACTTCGACACCTCCTCGATGCGGAAAGGCCAGCACTGGCCCATCTCGGGCGGCAGCGCGATCTGCGGGAACTCGGGCGTCAGCGTCTGCGTGAGGTCGACCACGCGAATGCGGCCGCTGGCCATCGCGCCGACCAGGCTGCCGAGGATCTCGGCGGTGGACATGAGTTCGGTTGTCGTCGTCATCTGTTCAGCCTCCTGCTGCGAGTTCGCGTTCGAGCACCTTGGGGTTGTCGCGCCAGCGCTCGAGCCACTCCTGCGCCACGTCGCCGGGGTACACGTCCTCGATGCCATCGCGCAGCGCCTTCACGATGGCATTGGCCAGCGCGCTCGGTGCCAGCTTGGGCGGCGGCTGGTGCTGGTTCCATTCGTCGTCGATCGGGCCCGGGAACACGTTGACCACGCGGATGCCAGCCGGCCGCATCTCGGCGCGCAGGCACTGCGCGAGCGAGTACGCCGCAGCCTTCGAGGCGCTGAAGGTGCCGTGCGGCGGGTAGTTGGCGAGCGCATAGATCGACAGCAGATTGACCCAGGCCGTGGCACCGGTCACGCCGTCGGCCGAGCGGCCCTTGAGCGCCGGGCCGAATTCCTGCGCGAGGCGCAGGAAGCCGAAGTAGTTGATGTCCATCTCGGCCTTGGCGACGTCGGTGCCGCGGCGTGCGCCGATGCCGAAGGTGCGGTGCACCTCGGCGTTGTTGATCACGATGTCGACCTTGCCGCCGATCTCGCCGGCCAGCTCGGTGACGGAGCGGCCGTTGGTCAAGTCCAGCGGCACCAGCGTCACCTGCGGCAGCGCCGTGATGTCCTCCAGTCCGCCCAGCTTCTTCCAGGGCTCGGCATGGCCGACCCAGACGATGTCGGCGCCGGCCTTCACCAGTGCGCGCACGATCGCCTGGCCGACCTCGGTCTTGCCGTCGGTCACGAGCGCCTTGCGGAACTTGGGGTCGCTGGTCATTTCACGCAGCATCTTGTCGTCGGCCATATGGGCACTTCCTTCCTTGGGAAATCCGATCAGAACCGCCTGTCCGGCGCGGTCCAGCCGCGCACCCACGCGCACGTCCGCGGGCGCATCGCCGACCTCGCCGTGCAGGTGCACCATCAGCGTGGGCCCGCTGTCGAGATGAACCAGGCCCAGTCGCCATGGCAGGCGCTCGCGGAAGAACAGGTCGTTGCTGTGGTGCAGGGTCGTCGTCGCGAGCAGTTCGCCCGCGCCGCTCTGCTCGCGCCATTGCAGGCGCGGCGACAGGCACTTGTGGCAGGCCTCGCGCGGCGGGTACTGCACGGTGCCGCAGTCCTTGCAGGTCTGCAGCTCGAAGCGGCCCTCGGCGGCGGCCGCCGTCATGTTGAGCGCGACGCGGCCGCGGGAGCCCGGCGGCAGGTTCATCTGCCGGGTGCGAAGCACGGGGTTCTTGCGCTTGGGGCGCATCAACGGCATGGTCATTCCGACCTCCCGAGAATGACGGCACCGGTGCACAGGCAGCGGTCGTAGGTGACCATGCCGAAGCCGGCGACCAGGCCCAGCTTTGCGTCGGGCACTGCACGCGAATCCGCTGCATCCGTGAGCTGCCGAATCGCCTCCACCATGCCCAGAAAGCCGCCCGCCGCACCGGCCTGCCCGCCGGACAACTGCCCGCCGCTCGTGTTGTTGGGAAAGCTGCCGTCGAAGGTCGTGGTGTTCGCGCGCACGAAGTCGGGACCCTCGCCCTTTTCGCAGAAGCCCAGGTCCTCGAACTGCATCATCACGATCACCGGGTAGTCGTCATAGGTCTGCACGAAGTCCAGGTCGGCGGGCTTGACACCGGCCTGTGCATAGAGGTCGTCGCGGTCCTTGCGCCAGCCGCCCTGCACCATCACCGGGTCTTCGGCATAGGCGTTGTGCCGCTCGATCGCACCGCGGATCACCGCATGCGGCAGGCCCAGGTCGCGGGCGCGCGCCTCGCTCATCACCAGGAAGGCATCGGCGCCCGCGCAGGGCATCACGCAGTCGAACAGGTGGATCGGGTCCGAGATCGGCCGCGCATCCATGTATTCGTCGAGCGTCAGCGGCTTCTTGAACACGGCATTCGGATTGCCGAGCGCATTGGTGCGCTGGTCGACCGCGATGCGGCCGAAGTCCTCGCGCTTCGCACCAAATGTCCGCATGTAATTCGCAGTGATCATCGCGAAGATGGAATTCGGGCCACCCGAGCCATACGGGTAACTCGCATCGCGCGCGAAGTTGCTGAAGCTGCCGAGCGTCAGGCGGAAAGAGTCGACGTGGTTGGTGTCGGCACCCACGCAGGCGACGATGTCGGCATCGCCGGCCTGCACGGCCCGCGCGGCGCGGCGCAGGCACATCACGCCCGAAGCGCCGCCGGTGGGCACGTGGTCCAGCCAGCGCGGGCTCAGGCCCAGGTGCTGCGTCACACCGACGGCCGTGTCCGGTGCCAGCGAAAAGCTGCTGAGGCTCAGCCCGTCGATGTCTTCCTTGCGCACGCCGCTGGCCTTGACCAGCGCCTCGATCGCCTGGCCGATGAACCAATGCGCACTGTGCGTCGAATAGCGGACGTAGGGCACCGTGACCGGCACCGCGACCGCCACGCCTTCATAAGACTGCCGCGATGACCTGGTCATGGCTGCCTTTTCTTCATCGACCGCGTGTCGATGCAGTGCGCCTGCCCCGGCAGCGCGTGAGCCAGCTCGCGCAACTGCCCGCGCTGGATCTTCTGCGAGGGCGTCAAGGGCAGCGCGTCGACGAATGCGACGTAACCCGGCGCCTTGTAATAGGCCAGTTGGGCCAGCGCATGCTCGACGATGCCGGCAGCGATGCGCTCGCGCTCCGCCGCGCCGGCGTCTTCGTTCAGCACGACGCAAGCCAGAACCTCGTCGCCGCGCACCGGGTCGGGCGTGGCGGCGACGGCCGACGCCTTCACCGCCGGATGCTGGTTGAGCACGCTCTCCACTTCCACGGCCGAGATGTTCTCTCCACTGCGGCGAATCACGTTCTTCTTGCGATCGACGAAGAAGAAGTTGCCGTCGGCATCGCGGCGCACCAGGTCGCCGGTGTGGAACCAGCCGCCTTCCCACGCGTCGCGTGTCGCAGCCTCGTCTTTCAAGTAGCCGGAGAAGAAGTAGCGCCGCGGGTCGTCGCCGGCCGAACGCACGAGCAGCTCGCCGGGCTGGTCTCCCGCGACCTGCTCGCCGGCCTCGTCCACCAGCCGCACCTCGACGTAATCCTGCGAGCGGCCGAAGCAGCTGGTGCCGACCTGGCGCGGTTCGCGGTTGGCCATGATGCAGGCGCCGGCACCGGTCTCGGTCATGGCCCAGGCCTCGACCAGCGGAAAGCCGAAGCGGGCCTCGAAGGGCGCGTGGTTCTTGCGGTCCACGCCGGCCCCGAAGCCCCAGCGAATCGCATGGTCGCGGTCGGCCGCGGATTCCGGTGCGCCCAGCAGCATCGCCGGCATCACGCCCAGGTAGTGGACGATGGTGGCCCGGCTCTCGCGCGCACTCGCGAGCCAGCTCTTCGGATGAAAGCGATCCAGCTGCACCAGGCAGCCGCCGGCCGTCAGCACCACCATGGTGGAGAAGGCCATCGCATTCATGTGATTGAGCGGCAGCGGCGTGATGACTCTTTCGGTATCGGGCCGGATACCGCAGACGCCGTCGAGTGCCGCATACCACTCGCCAGCGCGCAGGAAGTACTCGTTCGCCAGGATGCAACCCTTCGGCCGGCCGGTGGTGCCGGAGGTGTAGAGCAACGCGCACTCGGTGTCCGTGCCGATCGCATCCTGCGCGCGCGGCGCGGGCGTGGCCGCAGCAGGCACCGCATCGTCCGGGCCCATCGTCTGGAAGGCAACGCCGGCCTGCACCGCGGCTGCGCGCAGATCGGCCGCGCGCTCGGGCAAGGTCACGGCCAGCGTGATCTCGCTGTGGCCGATCAGGTACACGAGCTCGGCAGAACGCATCTCGGCGTTGATCGGCACCACGCTCACGCCCAGGGCGTTGAGCGCCAACCAGTGCAGCAGAAAGGCGGGCCGGTTTTCCAGGAGCAGGCCGACGCGATGGCCGTGGCCGTAGCCCGCAGTGGCATAGGCCTGGCGCAGGCGCTCGACTCCCGAAGCCGCCTCGCCCCAGCGGATGGCGCCGGCCTCGATCCCATAGGCCTTTGCCGTCACCGATTCGGTGAACAGGAATTCGGCATCGGGCGTGCGTGCCGCCGTCGCCACAAAACATTGGTGAACGGTGCGCATCGTCATCAGATGAAGAGCTGCACGGCCGGCAGCGCGGCGTCGCAGTTGAGGATGTTCACGCGCTTGAGCGTCATGCGCAGTGCGCCGTCCACCTGCTTCAGGTGGTGGAAGAAGGTGCCGACGTAGAACTGCAGTTCATCGCCCTGCGACTCGGTGTAATGGAACTCCGTGCGCACGACGAACTCATTGCCTGCTTCATCGAATTGCTCGACGGTCGGCACCTGCAGCAGGTGGTGGCACCGGCTGGGCGGCTGCTGCGAAAAAGCCCGCGGGCTCTTGAGACGCTCGATGCGCAGTTCGCGCAGCAGCTTGTCTTCGTACATGTGCGAGCAGTGATTGAGGCCATCTTCCTGGCCGGGCACTGCCGGCACCCAATAGAAGGCGTCGTCGGTGAAGAGCGCGTTCCAATCTTCGTAGCGCCGCGCGTCGAGCAGCCGCGACTCCTGCACCACGAAGTCGATCAGGTCCTGGCGGGTCGGGCTGGCCATCACATGGTCTCCGTCATGCGCTCGGCCCAGGCGCGGTACTGGTTGCGCATGGGCAATTCATTGGTGCCGCCCGTCGTCATTTCGCCGCCTTTCAATTCGGCCGGGTCGTAATTACGGTGCAGGCTCACCCATTCATTGCCGGATGCATGCAGCCCGGCCTGGATGCCGCGGTAGGCCTGCAGGTCGTCGTGGCCGACCACCGAGAAAGGCGAGTTGATGAGACGGTTGTACATCGCGGTGCGCTGCAGCAACTCGGGCGGCGCACCCTTGAGGCGGAAGGTCCAGCTCTCGATCAGGGTCTTGTCCGCCGAAATGGGCTTGACCACGCGGATGGCCTGGATCGCGCCTTTGATCGTGAGATTGGGGTAATAGACCGTGTTGTGACGCGCCATGCCCAGGATCTGCGCCGTGCGCTCTTCGCCGTAGCGCGCATGCATCGCATCGTCATAGGCGGGGATCGCCTTGTACTTGCTGTGAATGCTGAAATGCACGCCGGTGAAACTGTGGCCGTTGTCGTAAGTGCGAATGCCCATGTCCTCGAAGAACTTGTAGTCGGACATGAAGGGCACGAACTGCTCGACCGCCATGGGCTTGGGCGCGTCTTCCGGCTTGTCGGCCCACATGCGCTTGGCGGTGCCGGCGGAAGACTCGTGCGCCACCATCGGATGCATGGTGTCGTTGAGGTTCTCGACGAACATCTTCCAGTTGCACTGGTGCATGAAGCGCAGGCAGCCGCCTGCAATTTCCAGCTCGCCCTCGGGCGAACGGTCGGCCATGTTGTCGATGGAACTCAGCGAGTCCCCGAAATACTCGTCGAAGCCCGGCCCGGCGTCGTTGATCTTCACGAAGATGAAGCCGCGGTGACTGCGCACATTGGGAATGGTGGTGAGTCCCTTGGATGCCTCGCACTCGTGCAGTTGCGTGCCCTCGTAGCCGTTTTTCAGCGGAATCGCGAGCGGCGACCCATCGGTCTTGAAGGTCCACGCGTGATAGGGACAGCGAAAGAACTTGCCGGTGTTGCCGCAGGGCGCACTCACCAGGCGCGAGCCCTTGTGCGCGCAGCGGTTCATCATGGCGCGCACGGTGCCGTCGGTGTGCCGCACCACGATGATCGGACGGCCCGCGACCTGCTCGCTCAGGTAGTCGCCGGGCTTCGGGATCTGGCTTTCATGGCCGACGTAATTCCAGGTGTTGGCGAAGAAGTGCTCCTGTTCGAGTTCGAACAGGTCCTGGCTGATGTACAGGTCGCGATGAACGCGGTCGTTCTGCACCAGCGCGCGCACCGCCGCTGGATTGCCCCGGTAGGAAGTCATCGTGTGGTCTCCTTCAGATGTCGAGCACCAGCCGCGCCCCCTTGGCGCGCGAGATGCATATCTGCATGACATTGCCCTCGGCCTTCTCGCGCGCGCTCAGCACGTAGTCGCGGTGGTCGATGTCGCCTTCGAGCACCGGCGTCGCACACACGCCGCATTCGCCGCGCTTGCAGTCGAACAGGGGGTCGCAGCCATGCTCGATCAGACAGTCGAGGATGCTCTGATCGGCAGGCACCGTAAAGCGCTGGCCCGACTGCGCGAGCTCGACCTCGAAGGCCTGGTCGCCTTCTTCGACGACAGCCTCGGTGAAGAGTTCGAAATGCACGCGGTCGTGCGCCCAGCCGCGGGCCTGCGTGCGGGCCAGGACGGCATCGAGCATGACCTTGGGGCCGCAGACGTAGAGACGGTCGCCGGCCGGAACGCCATCGAGCACCGCATCGATGTCGAGCGGGCCACCGGCCTCGACGTCGGCATGCACGCGCAGGTCGTCCGCGAGCAGCGCTTGCAGCTCAGGCAGGAAGGCCATCAGCTCGCGGCTGCGGCCGGCGTAGTTCAGCTGTACGCGTTCGCCTTCGGCGCGGCGGCGCGCCGCCATGCTGGCCAGCGGCGTGATGCCGATGCCGCCTGCCAGCAGCACGCTGCCACCCGGGCCGGTGTGCAGCGGGAAGTCGTTCTTCGGCAGCTCGATGGTGACCTCGTCGCCAGGCTGCAGACGCTCGTGCATGAAGCGCGAGCCGCCGCGGCCTTCGTCTTCCTTGCGCACGGCGATCGTGTATTCGGTGGGCGCGACCGTCGCATTGCGCTCGGTGGCGAAATTGATCAGTGAATAGTGGCGCCAGTCCTTGGCACCGCCGGCCAGTTCGACCTGGATGCGGATGTGCGCGCCGGCGCTGAAGCCCGGCAGCGCACGGCCGTCGGCGGCGCGCAGGCGGAACATGCGGATCAGCGGATTGAGCTGGTGCGCCTCGGCGACGCGCAGTTGCAGGGTGGCGGTCATGCGTGTGTCTCCGGTGTCTCTGTGGACGTCGTGGGCTTCCTGGGCTTCCTGAACTTCGTCACGCGAGCGCATGCCGCGCGAGTGCGGCCTGCAGCTTCTTCCCGTGCTCGTCAGCCAGCGCCGCATCGCGCAGCTCGCGCAAGGTGGCCGGTGCGATGCGGTTGCCGGCCCGCTCGAAGGCAGCCATGACGGTGTCGTAGTTGCGCAGGCCGCGCTCGTGGGTGTCGCTGTAGCCTTTGACCAGGCGTTGGCACTGGGCCAGCTCGACGGCGAGCTCCGGGTTCTGCTGCGCAGTGGCCGCGATGCGCTGCAGCCAAGCTTCGATGCGCCGGTTCTCGTCGGCATAGCGCGTGGTGCTGCGGCGCCAACGCCGGGCCGAGGCGACCATGCGCAGCATCAGATAGCCGCGCAGCGAACTGGTGCGAATCACGCGACCCTTCTGCGTCATGCGCTCCACCAGCCGGCGCGGGGCACCCGAGTTCGACAACCAGCGGCCGAGGCCACCGGGCAGCGTCTCGCAGATCTCCTGCAGGCGCGGGTGCATGTATTCCTGGATGGCGAGCAGTTGCCCGTCTTGCACATTGGCCTCGCCGCGAACGCGCTCGAAACGGGTGGCGCGCGTCTTGAGCGCGGCGACGCGGGCCGTGTCTTCGTAGGACATCCACAGCGCCAGGTGGCGCGCGGTCTCGTACTGCAGGCGTTGCTCGCCGGCCTGGGGCAGCGTGGCGATGGCGGCCATGCGGTCGAGGTAGAGGCCGGCGTAGTCCGTGTCCTGGTAGTCGACCAGCCGGCGGACGCCCTCGAACAGCACGCCGTGCAGCGGTGCAGAGAAGTCGCGCTGCACGCGGTCGACCAGGGCGCGCACGGCGGGATGGCGCGGCTGCGGCGCGACTGCCGGTGCGGGCACGACGGGGGTGTCGCCCGAACCTTGCTGCACCTTGTCGAACGCAGCGCCGAAGGCCTTGAGGCTGGGCTTGACGCCGACGCCGCCCCGTTCGATGGTGGCCTCGAACTGCGCACGGCTGAAGGGCAGCACGCCCGCGCCGGCGAGTGCACCGAACAGCACTGCGCTGATCACGCTGCCCGCCGCCTCGGCCGCGCGGGCCATGTCGAAGTGAATGAAGCGAGCCGCAGCGCGCTCGGCGTGCGCCAGCAATTCGCCACTGTCGACGCGTCCGTCGCCCATCGCACTCTTCTCGGCAATGGAGTAGACGCGGTGGGTGGACGCGACCAGCGTCGTGCGGTCGGCAGTGACCAAGCCGCGCTGCACGGCCCGGCCGGCTTCCATGAGTTCGGAAGCGAGCACCACGTCCACGTCGCCGGGCAGCGGCATCAGCGCGAGTACAGGGCGGCCGCCGTCGGCATCGGCCTGGGCCAACGGATAGAGCTCGACGTAGTAGATGGTGGCGCCGGTGCGCTGCGCCACACCGGGCACCGAGGTGGTCTGCGCGACGTAGCCGTTGGCTTCGCCCATGTCGACGATCCAGTCGGCCAGCACGCCGCCGCCCTCGCCGCCCATGGCAAGAATCGCAATTTTGATAGGTTGTGTCTTGCTCATGGGTTCAGAACGCGTAGGCCTCTTGACGCTTGGCGTCGCCACGTTGCAGCCAGCCGATCACGCCGGTGCGCACCCGCTGGCGGAAGCGGTCCCAGCCCGTGGGGTTGCTGACGATCTGCGCCTTGTAGAACGAAGGGCACAGCACGGCGGCATGCGACACGTCGCCGCAGTTGCCGCAGCCGACACAGCTTTCGAGCACGGTCGCGACCGGGTCGGTGCGCAGCGGATCGGGGTTGGGCTTGATCGACAGCGACGGGCAACCCGACAGGCGGATGCAGGAATGGTCGCCCGTGCAGGTGTCGGCGTCGACGCCGAACTTGTCGCGCACCATGCGCTTGCCGTCGGCGATCGCCTTGCGCACCAGCGGCTTCTCGCGACGCTGCTTGTTGAGCATGCATTCGGACTGCGCGATCAGGACCTTAGGGCCCTTCTGCTGGGTCGTCAGCGCTTCCTTGATCACATCGCGCATGCCGGCCACGTCGTAGGTGCGGCGCATGGTCCTGATCCACTCCACGCCGACGCCGCGCACGGCTCGCTCGATCGCGTGGCCGGTGCTGCGCGTGGCGTTGCGCGCCTTCGACGACAGGATGTCCTGCCCACCGGTGGCCGATGTGTAGTTGTTGTCGACCACGATGGTCAGGTTGTCGCTCTGGTTGAACACGGCGTTGGCCACGCCGCTGGTCAGGCCGTTGTGCCAGAAGCCGCCGTCGCCCATCATCGAGATCGCACGCTTGCCGGCCGGTGCATTGAGTGCTGCTGCGCCGGCGCCACCGAGGCCGTAGCCCATGGTGGTGTTGCCGATGTTGAAGGGCGGAAGAATGGAAAACAGGTGGCAGCCGATGTCCGCGCTCACGTGGTGCGGGCCGAGTTCGCGCTCGACCAGCTTCATCGCACTGAAGATGGGACGCTCGGGGCAGCCGGTGCAGAAGCCGGGCGGCCGCGCATGCACGCTGTCGCCCAACGGCAAGGCGGGCTCGGGCGCGGCATCGACGCCGATGGCCGCGACTTCCTTGAGCGGAATGATCTTGCGCACCGGCGCGGGCACGGGCAGCGGCGCCAGCCGCTCGTAGCGCTCGGCGAAGGCACGCACGCCCTTCAGCAATTCGGCCGCGGTGTATTCGCCGGCGACCGGCAGCATGTCCTTGCCGTGCAGCGCAGTGGTGGAGCCAGCCTGGCGCAGGATGGTGGCGAGGTTCTGCTCGACGAAGTTGGGCTGGCCTTCTTCCACCACCATCACGGCGCGCTTGCCTTTGCAGAAGCGCAGCACTTCGTTGTCGACCAGCGGGTAGGCGACGTTCATCACGTACAGCGGCACCTGCGTGTTGCCGTACACATCGGCCAGGCCCAGGCGCTCGAGCGCGCGCAGCAGCGTGTTGTAGCTGCCGCCCTGGACGATGATGCCGATGTCGTCGGCGTCTTCGGAAAAGAACTCGTTGAGCCCTCGCTCTTCGATGAAGCGCACCGCGGCGGGCCAGCGCTCCTTCACCTTCTCTTGTTCGTGCACGAAGCTCGCGGGCGGCAGCACGATGCGGCTGACGTCGCGTTGCGGGTTCTCCAGCGCATCCTTGAGCGTGAAGTCGGCGCGCCGGTTGGCGCCGGCGACGAACTGGCCGTGCACATGGCAGGCGCGGATGCGCAGCTGCAGCATCACGGGCGTGTGGCTGGCCTCGGAGAGTTCGAAGCCCACCTTCACCGCCTCGACGATCGAGGGCAGGTTGGGCCGCGGGTCGAGCAGCCAGATCTGCGATTTCATCGCGAAGGCATGGCTGCGCTCCTGCATGATCGACGAGCCCTCGCCGTAGTCCTCGCCGACGATGATCAGCGCGCCGCCGGTCACGCCGCCCGATGCCAGGTTGGCCAGCGCATCGGACGCGACGTTGGTGCCGACGGTCGCCTTGAAGGTGACGGCGCCGCGCAGCGGGTAGTTGACCGATGCCGCCAGGGTGGCGGCCGCCGTCGCCTCGCTCGCGCTGTTTTCGAAGCGGATGCCCTGTTCGGCCAGAATGTCCTGGGCGTCGGCCAGCACGTCCATCAAATGCGAGATGGGCGCGCCCTGGTAGCCGGCCACGTAGGAGACGCCGGATTCGAGCAGCGCCTTGGTCACCGCCAGGATGCCCTCGCCTCGAAAAAGCTCTCCCTCCGAAAGTCGGAGCTTCTTGACCTCCTCAACGAATGATCGTTCAGCCATGATGTCGTTTCTTTCCCGTGACGGCGATGGGCCGCCTCATCGTGTGGTTCCTATAATGTTCACAAGTGAATGTATCCACAATCATGAATTACCCTAGACACGCAAGCCGCGTGCCTGCCACTGCTCCGGGGACGTCTCATGCCATCGAACGCTTCTAAGAAGTCGCTGCGCTTCGTCGACGACTACCTGCCGGCGCTGCTCGCCCAGGCCAGCCAGTTGATCTCGTCGGAGTTCCACGCGGTGGCCCGGCAGCACGGCTTTTCGGTGTCGGAATGGCGGGTGATGGCGTCGCTGGCGGGCGGCGACCCGATCAGCATCGGGCAGCTGGCGCAGGTGACGGTGACCAAGCAGCCCACGGTGACACGCCTCCTGGACCGCATGGAGTCGAAGGGTCAGGTCGAGCGGCTGCCCCACGACAGTGACCGCCGCATCACGCTGGTGCGCATCACGCGCAAAGGCGCGAAGACGGTGGAGCAGTTGATGGAGTTGGCCCGCGAGCACGAATTGCGTGTGCTGGAACCCTTCGGCCTGCTGCGTGCCGAGGAGCTGAAGACCACGCTGCGCCAGATGATCGAGCTCCACGCCAACGCGCCGCAGGACAGCGACGACGGGGAAGACGAGTAGCCGCCTGGCGCTCGGCAGCCGGTACCGCAGCGGCGGCGCGCGTCAGCGTCAAGGCACCAGCACGGCGCGGCCGCGATGTCCGCGTTGCGCGATCCACCCCAGCGCGACGGCAGCCTCTGCCAGGCCGAAGCGCTTGACCTCGAGCGTCAACCGGCCGTCCGCCAGGCGCGCGAGCAGTTCTGGCACCGCAGCACGTCCTGCCGGCTCGCGCCTGAACATGTTGAGTGGCAACAGTGCCACGTCCCGCTGCAGGAAATGGGCGATGTTCAAGGGCAGCAGATTGCCGGCCGTATATCCCACGAGCACGACGCGGCCGCCAGGCGCAATGTGGGGCAAGGCCGATTCCAGCACCGATCCGCCCACGGTGTCGACGAGCAGATCCACATGCTGCTGCGCGGCTTCTTCGATCTGCGTCGTGACGACGGCACCGGCGTCGCGCGCCAGTTGCACCGTCATCGACCCGACGGCGCCGGTCGAACCGGTCACCAGCACACGCTCGCCGGTCCGCAGCTTCGCCACATCGTGCAGTGCGACCCAGGCCGAGGTGCAGGGCGAGAAGAAGGCCGAACCCAGGGCCATGTCGATGCCCTCGGGCAAGAGGCCGACGGCCTCGTCGGGCGCATCGATCAGCTCGCACCAGGTGCCGTTCTCCTGAGTGCCCAGGCCGCTGCCGCGCACCCAGACACGCTGCCCGGGCGCATGGAAGCGGCTCGCGACCACGGTGCCCGCGGCCTCGACGCCCGGCACGTAGGGCAGGGGCGGATGCCGCAGAAAGTTGCCGCTCCACACCGTGCGGTCGATGTGGCCGACCGTGGCGGCCTCCATGCGCACCAGCGTGCGGCCGATGCGCGGCTGCGGGTCTGGCAAGTCGACCAGTTGCGGCGGCGCGTCGAAGCCGGCGATGCGCACTGCCTTCATGGCAATGCGTCCAGAAAGTCGAGCACCGCCGTGGCAAAGGCCGCCGGCATCTGGTCGGGCAAGGGCACCATGCCGCCGGCGATGTCGACGATGCGGGCATGCGGAACATGCGCCAGAAACTCGGCCGCATGCGGCGCGGCGAACGGATCGTCGGTCGCGCGCAGGATCAGCGTGGGCTGCCGCACCTTGGCGACGCGATCCTCCATGCGGTAGGAGGCCACGGCGCGGTGGCCTTCTTCCATGCGGCTGCTGACCTTGAGCGCGTCGAGCACGAAGGCTTCGAGCAATTCGGGCCGGTCGCGGGGATAGAAGCCCTGGCGCTTGCCCCACAACGCCGCGAGGTGACTGCCGTCATTGCTCATTTCCACTTCGTCGATCGGCGGTCGTTCGGCACGTGCACGCCGAAACGCTTCATCCGTGTAAGGCGTCGAAGACAGCACCAATCCATGCACGCGCTTCGCAAATGCACTCGCCAATTCGATTGCAATGACGCCGCCCGTATGGTGTCCCACCACATGCGCACGTGAAATGCCCAGTGCATCGAGCAGTTCGATGGCAATGCGCGCCCATTGTTCGATGCTCGCCGGCACACCCCCGTCTTCGGAATCGCCGAAGCCGGCCGTGTCCATGGCGACGGCGCGGAAGCGCCGGCCGAGCAATGGAAGCACCTGGCGGTACTCGGCCCAGCTGCGCGGCGATTGATGCAGCAACAGCACCGTCTCGGCACGCGGGTCGCCGCAGCTCGCATAGTGAACCTGCCCGACCGACAGATCCGCGAAGGCACGGCGAATCTTGTTCATGGCTGCGTCTCGTCGGCCGGCGGCCGCCACAGGCCCGCGTGCCTGAGCATGCCGAGCGTGCGCGCGAGCACGTCGCGGCGGTAAGCGCCAAGGTCGCGATCGGCATAGTCGTAGAAGCCGCTGCCGCTCTTCAGCCCCAGTTGGCCCGAAGCCATCATCCGGTCGAGGATGGCCGGTGCGGCATAGCGCGCCGGGTCGATCGATGCCGACATCTCGCGGCTGGCATGGTGCAGGATGTCCGCGCCGCCGAAGTCGATGAACTCCACGACGCCGAGCGCAGCGAAGCGCAGACCCAGGCCGTAGCGCGTGGCCTTGTCGATCTCTTCCGCGGTGGCAGCGCCCTCCTCCACCATGCGCGCGGCCTCGTTCATCACCAGCGCTTGCAGGCGCGGCACGATGTAGCCGGGCGTGGGCCCGCAGACCACGGGGAGCTTGCCGATCTGCTCCATCAGCGCCTTCGTGCGCGCCAGCACCGCGGCGTCGGTGCCCGCGTGCGTGCTGAGCTCCACCACTGGAATCACGTACGCGGGGTTGAGCCAGTGCATGTTCAGAAAGCGCTCGGGCTTCTTGACCAGTGCCGCGATCTGCGTGACGAGGATGCTGCTGGTGGTCGATGTGAGGATCGCGTCATCCCTGCAATGGCGGTTGATGTGCTCGAAGGCATCGCGCTTGGCGTCCATCGTTTCGGGCACGCCTTCGAACACCAGCTCGGCGCCCGACAGCGCGCGCGGTGCCTCGTCCAAGCGCACGAGTTCGACGCGCACGGCGATCGACGGCACCTGCGCCGCTTCGAGCACGCCGAGCTGGGCAAGACCCGCGAGGCTTGCGTCGACTTCCGCGCGAACCTCGTCACGCAGCTTCTGCCATGCCTCGTCGCTGCGCACGCGCAAGTCGACCAGCGCGATGCGATGGCCCGCGTACGCGAATGCGATCGCGATGCCGCGCCCCATGCGCCCTGCGCCGACGGCCGCAAAGCGCGGGGGCTTGGCATCATTCGCCATCGTGCAGCCTCTTGTTCAGTTGGTCGCGGGTGAGCTCGGCCAGGCCCAGCGCCTCGAAGGTGCGTGGCCCCTTGCGCAAATCGCGACCGAGGAATCCGCCGACGATGGCCAACAGCCCATGCCCGATCGGCGCATCCACGCCCGCATGCCGCGCAGCCGAGGCCAGGAAGGCCAAGCCCAACTCGGTGTCCTCGGTGATATAGCGATGTGCGTACAGGTCGATGTTCTCGCGCCAGTCGCCGGACTTCACCAGTTGCTTGTGTGCGTCGCCGTACATCCACTGGTCGTTGTTGTAATGGTCGGCCAGCGGATAGTGCGGTGCGCCCTGGCCGAAGGCTTCGCGCACCGCGATGCGCTCCTGGTCGAGTCGATCGGTCACGTCGCGTACCGCGCGCTGCGTGCCTTCGTTGTGGATGTCCCATCGCTCGAAGTGCTGCAGCGGCGCCGCGTTCATCACCATCAGCGGCGGATGGATGACCGGCCCGGCGTTCATCAATGCGCCCGACAGTGCATCGCCACAGCCATGCACGCTGGGGTAAGCCTGGCGGATCACCTCCAGCGCCTCGGTCGCCTTGCGCGCCGGGTACACGCCTGTGGGCAAGCGGATCGCACGAATGGTCACGTTGACTTCGCGATCGCCATGCTTGCGCGCCAGGTAGGGCAGCGTGCCCGTCTCCGCCCAGGCCACGTCGGCGTGGTTGCCCGAGGCCTTGACGATGCGGGCCATCACGTAACTGCCGAAGGTACCGGGTGGAAGGAAGACGACCTGCCCGTCGACGAGGTGCGGCGCCATGGCGCGTGCGATGTCTTCCTGCGCGATGGCCGGCGAGGGAATCACGATCAGCGCCGCGCCGCGAAGCGCTTCGCCGATGTCGGCCGTGGCCAGCGCAATCGGCACGTCGCGCGCGCCCTTCGCATCCTTCAATCGAATGGAGCCCGCCTGGCGCACGGACGCCAGTGCGTCGGCATCCCGCCGCCAGAGTCGCACCGAATGACCGGCTTCGGAAAGGTCGGCGGCTGCAGCGTAGCAGCCATGGCCGCCACCCAGGATCGCGATGTTCATGGTGATGAAAGGTAATGAGGGCCGCGGGGCCGCCGATCAATTCGGCGGGCTCGACATTACATTACTTTTCATCAATTCGTCTGTCAACTATCGTCAACCCGTGCCGAGTGCGCCCGCGACTTCGGCCAATGAGTCCACGTAGCCATCGGCGTCCACTTCGCGAATGGGTCGGCCGTGGTTGTAGCCATAGCTGACCAGCACGATCGGGCAGCCGGCAGCACGTGCGGCCTGCGCGTCGTTGCTCGAGTCGCCGATCATCAGCGTGCACGAAGGCTGCGTGCCGAGCGCCTCGCATGTCTTCAGCAGCGGCAGCGGATCGGGCTTCTTTCGCTCGAATGCCTCGCCGCCGAAGATGTGCTCGAAGTAAACGTCGAGTCCTTTCGCTGCCAGGAGTGGACGCGCGAATGCAGTGGGCTTGTTGGTGAGGCAGGCCAGTCGAAGCCCTTGCGCCCTCAATGCTGCGAGTCCGGCGACGACGCCGGCATACACCTCGGCATGCTGGCCGTTGATGGCCAGGTAGTGGTGCACGTAGCGGTCCCACGCGCGATTGAAAAGAGCGTCGTCGGCCTCTTGCCCATCGCGCACGTGCCGCAGTACCGAGCGGATCAGATGCTCCGAACCTTTGCCGATCATCTCGACGATGGTGTCGGCCGCGATGCTTGGCAGCGCCAGTTCACCGAGCATGCGATCGAGCGCCACGATGAAGTCGCCGAGCGTGTCGACCATGGTGCCGTCGAGGTCGACGATGGCGGCTTGGAACTTGAAGGCGCGGGAGGGTGTTGCGTTGCGAAGTTGCACTGGAGCTCCAGGGTTGGCATCGGCTGCCGCCGAACCCCTTGTTACATGTTGGGGTGTTCTGGCACACTCGCCGCGATCCAATCATCGGGGAAAAATCAAATGAAGAATTGGCAGGAGGAGTTGCTGAGCATTCTTAGCCTTCCGCTGGATGAGCAGGCGATCTTCGACAAGATCGTCGTGGAGGCACGAAGGCTGGGCTTCGAATATTGCAGCTACGGGCTTCGCTGCACGGTGCCACTGGTCTCGCCCAAGGTGTTTATGAACTTCAACTATCCAAGCGGTTGGGCCGAGCGCTACCGTGACGCCGGGTACGTCGCCGTCGACCCCACAGTCCTGCACGGTCAGCGCAGCACGGCCCCCCTCATATGGACCGACTCGGTGTTTGCCGAGACGCCCGACTTGTGGGATGAGGTCCGCTCGTTTGGGGTTCGCGTGGGATGGGCTCAGTCAAGCATTGATTTTGGCGGCTCTTTCGGCATGCTGACCTTGTCGCGGGCGCAAGAGAAGCTCGACGTGAGCGAACTCACGGCCAAAGGGGAGCGGATGCAATGGCTCGTCTCCATTGCGCACGCGTCGATGACGCGCGCGCTTTCCTCCAAGATTTTTGACAAGCAGTCCCTTGACCTCACGAGTCGCGAGACGGAGGTGCTCAAGTGGACCGCAGACGGCAAGACCGCTTCGGAGGTCGCTGACATCCTCTCGCTTACCTCACACACGGTCAATTTTCATGTGCGCCATGTACTGGAAAAGCTTGACGCTACCAACAAGACTGCTGCCGCGGTCAAGGCAGCTCTGCTCGGCCTGCTGAACTGAGTTGCCCGGCGCATTGCCACCGGGCTCGGAGCATTCGCGCCCACGAGATCCGGAATCCATTCGATGACAACACCTGCTGCCGACAAAGCGACGATCCGGTCCCCAGATGGCCTCCTGCGAGTCCCGATGCAGGCACTGCGCACGCTTCGTCCCGTTCACCTTGTTTCGGGGCTTCATGAAGACCCTTTTGAAGATCGGCTCCACGACTGCGGACAGCTTACGAATATCCGCGGCTACACGGAGTGGACCGACGGAGATCGCACGGTCGTAACCCTGGGTTGGGACTGGGAGATCGGCTGCGCGGGCGGACTTATCCGCTGGCATCGCGTCGGTCTACCCTTTACAAACCTGTTGCTGGTCGGGGGCGACCGTCAGGATCTTCCTTGGCAACGCAGCCTGGAATGCCTCGGCAGTTGGATCGACACGTTGGCTTGGTCCGGGCCGGCCTGCGAGGCTTTGCGCATCAGGTATGCCGGAGCCTCCGAATCCTGATCTTTTCTTAACCTACAAACCTTGCTAGTTACATGCCGCCGAGGCGCGGGTGAAATGGCGTCCATTCCAACCAACGAAATGGAGCCAGGGTGGAGTTCACTGCAGGAACCTCTCAATGCCTTTCCGAAGCCCAATTTGTCGGGCTCGGCCAATATAGACACAAAGTCTTCGTCGAAACGCTTGGTTGGGATGTCCCGACACGAGCCGGACTGGAACTCGACCAGTTCGACAGACCGGACACCATCTACGTCTTAGCGCGAAACCACGGCAAGCTGGTCGGAGTCGCCAGACTCCTGCCGACGTTGCGCCCTTACCTGCTTGACGAGGTCTTCCCTCATCTGATGGGCGACGCCCGTCCGCCCAAGTCCGCAGAAGTTTGGGAACTGTCTCGCTTTGCAGCCGTCGGCTGCCAGTCACGTGTGCCTTCAGGACACCTTTCCACCACGGCACTAGAGCTGTTGCGTGCTGTCCAGGATTGCGCTCTCAGGCAGGGAGCTAGCCGGCTCATCATGGTTACGGCCTTGGGGGTCGAACGGCTACTCCGCAACGCCGGCTACTGCGTCTACCGCGCCGGCCCGCCACAGGTTGTCGACGGACAACCAGTGCTGGCCTGCTGGATCGAACTTCAACCAAGCAAGTAAGGGAAGCACCCATGAAAAACGGCTACCAACCAAATCGCCCATCACGTATGGTGAACGACGCCATGCGTCCTGTGACCCACTGCGTCGCTCGCCTGTGCGACCTGATGGTTCGACTGCCCGACGACGGCGACCGGAAGCACCGCGCCAGACTCGAGAAGGCACATGAGAACGCGCGCATGATCCACCGAATCCTGATCCAGATCGCCGACAGCATTGGCAACCTGAATCGCGGAGCGATCACCTCCGCGCAGACCTACCTCCATCGACTGCAGCGCCTGTTTCGCAACAATCAGGCATTGATGGTCGGTGTGCCGGACAGATTTCTGGATCATCCGCAGCCGACGCTCGACGAGTCGATCCGGCGCGCATTGCAAGCATCGATCGACTTTTATCGCCTTGACGTATTGCGGACCATTCAAGGCGCTGCGACGGATGCTTTTGACGCCATCCCTCCGGCCGTTTATGTGGCGCGTGAAGCTTGCCACGCGCACGCAGAAACGGTATCCATGCTATTCGAGCGCAGTGAACAACTTCATCGCGCCTTGATCGACCGGCTCTGTCGCTTGTCGGAAGTCGACGACCCGAAGGGTCAGGTCCGATCCGCGTTCGGCCGGACCGAAGCCCATTTGCTCAAGCAACATTTCAACCTGAATCGGCTGCTCGAGGCTGCAGGCCATCAACAGACCAGTTCAATTCGCTTGGCGCGCAACATCTACGACGCATTGGGTCACGCTGAAGGCGCGATGATCGGCAAGGAAGGTCACTACGAGCGCACCTGCCAGCCGTTCATGGACCTCGTCGGTGCACGGGCCAATGAGCTGAGCCACTACAACCGACCTGTCTGACGACGACCGCAAGCCCGCAGCGCGCCGCGACCTCGACTACGTCCGGAAAAGACGGAACTCGACGAGCCGCGCGCCGCGCGCTCCTGACCGCGCGGTCAATTCCAGAGAACAGCCATCCAGGCACGGGCCGATCCACCGACTTCCGGCGTGAGAAATCTCGCGCCGACCATCCCCAAAGAATCTCTCCGCGACAATTTACGAGATTCATGCCTGAAAAAAGAGGAAGAATCCGCCCATCTTCCGAGCACGAGAAACTCACCATGCGCATCGCTGTACTCGACGACGATCCGACCCAAATGGGCTACCTAGTGCACGCGCTGAAGCGAGGACTCGACAACGGCGACGAAGCCGTCAGTTGCGTACCCTTCGACAAGGGCGAGGCACTGCGAAAGTCGCTGCGGCAAGAGACTTTCGACATCCTGGTGCTCGACTGGAATGTGCCGGATCTGGATGGGGTGGAATTGCTCCACTGGCTCCGCAACTTCCAGAAGAGCGATGTGCCGGTCATCATGCTGAGTTCGCGCAGCGCTGAACGCGACGTGGCCGGCGCACTGGGCATCGGTGCCGACGACTATGTGGTGAAGCCCTTCCGAACGATGGAGCTCTGTGCGCGGATCCGCCGGCTCCTGGCTCGAAAACCTCACCTCATGGCGTCGTCGGAGCAGGAGCGTTTCGGCAACTGGCGCTTCGATCAGCCGAACCTCTGCGTGCATTTCAAAGACGCCGACGGCTCCACCACACGCATTCCTCTCACCGACAGGGAATTCCGGCTCGCCCTGGCGCTGTTCCGCCACATGGGGCATCCGGTCTCCCGCACCTACCTGCTCGAAAAGCTGGGCGTCCACGGCAACGAGATGCCATCGCGCGCACTGGACAGCCACATTTATCGTCTGCGCAGCAAGTTGGGCTTGCACAGCGCCAGCGGCCTGCGCCTTCAAACCGTCTACGGCCGCGGTTACCGGCTGGAACAAGTCATCGACGCCGATGACCAGGTGCCGACCAGCAGCGCGAACCAGAACGAAGCCAGCGACTTCGAGCCCTCCCACAACGTCGATGGCGACACCTTCGCCTAGATCGGGCGCGGCTCACGAAACAAGCACAGGCACAGGCACAGGCACAGGCACAGGCACAGGCACAGGCGCAAGTGCAAGCGCAAACGGAATACTCGCTGGACAACGCGTCGAACCACAGCCCATACTTCCTCGGGGCTCGCGTGACTCTGCCGCCCGAGACGGAGGAAGAGGTGGCATTGCCGCCTTCGCAGCAGCAACTTTAGGTGCTTCTTCTTGAAAAAAAAGACCGAGCTCAAAGAGGAGTCCAAGCATTGGCTGCAGCGTCGGTACCTGATCGAATGGATACTGATGTTGTTGCTGCTGCCGTCCGCCATGGTGTGGTTGGACAGACAGCCTGGCCTGTTGGAGGCCAATGCCGCCATCGCCGAGCGAATGCTCTCGGGACGAGCCAACGACACCCAAGCCCACACGACCCCCGGCTGGGATGCCGAGCGCGCAAACCTTGACCCCGCTGGCCACTCTGACCCCGCCGGCCACGCTGACCACGCTGGCCACGCCGTCGAGTTGTCGACCGGCATGCTCAGGGTTCTATGGATCTCGCTGCCCGTCTGGGCTGCGCTGCTGCTGTTCCTGATCAATGGCAGCCACTCGGTGGCTTGGACCCTTGCGGCTACGGCGGTCTGCAGCGGGATCAGCTATGCGGTGGTGAAGCAGTTCGGCGTCGCGCTGCCTTTGGCTTCGCCGCTGTGCGGGATCGTGGCAGCCTACGTGTTGTGGAGTTGGCGGCGCATGAACGCGTTGCTGCTGTTCTTCCGCGAGCGCGCGGAACGCTTGAACGCCGTGCCGGCCGGCGCTTTCGAGCCACCGCTGTCAGCTCGGCCGCCGACGCTGGACTCGGTGGCGCGCCGAACCAACATGCTGGACCTGGCGATCGAACGGCTGACACGGCTGCAAGCGCTGCTGACCCAAGGCATGTGGATGCTGCCGGTCCCGGTGTTGATATGCCGTGACAACGGTGTCGTCAGCCAGAGCAACGCGGCCGCTCAGACACTGTTGGCGCCGATTCCATCGGCACCAGGAGACACCCAACCGAGCCAGCCGGACAGTGGCACCGACCGACTCCAGGGCGCGAACTTGCCGGAGCTGATCGCCGGGCTGCGCAAAACCGAGATCGAGCCTGCACACCTGGCGCAGGCCCGGCCCCGGACGATCTGGGACAGGGCCTTGGGCCATGAATTCACCACCGAACAGGGCAGCATCTTCACCCTGCGCGCCGTTTCGCTGGATGCGTCGGAGGCCGCGGGTACTTCATCGCGGGCCTGGGTCGTGGTGCTCAACGACATCACGACGGAACGCCGGGCGCAGCGCGAGCGCGAACAGTGGTTCAGCTTTTTGTCGCATGACGTTCGCAGCCCGCAGGTGTCGATTCTCAGCATGCTCGCGCTGCATCTCGATGGTGGCTCCGACGGCGATCTGAAGCTCATGTTCGATGGCATCGGCCGCGAGGCACGCCGCACCATCAACCTGACTGAAAGCTTCATGGACATGCTCGAGGCAGAGACCCAGGTGTACAGCTTCCAGTCGACCGTGGCGGGCGCCGTGGTGCTGGATGCAATCGATTCGATCTGGTCCGCCGCCAAGGCCCGGAAAGTGACGGTCGTGCCACGCCTGGGCACGGCGGAGCGATCACTCTGGGCCGACCCCTCGTTGATCACGCGCGGGCTCTCGAATTTGCTGAGCAACGCCATTCGCCACAGCCCTGTCGGTGGCACGATCTACATCTGCGTCGAATCGAATCCGGACACCGACTCGCCTCATGGCGAGATGCTGATCTCGGTGCAGGACGAAGGCAGCGGCATGGATGCAGCAAAGCTCGACAAACTGATGGCCGTAGAAGAACAGAAAACAGATGGGGTGCGCAGGGCGAACGGCGGCGCCAATCCGGAGGCGGGCCATGGCTGGGGCGTGGGCATGGCGATCGTCCGAACCGTCATTGCACGGCACGGTGGCTGGCTCGACATCATGAGCGCAGAGATGGCAGGGACGACTTTCCTGATCGGCCTGCCGCTCGGCCCCGACGACGCGGCGCTCGATGCGGATTAGGTCGGAGCGGCGGGCGACATCAACAGGCGCTGCGGCGTCACAGGCAACTCGCGGATCGCGGCGGAAGGCGGACGCTGCGGACGCGCGTCCGGAAGCAGGATCAGCTTGGCAGTCTTTTTGCCCTGCACGCGACTGAGCTTGAAGCCGCCGTATCGGATCGTGCTGAGTTGCCATTCGCAGCCTTCGAACGCACCCAGCACGAGCTGCGAACGCAGGCGCGACACGGCAGCATCGAGCCAGCGGCCACCGGTCTCGGGTGACAGACCTGCCGACATGGACCGCAGCCACTCGCGCGACAGCACGCTGTTGATGTTGTGGAAGAGCTCGAGGGCAATCTCGAAGTCCATCGGGCGCATGTGGATCTCGGTGTCGTCGAACGCGACGGACTCCCGGGAGGGTACGAATCGGTAGCCGCCCCAAGTGAGGCCCGCAGGATCGGTGGGGATGCCGTGCTGGATCAGGAATGACTTCAGCCCTTCGTGGACGTCTGCGAAGCAGACCGGGGCGGCGATCAGGAGGTCTCGCTCGGTGCACCGGAGCACGCCGGGCGCCTTCATGGGGTTGTCTCGCGTGATGAAGAGCACCGGCACGTCGGCGCCCACCACGGATCGGGCGACGCGAACCCAGGAGTGGACCTGCGACTGATCGTGCGGAACACCGAGGCAGAGGATCGAACATCGCGTCAGCCCCTCGCGCAGGGTGAGCAGTTCTTCCAACTCGTTGAAGACCAGCGGTGCATGTCCGAGTGCCCGGACCGCGCGGCGAAGATGCTCACGGGTACGAAGGACGGGGTCGATCACGACAACGCGGCGGCGCAAGTGGGTTCCATCTGGCATGTCACGGAGCTCCAAGGATGGCGGGGCGCTCAGGGAAGCCATGGCTCAGGCCTTCTCGGTCGCACTGCACAGTGGTAAGACTTAAGGCTTGCCATGGTGCCGAGCGCCCTTGGCCGCTTGGCGGCGTCGCGACAATTGATCAGGATCAAACCCGGCGGGAGCCAGGATGGTGAACTTCTTGACAGACTCGCCCCGCAGAGGGGGCGAAGGTCACTGCGCCGCCCGTGTCGCCCACGGCGCGCAACCCGACAGGTGCGGCAGGCTCAGGCCTCGGTCAGCGACTGCGCCGCCACCACGGCCTCGGTGCGGTTGCGCACGTTGAGCGCGCGGAAGATGGCCGCGAGATGGATCTTCACCGTGCCTTCGCTGATGCCGAGCGCGCGCCCGATCAGCTTGTTCGGCTTGCCCTGCGACAGCAGCTGCAGCACCTCGACCTGCCTGTCGGTCAGCACACTGCGCAGGTGCTCGAGCGTTTGCGCCGTGGCGGCGGTAGAAGCGCGTTGTGCCGCTTCGCCGGCCCCGGGAGGCGCGCCGGCGGTGACCCCGGGCGGCACGGCCGACAGCAGCATCGGCGGCACGTAGACGCCGCCGGCCAGCACCAGGCGCACGGCCGACAGCATGACCTCCGGCGAATAAGCTTTTGGAATGAAGCCCAGCACGCCACGCTCCAGCGCGGCGCGCATGACGGCCGGGTCTTCGTATCCCGACAGCACGATGACCGGCACGGCCGGATGGCGGCGCCGCATCTCTTCGACATGCGCCTGGCCTTCGGCACCGGGCATGTTCAGGTCGATCATGGCCAGATCGATGTCGTCGGATGCGCTGGCGAGCAGTTCGTCGACGCTCATCGCCAGCACGAACTCGATGCCGGGCTCGATCTCCGCCAGCTTGGCTTTGACCGCCTCGATGACGAGCCGGTGGTCGTCGGCGATCAGGATTTTCATGACAGGCCCCAAAAGAATTAAGCGTAGCAGAGCGATGAACTCGGCGAGTAGCACCAAAGATAACGTCGATCGCCATGCGCAGCAAGGCTCCCCGGCTCCCCGAACGACATAGTTCCCAAGCGGTATGGCGAGGCCCAAGGGGCATTGAAAGAATCGATCCGACCTTCAACGCTCCACGGGGACATCGGCATGTGCCACTGCAGCAGGCGCAATCCCAGGGCTCCCGGCGTCAGCAGGCGATAGCGCGGTCGCTTCATGGCTCGGCTGTTCGACTGCTTCAGCGCGTTGTTCTCGTTCGGCCTCGAGCTGGATGCATCGATTGCCGCGGGTCGCCCCACCCATGCGCCGGATGCGGCCCAGCGCCAGGCGCTGCTGCTGCTCGAGCAGGCGCGCACCGCGGCGCGCACGGTGGGCAGTTCGGACGGGCACATCGAGTCGGCATCCTTCGCCACCGTGGCCTGGCTCGACGAGTTGATTGCGCGCCACCCGGCCTGGAGCGGCAGCGGCCTGCAGCCGCTGCAGGCGCAGCTCTTCAATTCCAACAACGCTCAAAGCGAGTTCTTCCATCACCTGTCGGCGCTGCGGCCGGACGACGGCGAGGTTCGCGAGGTCTACTGGCACGCGCTGGCCCATGGCTTCAAGGGCCAGTACTACTTCGAAGAGGGCGACGGCGGCGAACTCGGCAAGCTGAAGGATCTCCACGGGCGCCAGTTGCCGGTGCCGCCGCTGACGTTCGAGACGCTGGCCGAAGAACGCATCACACCGCAGCCCTACGGCGTGGCCGACCCGCCGGGCCCGCGCGTGCCCGAGCGGCGCGAACGCGCCTTGCTGCGCGCGGCCGGCGCACTCGCATTGCTGATTCCCGTGGTGTACCTGCTGTGGGCCATGCTCGGCGGCCCGCGCCAGCCGTCCCCCACGCTCGCGCAGCAGGTCGAGCAGCGATTGCAATCCATCACCTGCGCAGACCTGCTGGCCTTGCCGGCGCCCGACGGCACAGTGCGCGTCAGCGGCTTCGTCCCCACGCCCGACGACATCGGACGCGTCGAGCGCGAGGTTCGCGCCATGCCCGGCGTGAATGCCTCCAGCTTCGACCTGCGTCTGCGCGTCTGGCCCCATTGCGAGGTGGTCGCCATTCTCAAACCCTATCGCGCCCGCAATCAGACCCTGCGGCAACCGCTGAAGCTCAGCGTGCCGAGTGCGCACGACGCGCGCCTGCGCGAAGGCGACGCGGTGGTGGTGCGACTCAGCCAGGCCGACGAGGAAGGCTACGTGCGTGTCGACTACTACACCGCCGACGGCGCCGTCATGCACCTGGATGCGAACCGCAGCGCGGCACGGTTGCGAGCGGGCGAGACGATCGAACTGGGCGACGACATTCCGTCGAGCTGGCTCGTGAGTCCCCCTTTCGGCGCCGTGCTGATCACCGCGCTCTCCTCGACGATTCCCTTGCGCGAAACGGCCGGCGCCCCGCCGTTCGAGCTGGCCTCGGCCTATCTGCAACGCCTGCGCGAGGCACTGGCATCCAGCGAGTCTGCAGGACGGCCGGTTGCCGATTTCCTCTTTCTCGAAACGGTCTCGCGCTGAAGAGGCCGACACGTCGATTCGATGAATGCCCCGCATCCGCTGCCCACGCATTACGGAATCCTGCTCGGCATCTGCCTGGCCGGGCTGCTGGCACTGTGGTGGTTCATGCTCGGGTCGCGCCACATACCGCGCCTGCGCCTGCTGCAGCGCCGCATCGAAGCGCTGGGCCTTTCAGCGAACGCGGAAGACCAGGCTGCCTTCATCGCGACCCGTGCGGCCGCACAGCACGCCCGTGAAGCGCTGCTTCGTGCGGCGCCGCTGCGCGGACTGCATCAGCCGCTGTACGACCTGCCCTGGGTGCTGCTCATCGGCCATGAGGATGCGGGGCTCCCGGCGCTGCTGACGGCAGCGCGCAACGGCGACGCCGGTGCAGCTGCATCGACCGACACCACGGCCTTCTGGCGCTGGCACCTGCTGCCGGCGATGGTGGCCATCGAGACTCTTCCCGCCGCGCTGCGGGAGCCCGCGACGCCGCTTCAGCGCGGGCTCTGGCTCCACGCCATGCTGGCCCTGGCCGACCAGCGCGAGCGCTTGCCGCTCAACGGCATCGCCGTGTGCATCGGTGCGGCGTCCCTGCTGGGCGATGGGTCGCAGTTGCTCGCCGATGCGCAACGCCTGCGTCGGCGTGTCGACGAGGTCGTGGCATTTTTGCGCCTGCAGCAGCTGCCGGTCTACCTGCTGGTCACCGGGCTCGAGCGGCTGCCGGGTTATGCCGCGCTGCGCAGCGCGCTGCCCGATGCCGTGCTTGCCCAGGCCCTGGGCCATCGCGTCCCACACGGCGACTCGGCGTCGACTCGCCCCGACGTGATATTCGAGCCACTGGTGCAGCGATTGCATGCGCTGCGCATGAGCCTGCTGCGGCAGCATGCAGGGTCGGCGCGCCGCGAGGCCATTCACGCCTTCATCGAGCAGGTGCGCGCCTTGCAGCCCGGGCTGCGCCACGCCGTGGAGCAACTCTTCGGCCCCGGCTCGAACCAGGGCCATGCGCGCTGGCGCGGCCTCTACCTGGTCGCAGCGCCGGCCGACACGGCCGAGGCGGCTTTCGTCGCCGACCTGTTCCAACGCTTCCTGCCAGCCGACCAGCCACTGGCGAGGTAGCGCGCGGCCTGCCTACTTCGTCTCGATGCGGATCTGGCGCGCGCCGAAGCTGGTGGTCAGCACCAGCGGCTTGCCGGGCTCGACCGGGCGCACCTCGCGCCAGCGCGCGCGGTCCAGGTCGCGGTAGGCGGCCATCACGCCGATGGCCTTGATGTCGGCAGCCAGCACCATGTCGAGCTTCTTGCTGTCGCCAGGGCGCAGCAGCATTTCCTCGCGCTGCGCCATTTCGCCGCCCAGGGTCGCCTGGTCTTTTTCGAACAGCGAGAAGAAGTCGGCCGATTCGAACGCGGCGCTGGTCTTCAGTGCATACACGCGCACGGTGAGCGGCGAGGCCCTGCCGCGCGCGTCCGGATTGGCATCGGCGCCCGCCACCAGCGTCATGGCCACCGGCGTGGTGACCGGTGGGAGCGGGGGCGGTGGCGGCTTGGCGCAACCGGCGAGCAGCAAGCCCGCGGCCATCAGGCCGAGGCCCTGCAGCGCGCGACGACGCCCGCCCGCGCGAAGGCGTCCATAGGACGAACGGCTTGTACCCGGCTTGCTCATGCTATTCCCTTCGTTGCATTGACCCGTCTGGGGGCATCTTTGATTATCAGCAGGGTCTGCCGAACATGAATCAGCCGGACGGCCGGGTGGGGAGGACGCACCCGGACGAAGGTGCCAGCAGACCCTATCCCATTCGAACAGGCCACATGCTGACAACCGAACTCGTCGACGAACTGCTGGCTCCCGTCAGCGAAGCCTCGCCGTGCGGCGACGACCTGGAGTACGACCTGGCCTTCACCGCGCTGGAGACGGCGGCACAGGGCAAGCCCGAGCAGCAGTTCGGCGACACCGTCATTGCCGCCGTCGATCCCGAATGGCGCGAGGTCGCCGAGCAGTCGCAGGCCCTGCTCACGCGCAGCAAGGACGTCCGGCCGGCCGTGCTGCTGCTGCGCGCCAGCACGCGCAAGCAGGGCCTCCCCGGCTTCGTGCTCGGCGTGCAACTGCTGTCTGGCCTGCTTGGCAACTACTGGGACGGCATACATCCAAAGCTGGATGCCGACGACGACAACGACCCCACCATGCGCCTGAATGCACTCGCGCCGCTGGCCGACGAGGGCATGGTGCTGCGCGACCTGTACGACGCTTCGCTCGGCGTGGCGCGCGGCATCGGGCCGATCCGGGTGCGCGACATCGCCATCGCCTACAACGCCATGGCACCGATGGGCAACGAGGCCACGCTGTCGCTGTCGCAGATCCAGGGCGGCCTCGAGGAGATCCATGCCGAGTCGCCCGGGCTGCTGCGCACCGCCATGGACGTTCCGGCACGTGTCGCCGCGCTGCAGTCTCTGCTCGACGAACGCAGCGGCCGTATCGGCGCCATCGACCTGTCCCGCGTGCGCGCCATCGGCCTGGTGGTGCAGAAGGCCTGCGCGGCCGTGGCCGGCGCGCCCGAATCGGGCGGGGATGCGGCAGGCGAAGGCGACGGCTCCGAGGCATCGGCCTCGGGCGGCGCCCCTGCGCGGGCCGCCGCGCCCGGCGAACTGCGCAGCCGCCAGGACGTGCTGCAGACACTGGACCGCGTGATCCGCTACCTCGAGCAGTCCGAGCCCGGCAACCCGGCACCGCTCCTGATCGCACGCGCCAAGAAGCTGATCGGCGTGAGCTTCCTCGAGATCATGGCCGACCTCGCACCGAACGCGCTCGACACCATCGAGACCGTGACCGGCAGGCAGGCGTCGAGCGAATAAGGCATTCGCCGACCCTCCTTCGCACCCGCACCCGCATCCATCGACATTCCACCCCCCAAGGAGTCCTTCCATGTCCAAGAGCAGCCAGAAGTTCATCGCCCGCAATCGGGCGCCACGGGTCCAGATCGAATACGACGTGGAGCTGTACGGCGCGGAGAAGAAGGTCCAGCTGCCCTTCGTGATGGGTGTGCTGGCCGACCTCTCGGGCAAGCCGGCCGATCCGCTGGCACCGGTGGCGGACCGCAAGTTCCTCGAGTTCGACGTCGACAACTTCGACTCGCGCATGAAGGCCATGAAGCCGCGCGCAGCCTTCTCGGTGCCCAACACGCTCACCGGCGAAGGCGAGCTCAAGGTCGACATCACCTTCGAGAACATGGACGACTTCTCGCCCGCGGCCGTCGCCCGCAAGGTCGACGCGCTCAACAAGCTGCTCGAAGCCCGCAACCAGCTGTCGAACCTGGTCACCTACATGGACGGCAAGGGCGGTGCCGAGGAACTGCTGGCCAAGGTGCTCGACAACCCCGAGCTGCTGAAGACGCTGGCCTCCAGCGCCAAGCCGGCGGACGAAGGCGGCGCGCCGGCCGCCTGAACGTTGATCCGAACGTCCATTTCACCGAACACGAGGAGATAGCACCATGGCCGAAGCACTCGAGCAGAGCGCACTCAAGGACGTTGCCTACGAAGGAAGCGACTTCGCGTCGCTCCTGCAGAAGGAATTCAAGCCCCGCAGCGACGAGGCCAAGAGCGCCGTCGAAGCCGCGGTTCTCACGCTGGCGCAGCAGGCGCTGGCCAACACGCAGGTCATCGGCAAGGACGTCACGCAGTCGATCCAGGCCATGATCGCCGCGATCGACCGCAAGCTCACCGAGCAGGTCAACAAGATCCTGCACAACGCCGAGTTCCAGCAGCTCGAAAGCGCGTGGCGCGGCCTGCACTACATGGTGAACAACACCGAGACCGACGAGAACCTCAAGATTCGCGTCATGGACGTCTCCAAGAAGGAGTTGCACAAGACGCTCAAGAAGTTCAAGGGCGCGGCCTGGGACCAGAGCCCGATGTTCAAGAAGGTCTACGAGCAGGAATACGGCCAGTTCGGCGGCGAGCCCTTCGGCGCCATCGTCGGCGACTACCACTTCGACCAGAGCCCGCCCGACGTGGAACTGCTCGGCGAGATGGCCAAGATCGCGGCGTCGGCCCACGCGCCCTTCATCACCGGCGCCAGCTCGAACCTGATGCAGATGGAGTCGTGGCAGGAGCTCGCGAACCCGCGCGACCTGACCAAGATCTTCTCCACGCCCGAATACGCCGGCTGGCGCAGCCTGCGCGATTCCGACGACTCCAAATACATCGGCCTGTGCATGCCGCGCTTCCTGGCCCGCACGCCCTACGGCGCCAAGACCAATCCGGTGGAAGAGTTCGACTTCGAGGAAGACGTCTCCGGCGCCGACCACAGCAAGTACAGCTGGGCCAACGCGGCCTACGCGATGGCCACCAACATCAACCGCTCGTACAAGCTCTACGGCTGGGGCTCGCGCATCCGCGGCATCGAGTCGGGCGGCGCGGTCGAGAACCTGCCGCTGCACACCTTCCCGAGCGACGACGGCGGCGTCGACCAGAAGTGCCCGACCGAGATCGCCATCAGCGATCGCCGCGAGGCCGAGCTGTCCAAGGCCGGGCTGCTGTCGCTCATCCACCGCAAGAACTCCGACTTCGCCGCCTTCATCGGCGCCCAGTCGCTGCACAAGCCCGCCGAGTACGACGACCCCGACGCCACTGCCAACGCCAACCTGGCGGCCCGCCTGCCCTACCTGTTCGCCTGCAACCGCTTCGCGCATTACCTCAAGTGCATCGTGCGCGACAAGATCGGCAGCTTCAAGGAAAAGGCGGACATGGAGCGCTGGCTCAACAAGTGGATCACCAACTACGTCGACGGCGACCCGTCCACCTCGTCGGAAGAAACCAAGGCCCGCAAGCCGCTGGCCGCAGCCGAAGTGGTGGTCGAGGAAGTGGAAGGCAACCCGGGCTACTACAGCTCCAAGTTCTTCCTGCGCCCGCACTACCAGCTCGAAGGCCTGACCGTTTCGCTGCGCCTGGTGTCGAAGCTGCCGTCGGGCAAGAAATAAGACGACCAGTACGACACCAGAACCACTCGAAAAGCCTGCGAGCCGATTGAAAAAAGCAGGGCCTTCATCGTTCTCCTGGCAGCTGCCGCGCCGGTGCGCGAAGCAGCCCCGGATCTCTCACCCACCACCAACTGAAAGGTGTTCACCATGGCAGTAGACATGTTCATCAAGATCGGTACCGTCGACGGCGAATCGGTCGACAGCAAGCACAAGAAGGACATCGACGTCCTTGCCTGGAGCTGGGGCGCGTCCCAGAGCGGCACCACGCACGTCGGTCAAGGCGGCGGCGCCGGCAAGGTCAATGTGCAGGACCTGTCCTTCACCAAGTACGTCGATTCCGCCTCCCATGCGCTGCTGCTGGCCTGCTGCAAAGGCACCCATTACGACAAGGCCACGCTGGTGGTGCGCAAGGCCGGCGACGACCCGCTCGAGTACGTCAAGATCACGATGGAAGACCTCATCGTGACCAGCGTCAGCACCGGCGGCAGCGGCGGCGAAGACCGCCTGACCGAGAACGTCACGCTGAACTTCGCCAAGGTGAAGTTCGAGTACGACCCGCAGACGAAGAAGGGCGGCGGCGAAGGTGTAAAGACGGCCGCGTGGAACATCGCGGAAAACGTCCCGTATGGTTAAACCACCCCCGTTGCTTGCTCACTTCGTGTAGCCACCTCCCCCCTCGAGGGGGCAACACCGGCGGCCCGGCAAAGCCGGTTCCGCGGCGTTTCCCGAACGGCCCTCGCTGCGCTTGGCAAGGAAGCATGAACGGCGCCGCAGACTCTCAAGGTCTTCGGCGCTTCATTGTTTCGACTCAGGGCGCGCCAGGCGGCATCGGCCTCGTCGTCTCATCATCTTCGCGAGCCCACAGCGCCAGCGCCGTGTAATTGTCATGGCCCGGCTTGGCGCGGGCCTTGACCTCGGCGTCGAGTCGTTCGACCCACTGGGTGGGGGTGTGCGATGCCTGCAGCGTCTCGCGCAACACCTCGTCGCCGAGCGGCTCCCAGATGCCGTCGCTGCACAGCAGCATCGCATCGCCGACCGCCAGTGGAATCGCGGCTGACACGGTGATCTCGGGCATGTCCTGCTCGGAGCCGAGTGCCGACAGCAGCATGTTGCGCTGCGGATGCAGCCGCGCGCCCTCCTCGTCGATCATGCCGCCGGCCACCATCTGCTGAACCAGGCTGTGGTCGATGGTGCGCGCGACCAGCGCGCCGCCGCGGAACAGGTAGGCGCGGCTGTCGCCGCTGTGCACCCAGGCTACCTGGTGCCCGAGCAGGTCGATCGCCGCCACCACGGCCGTCGAACGCATCGCCGCGAGCTTGCCGCCCTCGGCCTGGCGCGCCACGATGGCATGGTTCGCGCGCTCCATCAGTGCGCGCAGCAGTCCCGCATCGAGCCCAGGCCGGGCTGCGAAGCCTTCGAGCACGCTGCTGCGGACGATGGCCGCCGCCACGTCTCCGCCGCCATGCCCGCCCGCACCATCGGCCACCAGGCAGGCGACGAAATGCCCGTCGTTCCATTGCCCGAACACGTCTTCGTTGTAGCTGCGGCCGCCCTGCCTCGACAAGGTGACGATCTCGATTTCCACGTTCCCTCTCCCGTTGGTGTTCCGTGTCGCTTCGGTGTCGCTCAATTGCCGGTCTTCAGCCGCTGCATCTGCGCGTCGTAGGCCTCCAGGAAGGCCTTGCCGAACAGCGTGTGGAAGTCGTCTTCCGCCTCGGCGGCGATGCCGGCATAGAGCGCGACGAACTGGTCCCAGAGCTTGGCCTTGCGGTTGGACGTGAACAGGCTGTCGAGCGCCGACTTCGCCGCGATCCGCTTCTCAAGCTCGTCGGGTGCGAAGCGCTCGATCACGTGCGCGAGCGCGGCGCGCATGCCGACCATCACGCCGAACTCGTGCGCGCGCAGGTCGTCGAAGGCGTCGCGCATCGCCGCCTCGGCCGGCATGAAGCCGCGCATGCCGGGGCCGAGCAGGTGCGACAACGCGACCTCGGCCGTGGGCGAGAACTTCAGCGGGTTGTTGGCCTGGGCCGCGATCATCGTGACCTCGGCACGCACCTCGCGCTTGAGCGTCTGCCGTGCCAGCAGCAATTGCAGCGTTCCCTCGGTCGACGAACGCAGCAGCACGCCGATGCGCTCCATGAGTTCGGGCGTGAGGCGTTCCGGTGCCTGGTACGTGGTGCCAAGACCCCGCAGGAAGGCGGCCAGCAGCGCGTCGGCTGCAGCGCCGCCGACGGCAGGCGCGGCCACCGGCGCGGTGACGGACACGGACACCGACACGGGCGCTGCCGCCGCTGGCACCGGCACGGGCACGGGCACGGGCACCGGTATCGCCACCTGCACCGCCACCGGCGCCGCGACCGGCTCGCCCGTCATGTCGTCGAAGCGCGGTGCGGCCGGCGCTGCCACCTCGCGCGGCGGCGTGTACGCGAAGTTTCCGATCTGCAGATGGTCGCCACGCGGCGCCACGACCGGCGGCGGCGCGCTCTGCAGCGCGGCCATCGGATCGGACACCGACGCGGTGTTCGGCTGCCGCATCGGATCGCCCAGCGGCGATTGCGCGAGCGGATCGCCGCCCTTGGTCGCACCGATGCCGAACAGCTCGTCGATGCCGGGCCCTTTCGAGGACGACGATCCGATGCCGAGATCGGAGAAGTCGTCCAGCGGCAGGCCGCGCGCGGATGACGATGAAGATGACGATGACGCCGCCGGCGCAGGCGTCGGCGCCGGACCGAGCAGGTCCGCGAAAGGATCGTCCGCCGACGCGGACATGACGCCCCCAGTGCCGAGCGGATCGGCGAAGGGTCCGGCCGGTGTCGGCGCCATCGAAGGCGCCATGGCCGGCGCTGCGGGCGACGGCGCGGGTGCCGCGGGGCCGAGGCCGGCCATGAGGTCCGCGAACGGATCGTCGTCGGTCGGGATCGGCGCCGGTGCTCGCGCCGGTGCCGACGCCGCGCCCATCGGCCGCGCAGCCGACTGCGCCGATGCAGCCTCCACCGCCAGTTCGAACCCGCCGATCACCAGCCGGTCGCCCTGGGACAAGGCCGCCTCCTGCCCCGCACCCAGCGGACGCCCGTTGCACAGCATCGGATTGCTGCCGCGATCGATGACGAAGAAGCGCCCGTCGCGGCACAGCACCTGCGCATGCACGCGTGACACGGTGCGCTCCGGATCGTCGAGCACCAGCGCATTGGTGGCGGCGCGGCCGATGGTGCCGCCATCGGCGCCGAACTGCGCGGCCAGGCTGCGCGGGGCCGGCGCCCCCTGGTGCGATACGACGGCGATACGAATCACGAAATACCTCCCTGCGCGCGCGGCAGTGCTTGAGACCAGGCCCCGATCGATCGTCTAATGGCTGCCATGCTTCGATCTCCCATGCTGAATGGCAAGGCCCACATCATGATCCTGGCGATGCTCGCTGCCTACCTTTCCGCCTGCACCGGACGCACGCCCGAGCAACCCGGCGACACGCCGAACCCGAAGCTCGTCGAACTGGTCGACGCAGCGCTCGCACGCGAGATCGCCGGCATGAACCCCGCCCTGCTGCCCGGCCTGCTGCCGCAGTCGGGCGACGAGGCGCGCCGCTGGCTCAAGGAGATCGCGCAGGTGGTGGCACGCTGCCGCTATGGGCCGCGCAACGACTCCAAGTCGAACCTGCTCGAATACGACATCGTGCTGGGCTCGGGCGAACAGATCACGGGCGTCTACAGCGGCCAGCGCTGCTACTACCCGGTGGCCAAGCCGCTGGTGATGCGCGTGCAGTTCCAGGATGGGCGCGTGCGCGAAGTGACGACCGACGGGCGCGAGCGCGAGCAGCCGGTCGAAGCGTCCACGGGCGAGATCCAGCAGTTCGCGGAACGCGTGCTGCGCGTCGACTGGAAGCGCAACCCCGCGCGCTATTTCCGCGCGGGCAAGAGCAGCAGCGACATCGCGCGCGAATGGGAAACCCGCAAGCCCTGATGCAAGCCATGGCATGAGGCTCATGGCGCCAGCAACACCAGCAAGGTCTGGCTCGGCACCGTGCGCACGCCCGGGCAGTTGGTGCTGTTCTGCAGCGAGCTGCTGGTCAGCCGCGTCGCCGGCATGCCCTGCAGCAGCACGGTGAAGGCACCGGTGAGGTGGCGGCTCGGCCCCATCACCGTGCCCGAGGCCACGCCCAGCAGCACGCCGGCGTTGTCGCCGTTGGTCATCGGGATCGTGGTGCCCAGGTTGTGCGCGGGCCCGCCCATGATCAGGATGTTGGGGCAGTTGGGAATGGCCATCGGCCCCATCGCGATGTTGGGGTAAGGCACCGGTATCGGCGATGGCGCCGCCGGCGTCAGGCAGACGTCGGGGAAGCCCATGTCGGTGCCCATGATCTGGCAGTTTGCAAACATTTCAGTGACCCCGTGGAGCTTGTTTCTACGCTCGATCCCTCGACCCGCGCCCGCGAATCGTGGGACACCGCGGAACCGGCTTTGCCGGGCCGCTGGTGTCGCCCCCGGTGAGGGGGTTGGCGGACCACACGAAGTGGGGGAGCCTGGGGGAGAGTGTCATGTCAGCCGAAGTGAATTTGCGCGCCCCGCGCCTTGATCAGTTCGCGTCCGTTCACGAGCGCATGCTCGCCTTCCAGCCGCATCAGTTGCTCCGCCTGCACCTCGACATGCATCGCACTCACCTTGTCCATGCCGTCGGTGTGGCGCAGGTAGTTCTTGCTGAAGTGCTGCACGCGGTCGACCACGCTCGACAGCATCGAGCCCACCAGCTTGATGCGCGAGGCCACCAGGCTCAGCTGCCGGCCGACGAGGTCGGCGCTGTCGGTCGCCAGCGTGGTGTGGCGCGCGCTGGCGTCCAGCGTGTCGGTGCGCAGCTCGATGCGCGGCGCCTTCAGCGCCAGCGTGCCGTGAGCGACCTCGAGCCGCGTGTCGCCTTCGCAATGCAACACCTGCGGCACGCCTTCCTCACGCTGGAGCACGGCAAGCACCCAGGTTTCGTTCGGGGCCACGCGCAGGCAGGCGACGCTGTCGCCGGCCGCCGGCGCCAGCAGGCAGCTCGCGGCGCGCGTGGCGGCGAGGCGCAGGCCCCCGCTCTGCACGACCAGCGCGCCGTGCTCGGCCTCGGTCACCGTGCCGACGCACCAGGTGCCGCCCAGCGGCTGTGCCGGCGCGGCATCGACGGTTTGCGCGCGGCGGCGCTTGCGGGAAGAAGCGGCGGACGATTGGGGTTCGGTCATGGTCAACCTCGTCGATGAATTCATGCGGCCAGCGGCTGCCAGCGTTCGGCGGCCTGCAGTTCGGGGTCGGTTTCGAGCGCGCTCGCGCGGTCGCTCATCTGCGCCTCGTCAGTACGGCTGGCGTGCAGCACCGTGCGCGTCATGCGCGCGCCGCGCAGGTCGGCACCGCTCAAGTCGGCATGCCGGAAGTCGGCATAGCTGAGATCGGCTTTCTGCATCTGCGCGCCGCCGAGCACTGCGCCGGCGAAATGGGCCTGGTGCAGTTGGCAGCCATTGAAGCGCGCGCGCGGCAGCTGCGCGCCCGTGAACAAGGCTTGACGCAAGTCGGCGCCGCTGAAGTCCGCACCGGCACCGACGGCTTCGCAGAACAGCGCACCGGGCGCAACGGCCTGCACGAAGCGCGCGCCCTCGAGCTTCGCCCCCTGAAAGTTGCACTGGCGCAGAGCCGCACCGCTGAAGTTCGCACCACTCAGGTCCGCGTACGAGAACTGGCAGCCTTCGAGTCGAAGTCCGTCGAAGGATTTGCTTTTCAGCGAGGTGCGGAAGAAGCTGTTGCGCAGCATGCGCGCACCGATCCACGTCAGCTGCGAGAGGTCGCATTCGCTGACGGTGGTGTACTGCCAGCTCGTGTCGTCCAGGCACACGTCGAGCAGCGACGACTGGCTGATCAGCGCCGAGTCCAGGCAGGCGCCGCGCAGCACCGCATGGTCGAGCTTGCTCTTCGACAAGGTAGCCATGGCCAGCATCGAATCGCCCAGCTGCGCATGCACCAGGTCGCATTCGGAGAACACCGCGCCGTGCAGGTCGCTTTGCCGCAGGTCGGCGTGGTCGAGCAGGCAGCGGTTGAACACGGCGCGACGCATCTGCGCCCCGGCGGCGAGCACGCCCCGCAGGTCGCATTGGTCGAACACCGCCTCGCGCAGGTCGGCACCGCGCAGGTCGGCCTCGGCCAGGTTCACGCGCGTGAAGATGCCGCCGCCCAGGCCGAGGCGCGCATAAGCCCCCTTGCTCAAATCCTTGCCCTCGACGGTCTCTCCCATCGACACGGCCAGCGTCAACAGCAGCGGCGTCATGGCATCGCCTCTTGCTGCTCGCGAGTCAGGCGAGGCCAGGTGCGCGCACGCGTGAGCAGGGCTCCGTCGAAGCGCGTGGAGCCATCGAGGCGAACGCGTGCCAGGTCGGCGCCGAAGAGGTTGGCGCGCCGCAGGTCGGTGTTGCGCAAGTCGGCATGCTGCAGGATCGCGTCGCGCAGGTCCACGCCCGAGAGGTTCGCTCCCTGGCAATCCGCGCGGCGCAGCAGCGAACCCTGTGCGACGGACAGCCGCAGGTCCGCGCCGCGCAGCCGCGCACCCGCCAGGTTGGCACCGGTCAGCTGCGCGCGCACGAGCCGCGCGCCGCTCATCTCGCTGCCGCCGAAGTTGAACTGCCGCAGGTCGGCCTCGCTGCAGTCCGCCTTGGCCAGGCTGCAGCCCTTGACCGCCACGCCACCGGCCGCCTTCGCGCCGCCCAGCATCACGCCGTCCATGCGGCAGGTGATGAAGGTGCTGCCTTCGAGCACCGCGGCGCGCATGTCGAGCCCGGCCATCTCGCATTCGATGAAGTTGCACGACAGAAGCCGTGCGCCCGGCCATCGCATGCCCTGCAGGTCGAGCTTGTAGAAGGTCTGCCCTTCCAGGTCGGCTTCGCTCCAGTCGGCCTCGCCCCAGGTGGTCTCGAGCAGGTTGGCCTTGACGAAGCGCGCGCGCCGGGCCTGCGTGCCCGCGAAGCTGCAGCGCATGAGCATCGCCTCGCCGAAGTCGGCTTCGTCGAACACCGCGCCGGCCAGGCGCGCACGGCCCAGGTTCGCTTGGCGGAAATCAGTGCCGATGGCGGTCGCGCGATCGAGCTTGGCATGGGCCAGCACCGCGCGCTCGAACTTCGCGCCGGACAGGTTGGCACCGCGCAGGTCGGCGCTTTCGAGCCAGGCATCGCGGAAGTCCACGCCGCGCAGGTCCAGCCCCGAGAAATCGGCACCGGTGAAGTCGGCACCGAAGAAGCAGCGGATGCCGGCCGCCACGCCGCGCGCCACCTCGTCGCGCAAGGCGGCGGCTTCGGCCGCGGGCATGGCGTGGGCCGGAGGCTGCGTGTGCGCGGTCTGCAGGTAGCCGGCACGGTGCGTTTCCTCGAGCACGCAAAGCTTGCGAAACAAGGGCGGCAGTTCGAGCGGCGGCTTCAAGTCCTTCGACGCGGCCTGGATCTGCGTCAGCTGCTTGCTCGCGCTGAAGAGCGGCGGGCCGCGATGGCTCAGCTCGGACAGGGGCACGCCCTTGGCTGCCGCCAATGCCAAGCCCTTTTCGAGCGCAGTCACCGCATCTTCCACCGCCGCCCATTGCTGCTGCTGCGCCTCCTTGAGCTTGGCTTCCATGTAGGCGGGCAGCGCGTCGCCCGTGGGCAGCGGCTCGGGCGGCTTCATGCGGATGCCCAGTGCATCGGGGTCGCGGCCCATGGCGCGCACCTTCTCGCGGGCCATCTCCACGTCGAGCTCGGCGCGGCGGTATTGCGCCTTGGCCTGCAGGCCCTCCATCGCGAAGGGTGCCTTGGCTTCCTCCACCGTCGGGTCCGCGGTCGAGATGCCCTCGGGCAGCAGGTCGCTGTCGACCAGCGCGTAGATCGCGCCCAGCGACGGATGCGATCGACGCGCCGCCGCTTCGAGGTAATACGCGTCGTCGCGCACCTGACCCAGGCGCTCGACCGCGCCCAGCAGGCTCGCCACGTCGGACGCGTCGTCGGTGCCGATCTCGGCCAGGCCCTGGAAGATCGCGATGCAGCGCTCCGCATGCGGAAAGAACCACAGCGTGGTCAGTCGCAGCGGCACCTCGCGGACCTTGGGCTCGCCCTCCGGCATGGCATAGCCGACGAAGACGCGCGCGCGAAGGCCCGGCAGGCGGCCTTCGACCACAGGGCGCGTCGGGTGCATGTGATGGAACGAGAACGACTCGTCGCCCACCAGCGGCGCATCCATCCACTGGTCGGCGGGCGCCATGTTGAAGTAGCGCCAGTCGGTGTCGGGCGCGAAGCCGGGCGAGTGCTCCTTCATGTAATCCGCGTCGTAGGTGCCGCGGTAGGCCACGCGTTGCGGATGCATCGCGTCGAGCGCACCGAAGCCGGCCGGCACGATCGGCTGGTCAGGATGCCGCAGCCTGTCGCCCGGCAGTTCGAGGTTGGGCATCCGCACCATGCCCTCTCGGGCCTGCCGGCCGAGCCCGACCGGGTTCGACGCGAAGTCGGCACCGCCGTAGGCACGCGACCAGTCGAGCGGCATCGACTCGAAGGGCGCCGGCGCGCCGGGCTCGGCCCCGCTCCAGATGCGGTCGCCGAAAGCCAGCACGGTCTTCTCGCGATGGCCCACGCGCGCGCGCACGGCGCAGGCATTGCGATGCGCGGGCTGGTCGGCCGGCGGATAGGCATGCCCCTGCACCAGGAACTCGGGCGTGAGCTTGGACACGCCCTCGTCGATCATCGGTGCGGCCATCTCCTTGGCCAGGAAACTCCACATCGACTGCTCGGCCCACAGCGTGCCGCGCTCGCCCTGTTCGAAAGGCAGGTGCAGGCAGGCGCTGACGCACAGGCCGAAGCGCTTGCGGAACTCGATGGGGCGCGTCGACAGACCGAGCGCTTGCGGCTTGAGAACTTGCATGCGATCCGGTCGGCCTCAGCCCCCGCTGCCGCCGCCACCGCCGGAGCCACCACCG
>NZ_LYVO01000040.1 GCF_001984055.1 Variovorax sp. KK3
CTGCTGGTCGACGCGCACGTGGGCTACTACCAGGACCGCAGCATCGTCGACCGCCTGCGCATCGACGTCGTCGAGCCTGCGATGGCCGCGGGCAGGCCGTCGATCTGGCTGGCCGGCATCTCGCTGGGCGGGCTCGGTGCGTTGCTGTATGCCGATGCGCATTCCGGCGACATCGCGGGCGTGTTGACGCTGGCGCCTTACCTTGGCGAGCCTCGAGCAGTGCCGACGTCGCTTCGGGAGGCCGGCCTGAGGAACTGGCAGGCGCCGCAGGAGGTGCAGGTCACGAAGGCCGACGATGAAGACGTGGGCTTGAAAGCCTGGCGCATCGCGCAGCGCTTCGTGCGTGCGGATCCGCCATCGACAAGGCCGCCGCTCTATCTGGGCTTCGGACTTTCCGACCGATTCGCGCCGGCCGAGCAGGTGCTGGCCGAAGCGTTGCCGCCGGCGCGGGTGTTCACCGCGGCGGGCGGGCATGACTGGAACCCTTGGCTGGGGTTGTGGCAGCGCATGCTCGCGGCGTCCGATCTGCCGCGTTGCCGCGCATGAGGACGGCGAGGACCGTGGCGACCACGAAGACCATGACGACCGAACGCCCGTCTTCCAACGCCGAGCCGGTGCGCCGCCTCGACGAATCGCTCATCCGCTCGTTGAATGCGCTGCTGGTCGACGCCAGCGTGTCGCGGGCCGCAGCGCGGCTCGGCATCGCGCAGTCCGCGCTCAGCCGGCACCTGAAGGCGTTGCGCGAGATCATCGGCGACGAGTTGCTCGTGCGCGTGGGCAATCGCATGGTGCTGACCGAGCGCGGCGAGGCGCTGGCCGCGCCGGTGCGGCGCATCCTGGGCGATCTTTCGCTGCTGACGGCCGGCGGGCCCGAGTTCTCCCCGACCACGTCGCGCCAGAAGTTTCGGCTGGCCGCCTACGATTTCCTGCCGAAGCGCTTCTATGCCGAGCTGATCCGGCGCGTGAGCCTCGCGTCGCCCGAATCGGAGATCACGGTGCGCGGGCTGGGCGACCGCTTCGACCACTACCGGCAACTCGCCGATGGCGAGATCGACATGGCGATCTCCGTGTGGCCTGAACTGCCGCCGCACCTGCGTGCCACGCATCTGCTGAGCGACGAGTTCGTGTGCGTGGTGCGCAAGGGGCATCCGCTGGCCAAGGGCACGCTCTCGCTCGACGCGTATCTGCGTGCGGGGCATCTGTCGTCGCTGGAGCACGTGGCGGGGCAGGGCTCGGTGATGGACGCGTTGCTGTCGACGCTGGGCGTGTCGGTGCACACGGCGGTGCGCACGCAGTTCCTGAGCCTCGCGCCGGCGATCCTCGCGAGCACCGACCTGGTGTTCTCCACCGGCCGCCTGCTGGCCGAGCAGATGGCGGCGGAGTCTCCGTTGCGGGTGCTGCCGTTTCCGGCGGCCATCAAGCCGCTTCGATATCACCTCGTGTGGCACGAGCGCACCCACAAGCATCGGGCGCTGGCCTGGTTCCGCGCCGAGCTGATCGAGGCCGCACGGGGGCTGAAGCGCAGGCAGGCCTCCGGCGGGTCATGACAGCGCAGCCATAACCTGCAGTACACCGGCCGGTCTGGCGCATCGTCGCTTCGAAGCCTACCGTGGAGGCCATCCAGAGGCTTCTTCGAAAGAGACGACGACACCATGACATGGACCGCATCGCAAGTGGCGCAGCAAGTGGCACAGCTGCCGAAGGTGGAACTGCATTGCCACGTGACCGGGACCCTGCGCCCCGCGACCCTCGCGGCGCTCGCCGGCAAGTACGGGTTGCAGTTGCCGCGCCCGGTCGACCAGCTGTACACCTACCGCGACTTCTACGACTTCCTCGAAGTGCTCCGCCTGGTCGCCCTCGTGCTGCGCGAGCAGGACGACTTCGAGCGCGTCGCCTACGAAGCCATCGAAGACGCTTACAAGACCAGCAACGTGCGGCACATCGAGATGTCCTTCAATCCGCAGTACTTCATTCCGTCGGGTGCCGGCTATGCGGCGCAAGTGGCGGGACTGGTGGCGGGCATCGAGGCGGCGGAGCGGGACTTTCCGGTGTCGGCCCTGTTACTGGCCTCGTTCGACAGGGAATGGGACGCGGCCAGCGCCGAAGAGACCATGGACCTGATCCTGTCGCACCGCCACGAGCGCGTGGTGGGCATCGGCCTCGACGGGCCCGAGCGCGCGGGGCCGCCGGCGAAGTTCGAAGCCGTGTACCGCCGCGCCACGCAGGCCGGCCTGAAGAAGACCGCCCACGTCTGCGAAGACAACCAGACCCTCGCCGAGGCACCGCCTTCGCACCTCGATGCCTGCCTCGACCTCCTGCGGTGCGATCGGCTGGACCATGGCTACAACTTGATGGCTTCCGACGCGGCCATCGCGCGCGCCAGGGACAGCGGTGTCTACTTCGCGGTGTGCGGCATCACGAGCGTGGCTGCCAACCGCGAGCGTCGCCTCGATGCGATCGGCCGCATGGCGGCGGCCGGCCTCAACACCACGTTGAACACCGACGACCCGGCGATGTTCCATACCGACATGGCGCACACCTACCAGCACGTGCTCGACGGCCTGGGCTGGGGCTGGCAGGAAGCCAGGCAGTTCAGCCTGAGCGGCGTCGAGGCCTGCTGGCTCGACCCGCAGGCCAAAGCCGATCTGCGCCGCGATTTCCAGGCGCAGATCGTCGAGCTCGAAGCGCAACCCGCCTGAAGGCAAACAACCCCATTCACCGCAGAGCGCACACCATGAACAACCTGCCGACTTTTTCGCGACGCGTACCGGCCATCGCCGCCTTTGCCGCGTCCGCCGCCTTCGCCGCGGTCGCACTGACTGCCGCACACCCCGCCGCCGCGGACACCTGGCCGTCCAGGCCGATCACGATGATCGTGCCGTACTCGGCCGGCGGCAACGTCGACGTGATGGCGCGCTGGGTCGCGCCCGAGCTGGCCAGGCGGCTGGGCCAGCCGGTGGTCATCGACAACGTCGTCGGCGCCGGCGGCGTGCTGGGCACCGAGCGGGCGACGCGCGCCAAGCCCGATGGCTACACCTTGCTGCTGTCGGTCGAAAGCTCCGTCGTCATCGCCAGGATGGTCACGCCGCAGACCGTGAAGTACAACGGCCTGAAGGACCTGGAGCCCGTGACGCTGCTCGGCTCGCAGCCCCTGGTGCTGGTGGGCAAGCCCGAACTCGCTGCGCGCTCTGCCGGTGAACTCTTCGCCGACATCCAGCGCTCGCCGGGCAAGTACAGCTATGCCACCTCGGGCGTCGGCACCTCGCTGCACCTGGGCGGCGAGATGCTCAAGCAGCAAGGAGGCGTGTCGATCGTCCACGTGCCATACAAGGCGGGGCCGCAGATCGTGACCGACCTCGCCGGCAACCAGATCGAGCTGGCGGTGCTACCGCTGTCGATGGTCATGCCGCAAGTGCAGGCCGGAAAGATCAAGGCTTACGGGCTCATGGCCGAACAGCCCTCCGCGGCCATGCCGGGCATCGCGCCGCTGGCGGCGGTGCCGGCCTGGAAGGGCGCGAACGTCTCGGTGTGGCAAGGCATCTTCGCGCCGGTGGGAACCGACAAGGCGATCATCGCCAGGCTGAACCAGGAACTCGGCGAGATCCTGCGCACTGCGGACATCCAGAAGAAGTTCGACGAGGCGGGCGTCACGCGTCTGGGCCTGGGGCCGAAGGAGTTCGCCGAGTTCCTGAAGTCCGAAGACGCCAAGTTCTCGGCGATCGTGAGGCGTGGGCAGATACGCGCGGACTGAGCCGCGCTCAGGCGGTGGACCGCAGGCAATCCGCGTTGTGCGGCTTCTTGAGCGAGCGCCGCGCGTAGTAGTCGAAAGCGACGGCGTTTCGCGTAGGCCGCAGGATCCAGTCGTGCGCCTCGGCGCCGAGCGCCGGGTCGATGGGCTGAATGATGCCTGAGGCGCTCGCCAGCAGCTGCATGCGCGCTGCGCGCTCGAAGGCGAGGGCGAGCACGCAGGCCTGCTCCACGGTGGCGCCCGCGATCAGCAGGCCGTGGTGCGACAGCAGCAGCGCGTGCTTGCTGCCCAAGGCGGCGGCGATGAACTCGCCTTCCTCGTTGCCGACGGGCACGCCGGGCCACTTCGCGACGAAAGCGACGTCGTCGTAGAGCACGCAGTTGTCCATGTGCGAAACCTGCAGCGGCTGCTCCAGCATGCCGAGCGTCGACGCATGCAGCGCGTGGGTGTGGACGATGCAGTTCACGTCCGGACGCGCCCGGTACACCCACGAGTGGAAGCGGTTGGCCGGGTTCGGGATGCCATCACCGTCTAGCACTTCGAGGTCTTCGTCGACCAGCAGCAGGTTGTCTTCGGCGATCTCGTCGAAGCCCAGGCCCAGGCGCTGCGTGAGGAACTGGCCCGGCGTGCCGGTGCGTGCGGTGATCTGGCCGGCCAGGCCCGAGTCGTGCCCGTTGTCGAAGAGGATGCGGCAGGTCAGCGCGAGCTTCTGGCGCAGCGTGTAGCCGCTGTCCTTGAAGTGCTGGTCCATGCGGCGGGTGGACTGCGTCACCAGCGCCGCCTTGTCGAGGCCGAAGGTATCGGGCATATCAGGGGTGGCGTTCATGCGATGGGCAATGGCGGCACGCCGTGCGTCTGGCGCGTCCAGTAGTCGAAGGTGGCGTTGACGATCGACGGCTTGAGCAGGTAGTCGTGCGCTTCTGCCGCCAGCGCATCGTCCACCGGCGTCAGGGGGCCGAAGGCCTGGGCACGGATCTGCATGCGCGCGGCGCGCTCCAGGTACACCGAGAGGTAGGTCGCTTCCTCGCAGGTCGCGCCGGCCGTCAGGTAGCCGTGGTGCGCGAGGATGATGGCGCGCTTGGCGCCCAGCGCCTTCGAGATGATCACGCCTTCCTGGTCGGCGATGGGCACCCCCGGCCATTCGCCGAGGAATGCGCAGTCGTTGTGCAGCGGCGTCATGTCCATCTGCGCGATGACCAGCGGTTGCCGTGCCGCGGCCAGGGCGGAGGCCCAGGGCGAATGCGTGTGGATGATCGAGTGCACGTCGGGCCGCGCGTCGTAGACCCACAGGTGGAAACGCGTGGCGGGGTTGGGCATGCCGTCGCCCGTCAGCGTGTTGAGATCGCGGTCGACCTCGATGAAGTCGTCGGGCGTGGCCTCGTCGAAGCCCAGGCCGAAGCGCAGGGTCCAGTAGGCGCCGGGCCGGTCCGACCGCACGCTGATCTGGCCGGCGAGGCCGGCTTCCTGCTCCGTCATGGCGAGGATGCGGCAGGCGTAGGCCATGGTCTGCTGCCTGCTGCGCTTGGCGGTCTGCAGGTGCTTGGCCATGTCCTGCGTGGCGCGCTGGTCGAAGTAGGCTTTTTCTCTGAGGGGTGCATCCATGTCGCAGGTCTCCGTCGAAGTGGTTAGGACACTTTGTGTCATTTAGGAAGCAATGATAGGTTCGCCTGCGCGCCGTGGCAAGTGCTGCGCGTCGGCTTTTTGGGGGCGTGCCAGAATCGCGGCCTCATGCAACTTCCGGAGGGTCGAGAGCAACGGGTCAGCCGGTTGCCGACCCCTTCAAGGCCTTGGCACTCCATCTCAAATACCTTCGCGTCCAGGCCGGAATGACCCTGGAAGACCTGGCCCGCGACTCGGGGCTGACACGCAGCTATTTGTCCAAGGTCGAGCGCGGCATGTCCACGCCTTCGATCGAGTCGGCCCTCAACATCGCGAAGGCGCTCGGCGTGACGGTGGACCGGCTCTTCGGCCAGCAGTCCGAGCAAGACCCGATCACCATCGTGCGGGGCAACGGCTCGATCGGCGGCGATGCCGCCACGCACCTGTCGCTGGTGGCGGGGCTGCAGACCGACCGCGTGATGCGCGCCTTCATCGTTCACCCTGGCAAGACGCAGCGGCGCGGTCGCATCATGAGCCACCACGAAGGCGAAGAACTGCTGTTCGTGCTCACCGGCGAGATCGCGATGCAGATCGGCGCGCGCAACGAGCACCTGAAGCCCGGCGACTGCGTGCAGTTCGATTCGACCATTCCGCACAAGCTCACCGCGCTGACCGACGAACCGGCTGCCGCGCTGGTGGTGATCGCCGCGACCGCGTGAACTAGGCCGGCACCAGCACGCCGTCGCGGCCGAAGCGCCGCATCTCCGGCGAAAGGCTGAGAAGGGCGCCCGTGCGCTGCTGGACCTCTTCGACGGACGCCTGCTCGAACAGGGCCTCCAGTACGAAGCCTTCGTTTGTGATGCCGACGATGGCCAGGTTGGTGAACACCCGGGTCACCACGCCCACGGCCGTGAGTGGCAGCGTGCAGCGCTGCACCAGCCGCGGCTGCGCATCGCGCGTGCTGTGGTCCATCATCACCCAGATCTGCCGCGCGCCCACGGCCAGGTCGATGGCGCCGCCGATGGCCGGCGGCGCGCCGTGCAGGTCGCCGGTGCTCCAGTTGGCCAGGTCGCCGTGCTCGGACACCTGAAACGCGCCGAGGATCGCGATGTCGAGGTGGCCGCCGCGCATCATCGAAAACGACAGGCTTGAGTCGAAGTAAGAGCCGCCGCGGGCCAGCGTGACCGGCATCTTGCCGGCGTTGATCAGGTCGCCGTCTTCCTGTCCCTCTGACGGCTTGGGGCCGACGTTGAGGATGCCGTTCTCGCTGTGGAGCATCACGTGCGAACCGGCGGGCAGATGGTCGGCGATGGCCGTGGGCGCGCCGATGCCCAGGTTGACGAAACCCTCCGGGGGCAGATGCCGGGCCACCAGCCGTGCGAGTTCCTGCCTCGAAAGCGAGTTGATCGCGTTCATCGAATTCGTCGAGTTCGTCGGGTTCATCGGATTCCAGCCTTTCTCGATACGAAGACGCGGTCGACGAAGATGCAGGGCGTCACGATGCCCTCGGGATCGAGCGCGCCGGCCTCGTGGACTTCGTCGACTTCGACTGCCACGACCGTGCCGGCCGTCGCCATCACCACCGAATGGTTGCGCGCCGTCTTGTTGTAGTTGACGTTGCCCAGCACGTCGGCCTGGCGGCCCTTGAGCAGCGAGAAGTCGGCGTGCAAGGGCTTTTCGAGCAGGTACTCGCGCCCGTCGACCGCGATCTTTTGCTTGCCGCTTTCGAAGACCGTGCCGACACCGGTCGGCGTGAGAAAGCCTCCCAGTCCTGCGCCACCGGCGCGGATGCGCTCGACCAGCGTGCCTTGCGGAACCAGTTCGAGCTCGACCGTGCCGGCGCGGTACTGCTCGGCGAACACGTCGGCGCTGCGCGGGTACGAGCAGACGATCTTGCGCACGATGCGCGCGTCGAACCACAGCGTCAGGTCTTCGCCGCCCGAGCCGGCGTTGTTCGAGATGACGGTCAGCTCGCGCACGCCCAGGTCGAGCACCGCGCGGATCATGTTGCGCGGCACGCCTGCACCGCCGAAGCCGCCCACCATCACGGTGTGGCCGTCGCGCAATCCGGCGACGGCGGCATGCGCGTCGTTCACCACCACGTTTCTCATGCCGGGTCTTTCCTGTCGATCGGAGGACGAGGGGGCGCCGCTCCGTATTCCTGGTGCAGCTGCTTGCCGATGCGGTCGAGCAGCATCTCGCTGGTGCCGTCGCCGAAGGCGCCCAATCGCGTTTCGGCGGATTGCATGGCGAGCCGGTGCGCGGCGCTGGCGCCGGTCGCGCCCATGGCGCGCAGGCACTGGTCGATGCCCCACAGCGCGACGTCGACCGCGAACTTCTTGGCCTGGGCCGCCAGCGTGAGCGCCGGCGCGTCGGCCTGCACGGCCTGGGCCGCGCGCCACACGAGCGCATCGGCGGCTTCGAGCCTGAGCGACACCTCCGCCAGCTCCCACGCCATGCCCTGGTGGCCGATCAACGGCTTGCCGAAGGCGTGCCGGTGGTGCGCGTGGTCGACGGCCTCGCGGAGCGCCGCCCGCATCGAAGCGACGCACATCGCCGCGACGTGCACGCGCGCCGCATTGACGGAGGCCATCGATGTCCTGAGCGCCTGGCCCGGATCGCCGAACAAGGCCCAGTCGGGCACGAAGTGATCGTGAAAGACCAGGTGCGACAGCCGGAACGACCGTGCGCCGGGCATGTGGATCTCTTCGCGGCGGAAGGTGTCGCCGTCGTTCAATGGAATCAGGAAGGACGCGAGCTGCCCTGCATCACCGCCGTCGTCGCCGCCGATGCGCGCCAGCACGTTCGCGCAATGGACGATCTGCCCGTTCGTGATCCACGACTTGGTGCCGGTGACGAGCCACCCGCCGTCCACGCGCCGCGCGGTGGTCGTCAGCGCGCCCAGGTCGCTGCCGCCGCCGGGCTCGGACATGGCGGGCGCGCACAGCACGTCGCCGCGCAGCATCGCTTGCAGCAGGTGTTCGCGTTGCACATCGGTGCCTGCGCGTGCGACCCGCGTCACCGAGCCTTGGAGGTTGTTGATGGCGAAGGCGGCCGCGAAGCCGTGCTCGGCCATGGTCTGGGCGACGCGGATCTTGCAGAGGAAGGAGGCGCCGTGGCCGCCGAACTCGCGCGGCGTCTGCAGGCCCAGAAAGCCCGCCTCGGCCCACTTGCCGATCCACGCTGCGTCGTAAGGCTGGCCCTGGTTGTGCGTGTCCAGCAGATGGTCGCTGAACGCGCCGCGGCAGAACTCGGCGGCGGCGGCGACGAGGTCCTGCTCCTCGCGCGGCAGCTCGGCATCGTGCGAATGTTGAAAGCTCATGGCGCGACTGTGCTCGTCGGGCGGTCAGCGCGCCAGCGGCGTCTTGAGCGTCTTGGCCCAGTTGTTCCAGAAGTCGATCTCGCGGGCCACCTGCCTGGCATAGGCGTCGGGCGAAGAGTCCTTGACCGGCACGGCGCCCAGCGTCTCCAGCTGCGTCAGGAACTCGGGGCTCGCGACGATCTTGTCGAGCGCTGCCGTGAGCTTGCGCGTCACCGCGCTCGGCAAGCCGGCCGGCGCGGCGATGCCGAACCAGGGCGACAGGTCCATCGGCTTGCCGCCGGCTTCCTGCACGGTCGGAAGGTTGGGGAAGGCCGGCGAGCGCTCGGGTGCCGCCACCGCCAGCGCCTTGATCTTGCCCGCCTTCACGTGCTGCGCGATCGTGGCCTCGGTGAAGAAGCCCACCTGCACGACGCCGGCGATCAGGTCGCTGATGGGTTGCGCGCCGCCCTTGTAGTTGACGAAGGTCAGCTCGGTGCCGTTCAGCGCGTCGAACAAGGTGCCGCCGATGTGCGACGTGGCCCCGAAGGTGCCGCCCGAGTTGAGCTTGCCCGGGTTGGCCTTGGCATAGGCGATGAGCTCCTGCACGCTGTTAATCGGCACCTGCGGGTTCACCACGACCAGGTTGCGCTGCTTGGCCAGGTTGCGGATGTACGTGAAGTCCTTGGCCTGGTCGTAGGGCAAGGTGGGGTTGAGCGCCTGCCCGCGCGTCTGCGATGACTCCACCGCGACCAGCAGGGTGTAGCCGTCGGGCTTGGACTTGGCGACCGCCTCCGCGCCGATGATGCCGCCGGCGCCGCCCCGGTTGTCGACGATGACCGAGCCCTTGAGCTCCTTGCCCAGCGACTGCGCGATCACGCGGGCAATGATGTCGGTGGGGCCACCGGGAGGAAAGCCGACCACGAGCTTGATCGGCTGCGACGGATAGCCTTCATCGGCCGATGCGGGCGCGGTGGCGATGCAGGCGAGGGCGATGGCGGCGAGCCATCTCGTGATCGTGACGGGCTTCATTCTTGCTTCCTTCATCCAGGTCGGGGTTGGTGGAGCGAGTATGAAATTGCAGGACACTTTGTGTCAAGAAGGAATCTTAAGAAAAGCGCAAGAACATCGTTGCTTCCAATGTAGAAAGGGAAATTGGAAGAAAAAAGTGCTGGCTGTTTGCTAGACGATCGGTCTAGAATGCGCCGCATGACGACCCGCAAGCCCAAGCTAGCAGTGCCACGCACGCGCAGCGCCGCACCCGCCTACTCGACCACGCGAGAGGTGTTGATCCGATGCGGCATGGAGTTGTTGACCGAGCAGGGCTTCAGTGCGACCGGCCTCGATGCGGTGCTGAAGCGGGCGACGGTGCCCAAGGGCTCCTTCTATCACTACTTCGAGAGCAAGGACGCCTTCGGCGCCGCGGTGATGGACGCCTACGACGACTACTTCAAACGCAAGCTCGACAAGTGGCTGCTCGATGAAACGCGTGCACCGCTCGACCGGCTCGCGGACTTCATCGCCGACGCATCCCAGGGCATGCGCAAGCACCGCTACACACGCGGCTGTCTGGTCGGCAACCTGAGCCAGGAACTCGGTGCGCTGCCCTCGGGCTTTCGCGAAAGGCTCGACGCGATCCTGGTCGGATGGCAGGTGCGCGTGGCGACTTGCCTGCGCGCCGCGCAGGCGCAAGGCAGCGTGTCGGCCGAACTCGACATCGACCAGGTGGCCGAATTCTTCTGGATCGCCTGGGAAGGCGCGGTGCTGCGCGCGCGGCTGGTCCAGAGCGATCGGCCGCTGGTCACTTTCATCGCCGCGTTTCTTGCCGGGCTGGGTGCGTCGCCGAAGGCCGGCGCGCCACGCCGGCCAAGTCGCTAATTTTTCATCGAGATCGAAGAGGCATAGAAGCACATGAGCACGTTCAAAGGCATCGTCGTGGAGAAAGACGCCGAGGGTTATCGCGCGTCGGTGAGCGAACTGGACGACAGCCGCCTGCCCGCGGGCGACGTCACGGTTCGCGTCGAATACAGCACCCTCAACTACAAGGACGGGCTCGCCATCACCGGCAAGGGTCCCGTGGTGCGCAGCTTTCCGATGGTGCCGGGCATCGACTTCGCCGGCGTGGTCGAGCAGAGCGAGCATGCGGACTTCAAGCCCGGTGATCGCGTGGTGCTCAACGGCTGGGGCGTCGGCGAAACGCATTGGGGCGGCCTGGCGCAGCGTGCGCGCGTCAAGGGCGACTGGCTCATTCCGCTGCCGCAGCGCTTCGGCGCCAAGGACGCCATGGCCATCGGCACGGCCGGCTACACGGCGATGCTGTGCGTGCTGGCGCTCGAGCGCCATGGCCTGAAGGCAGGGCAGGGGCCGGTGCTGGTCACCGGCGCCAATGGCGGCGTGGGCAGCTTCGCCATTGCGCTGCTGGCCGGCCTGGGCCATCAGGTCGTGGCCTCGACGGGCCGGCCGCAGGAGTCGGAGTACCTGCGCCGCCTGGGCGCGGCCGAGGTCATCGACCGCAAGGAATTGGGCGAACCGGGCAAGCCGCTGCAGAAGGAACGCTGGGTCGCGGCCGTCGACTCCGTCGGCAGCCACACGCTGGCCAATGTGTGCGCGCAGGTTCGCTACGGCGGTGCGGTGGCGGCGTGCGGCATGGCGCAGGGCCTGGACCTGCCGGCGTCGGTCGCACCGTTCATCCTGCGTGGCGTGGCCCTGCTCGGCGTCGACAGTGTCATGCGTCCCAAGGCCGACAGGCTGGCCGCATGGGACCGCCTCGCGCAGGACTTGCGCGGGCCCATCCTCGAAGACATCGCTGCCGAGATCTCGCTGGACCAGGCCGTGGATGCGGCGGCACGGCTGATGCGCGGCGAAGTGCGCGGCCGCGTGATCGTCAACCCCAACGCCTGATCGCGCCGACATGGTCTATCGAGTTGCGGACGCCATCGTCGACAGCATGGTGGCGCACGGCGCCGACCGTGGTTTCAGCGTGCCCGGCGAGAGCTTCCTGGCGCTGCTCGACGCGCTGCACGCGCGCGCGGATTTCGACCTGGTGACGTGCCGTCACGAGGGCTCCGCAGCCCTCGCGGCCATCGCCGATGCCAAGCTGACCGGCCGCCCCGGCGTCGTCATGGCGAGCCGCGGCCCCGGCGCGTTCAATGCCGCGATCGGCGTCCACGTGGCGTCCGAGGAAGCGATTCCCTTGATCCTGCTGATCGGCCAGGTCGATCGCCCCAACCTGGGCAAGGGAGCGGTGCAGGAGATCGACACGTCAACGGCGTTCTCGGGCTTGCTCAAGTGGTCGGCGCGCATCGATCGCGCCGAGTCGGTCGCAGAAATCATGGCGCGAGCCTTCGTGGCCGCGGCCTCGGGCACGCCGGGGCCGGTGGCCGTCGAGCTGCCTGAAGACGTGCTCACCGAAGCCGTGCAGCAGCGGCCTGTGCGCGTGCACGGCCTGGCCGTTCCTACCGTGAGTGCGGAAGACGCCACGCGCGTTCGCGAACTGATCGCCGCTGCGAGCCGGCCTTTGCTGATCGTGGGCGGCGAGTGCCGCAGCGCCGAGTTCCGCCGCGACCTGCACGATCTGGTCGGCCTGTGGGACGTGCCGGTCGTGCTGACCAACAAGAACCAGGACCAGTTCTCCAACCTCGACCCGCACTGGGCTGGGCAGATCGGCTTTTTCGCTTCCCCGGCCCATGCCGCGCTGGTTGGCGAGGCCGACTTGCTGATCGCGCTCGGCAGCCGCATGGGCGACCTGTCTTCGCTCGGCTTCGCCTTTCCGCGCCAGGACGAGAGCCCGCAGCGGCTGGTGCACGTGTATCCCGACGCGGGAATGATCGGCCGGCACTTCCACACCGATCTGCCGATCGTTTCTTCGTCGCATGCCTTCGTGCGCGCCGCGCTGCGCGATGGCGAGCGCGCCGCGACGTCGCCGGGCTGGATGCGCCGTGCCGCCGAAGCGGCGCAAGGCGCACACGGCTGGCAGCCCGCCGAGGTCGCGCCCGACGACGTGATGGGCCATGCGGTCACTGCGTTGAGCCGGTTGGCCAGGCCCGATGCGATCCTGACCACCGACTCGGGCAACTTCGCATCGTGGGTGCACCGCATCTTCAGGATGACGCCGGCCAACCGGCTGCTGGGCTCGGCCTGCGGCGCGATGGGCACGGGCGTGCCTTCGGGCGTGGCGGCCGCGCTTCGCCACCCCGGGCGACAGGTGCTCGCCTTCGTGGGCGACGGCGGTTTCCTCATGAATGGCAACGAGCTGATCACGGCCGTCGACCGGCGCCTCGACCTGCGCGTGATCGTTTCGAACAACGGCTCCTACGGCACCATCCGCACGCACCAGCAGCGCCACTTTCCGGGCCGCGTGAGCGGCACCGACCTGGCGAACCCCGACTTCTGCCGGCTGGCCGAGGCCTTCGGTGCGCGTGGCTTCAAGATCGAGAACGGCAGGGATGCAGTTGGCATCGTCGAACAGGCCATGGCCGTCCCGGGTCCGGTGGTGATCGAGGTATGCAGCCATCCGGACGTCTCGGCCGTGCCACCGAAGTCGAAGAACTGAATCGAAGCGCGGGTCACAATCGCGGCTTGTGACCCTGCCGATGGAGCCGATCCATGATCGACGCTGCGCAACTGCGCGAACTCGCTTCCCGCAAGCTCGAGGCCCAGGCCGCCACCTGCCGCTGCCGCGTGCTGCAAACGCCCGCTTGGGAGAGCATCACGCTCGAGCGTTGGCCCGAGGGCGTCGACCCGGTCGGCACGCTGCGGGCGCCCGACATCGACGAGCCGACCTTCGAGGAGTTCCACCCCGACGGCACCCGCTACGATTCGCCCGATGCCCCGATCGCGGTGGCGTGGTTCCCGTTCAACCGAAGCGACGTGCACGTGTGCGGCGCATGTCGCACGGTGTTCCTGCGCTACACCGAATACGGCGGCTACTACGTCGACCACCGTGTGCGGATGGTCGATCCAGCTCTGGTGGTCTAGGCGTTCTCAACGCAGAAGGAAATTCGATGTCGAACGGGAAAGTGGCGGTGGTGGTGGGTGGCGGCAGCGGCATGGGCGCCGCAGCGGCACGCAAATTGGCCGAGAAGGGCTTCGACGTTGCCGTGCTCTCGTCGTCCGGCAAAGGCGAGGCGCTCGGCAAGGAACTCGGCGGCATCGGCATCACCGGATCGAACCGTTCGAACGACGACCTGGGCCGCCTGGTCGACACCACGCTGGAGCGCTGGGGCCGCATCGACGTGCTCGTCAACGGCGCCGGCCACGGTCCCAAGGGAGCGGTGCTCGACATCACCGACGAGCAGTGGCAAACGGGCATGGAGTTCTACCTGCTCAACGTGATCCGCCCCACGCGGCTGGTCGCGCCCATCATGGAAAAGCAGAAGGGCGGCGCCATCATCAACATCTCGTCGGCCTGGGCCGTGGAGCCCAGCGCGATGTTCCCGACCTCGGCCGTCTTCAGGGCGGGCCTCGCCGCGTTCACCAAGCTCTTCGCGGACCAATACGCCGCGTCGAAGGTGCGCATGAACAACGTGCTGCCCGGCTGGATCGACAGCCTCCCCGAGAAGGACGACCGCCGCGACAGCGTGCCCCTGCAGCGCTACGGCACGAGCGAGGAGATCGCCGCGACGATCGCCTTCCTGGCCTCCGACGATGCGGCCTACATCACGGGGCAGAGCCTGCGCGTAGACGGCGGGCTCATGCGGTCGCTGTAGCGCGCCTCTGCCCGATGTCGCGCGCCGAACGCCTGCTGTCGCTGATGCAGTGCCTGCGCCGTCATCGGCAGCCTGTCGGCGGCGCGGCCCTGGCGCGTGAACTCGACATCAGCCTGCGCACGCTCTACCGCGACATCGCGAGCCTGCAGGCCCAGGGCGCGGACATTCGCGGCGAAGCCGGCGTCGGCTACGTGCTGCGGCCGGGCTTCACCTTGCCGCCATTGATGTTCTCGGTGACGGAACTCGAGGCCCTGCTGCTGGGCGCCCGCTGGGTCGCCCAGCGTACCGACAGCGAACTCGCGGACGATGCCCGCAATGCGCTGTCGAAGATCGCGGCGGTGTTGCCGGCCGACCTGCGCCAGTCGCTCGACGATTCCACGTTGTTGATCGGCCCGGCAGGCGCCGGCACGGACGGCACGGGTGGCACGAGCAATCAGGCGCATCTGCCGGTGCTGAGGCGGGCGATCCGCCTGGAGCGCAAGCTCCGCATCGGGTATCTCGATCTCAAGGGCATCGAGAGCGAACGCACCATCTGGCCGTTCGCCCTGGGGTTCTTCGACCAGGCGCACGTCGCCGTCGCATGGTGCGAGTTGCGCCAGGAGCAGCGCCATTTTCGAGTGGATCGGATGACGGCCGTCGAGGTGCAGGAAGAACGGTATCCGGAGCGCCGCCAGGCGTTGTTGAAGGCGTGGCGGCGCAAGGAAGGCATCGCTCCCACGCGATGAAGCGGGGAGGGCCGTCGCACTGCTGCCGGAAACTGACAGCAGCGCTTCTTAGCATGAACTCACTGAAGCGCCAGCCCGATGCGCGGGCTGCGACGCACCCAGTGACCCTGCTTCGGAGAACACATGCTCGATCTCAACTTCTTCCTTCTGTACGTCGACAGCCCTGCGCGCAGCGCCGACTTCTACGGCCGTCTGCTCGGCCATCCGCCGGTCGAATCGTCGCCGACCTTCGCGCTCTTCAAGCTGGCGTCCGGTGCGATGCTGGGCCTGTGGTCGCGCGGCACCGTCGAGCCGACCGCCACACCCGTGGGTGGCAGTGAACTCGGCTTCGCCGTCGGCGACGACGCCACCGTGCGGCAACTGCATGCGCGCTGGTCCGAGGACGGCATGCGCATCATGCAGGCGCCGCAGCAGATGGACTTCGGGTTCACCTTCACTGCGCTCGATCCGGACGGCCATCGTCTGCGGGTGTTCAGCCCGTCGACGCCTTGAAGCTGCGCGGGCGGCGCTTCACGCCTTGTGAAGCCCCCAGGGCAGCGCGCAAGTCACCCTGCACCGGCCCGCCGCAGCCGGATCGGCCCGCCGCCGGCCATCGCGTCGACGACGACACCACCGCGCGTGACCTTCAGCGCGCCCTCGTCCGACAGCGCCGCGGCCACGCGCCGGATCTCGGGCATCAGGGCGCGCCACGACTTCTCGTCTGCAGCCAGCGCCCGTGCGACGTCGGAGGGGCAGATCGACGACGTCGGCGAACGCGCGTCGAGCAGCGTCCAGATCGTCCTGGCGATGGTGGCGTCGTTCATGACGCCATTCTGTCGCGGTGCATCGGCAAGTGCGCCGGCAAGGTCAGTCGCGCAGTGCGCGCAACCAGGTGTCGAAGGCCGCATTCGCCTCGGGCCTGATGCCGATCGCGCCGACACCGCTGCGCATGCCCTTGCGCACGTCGCGAGGGCTGTAACCGTACTGGTCGCGAAACGCGCGGCTGAAATGCGTGGGACTGCGAAAACCATGGTCTTCGGCCACGCGGCCGATGTGCACGCGCTTGTTCGGATCCGCGAGCAGCGAGTGGATGCGGGCCAGGCGTCGCTCCTTGATGTAGCGCGTCACGCCGTCCAGTGGCTCGAAGCAGCGATACACGGTGGTGCGCGACAGATTGAAGAAGGCGGCCAGGTCGTCCGCCGACAGGTCCGAGTTGTCGAGGTGCAGGTCGATGTACCGGCACATCTGGCGCAGCACGGTCGCCGCCACGGCGGGCCTCGCGCGGTCCATGTTGTGCGATGACGGTTGGAGTGCGGCAGCCAGCAGGCTCACCGTGGCCTGCGCCAGGCCGGGGGCTTCGGCGATGTTCAAGCCGTCGGACGCGCTGGCCATGGCGCGCAGATGAGAAGCCAGCATGCCGGCGGCGACGCCGCGCGGCACGGCGCCGTGCAGGTCCATGGCGCGCGGGAGCGCTTCGTCGAGCATCTCGCGCGGCACGATGAGCGCGATGCCCTTGCCGGCGTCGTAGTCCAGCGTGTCGGGGCGGGACATGTCCGAAATCAGCAGCTCGCCCGCTTGCTGAATCTGCCGCACGCCGTCGTGGTCGCAGCGCACGCAGCCGTCGAGCCTGAGCATCAGCCGGTAGTGGTCGAGCTGGTCCGAGCGCAATTGCCGGCTGGCCCGTGTCGATACATGGGCGTCGTATTCCAGCGCACCGACCACGACCTTGTCGTGCCGCCACCAGGTGCCGCGATAGCGGAAGTCCTGCGCCGCGGTCGATGGGGCGGAGCCCGGGCCGAAGTCGTACACGCCGCCGAGCCAGGAGCGCACCCAGTCGAGGCGCTGGGCGGCCGGGACGACCAGCGAATCCGTCGGCAGGGTCGGCAGCTGCCCGGCATGAAAGTCGTCTGGCTGTGCCACGCCGCTCCTTTCCCGGTGCTCGGATGAGACCGGGATTGTCCCTGGCGGGTTTTCGCCTGGCAAGGCGTCCATGCGGCCTATGGCGCCGCGCAGCGAGGCGTGCTTCAGCCCTTGCGCGCCGCCTCGATCGCGGCGACGTCGATCTTCTTCATCGTCATCATCGCGTCGAACACGCGCTTCGCCACCGCCGGATCGGCGTCGGTGTACGACTCGGTCAGGACCCGCGGCGTGATCTGCCACGACAGGCCCCACTTGTCCTTGCACCAGCCGCATTCGCTTTCCTGGCCGCCGTTGCCGACGATCGCGTTCCAGTAGCGGTCGGTCTCGGCCTGGTCGTCGGTGGCCACCTGGAACGAGAAGGCCTCGCTGTGCTTGAACGCGGGGCCGCCGTTGAGCCCGAGGCAGGGAATGCCCAGCACGGTGAACTCGACCGTCAGCACGTCGCCCTTCTTGCCCGAGGGGTAGTCGGTCGGTGCGTGGTGCACGGCTTTCACGGCGCTGTCGGGAAAGGTCTTGGCGTAGAACTCCGCGGCTTCCTGCGCGGTGCCGTCGTACCAAAGGCAGATCGTGTTCTTGCTGATCATGTGCGGTCTCCGGGTTGGTGAGGGGGATGACGAGTACAGGCAGTCGCGCCCATCATACGTATCGGCCATCTGCCGATGTGCGCCGTCTTGACATCGGCCGACTCGCCTCCGCACACTCGCCGATCGATTCGGAGGGGATGGACATGGCGAGGCGGGTGGCGATCATCGGTGCGGGGCCGGGCGGGTTGGCCGCCGCGCGCTGGCTGCAGTCGGAGGGCTTCGAGCCCGAGCTGTTCGAGCAGACGGCGGGGCTCGGCGGGCAATGGAGCGGCGATGCGCGATGCAGCGGCGTCTGGCCGTCGATGCGCACCAACACGAGCCGCATGCTCACGCAGTTCAGCGATCTGCCGCATCTGCCGGGCCTGGCGCTGTATCCGTCCAACCAGGAGATCCGCGCCTATCTGCAGCGCTACGCCGACGCCTTCGGCCTGACGCCGCGCATCCGAACGAACACCAGCGTGCGAGAGATCGCCGCGGCCCCTGGCGGCTGGGCGGTGCGGCATGACGAGAACGACGAAGACATCTTCGAGAAGGTCGTGGTCGCGAGCGGCCGCTTCCACCGCGCCAGCATCCCCGACGTGCCCGGCCTCGCGGGCTTCACGGGCAGCGCCGGTGTGCTTCATACCCACCGGTACAAGAACCCCGAGCTGTACCGAGGCAAGCGCGTGCTGGTGGCCGGATGCGCCATCAGCGCGCTCGAGATCGCGAGCGACCTCTGCATGCTCGGCGCGGCGCGCGTCGTGGTGTGCCATCGCCGGCAGCGCTACGTGCTGCCCAAGCTCAAGGCCGGCGTGCCGACGGACCACATCGTGTTCTCACGCTACCAGGCGCTGGCCGAAGAGCTGCTGCCGCGCGCCGAGTTCGGCGACTTGCTCGAGTCGCTCGTGATCGAGGCCAATGGCAGCCCCGAGCAGTACGGCGCGCCGAAGCCCGCCGCCGACTTCTTCGCCGCCGGCCTCACGCTGAGCCAGCACTATCTGCCGCTGGTGGCCGAGGGACGCATCGACGTGCGGCCATGGTTCGACCGGGTCGATGGGCCACAGGTCCGCTTCGTCGATGGCCGCGAGGAGAGCTTCGACGGCATCCTGTTCGGCACGGGCTTCGCGCTCGACCTGCCGTTCCTGAGCGAGCCGATCCGCCGCACGCTGAACCTCGGGGCACAGCGCATCGACCTGTTCCGCCACACCTTCCACCCGCGGCTGCCGGGGCTCGCCTTCATGGGCATGTGGGACCAGTCGGGGCCGTTCTTTCCGCCGCTGGAATTGCAGGCGCGGTGGATCGCCTACGCGTGGAGCGGTGCCGTGCCGTATCCGACAGATGAGGACATGGCACCGTCGCTGGCCGAATTCGACGCGCGCGGCGGCAGTGCGCCGAAGACCAAGATGAACCTGGTCGCGCTGACGTTCGCGCGTGCCGCGGGCGTGGAGCCCGATCCGCAGCGCTGGCCCATGCTTCGCCGCGCGTTGCTCTTCGGGCCGCTGCTGCCGCTGTCGTTCAGGCTGCAGGGCCGTGATGCATTGCCCGATGCGGCGGCCCGGTTGGCCGAGGAAGCGGCGGCCTTCGGTGGCACGCAGGCCGCCGAGTTCTCGGCCGCCGAACTGCAGAAGCTGAGGAAGCTACGACTGTCCGCAGCCGGCGTCGCCGAGAACGCTCAGACGTAGCGGCGCTCGAGCGCGTCCCACTCCGGCTTGCCCACCAGCCGTTGCCGTTCGGCGAAGGGCGTCACCAGGGCCGGGTCTTCCTTCAGCTGCCGCGTGTCGCGCAGCACCGTCAGCGCCTTCTGCATGCCGGCCACGGCGCCCTGCAGCGCAGCGTTCGCATAGAGCACGATGCCGTAGCCCAGCCCGCCCAGGTCTTCGGCGCTGAAGATCGGCGTCTTGCCGCCGATCACCATGTTCATCAACTGCGGCGGTCCCAGGCGCTTCGGCAGCGCGCGAATCTCCTCTTCGGTGGTCACCGCCTCGACGAAGAGGATGTCGGCGCCGGCCTCGGCGAACTTCTGCGCGCGCTCGATCGCCGCCTCGAAGCCGTGCACGGCACAAGCGTCGGTGCGCGCCAGGATCAACAGGCCCGCGTCCTGCCGCGCATCGGCCGCCGCCTTGATCTTGTTCACGGCTTCTTCGGTCGACACCACGTCCTTGCCGCTGAAGTGGCCGCATCGCTTGGGCGCGACCTGGTCCTCGAACTGGATGCAGTCGGCGCCGGCGCGCTCCAGCGTTCGCACGGTGTGGCGCACGTTGAGCGCGTTGCCGAAGCCGGTGTCGGCGTCGACGATGAGCGGCAGCTCGACCGCGTCGCGGATGCGCGCGGTGTGGTCGGCGATCTCGGCGAGGCCCATGAAGCCCTGGTCCGGCATGCCGAACCACATGTTGGTGACGCCGGCGCCGGTGACGTAGAGGGCCTCGTAGCCCAGGTCTTCGATCACGCGGGCCGACAGCGCGTTGAAGGCGCCGGGGACGATCACGCCGCGGCGTGCGTCGACCAGCGCGCGAAGCCGTTGCTTGGTGTTGCCGATGTCGTGGCTCATGGGGTGGTGCTCACTTTTCCTGCATTTGCGCGGCCTTGACGATCTCGCCCAGCCGCTTGCGTTCGGCATCGACGAACTTCACGAACTCGGGGCGCGTGCCGCCGATGGGCTCGATGCCGACGTCCTTGAGCTTCTTCGCGGCGGCGGGATCGCGCATGGCCTTGTCGACCGCGGCGGCCACCTTGTCCATGATGTCGTCGGGCGTGCCGCGCGGTGCGTGCAGGCCGGCCCAATGCGCGATCTGCAGGTCGGGAAAGCCTTGCTCTACGGCGGTCGACAACTGCGGGTAGGCCGAGATGCGCTTGGTCCAGGTCGTGGCCAGCGGCTTGAACTTGCCGTCTTTCTTGATGTGGGGCAGGGCGATGATGCTGGCCTCGGAAGTGCCTTCGACCTGACCGCCCAGCACGGCGGTGGTGCTTTCCGATCCGCTCTTGTAAGGCACCGGCTGCAGCTTGGCGCCGTACTTCACGTTGAGCATCTCGGCGACGAAGTGCGGCGTGCTGCCGGTGCCGGCGGTCGCGAAGTTGAAGCCCTGGCCCTTCTTGGACGCCTCGACGAAGTCGCGCAGGTTGTTGTACGGCGCCGACTTCGGCACCACCACCACCGAAGGCGCCAGGCCGATCATGGCCACGGGCACCAGGTCGTCGTCCTTGAAGGGGAGCGACTTCTTGATCATGCTGTTCGAGATCACGCCCGCGGCGCTGATCAGGAAGGTGTAGCCGTCCGGCGCGCTCTTGGCCACCAGGTCGGCGCCCAGCGAGCCGCCCGCGCCGGGCTTGTTGTCGATGATCACGGGCTGGCCCAGCACCTTGCCCGCGCCCTCGGCGGCCGCACGTGCCATCAGGTCGTTGGCGCCGCCGGCCGAGAAGGGCACGATGAAGCGGATGGTCTTGGTCGGCCAGGCCTGGGCGTTGGCGCTGTCGGGCAGCACGAAGCCCAGGGTGGCGGCCGCGGCGCAGGCCACGGTGGTGAAGCGTTGGAATGTCATCAGGTCTCCTTGGATGAATGAACGGCATCGCCGTCGAGGGTCACGCTTGCCTTGAGCGCAAACGCCGTGCCAAACGAGGCAGGCCCGTTGCTGCAGCCGCAAGTCATTGATTTCAAAGGGAGCCGCGCGGATGGCGCGCCAACAAGTTCGCCCGGGTGTTTCATTCACGTTTCAATAATGAGACAATCAGCGCCGCTGAAATGAATCGAATCGCACCGCCCGACGTTCCCGCCGCCCGACCGCCCCGCATCGTCGCGGTCGCCCGCCATCGCCTGGGCCGCGTGCTGGCCCGCGTGGTCCCCGAAATCGCGTCGCAGGCCCAGGTCGAGCTGGTGGGCCATGCCTTCGACGAAGCCGTCGCGGCCGTGCGCGCGCTGGATGCCAGGTCGCCGGTCGACGCGGTGGTGGCCGCGGGCGCCAGCGGCGAATGGTTGCGGCAGCACCTGGACATTCCGGTCGCGATGGTCGAGGTGCGCGGCTTCGACCTGATGCGCGCACTGGCCGCCGCCCGCGCCATCTCTCCGAACGTGGGCCTCGTGTCCTTCGACGGCCCGTCGGAGCACCTGGCGCAGCTCGATGCGCTGTTCGGCATGGGCATCGCGCAGTTCAGCTACAGCGGCCCGGAGGACGCGCCCGCCTGCGTCGAGGCCCTGCGCCGCGCGGGCATCGAAGCCGTGGTGGCGCCCGGCCTCGTGTCGGACCTGGCCGAGCAGGCCGGCATCGCGAGCGTGCTGATGTATTCGGACGAAGCCGTGCGGCAGGCGCTGCAGGACGCGGTGCACCTGGCGCGCGTCGGCCGTGCCGAGCGGGCGCGGCACGAACGGCTCGGCACCATCCTCGGCCAGCTGCAGGATGGCGTCGTCGCCGTCGACCTGCGGCAGCGCATCGAAGCCATCAACGCGACCATGGCCGAACTGCTGGGCGCGTCGGGGGCCGAACTCACCGGCCGCACGCTCGGCGAGGTGGCGCCGGTGCTGGACCTCGGCGCCACGCTGCTGCTGCGCGAGGCACCGGCCGAAGAGGTGCTGCAGATCGGCGCGCGAACGCTGGTGGTGCGGCGCGCGCCGATCATCGAAGGCGGCGAGGTCACCGGCGCGCTGCTGGTGTGCCGCGACCCGGCCGTCATCCAGCGCGCCGACCGCCATTTGCGCGCGAACCAGCGGCCGCTCGGCGCGCCGGCGCGCTACCGCATCGAGGCCTTCGCCGGCGACAGCGCCGCGGCGCAGCGCGTGCGCGAACTGGCGGCGCAATGCGCGGCCAGCGATGCCACCGTGCTCGTCACCGGCGAGAGCGGCACCGGCAAGGAACTCGTGGCGCAGGGCATCCACACGGCCAGCCGGCGCGCGACGCAGCCCTTCCTGGCCGTCAACTGCGCGGCACTCGGCGAGAGCCTGCTCGAAAGCGAACTCTTCGGCTACGAGGAAGGCGCCTTCACCGGCGCGCGGCGCGGCGGCAAGACCGGCCTGGTCGAGGCGGCCCACACCGGCACGCTGTTCCTGGACGAGATCGGCGACATGCCGCTGGCCCTGCAGACGCGGCTGCTTCGGGTGCTGCAGGAGCGCGAGGTGCTGCGCCTGGGCGCCACCGCCGCGGTGCCGGTGGACCTGCGCGTCATCGCCGCCACGCATGCCGACCTGGCCGCCCAGGTCGAGCGCGGCCTGTTCCGGCGCGACCTGTACTACCGCCTGGCCGTGCTGCGCATCGACACGCCGCCCTTGCGCGAGCGCGGCACCGACATCGCCGCACTGGCCACGTCCCTGATGAAGCGCCGTGCCGCTGCATCCGGCGTGCGCCCGGCCCACGCCGCGGCCGCGCTCGACGCCTTGCTCGCGCTCGCCGAAGGCTACGCCTGGCCGGGCAACGTGCGCGAACTCGAGAACATGGTCGAGCGCCTGCTGGCCTGCCATGCCTTCATCGCGCCGGCCGGCAAGCTCGACCGCGCGCGGCTGGTCGAGGTCTTCCCCGAGTGCGCGCAGGCGCGGCCGGCGCCCGTGCGTGCCGCGCTGCTCAAAGGCGCGGCGCGCGCTGCCGAGCTGCGGCGCGTGCGCGAGGTGCTGCAGTCGGTCAACGGCGATCAGCGGCAGGCCTGCGCGATCCTGGGGATCAGCCGGGCGACGCTGTGGCGGCGGTTGCGGGACGAATCATCAGCAGGGCCGTGAGGCAACACGACTGGCCTCGCTGGGCTTCACCCCATCCACATCGACATCGACAGCGACATCGACGCGTCCACGCAACTGCCTGACATTGCAGGCGCCGCTCAAGGCCATGGCCACCTCGAGTTCCGCAGACAGGATGCCCAGTGCGTGGTGCACGCCGGCCTCGCCGGCTGCAGCCAGGCCGTACAGGGCGGGGCGACCGATCTGGACGGCATCGGCGCCCAAGGCCAGGGCCTTGGCGATGTCGGCGCCGTGCCGGAAGCCGCTGTCGATCAGCACCGTCATGCGTCCGTCCGCGGCCTCGGCGATGCGGGGGAGCTGTTCGATGGTGGACCCGGTTCCGTCCAGTTGCCGACCGCCGTGGTTCGACACCACGACGCCGTCGATGCCGGCCGCCAGCCCCATCCGGACGTGCGCTGGCTCCGACACCCCTTTCAGGACCAGCTTGCCTGGCCAGCACGAACGCAGCCAGTCGAGGTCGCGCCAGGTGAAGGCATCGCTGATCTGGCGCTGCACGACCTCGGTGATGGTGCTGCCGGGCTCGATGCGGCCGACGACTTCGGCGAAGAGCTGCAGCGTCGGTGATCCGGTGTGCAGCATCTGCATCGCCCAGCCCGGCCGCAGGGCGGTGTCGATGAGCTTCCGGCCACTCCATCGGAAGGGCAGGGTGAAACCATTCCGCACGTCGCGGTTGCGCCGGCCTGTCACGGCGGTGTCGACGGTCAGCTGGAGCACCTGGAAGCCTGCAGCGTGGACACGTTCGAGCAGTGCCTGCGCCAGGCCACGATCCCGCAGCATGTAGAGCTGGAACCATCGCAGGGGCCCGGCTTCTGCAACCAGCGTTGCGAGCTTCACCGTGGCAGCGGTGCTCATGACGAAGGGAACGTTCGCTGCCTTCGCCGCGCGGGCGAGGCAAAGGTCACCCTCCGCCCAGTACGCGCCGTTCATGCCCGTCGGGCCGATGACCAAGGGCATCGCCACGGGTTGGCCGAACAGCGAGGTCTCGAGCGTCCTGGCCGACAAGTCGACGAGGATCTCGGGCCGAAGCAGGAAGCGTTCGAACGCACTGCGATTGCGGCGTGCCGTCGACTCCGCGCCCGACGCGCCGTCGATGTAGTCGAAGACCATCCGCGGAAGCTTGCGACGCGCGAGCGTGCGCAGGTCGTCGATGCTGGCCGCGCGGGCCAGCGCACCGTGCCGGGCCACCTCAATCCGCCCGCAGCTTCGCACTCTGGATGAGCGCGCGCGAGCTCAGGTACTCGGCGTCGATCATCTTCTGGAAGCTGGCCGATGCGCCGCCGACCGGGTTCGTGCCCATCGTTTCCAGGCTGGCCTTGAACTCGGGCTCCTTCAGGAACTGGTTGATCGTCGCGTTCATCTTCGCGATGGCAGGCTGCGGTGTTCCCTTCGGCGCGAAGATGCCGAGCCAGGTCAGGTGGCTGTACGACGTGCGGGTGACTTCGGCGACCGTCGGAACATCGGGCAGGCTGGGCCACCGTTCCGCCGAGGTCACCGCCAAGGGCTTGATCTTTCCCGCCTTGATGACCGGCATCGCCGCGGCCAGGGTCGACGAGACGATCGGAATCTGCCCGCCCGCCGCATCGGCCAGCGAAGGGCCCGAACCCTTGTACGGCGCGTGCGCGAAGCTGGTGCCCGACTCGCGCTGGAACAGTTCGAACGCGATGTGGCTCGGCAACCCGATGCCAGGACTGCCGTACGCGATCGAGCCGGGAGAGGCCTTGGCCTGCTTCATCATCTCGGCGAGGTCCTTGAACGGCGCGTTGTTGGCCGCCACGAACACCGACGGGCCGCGGGTGACTTCGACCACCGGCGCGAAGTCGTCGAGCTTGTAGGGCGGCTTCGCGAAAAGCGAGACGTTGACCGTGTGGTTGTTGCCTGTGAGCAGGAAGGTGTATCCATCGGGTGTCGCGCGCGCGACGTTCTCGGTGGCGATGTTGCCGCCACCGCCACCCTTGTTGTCGACGATCACCGGCTGGCCCAAGGCCCGGGACAGCCGGTCGCTCAGCATCCGTGCGACGGCGTCGGCGCTGCCGCCCGGAGACGAGGGCACGACGATGCGGATCGGCTTCTCGGGCCACTCGGCGCGGGCAGGGGTCGCGATGGTGCCGATCGACGCGGCAAGGGCGCTGACGAGGAAGGCGCGGCGGAGGACGACCACGTGGGAGTTCATACGACTGTCTCGGCTGTAGCGGTGGGAGAAGGGGTAAGCGAAACGGAAGCGGGCTCTTCGACCGGGCGAACATGCACCACGCCGGCGTCGTTCAAGCGAGCGATCTCGGTCGTGGCATAGCCCAGTTCCTGCATCACCTCGGCGGTGTGCTGCCCGTACAGCGGCGCTCCCCTGCGGGTCACGCCGTTGCCTTTCGAGAACTTGATGGGCAAGCCGAGCGCGTCGATCTCGCCGGCCACCGGGTGTTCGACCCTGATGACCATGTCGCGCGCGCGCGTCTGCGGATCGTCGAGCACCTGCTTCATGTTCTTCACCGGCCCTGCGGGCACGCCGGCCTTCTCGAAGATCGCGACCCAGTCGTCGGTGCTGCGCGTGCGGGTCGCGGCCGACATGGCTTCCACCATCGCATCGCGGTTCGCCATGCGGGCGCCGTTCGTCGCGAAGCGCGGGTCTTCCGCCATCCGCGGAAGACCGAGCGCGTTGCACGTGCCGACCCACAGGCTCTGGCTCATGGCGCCGATGTTGAGCCAGCCGTCCTGCGTCGGAAACGCCTGGTATGGGGCCGCCACGGGGTGTGCCGACCCCATGGGCCCGGCCGATTCACCGGTGGCGAAGGCCAGCGCGGCGGGCCAATAGGTGTGCACCAGCGACGACTCGAGCAGCGAGGTGTCGACGTATTGCCCTTCACCCGTGCGAAGACGCTCGATGTAGGCGGCCAGGATGCCGGTCGCGGCCAGGATGCCCGCGGTGACGTCGCCGACCGGCACGCCCACCTTGACCGGCGGGCGGCCCGGCCCTTCTCCAGTGAGGCCCATCAAGCCGGACATGCCTTGCGAGATCAGGTCGTAGCCGGCGCGCTGCGCGTAGGGGCCGGTGATGCCGAAGCCCGTGATCTTGCAGTAGACGAGGCCCGGGTTGGTCTGGCGCAGCGTGTCGAACGCCAGGCCCATCTTCTCCATGGTGCCCGGGCGGTAGTTCTCGAGCACGATGTCGGCCTGGTCGATCATCCGCTTCACGAAGTCGCGGCCCTCGGGGCTCTTGAGGTCCACCGCGACACCGCGCTTGTTCCGGTTGAGGATCATGAACGACGCGGCCTCGCCATTGATCTCCGGCGGCACCGTACGGCGCGTGTCGTCGCCGCCGGGCAGCTTCTCCACCTTGACGACATCCGCACCCATGTCTGCCAGCAGCAAGCCGCCGACGGGCCCGGCCATGACGTGCGCGAGTTCGACCACGCGCAAGCCGGCCAGCGGCCCCTTGCGAACCGGATCGAGAGAGGGCTTGGGTTGCATCACTGTCCTTTGAATCGAGGGGGTTGCTTGGCGAGGAAGCTTCGATAGCCCTCGACGAAATCTTCGGTGTCGTAGCAGGCGTAGCCTTCGTGTTCCTCGGCCTCGGTCAGCGGCGTGCCTTGGCGCAGCCGGGCCACGAACTTCTTGTGCCATCGCGCGGACAGCGGCGCCCCGGCGACGATGCGGCCCACGGTCTTCGCAAGTTCTTCGTCGTACTGGGCGGCCGGCACCACGCGGTTCACGATGCCCTTGGCACAGGCCTCGGCGGCGCCGATGACGCGGCCTTCGAGCAACAGTTCGAGCGCGACCTGCGGCCCTGCGAGCCGCACCAAGCCTTCGAGCTCCGGATAGGCGAGCACGGCGCCCAGGCGTGCGATCGGCACGCCGAAGCGGCCGTCGTCGCTGCTGATCCTGAAGTCGCAGCCGGCTGCCAGTTCGAGCCCGCCGCCCACGCACACGCCCCGGATTGCGGCGACGGTCGGGATGGGGCAATCGCGCACCGCGTGCATGGCGCGGTGGCCGTGCTTGCCGAAGGCGATGCCTTGCGCCTTCGACGCGCGGATGGTCTCGAACTCGTCGATGTCCGCGCCGCTGCCGAAGGCCTCGGTGCCGGACCCGCGCAGCACGATGCAGCGCAGGTCGGGCTCGGCCGACAGTGCCAGCACCGCATCGCCCATGGCGATCCACATGGCGCGGCCCATGGCGTTGCGCTTGCCGGGGTTGTCGATGGTGATGGTGGCGACGTGGCCGTCGCGCTCCACAATGATGCTTCCACTCACGTGCAGGTCTCCGTTGAATGACCGGGAGTCTGATCGGCAGCGGCGGACCTGAAAAATACCGTTGAGAGCTTCCGTCATACATCCGCGGTATGCCGGGATAACCCTATGGAAGTTGCCTTGGAACTGCGTCAACTCAAGTACTTCACGCGCATCGTCGAGATCGGCAGCGTCACGCGCGCCTCTCAATCACTGCACGTCGCGCAGCCCGCGCTGAGCCTCCAGATCAACCGGCTCGAAGAGGAACTCGGCAAGAAGCTGCTGATGCGCAGCGTGCGCGGCGTGACGCCGACCGAAGCCGGCCTGGCGGTCTACAAGCAGGCGCAGCTGATCCTCAAGCAGGTCGAGGCCACCCAGCTCATCGCGCACCAGGCCGATGTCGGGCCCGCGGGCCGGGTCGCGATCGGGCTGCCGTGGACCGTGAGTTCGGTGCTCGGCCTGAAGCTCTTGCAGCAGGTCAGGACGCAGCTTCCGTCGGTGCGCCTCGAAGTCTTGGAGGGCCCCAGCTCGGTGCTGGCCTCGATGCTGGCGCAGGGCAAGCTGGACATGGCCGTGCTCTTCGACGCCAGCGTGGATGCGGGCCTGCGGATGAAGCCGCTGATCTCCGAGGCCCTGATGCTCGTCGGTGCACATGGCAAGCTGGATGGCCGCACCGCGACGACGCTCGCCGATGTCGCGGCCCTGCCGTTGCTGTTGCTCAGCCGCCCCAACGGCATCCGCGAAGCGATCGAACGCGAGTGGGCCGCCCGCGGATTGAAGCCCCAGGTCGTGGCGGAGATCAATGCGCCGTCGCTCCTCATCGAAGCGGTGCGGGCGGGGCTGGGCTTCGCCGTGCTTCCCTCGTGCGCGATGGAAGGCAACCTGCGGCGCGGCGAGATCGACGCGATCGAGCTGGAGCAAGGCACGCTCACGCGCACGGTCTACCTGAGCACCTCGCGGCTCTTCGAACTGACGCTGGCGACCGAGCACGTTCACGGCGTCGTCGAGCAGCTGATGCAGCAGGCGGTGGAAGACGGCAGCTGGAAAGGGCAGTGGCTCGAGGCACCCGTCGACGGCGTGGCCGACTAGCGCCTGCGTGCGCGTCGTGCCAGGGGCTCAGTCGGCGCGCGCGACCAGGTGATCCACCAGGGCTTGCGCGGCTGGCGAAAGTCGAGCGGCGTCACGAAAGCACACCACGAAGCGCCGCGCGGCCCATGGCTCGTCCAGTGCGATGGTTCGCAGCGCATTCGCTTCCCCGTGCCGGTCTGCCACTTCCTTCGGCACCACGCTGATGGCGAGCCCTGCAGAGACGACGCGAAGCGCGGCCTCGAAATTGCTGACCACGATGCGGCTGACCAAGGTGCGCTCGACCTTCGCGGCGCTGCGTTGCAGCAACAGGCGCACGGCGCTGTTGACGGGCAGGCCGACGTGCTCGAAGTCGAGCGTCTCCGCGAACCGGACACGCGCGCGTCGCGCCAGCGCGTGGCGTGCGGGCACGACGACGCAGAGATGGTCGCTGCGGTAGGGGCGAGACGCCAAGGCGCCGAGGTCGACGGCGTCCCAGCAGACGCCCAAGGTGGCCAGGCCCTCGCGCACGCCGCGCACGATCTCGGGGCTGATCCTCTCTTCCAGGTCGACCAGGGTCGCGCCGTGCGCCGGCAGGCTCAGGAACGCTGCGACGTCTTCGGCCAGCGATTCGGTCATGGCAGACACGCTGGCCAGCACGCGGACCTTGTCGCGGGTGCCGGCCACGTAGCTTTGCATGTCGCGCTGGATGCGTGCCGCGCTGTCCATCATGCCGCGCGCATGTTCGAGCAGCGTGTGGCCCGCCGCAGTGGGCACGACGCCATGCCGCTTGCGCAGCAGCAGCGGCGTGCCGACCTGGTCTTCGAGCTGCGCCAGGCGCTTGCTGATGGCCGAGCCGACGATGTTCGCCGTTTCGCCCGCTCGAGCCATGTTGCCCGTTTCGCACACGGCGACGAACAGCCGCAGGGTGGTGAGGTCGAAGTCTCTCAAGATATTCCGATATGGAACTTCAAGTTTCCGAAATGTCCAAGATTTCTTGAATCGGAAATTCTAGACTTCGCGTCGGGTCGCAGCAACCGCGCTGACGACCAATCAAGGAGACACATGAACCCCACTGACGCCACCGCGTTGCCGCAACGTGTCGTGATCCGCGAGATGGGCTTGCGCGACGGGCTGCAGAGCATCTCGCAGGTCGTGCCCACGGCCGCCAAGATCGAATGGATTCGCGGCGCCTACGAAGCAGGGCAACGCGAGATCGAGGTGGGCTCCTTCGTTCCGGCGCGCCTGCTTCCTCAGCTTGCGGACACGGCCGAGGTCCTGGCGTTCGCTCAGACCCTGCCGGGCCTCAAGGCGACCGTGCTGGTGCCCAACCTCAAGGGCGCCGAGCGGGCGATGGAATGCGAGGCCGAACTGATGCTGCTGCCTTTGTCTGCCAGCCAAGCGCACAGCCTGGCGAACTTGCGCAAGACGCCCGACCAGGTGGTCGAGGACATCGCGCGCATTCGGGACGCACGCGACGCGCGCGGGTCGCGAACGCAGATCGAGGTCGGCATCAGCACGGCATTCGGCTGCACGATCCAGGGGCGCGTCGAGCCTGACGAAGTCGTTCGCCTGGTCGAGGCCGTGGCCGCCATCGGCGTCGACGCGATCAGCCTCGCCGATACCGTGGGCTATGCCGATCCCGCGATGGTGCGGTCGCTGTTCGAGGCAACGCTCCCCGTGGCCGGTGGCAAGCTCGACTGCGGCCATTTCCACGACACCCGCGGCCTGGGCCTGGCCAACGTGTTCGCCGCGCTTCAACTCGGCATCACGCGCTTCGACGCCTGCATCGCCGGCATCGGCGGTTGCCCGCATGCGCCGGGTGCCAGTGGCAACGTCGCCACCGAAGACCTCGCCTACATGCTCGCGAGCATGGGCATCGACACGGGCCAGGACATCGATGCGCTGCTGGCGCTGCGAAGCCAGGTCGAGCGATGGCTCGAAGGCGAAACCTTTCACGGCACGCTCTGGCGGGCCGGCCTCCCCAAGACGATGAAACCGGAGCAGCAGAGATGAGTCAGGACAACCAGGTCGCGCAACCCCTGAAAGGATTGCGCGTCATCGAGTTCACGCACATGGTGATGGGCCCGACCTGCGGCATGGTGCTGGCGGATCTCGGTGCCGAAGTCATCAAGATCGAACCGGTGGCGGGCGACCACAGCCGCCGCCTGCTCGGTGCCGGTGCGGGCTTCTTCCCGATGTTCAACCGCAACAAGAAAAGCATCGGCATCGATTTGCACACCGACGAAGGCGCGGAGACGGCGCGTCGGCTCGCAGCCACGGCCGACGTGGTGGCCGAGAACTTCAAGCCGGGCACCATGGGCAAGTACGGGCTGGACTACGCCTCGCTGTCGAAGGTGAACCCGCGCATCATCTACGCGAGCCACAAGGGCTTTCTGCCGGGGCCCTACGAGAATCGCACGGCGCTGGACGAAGTGGTGCAGATGATGGGCGGCCTGGCCTACATGACGGGCCGCCCGGGTGATCCGCTGCGCGCCGGGACCAGCGTCAACGACATCATGGGCGGTCTGTTCGGTGCCATCGGCGTGCTGGGCGCGTTGATCCAGCGCGGCATCACCGGGCGCGGCATGGAGGTGCAGTCGGCGCTGTACGAGAACAACGTCTTTCTGATGGGCCAGCACATGCTGCAGTACGCGGTCACCGGAAAGCACCCGGCGCCCATGCCCGCGCGCGACAACCCATGGTCCGTGTACGACGTGTTCACGGTGAAGGACGGCGAGCAGATCTTCCTGGCCGCGGTGAGCGACGCGCAGTGGGCGACGTTCTGCGACGCCCTGGGCTTCGCCGATCTCAAGGCCGAGCCCGCATTGGCGACCAACAACGAGCGGGTCGTCCACCGGCCTCGCTTGCTGAAGACGATCGCCGAGCGGATCGCCCACCGCACTGCGGCCGAACTCGCCGCCGCGATGCAGGATGCGGGGCTGCCATTCGCGCCGATTCGCAAGCCGGAAGACCTGTACGACGACGAGCACCTGCAGGCCACCGGCGGCCTGGCGGACATGCACCTCTCCGACGGCCCGAAGGCAGGGCACACGGTCAAGACGGCCCTGTTTCCGTTCACGCTCGAAGGACGCCGCCTGGGTGTGCGTCTCAGCCCGCCCAAGCTGGGGGAGCACACTGCGGAGTTGCTGGGGCAACTGGGCTACGGCAGCATCGAACAGGAGGGCATGCGTTCCAGGAACATCGTGAGCTGAGCCAACTGCCGTCTGCCATCTGCCATCCGTCGGCTGCACGTCGTCAGTCGACGGTCTTCAGTCGCAGACGAATTTCGAGATCGAAGGAGACAACCATGATCGCGCCATCCAATCATTCCCGTCGTTCGATGCTGGCCGCTTCGGCGGCGGCCATCGCCGTCGCACTATGCCCCATGCTGGCAATGGCTCAAAGCGGCACCGTGCGGCTCGTGCTGCCCAACGCCACCGGCTCCGGCGTCGACGCCATCGCACGCGCCGCGCAGCCAGCGCTCGCCAAGTCGCTCGCCGCTGCGGTGGTCGTCGAGAACCAGCCTGGGGCGGGTGGCGTCGTCGGCCTGCAGACGCTGGCGCGCGCGGCGCCGGACGGCAGCACGCTGTCGATCGTGTCGAACAACGTCGTGATCTTGCCGAGCGTTCTCAAGTCCGTGCCTTTCGACATGCCCGGGGACTTCACGCCGATCGCGCTGGTCGGCGCGACGCCGATGGTTCTGGTCGTGAACCCGGCCAAGGTGGCGGCGACCAACAGCAAGGAGTTCATCGCCTTGCTCAAGAGCAAGCCGGGGGCACTGAACTTCGCATCCGGCGGCAACGGCACGATCCTGCACCTGGCGACGGAACTCTTCCTGGAACAGGCAGGCGTCACGGCCAAGCACATTCCCTACAAGGGCGTCGGTCCGATGGTGACCGACCTGATCGGAGGACAGGTCGAGTTCGGGACCGCGGCACTTTCGAGCGTCCAGCCTCACATCGCCAGCGGCGCCCTTCGCGCGATCGGAACCTTGGCCCCGCAGCGCACCCCGATCGCGCCAGAGATTCGCACCTTTGCCGAGCAAGGCCTCCCGAGCCTCGTCGTCGATGCCTGGTTCGCCGTGATCGGCCCGAAAGGAATGAGCCCGGCCAACGTGAAGAAGGCACATGACGCCGTGGTGTCGGCATTCGCCGATCCGGCCGTGAAGGAGGCCATGTCGAAGCAGGGCAACACGATCGCGATCAGCACGCCGGAGCAGGCGCAGGCGGCGTTTAAGACCGAGCTTGCGAAGTATGCTGCGCTGGTCAAGAAAGCGGGCATCGAGCCTCAATGACCGAAGCCGCCGACGTGATCACGTTGCATCACTGCGTCAGCGCGCGTTCCTTTCGCCCGCTCTGGGCGCTTGAAGAGATTGGCGCTCCTTACGAACTCGTGATGCTGCCTTTTCCGCCTCGCGTGCTGGCTCGGGACTATCTGGACATCAATCCCTTAGGCACCGTCCCCGCCTTTCACCACGGGGCAGTGCGCATGACGGAATCGGCGGCGATCTGCCAGTATCTCGCGGCACGCTTTTCGCCCCGCAACCTCGATGTCGCTGTCGATGAGCCCGATTTCGGCGCTTACTTGAACTACCTGCATTTCGGTGAGGCGACGCTGACGTTTCCGCAGACCCTGGTTCTGCGGTACGCACACTTCGAGAAGCTCGAGCGCCGGCAGCCGCAAGTTGCCGACGACTACGCACGCTGGTTCAACGCGCGTTTGCGGTCAGTGGAGCCCATGTTGGCGGAGCAGGAATTCCTGTGCGCGAATCGCTTTACCGCAGCGGATATCTCAGTCGGCTATGCGTTGTTGCTGGCGCAGCATCTGCAGCTCGATCAAGGCTTCACCCGATCAGTGGCGGCGTATTGGCAGCGCTTGCAACAACGCCCTGCCTTCAAAAGAGCGCTGGCCTCACAGGCCCATGCAGCCAGCGCACAAGGCGTCCCGATGACTCCATCGCCCGAACTTCGGTCTTGAATGGCGACCCGAACGCCGCGTGCGAGCGGGCCTACTGCGCCTGCTGCGCCACGCTCGCGTGCCTGCCGCGACCCGCGGCCTTCGCCTTGTACAGCAAGGCGTCGGCTCGCGCGACCAGTGCGCGCCAGCCGCCGTCGGAATCGCTTCCCAACGCCACGCCGACGCTCGCCCCTATCTCCAGCTGCAGCCCGCCCACCTCGAACGGTGGCTCCGCCGATGCCACCACCTTCTCGGCGATGGCATCGGCATGCGTGCCGTCGCGGATGCCGGCCAGCGCGATCGCGAATTCGTCACCGCCCAGGCGGGCCACCGCGTCGGTCGGCCGCACGAGCGCATGAAACCGCTGCGCGACCTGCTGCAGCAGCTGGTCGCCCACCGCGTGGCCGTGCGTGTCGTTGACCTGCTTGAAGCGGTCCAGGTCGATGTAGAGGATGGCCAGCGCGTGCGTGCTGCCGTGCTGGTTCAACCAGGCCTCGAAGCCCGAACGGTTGAGCAGGCCGGTCAGTGGGTCGCGCTGCGACAGTTGCAGCAGGCGCACGTTTTCCTGCTTGTGGCTGGTGACGTCCATGCCCACCGCCACGAAGCCGTCGACCTCGCCACGGCCTTCGCCGCCATCGAGCCACAGGGGGATGAAGTTGAACGCGAGGTGGCGCACGTCGGTGCGGTCGGGGTAGTCCTTCTCGAAGCTCACGGTCTCGCCGGCCAGGGCTCGATCGATCCAGGCCTGGCTGCGCGCATGCTCGTCGGGTCCGATCACTTCCTGCATCGTGTGCCCGACGATCGCCGCGCGGGCCATGCCCGACCAGCGCTCGAACGCGCTGTTGACGAAGCGGTAGCGCCCGTCGCGGCCGACCACGGCCACGATGGCCGGAATGGCCTCGGCCACCGAGCGCAGCGTGGCGGCCTGCCGCTGCTGCTCGCGCTCCACGGCCAGCTCGTCGGTGATGTCGCGCATGATCGACGAGTACAGGTTCACGCGCCCGTCGGCTCCGCGATGCGCGATGACCATCTGGTCGACGTTCACGATGCGCTGGTTCGCCACGTAGACCGTGGTCTCGCCGACCCACACACCCTTCGCCTTGGCGGCGGGCAGGATGGTGTCGACGAAGAGCTGATTCGTCTCGGGCGTGTTGAACTGGCCGACGTCGAAGCCGCGCACCGAAGCATCGGGGCCGATCTCCAGCGCACGCCGCACGGCCGCGTTCATGTAGCGCACGCGGCCGCGTGGGTCGGTCTGCACCACGTAGTCGGTGGTGTTGTCGAACACGGCGGCGATGCGGCGTTCGCTTTCGACCAGCCGGCTCAGCACCGGCTGCACCTGGCTGCGCTGGGCATAGATGGCCAGGGAGATCATGGCGACGAGCGCCGCCGCGAGCAGGGCCAGGCGTTCGCGCAGTGGCGCGTAGAGCGTGGCGACGTCGGTGTTCACGGCCAGGCCCAGGCCGGTGTCCCGGATCGGCGAGTAGGCCGCGAGCACGTCGGTGCCGCGTGCGTCCTTGGCGACGAGCACGCCGCTCTGGCCCTGCAAGGCGTCGGCGATCGCGTGCGCCATGGTGCCTTCGGCCTCGTTCATCGGAAAGGACACGTTGGTCGGCCGATCGTGCGTCGGTGCGCACACGGCGTCCATGCCGACACGTCCGCAGATCGATGCCTCGGAGGTCGCATCGACCGAGCGCAGTTCCTGCAGCAGCCGGTCGAACAGCGGCAGGTGCTGCTCGGCGACCAGCCGCCCGACGACCCGGCCCTGGTCCACGATGGGCACGTGCGAGATCAACAGGTAGCCGTCGCGCCAGGCCAGCCAGGCCGGCTGCTCGGCGTTGGCCAGCGCCAGCAGCAGGCCCGGCCTGCGTGGTGCGTCGCCGACGCTGGCCACCAGCGCGCCGCGGGTGTCGATGAACTCGGCGCGCGTGAGCGTGCCGCCCAGGCTGCCGGCGGCCGCCTGCAGCATCTCCATCGATGCGGTGTCGCCGCGGTCACGCTCCAGTCGCTCGAGCGCCTGCCGCACCGAGGGCCGCGTGGCCACGGTGCGCGGCAGCAGCGAGCCCAGCTCGATCGCGTGGGCGAGCGACGCCGCGTTGGTGGTGGCCGTGAGCCGCAGGTTGCGTGAAACGGTCTGCTCGAAGGTGTCGCGCATGATCGCGAAGCCGGCGATGCCAGAGCCCAGCGTCACCAGTGCGATGACGGCCAGCGAACGGCTCTTGATGCGCTGCTCGGCCTGCGCCAGCTCGAATCGCTGCGAGCGCTCGAGCAGCGCCCAGAGGCCTGCACCGATCGCGCAGAGGCCCAGCGCCGTGGTCGGCAGGATGCGGTTGAAGTTCGCGAACTTGTACAGCGTTTCGAGGCCCAGCACGTGCCCGATGAAGCCGGCCAGCCCGATGAGCACGATGGCCACCGTCGTGACGGTGTAGACCCGTCTGCGCGCGTCGACCAGCGGCCTGCGCAGCAGGTAGAAGGCGAGCCCGGTGAGCATGAAGGCCGCGCAGGCGTTGGGCGACAGCCGGCCCGGAAACGGATTGACCGCCGATGGCAGCGCACCGGGCCGCGGCAGGTCGACGCCCAGCGCGATGCCCGTCGCGCCTTCGAACAGGTGCGCCATGGGCAGCAGGATGAGCGCCGCGATGCACAGCGCCGTCGTGTGGCGCCATGCGGGATGCTGCCGCGATGCCTGCGGCAGGTCGTTGCCGATCAGGCACACGGCCGTCGCCAGGAACAGCAGGGGGTTGGCGAGGCCGACCGATGTGGAACCCGGAACAAAGCGCGAGATGAACTCGATCTCGCGTTCCCAGTGCATCACGAGCACGGCGCCGAGCAAGGCAACCAGCAGGCCCGCGATTCGCGGCGCCGTCAGGGGCACTCTGGGCATTCGATGAAGTCTCCGAAGCTGAAGCCTCGGCATTGTGGCGCCTTCGCCCGTCACCCTGGTTCAAGCACCCGGTCGACGTGCTGCCTTCGGGCACCGGGCGGCAGTGCCAAACCATCGCCAAACCATCGCGGTCGGGTCGGCGCGGCGCGGTGTGCCATCCAAGGGTTATCCCTGATGTCCGGAAGGGCGTGGAAGTTCAAACTACCTAACGTTCGTAAGGCATCTAGCAGTCGTTAGATTCGACGATGAATGCAAGGAAGCAGTCCATGACAACCCCCTCCATGAAACCCATCCGTTCGTTTCTGTTCGTTCCCGGCAACAAGGCGAGCTGGATCGAGAAGTCCATCCACGCGAAGGCCGACGCGCTGATCCTCGACCTGGAAGACAGCGTGCCGCCGGCGCAGAAGGCCGAGGCCCGCGAGATCGTGCGCGGCAAGCTGGAATGGCTCGCACAGCAGAAGCAGCGCATCTGGGTGCGCATCAACCGCAGTCCGCATCTCTACGACTTCGACGACATCCTTGCCATCGTCGGTCCGGTGGTGGAAGGCATCGTCATCTCGAAGCCGTGCGGCCCGGAAGACATCCACCCCGTCGCATCGATGCTGTCAGAGGCCGAATACCGCGCCGGCGTCGAACTGGGCCGCACCAAGGTCATCCCGCTGCTGGAGACGGCACGTTCGCTTCAACTGGCGTACGAGATCGCCCAGCACGAACGCGTGCCGGCCATCGTGGGCGCGACGGCCAAGAACGCCGACGTGGCGCGTGCCCTCAAGACCGTCTGGTCGCTGGAGGGCCGCGAAACGCAATACCTCAAGTCGCGCATCGTGATGGCCGCACGCGCCGCCGGCAAGCTGCCCATCGGCGGCGTCTGGCAGCAGGTGCACGACCTCGAAGGCCTGAAGGTGTCTTCGGCGAACGACCGCCAACTGGGCATGAGCGGCGAACTGGTGCTGCATCCATCCAATGTGGAGATCGTCAACAAGACCTACAGCCCCACCGACGAGGAAGTCGGCTTCTACCAGGGAATGATCGATGCGCTCGACAAGGCCCAGGCCGAGGGCCGCGCCTCGTGCATCTACGACGGCGAGCACATCGACATCGCCCACGTCAAGACCGCGCGCGAAATCATCGAGCTCGCGCGCTCGTTCAACAGCTGATCCGCTTCGGCAACCCCAATCAGGAGACAGACAATGGCAGGCCTTTATTTCGAAGAGTTCAAGCCCGGCATGGTGATCGAGCATGCGATCCGCCGCACCGTCACCGAGACCGACAACGTGCTGTTCTCGGCCATGACCTACAACTGCGCCCCGCTGCACATCGACGCCGAATACAGCGCCAAGACCTTCTACGGCCAGCGCCTGGTCAACAGCATGTTCCTGCTGGCGCTCGTGGCCGGCATCACGGTGTACGAGACGACGCTGGGCACCACGCTCGGCAACCTGGGTTTCGGCGAGATCGCCTTTCCCAAGCCTACCTTCCACGGCGACACCATTCGCGTCCAAACGGAGATCCTGGAAACGCGCATCTCCAAGAGCCGAAGCGACTCGGGGATCGTCACCTTCAAACACGTGGCGAAGAACCAGCGCGACGAGGTCGTGTGCACGGCCATCCGCACCGGCCTGATGATGCTGCGACCCGCCGTCGCGGCCTGATGCGCCTGAGGACACCACGATGAACTACCAACTCAGCGACGAGCAGCACGCCATCGTCGACGCGGCGCAGAAGATCTGCACCGATTTCCCGCTCGACTACTGGCGCCGGAAGGACAAGCAGCACGAGTTTCCACACGAGTTCTTCGAAGCCGTGGCCAGCGGCGGCTGGCTCGGCATCTGCATGCCCGAGGACGTGGGCGGCGCCAACCTCGGCGTGACGGAAGCGGCCCTCTTCATGCGCGCCGTCGCCGAATGCGGCGGGCAGGCCGCGGCCTCCACCATCCACATGAACATCTTTGGCCTGGCGCCGGTGGTGCACTTCGGCACCGACGAGCAGAAGAAGCGCTGGCTGCCCCCCTTCGCGCGCGGCGAGAACAAGGCCTGCTTCGCCGTCACCGAGCCGGACACGGGCCTTGACACCACCAAGCTCAAGGTGGTGGCGAAGAAGCAGCCCGACGGCAACTACCTGATCTCCGGCAAGAAGGTGTTCATTTCCACGGCCCAGGTCGCCGACCACATGCTGATCCTCGCGCGCACCACGCCGGTCGAGCAGGTGAAGAAGCACAGCGAAGGCCTCAGCCTGTTCTACACGAAGCTCGACCGCAAGTACGTCGAGATCCGCGAGATCGACAAGCTCGGCCGCGCCGCGGTCGACACGAACGAACTGTTCATCGACAACCTGCCGGTGTCCAAGGACTCGTTGATCGGCGAGGAAGGCAAGGGCCTTTCGTACATCTTCCATGGCATGAACGCCGAGCGCGTGCTCGTCGCTGCCGAGCAGGTCGGCATCGGCCGCGCAGTGCTCAAGCTCGCCACCCAGTATGCGCAAGAGCGCGTGGTGTTCGGCCGGCCGATCGGCCAGAACCAGGGCGTGCAGCACCCGTTGGCGCGCAACTGGGCCGAGCTCGAGGCAGCCAACCACATGATCTTCGCGGCCGCGGGCCTGTACGACCAAGGCCTTCCCTGCGGCTCCGAGGCCAACGCCGCCAAGCTGCTGGCGTCCGAGGCCTGCATGAACGCCTGCCAGACCTCGATGCTCACGCACGGCGGCTTCGGCTATGCGAAGGAATACCACGTCGAGCGCTTCATGCGCGAGGCCTGGATCGGCTACATCGCACCGGTGACGCCGCAGCTCATCCTGTCGAACATCGCAGAACGCAAGCTCGGGCTGCCGAAGTCCTACTGAAAATGCATCGTCCACGCCGATGGTGCGGTGCATGCATCGTCGGCCCACAGGATCAGGAGACAAGAACATGTCAGCGACAAGGCCCCTGGAAGGCATCCGCGTCCTCGACCTGACCGTTGCGCTGGCGGGGCCCTACGGGGCGCTGCTGCTCGGCGGTCTCGGAGCCGAGGTGATCCACGTCGAGGCGCCCGGCGGCGGCGACATCGCGCGCACCAATCCCCCGTATGTCGGCAGCGAGGGCATGCACTTCGGGGCGCCGCGCGGCGACGACGTATCGCTCACCATCCTCAACCGCGCGCGCAACAAGAAGAGCGTCACGCTCGACCTGAAGTCGCCGCGCGGGCGCGAGCTCTTCATGCAACTGGCCAAGGAATGCGACGTGCTCATCGAGAACATGAGCGAAGGCGCCACGGCCAAGCTCGGCGTGGACTACGAGCGCGTGCGCCAGGCCAACCCGAAGATCGTCTATGCCTCCATCAAGGCCTTGGGCGAGCCCAGTCCCTTTCCCAAGCTGAAGGGCATGGACATCATCGTGCAGGCGCTGTCCGGCATCATGGAAGTCACGGGCGAGCCCGGCAATCCTCCCACGCGCTGGGGCCTGCCCATCGCCGACATGGTGGCGCCGCTCTACGCCGTCAACGGCATCCTGGCGGCGCTCATCCACCGCGGCAGGTCGGGGGAGGGCCAGCTGGTCCAGGTCTCCATGCTGGACTGCCTGGCCTCGCTGGTGGCGGAGGAGCATTTCGACGTCTTCAGCGATGCCGGCTACCCGCTACGCTCGGGCAATTTCCATGACCGGCTCGTGCCTTTCGGCGTCTATGGCACCCAGGATGGCTATGTGGCCATCGTCGCCTTCAACCCCGACTGGTTCCGCAGCCTCATGGAGGTGATCGGACGGCCGGAGTTCGCCGACGATGCCCGCTTTGCCAGCCGCGGCCCGCGCATGAAGCACGCCCAGGAGATCAACGCCCTGGTCGATGCATGGACGCGGCAGCACACCTCGGAAGAGGTGGTGCGCGAACTGCGCGACAAGCGCGGCGTGCCTTCGGCGCCGGTTCGTTCGCCGCTGGAGGTGCTGAACGATCCCTTGTTGCACGCCAGCGGTGCGCTGATGAAGCTGTCGCATCCGCGCCTGGGCGCCCTCGACGCGGTGGGCATGGGCCTGCCGATCCGGTTTTCGAAGACGCCGTCGCAGTTCGACCAGCCGGCCACCGACCTCGGCGCCGGCAACGACGAGATCTACAAGGGCCTTCTGAAGCTCGGCGATGAAGACCTGGCCAGGCTGCGCGCCGATCGGGTCATCTGAGCATGGCCGCGCGTTCCGGTCCGCTGTCGGGCATCAAGGTGGTCGAGATCGCCGGCATCGGCCCCGGGCCGCTGGCCGCGATGTTCCTCGCCGATCTGGGCGCCACGGTCATCCGCGTGGACCGCAAGGAGCCCTCGGGCCTGGGCGCGCCGCGGCCGGTGGCGTTCGACCTGGGCCTGCGCAACCGCAGGTCGATCCGCGTGGACCTCAAGGACCCCGCCGCTGTCGAGATGGTGCTCGAGCTCATCGGACAGGCCGATGCGTCGATCGAAGGATTCAGGCCCGGCGTGATGGAGCGCCTGGGCCTGGGCCCGGACGCGTGCCTGGCGCGCAACCCGCGGCTGGTCTATGGCCGCGTGACCGGCTGGGGGCAGGAGGGGCCGCTCGCGCAGGTGGCAGGGCACGACCTCAACTACATCGCGATCACCGGTGCGCTCGACGCCATCGGCCGCGAAGGCCAGCCGCCCACGCCGCCGCTCAACATCCTGGGCGACTATGCGGGCGGCTCGCTCTACCTCGCGTTCGGCCTGCTGGCCGGCATTCTCGAGGCGCGCAGTTCCGGCAAGGGGCAGGTCGTGGATGCGGCCATGGTCGACGGCGTCGCGTCGCTGATGACGGTCATGCATGGCCTGCACGCGGCCGGCATGCTCGCCGGCGGGCGCGGCAAGAACATGCTCGACTCCGGCGCGCACTTCTACGAGGCCTACGTCTGCGCAGACGGCAAGTACGTCACCGCTGCGCCGATCGAGCCCAAGTTCTACCGGCAGCTGCTGGAGCGGCTGGGCCTGGCAAGCCATCCGTCGTTGCAGGGGCAGATGGACCGCGCCACGTGGCCGGCAGCCAAGGCCGTGCTGGCGGCCAAGTTCAAGGAGCGCAGCCGCGACGAGTGGACCGCGCTGCTGGGCGAACTCGACGTCTGCTTCGCGCCGGTGCTCGACTTCGACGAGGCGCCGCACCATCCCCATCTTCGTGCGCGCGGCACCTTCATCGAGGTCGACGGCGTGGTGCAGCCGGCCCCGGGGCCGCGCTTCTCGCGCACGCCGGCCGCCCGGCCCGAGGCGCCCGCATCGCCGAGTACCGAGAACGCCGTCGCCGCATTGCAAGGCTGGTTGCCCGATGCGCGCATCCGGCGCTACCAGTCGCAAAAGACCTTCATCTGACAGGAGACAACCATGACGACAGCCATGACGACGGCCATGACTTTCACGTGCAAGCTCGCCGGCGTTGCCGCCCTGGTGGCTGCCGTGGCATCGAGCATTCCGGCCAACGCGGCGGACTTTCCGGACGGCAAGCCCATCAAGATCGTCGTGGCCACCGGCGTCGGCTCGGGCTCCGACCTCACGTCACGCCAGATCGCCGCGGGCCTGGCCAAGGACTGGGGCTCGCCCGTCATCGTCGACAACAAGGCCGGCGCGGGCGGCGTGATCGGCACCGACTTCGTGGCCAAGGCCGCACCCGACGGCTATACGCTGCTGGGCACCTACGCCCAGCATTACACGAACCAGCTGGTCCAGAAAACGCCGTACGACGCGGTGAAGGACTTCGAGCCCATCGCCCGCATCGCCAATTCCGCCTTGGTGATCTCGGTGGCGACGGATTCGCCCTACAAGTCGCTGAAGGACGTGATCGAGGCCGCGAAGAAGAAGCCCGGCGTGATCTCCTATGGCTCTTCCGGCAACGGCACCACGTCGCACATGGCAGCCGCCTTGTTCGCGAGCATGGCGGGCGTGTCTCTCAACCACGTGCCCTACAAGGCGCCGGGCCAGGTCGCGCTCGACGCCGCTGCCGGGCAGATCGACCTGAGCTTCAACGGCATGTCGTCGGTGCTTCCGCTGATCAAGGGCGGGCGGCTGCGCCCGCTGGCCGTGACGACGGCGCAACGCTCTCAGAGCCTGCCCGACGTGCCGACGGTGGCCGAGCTGGGCTTCGCCGGTTACGAAGCCGCTTCGCCCATCTGGATCTTCGCGCCGCGCGGCACGCCGCAGCCGATCGTCGACAAGCTGTCGGGCGCCGTCGTGCAGCAAGCCCAGTCGCCGGCCTTCAAGGAGTTGTGCATCACCCAGGGTCTGGAGGTGGACGTTCAGAACGCCGCCGCGGCCAAGGCGGCCGGCCCGGGCGAAATGGAGAAGTGGCGCAAGCTCATGAAGTCCACCGGCGCCAAGGCGGAATGACGATTACCCGCATCGACATGGACGACGACATGCAGCAGGCCGCGCTCGCCCAGGTCCAGCGCGACTGGAACGCGGCCGCCGAACGCTGGCATGCAGACCGGCTCGCGGAGGTCTACACGCAGGACGCGCTGTTCTTCGGCGGCCGCCCGGGGCATTCCGTCGGGCGCTCCGCCGTGCAGGACTATTTCGCCACCTACGTCGGCGTCATCGAATCCGGCGCCATGGTGCTGGCCGAGCAGCATCTTGCGCAGCTCGGCCCCGACTGCCTGCTGGCCCAGGGCTATGTCGACTTCTCGTTCACGCTGCAGGGCGGGCAGCAGACGCGTTCGCGCCTTCGCGCAACGCTCGTGCTGGTGCGCGAGGGCGCGGCCTGGCGCATTCGCCAGCATCACTTTTCGCCGACCCCGGAGGCGCCGCCGCTCGGCCAGTCATGAGGCGAACCCGATGACCGAAACCTTCGAGCATTCTTCCGGCCAGCGCGATGTCGAAGCCTTGCGCGGGCTGATCTTCGGCCGCGCCACCTGCCGCGCCTACCTTCCGCAACCCGTGGCACACGACGTGATCCGCAGCATCGTGGACGTCGCGCGCGGCACCGCCTCGTGGTGCAACGTGCAGCCGTGGAACCTCGTTATCACTTCGGGCGACAGCACGGAGGCTTTCAGGGCCGCGCTTGCGGAACACGTCAGGCAGCATCCCCGCGTCGATTCCGACATTCCCTTCCCCGCGGAGTACCGCGGCGTGCACCTCGAACGGCGGCGCAAGGCCGGCTTCCAGCTCTACGAGGCGCTGGGCATCGGGCGCGGCGACCACGAAGCGCGCGAGAACCAGTCCTTCCAGAACTTCCGCCTCTTCGGTGCGCCGCACGTGGCCATCGTCACCATTCCCGAAGAGCTGGGCACCTACGGGGCCGTGGACGCGGGCGGCTTCATCTGCGCCTTCCTGCTCGCGGCCCAGGCGCACGGCGTGTCCACCACGCCGCAAGCTGCGCTGGCCATGCAGTCCCGTTTCATTCGCCGCCATTTCGACATTCCGGATGAGCGCAGGATGGTCTGCGGCATCTCCTTCGGCTATGCCGACCCCGCGCATCCGGCCAACGGCTACCGCACCGGCCGCGCTGCCGTCGACGACATCGCGCGTTTCGCGTGAACACAGGCAAGGCCATGACCATCGTCATCGACGATCCCGCGCCGCACGTGCGGCGCATCACGCTCGACCGCCCCGAACGCATGAACGCGCTCGACGGGCCGACGCTGCGGGCGCTCGACGATGCGCTTCTGCAATGCGCCGCATCCGGCCAGGACGTGCGCGTGGTCATCGTGCGCGGCACCGGCCGGGCTTTCTGCGCCGGCAATGACCTGAAATGGCTCGCCGAAGGCGTGCTCGACGATCGCGCGGCGCACATGCGCCACCAGGACCTGATGCAGCAGACCTACGAACGCATCGAATCCGGCCGCCAGATCGTGATCGGCAGCGTCAACGGCTTCGCGCTGGCGGGCGGCTTCGAGCTGGCGCTGGCCTGCGACCTGGTCGTTGCCGACGAAGATGCCCAGCTCGGCGACGAGCACATCCGGCGCAACCTGCTGCCCAGCGGAGGCAGCTCGCAGCGCCTGCCGCGCAAGCTGGGCCTGCAGCGGGCCATGTACTACCTGCTCACCGGCCGCAGGATGAGCGGCCGCGAGGCCGTGGAGCTGGGGCTTGCCGTGGCGGCCGTGCCTGCGGCGCAGCTCGAAGCCACCACCCTCGCATTGGCCTGCGAGATCGCGCGCGCCGACCCGAACGCGCTGGCCGCCATGAAGTCCATGGCGCGGCGCGCGCTCGAACTGCCGTTGAAAGAAGGCCTCTGGATGGAGCGCTGGACGCAGCATCGCTACCGTGCGACCTCGCCAGCGCTCGAGGCGGGCGTGCGCGGCTTCGCGAAGCCCGGTTCTCCGGACGGGCCGGAACCGGCTCCGTGACGTTCTGCAGCGGAGGCCTCGATGCAGCGCCACCGGAAGCCACGGCCCGCATACCGGCCGCCTGATCGTTCAGCTCAGCTCGCGGATCATGTTGCGCGCGATCACCGTCTGCTGGATCTGCGTGGTGCCTTCGTAGATGCGGAACAGCCGCACGTCGCGGTAGAAGCGCTCGATGCCGTACTCGCTCATGTAGCCGGCGCCGCCGAAGATCTGCACCGCCCGGTCGGCCACGCGGCCGCACATTTCCGAGGCGAACATCTTCGCGCACGAAGCCTCGGTGCTCACCGGCAGCTTGTCGTCGCGGCGGCGCGCCGCATCCAGCACCATGCAACGCGCCGCATAGATCTCGGCCTTGCTGTCGGCCAGCATGGCCTGGACCAGTTGGAAGTTGGCGATGGCCTGGCCGAACTGCTTGCGCTGCACCGCGTAGTCGAGCGCCATGTCGAGCATGCGTTCGGCCACCGCCACGCAGACGGCGGCGATGTGGATGCGGCCCTTCTCGAGCACCTTCATCGCGGTCTTGAAGCCCTGGCCCTCCTTCAGGCCGATCAGGTTGGCCGCGGGCACGCGCACGTCGTCGAAGATCACGTCGCAGGTGTGGGCGCCCTTCTGGCCCATCTTGCGGTCGTTCTTGCCGAAGCTGATGCCGGGCGTCTTCGCATCGACGATGAAGGCCGACACACCGCCCGCACCTTTCTCGGCCGGGTTGGTGCGCGCCATCAGCGTGAAGATGCCGGCCTGCGGCGCATTGGTGATGAAGCGCTTGGTGCCGTTCACCACGTAGTCGCTGCCATCGCGGACCGCCGTGGTGCGCAGCGAGGCCGCGTCGGAGCCGGCCTCGGGCTCGGTGAGCGCGAACGAGGCGATCAGCTCGCCGGTGGCCAGGCGCGGCAGGTACTTCTCCTGCTGCTCGGGCGTGCCGTCGAACAGGATGCCCTGCGACCCGATGCCCACGGTGGTGCCGATCAGCGAGCGGAACACCGGCGACGCGCGGCAGAGTTCGAACACCGCCAGCACTTCTTCTTCCATCGTCAGCTGCAGGCCGCCGAACTGCTCCGGAATGGTCAGCCCGAACAGGCCCATCGCCTTCATGTCGTCGACGATGTCCGCGGGAATCTCGTCGTCCTCGGCCACGCGCTCCTCGTTGGGGACGAGGCGCTCGCGCACGAAGCGCGCGATGTTGTCCAGCAGGACGTTCAGTGTCTCTTGGTCTCTGATCATGGCGTGAGGGTTCGGATGAGGATGGACGTCACCGCATGCTCGTGCGGCGCCGGCGTCGTCGTCAATTAGCCGCGGCTTGATGTTCCGTACTTCGGAAGGTCGGAGCCGGGTGCGCAAAGTGCCGAGCCCGTGTGGTCGGCGATTCCAAATTCCGATGTACGGAACAATCATGAAACCGTTGTTGCGACGAGCGTCCATGTGGTTCATCGTTCAGGGCATCGACCATGAACACGCCCTTCGATCCACACGCATTGCTTTCGCGGCGCTTCGCACCGATCGAGCATGCCTACGCCATTCGGGACACCCAGCTCTACGCGCTGGGCGTCGGCCTGGGCGCGGACCCGCTCGACCCGCAACAACTCGACTATCTGTACGAAGGCGTCGACGGGCGATCGCTGCGCGCCATGCCGACCCTGGCCAACGTGCTGGCGTATCCGGGGTTCTGGGCGCGCGAAGCCGACACCGGCATCGACTGGCGCAAGATCGTGCATGCGGAACAAGAGATCGTGCTGCATGCCTCCCTCCCGCCCGGTGGCTGCGTCGTGGGTCAGAACCGCGTGTCGGCGCTGTGGGACAAAGGGCCCGGCAAGGGCGCGCTGATGCAGCAGCAGCGCGAAGTGCGCGACGCTGCCGACGGTGCGCTGCTGGCGACCGTGACGCAGTTGTCGCTGCTGCGCGGCAACGGTGGCTTCGGCCCGGGCGGCGGCAATAGTGCGCCGCCGGTGCCGCACGCACTGCCCGACCGCGCACCCGACGTCGTCCACGACATCCGCAGCCTGCCGCAGGCGGCGCTGATCTATCGCCTGAGCGGCGACCTCAACCCCTTGCATGCCGACCCGGCCATCGCGCGCGCGGCCGGCTTCGAACGGCCCATCCTGCACGGCATGGCGACCATGGGCTTCGCCGCGCATGCCGTGCTGGCAGCGGTGCTCGGCTACGACGCCACGCGCTTCGCCGGCATGCGCGTGCGCTTCACGGCGCCGGCATTGCCGGGCGACACCTTGCGCACCGAGATGTGGGTCGACGGCAAGGTGGTGTCGCTGCGCACCACGGCGCTGGAGCGCGGCGTGATGGTGCTCGGGAATTCGCGCGTGGACCTGCATTGAACGGTTCACGAGACACGAGACACGAGACACGAGACAAGACAGGAGCGACACATGGATCTGGGACTCAAGGACAAGGTGGCCATCGTCACCGGCTCGGCGCGCGGCCTCGGGGCCGCCACCGCCCGCAGGCTGGCCGAGGAGGGCGCGAAAGTGGTGGTCACCGACATCCTGGCCGAACAGGCGCAAGCCACCGTCGCCGACCTCCAGGCCAAGGGCCTGGCCGCGCACTGCGTGGTGGGCGACATCACGAAGGCTGCCGACGTCGAGCGCCTGGTCGCCGAGGCCGTCGCCACCTTCGGCGGCGTGCACGTGCTGGTCAACAACGCCGGCTTCCCGCGCGACAAGTACCTGGTCAAGATGAGCGAGGAAGACTGGGACCTGGTCATGAACGTGATGCTCAAGGGCGCGTTTCTGGCCACCCGGGCGGTGATGCCGAAGATGATCGAGCAGGGCTGGGGCCGCGTCATCAACATCAGCTCGCGCGCCCACCTGGGCAACCCCACGCAGGCCAACTACTCGGCGGCCAAGGCCGGCCTGATCGGCATGGCGAAGGCGCTCGCGATCGAGCAGGGCCGCTACGGCATCACCGTCAATTGCGTGGCGCCGGGCTTCATGGAAACCGAGATGGTGCAGGCACTGCCCACCTACGAGACCATCAAGGAGCGGGCCGTCGCGGCGCAGCCCATCAAGCGCGTCGGCCGACCGCAGGACATCGCGGATGCGGTGGCCTTCCTGGCCAGCGAGCGCGCCGGCTTCATCAGCGGCGAGGTCGTGCATGTGACCGGCGGCCGCTACGGTTGAACGCCCGCGCGCCGCATCAGCAACCCGCATCGCATCAAGGAAGAGACATGAAAAGAGCTGCAATCGTTTCGCCGCTTCGCACAGCCGTCGGGGCCTATGGCGGCGCCCTCAAGCCCGTGCCCGTCGAGGAACTCGGTGCCAGCGTCGTGCGTGCCATCGTGGAGCGCACCGGCATCGACCCGGGCCGTATCGAGGACGTGGTGTTCGCCCAGAGCTACACGAACGGCGAGACACCCTGCACGGGCCGCTGGGTGGCCCTGCAGGCCGGTTTGCCGATCGAGGTGGCAGGCATGCAATTGGACCGCCGCTGCGGCGGTGGCGTGCAGGCGCTGGCCACGGCAGCGATGATGGTGCAGACCGGCGCGGCCGACGTGGTGGTCGCCGGCGGTGTCGAGAGCATGAGCAACGTGGAGTACTACACCACGGACATGCGCTGGGGCAAGCGCGCGGGTTCGGTCACGCTGCACGACCGGCTCGAACGCGGCCGCGAGCGCTCGCAGCCCGAGTCGCGCTTCGGCCGCATCAGTGGAATGATCGAGACGGCCGAGAACCTGGCGCGCGACTACGGCATTTCGCGCGAGGCCTCGGATGCCTTCGCGGCGCGCAGCCACCGCAATGCCGCCGCGGCGTGGGCCGATGGCCGCTTCGCCGGCGAGATCGTCGGCGTGCAGGTGCCGCAGCGCAAGGGCGAGGCCGTTCTCGTCGACAAGGACGAGGGCGTGCGCGGCGACACCACCGCGGAAAGCCTCGCCAGGCTGCGCCCCATCATGAAGGACGGCGTCGTCACCGCCGGCAATGCCTGCCAGCAGAACGATGCCGCCGCGGCCTGCCTGGTGGTCGCCGAAGACAAGCTCGCGCAGCTCGGCCTCACGCCCATCGGCTGGCTCGTCGGCTGGGCCGCGGCCGGCTGCGAGCCCTCGCGCATGGGCATCGGCCCGGTGCCCGCGGTGCAGAAGCTGCTGCACCGCACCGGCCTTCGCTTCGACCAGATGGACCTCATCGAGCTCAACGAGGCCTTCGCCTGCCAGGCGCTGGCGTGCGTCAAGGGGTGGGGCAGTTCCATGGACGAACTGGAGGGCCGCCTGAACGTCAACGGCTCCGGCATCTCGCTGGGCCACCCCGTGGGCGCCACCGGCGTGCGGATCATGACCACGCTGCTGCACGAGCTGCAGCGGCGCCAGGCGCGCTATGGCCTGGAGACGATGTGCATCGGCGGCGGGCAGGGCATCGCCGCGATCTTCGAGCGAGCCTGACATGAGCACCGACGCAAAGACCGACGCACACACCTGGCAGCCCGGGCAGGCGCAGTTGGAAGCCTCCGGCATCGCGCAGCTCATGCGGGCGTTCGGCGCGAGCCGCTACGAAGACCTGCAGGCGCTGTCGAACGACGACCCCGCGCGCTACTGGTCCGAGGTCATGAAGTTCTGCCGGATCGAGTGGAGCACTGCGCCGAGCGCGCACGTCGACCTGAGCGCCGGCCCCGAGTTTCCGAAGTGGTTCCCGGACGGGCGGATCAACTGGGCGAACATGGTGCTGGACTGGGCCGATCGTGCGGAGACGCGCGACCAGCTCGCCGTGGTGGCCGAAGGCGAAGACGGCAGCGTCAAGTCGGCCACCTACGCGGAGCTCGCCGAGATGGTGGGTCGGTTCACGGCGGCCTTGGCCGCGCAGGGCCTGCAGTGCGGCGACCGCGTGGGCTTGCTGATGGCCAACGGGCTGGAAGCCACCGTGTCGCTGCTGTCGCTGGTGTCGCTGGGTGCCGTGGTGGTGCCGCTCTTCAGCGGCTTCGGCGTCGACGCCATCGTGGCGCGCCTGTCGGCGGCCGAGGCGGTCGCGGTCATCGCCTCCACCGGCTTCAGCCGGCGCAGCAAGCGCGTGAACGTCGAAGGGGCGCTGCGCGAGGCCTGGCAGCAACTGCTCACGGTGCGCAACGTGATCTGGAAGCGCACGGGCGACGAGGCGCTGGCCGACCCACGCGACCTCGACTGGCAGACGCTCATGGATGGCGCGCATGGCCGATCGCTGCCGCCGGTGGTGCTCGCGTCCGATGCGCCCTTCATGGTCATCTACACCTCGGGCACCACGGGCAAGCCCAAGGGCGTGGTGCACTCGCACGGCAGCTTCCCCATCAAGATCGCACACGACGCCGTGGTGCATTTCGACGTGCATCCGGGCGACGTGTTCTGCTGGCCCGCCGACATGGGCTGGATCGCCGGTTCGCTGGTGCTGGGTTGCGCACTGCTGCGCGGCGCCACGCTGGTCTGCTACGACGGCGCACCCGATTTTCCGGACTGGTCGCGCATGTCGCGGCTGGTCGAGCGGCACAAGATCACCCACTACGGCTCGGCGCCCACGCTCATCCGCGGGCTGGCCAGCCACGAGGCGGTGGCCCTGCAGGGCGACGTGTCTTCGGTGCGCTTGCTGATCACGGCCGGCGAGGGCATCGACCCCGAGCACTTCACCTGGTTCCAGCGCACCTTCGGGCGCGGCACGCAGCCGCTGATCAACTACACCGGCGGCACCGAGGTGTCGGGCGCATTGCTGTCCAGCGTGGTGGTGCGGCCCATTCCGCCCAGCGGCTTCAACACCACGTCGCCCGGCGTCGACGTGGACGTGGCCGACGGCCAAGGCAACCCGGTCACCGGCGCGGTCGGCGAACTGGTCGTGCGCAAGCCCTTCATCGGCATGACGCAGTCTTTCTGGCGCGACGATGCGCGCTACCTCGACACCTACTGGCACACCATTCCCGGCCTGTGGGTGCATGGCGACCTGGCGCTGCGGCGCGAGGACGGCAACTTCTTCATGATGGGCCGCTCCGACGACACGCTGAAGGTCGCCGGCAAGCGCCTGGGCCCGGCGGAGGTCGAAGAGGTGGTGCTCGAGCTGCACGGCGTGGCCGAGGCTGCGGCCATCGGCGTGGACGACCCTGACAAGGGCCAGAAGCTCGTGGTGTTCGTGGTGCCCGCGCCCGATGCGAGCGCCGATCCGGCTGCGCTGTCGCAGCAGGTCGAACGTCACGTCGACAAACGACTGGGTCGGCCCTTCCGGCCGAGCGCGGTGCATCCGGTGGCGCAACTGCCCAAGACCCGCAGCTCGAAGATCATGCGGCGCGTGATCCGCAGCGTGTACTGCAGCCTGCCCCCGGGCGACCTGTCCTCGCTCGACAACCCGTCGGCACTCGACGCCATCCGGGCGGCCGCTTCGGGCGGAGCCTGAGCCATGCCGCTTCGAGGCGTCGAACCGATGGCACGGCCTTCCGGCGCCGCTGGGCCGGCGTCGGGTCGCGCGCCCGCCGACAAGGCCGGCCAGGCGATGGTCACGCCTTTCGCCCGTGCCATGGAGTTGCTGTGGGCCTTCACGCCGCAAGACCGCTGGCTGGGCAACCGCGAACTCGCGCAGCGCACGGGCCTGCCCGCGTCCACCGTGTCGCGCATCGCCCAGACGCTGGTGCTGCTGGGCTACCTGCATCACGATGCGGCCGACCGCAAGTACCGGCTCGCGCCGCCGGTGCTGGCGCTGGGCTACGGCGCCATCGCCAACTCGGGCGTGCAGCGCGCAGCGCGCCAGCAGATGCAGGCGATGGCGGACCAGCACCGGCTGCACGTCAACCTCAGCTCGCGCGACCGGCTCGACCTGATCGTGCTCGAGAGCTGCAGCGGCGCCGGCGCGCCGCTGGCGCTGAACCTGCACGCCGGCGTGCGCGTGGGCATCGCGTCGTCGCCCATGGGGTGGGCGCTGCTGGCGGCACTGCCGGAGCTGGAACGCTACTACCTGCTCGAGAACGTCGAGCGCCGCATGCCGCGCGAATGGCCGCGCCTGCGCCGCCGCTCCAGCGAGGCGATCGCGCAGGTGCATCAGCTGGGCTTTTGCGCCTCGCTGGGCGAGTGGGATGCCGAGCTGGGCATCATCGCCGCGCCGCTCGTGGTCGAGCACCATGCGCCGCTGGTCGTGGCCTGCGTGGGCTCGAGCGCGCAGATGACGCGCGCGCGGGTCGAGCGCGAGCTGGGGCCGAAGCTGCTGGCGGCGGTGTCGGCGGTGCAGCAGAAGGTGGGGGAAGCATGACCGCTACCGCGACGCCCTCCGGCGGCGTGCTGACCGTCGCGCGCGGCATGCAGGTGCTGCGCGCATTCCGGTCCGACCGCGCCTCGCTGTCGAACGCGGAGCTGGTGCGGCGCACCGGCCTGTCCAAGGCCACGGTGTCGCGGCTCACGTCCACCTTGCTGCAGCTGGGTGCGCTGCAGCGCGTGCCGGGCGGGCGAGAGTTCGAACTCGGCGCGGCGCCGGTGGGCATCGGCCACGCCTATCTGGCCGGCAGCGACCTGCAGGCGCGGGTCAACCCCTATCTGCAAGACCTGGCAGACCGGCTCGACGTCTCGGTGGCGTTGGCGGTACGCGACGACATGGAGATGCTGTACCTCGGCTACCGCGTCGGCCACAAGGTGGCCACGCTGCGCCTGGGCCAGGGCTCGGTGCTGCCGCTGGGCACCACCTCGATCGGCCATGCCTACCTGTGGGGCCTGCCACCTGCCGAGCGCGAGGCGCTGGTCGCGACGGTGTCGCGCGCCTATGGGGCCGGCGCCGCGCAGGTCGAGCGCGCCATCCACCAGAGCTTCCGCGACATGGAGGCCAACGGCACCTGCGCTGTGCTCGGCGGCTACCAGCGCGATGCCTACGGCGTGGCGCTGCCCGTGCGCCTGGGCCGGCGCGGCATCGTCATGGGCCTGAGTTGCGGCAAGGCCGACATGCAGCCCGATCTGGCGGCCGAGCAGCGGCGCATCGCGCCGGTGCTTCGCAACGCGGCAAAAGAGTTCGAGAAGGCAATGGCCGATTTCGAAGGCATGCCATGACCCAGCCCCGACTGTCGCGCACTTCGTGTCGCTCGCATCCCCCCTCGAGGGGGCGCATCCAGCGGCCGGGCAAAGCCCGTTCCGCGGGTGCCCCGGAAAAGAAAAGCACCACTGACGGGAACTTCGAATGAACAAGGTATTGGAAGGCGTGAAAGTCCTGGACTTCGGCCGCTTCATCGCGGGGCCGTACTGCGCGGCCCTGCTGGCGGACTTCGGTGCGGAGGTGATCCGCATCGACCGCGTGGGCGGCAGCGAAGACCGCTTCATCGTGCCCGTGTCCGAAGAGGGCGAGGGCGCGCTCTTCCTGCAAGTCAACCGCAACAAGCGGTCGCTGAGCCTGGAGATCGACACGCCCGAAGGCAGGGAGGTGATGCAGCGCCTGCTTCGCACGGCCGACGTGGTCATCGCCAACATGCCGCCCAAGACCATCGCCGCCCTCGGGCTGGACTACGAGAGCCTGTGCAGGATCAAGCCCGACGTCATCCTCACCGCCTCGTCGGCCTTCGGCGCCTCGCCCACCATGCGCGACCGCATCGGCTTCGACGGCGTGGGCCAGGCCATCAGCGGTGCCGTGCACATCACGGGCGAGAGCGATCGGCCGACCAAGTTCATGGTGCCCATCGTGGACTTCGCCACCGCCATGTCCTGCGCGCTGGGCACGGTGATGGCGCTGTACGAACGCAAAAGCAGCGGCAAGGGGCAGGAGGTCGGCGCGTCGCTCTTGCAGACCGCGCTCAACTTTTCGAGCGGCGCGTTGATCGAGGAAGCCGTGCTGCGGCTGAACCGCGGCGGCACCGGCAACCGCGCACCGCAGTACGCGCCCTCCGACATCTTCAAGACCCGCGACGGCTGGATCATCACGCAGGTCATCGGCCCCGTGATGTTCAATCGATGGGCGCGGCTGGTGGGCCGGCCCGAGCTGGTGGACGACGAGCGCTTCAAGGACGACCGCAGCCGCGGCGAACATGGCGAACTGCTCAGCGGCCTGATGACGCAGTGGTGCGCGCAGTACACGCGCGACGAAGCGCTGGCGCATCTCGAAGAGGCGCGCATTCCCGCCGGCCCCGTCTACTCGCCGCGCCAGGTGCTGGACGACGAAGGCATTCGTGCATCGGGCGCCTTTTATCCGGTCGAGTACCCGGGCATCGCGGAGCCCGTGCCGCTGGTGTCCGCGCCCATCTCGCTGTCGCGCACGCCATCGGCCATCGAGCGCCGTCCGCCGAAGGCCGGCGAGCACACCGACGAGATATTGCACGAACTGGGCTACTCGGCCGGCTACATCGCCGGGCTGCGCGAGCGAGGGGTCGTGTAGGCGTCGATTCGCTGCACAGGAATTCAACAGAACGGAGACGACGACATGATCGACAAGAGAACACTCATCCTCGCGGCCGCTGCTTCGACGGCGCTCGCGGCCTCGGGGCTCCATGCACCGGCGCAGGCGCAGGCCGCCTATCCGACCAAGCCCATCCGCCTCATCGTCCCCGCCTCGCCCGGCACGGCCGTGGACGTGACGGCGCGCTTCTTCTCCGAGCGCCTCGCGCGCCGGCTCAATTCGCCGGTGGTGGTCGAGAACCGCGACGGCGCGGGCGGCGCGGTCGGCATCACCTTCGTCTCGAAGGCGCCGGCCGACGGCTACACCATCCTCTTCGCCGGGATCCCGCTCTACGCCACGCCGCACGTGTCGGAGGCGCCGGTCAGCTTCGACCCGGTCAAGGACTTCACGCCCGTCGCTCGCTTCAACGGCGCGGCCCTGGCCTTCGTCGTGCCCGCCTCGTCGCCCTACAAGACGCTGCAGGACCTGATCGCCGCGATGAAGGCGCGGCCCAACGACCTGACCTTCGCCTCGGGCGGCAACGGAAGCACCTCGCAGATGTGCACCGCGCTGCTCAACGAGATGACGCGCACCAAGGCCCGGCACGTGGCCTACAAGGGCAACTCGCCGGCCGTCACCGACACGGTGGGCGGCCAGGTCGACTTCACCTGCAACAGTTCGGCCGTGGTGCCGCTGGTCAAGAGCGGCAAGCTGCGTGCGCTGGCCGTCACCAGCCGCGTGCGCTGGGACGAGTTGCCCGAGGTGCCCACGGTGGCCGAGGCCGGCGTGCCGGGCTACGAGATTTCGTCGTGGATCGGCGCCATCGCTCCCGTCGGCACGCCGGCTGCCATCGTGCAGAAGCTGTCGGACGAATTGGTGGCCATCGCGCAGGGCAGCGAGTTCCGCGAGTTCTGCGTAAAGCAGACCATGTACGTCGAGATCGTCGACGCCAAGCCCTTCCAGGCCGGCGCGGTCGCCGAGGCCGCGCGATGGAAGCGGCTGGCGGATCTGACCAAGGCGAACTGAATGCACGCGAACCGAGCGACCGAGCCCGACGACATCGAAAGACACCGAGCACCTGCCATGACCGACCCACGCAACGACGGCCAAACCCTCACGCATTGCCCACCGCTCGAACAGGCGGTGGTCCGCTTCATCCAGGACCTGCGCTACGAGCACCTCGACGCCGCCGCGCATGCCGGCGTGAACCGCCTCATGCGCGACCAGCTCGCGCTGCAGATCGGCACCTCGCGCATGCCCTGGTCGCGTCAGCTGCTGGAATACGCCGTGGCGCAGCAGCGCCCCGGCAAGAGCCGCGTGTCGGCAAGCCGCCTCACCATGAGCGCGCAGGACGCGGCCTTCGTCAACGGCGCCTACGGGCACGGCTTCGAGTACGACGACGCGCACGGGCCGAGCGCCAGCCACCCCGGCAGCTGCGTCATTCCGACGGCGCTGGCCATCGGCGAAGAGCTGGGCTCCAGTCTCGAAGAAGTCGTCACCGCGATGGTGGCGGGCTACGAGGTCTACACCCGCATCGGCGTGCTGGCCGCACCCGACCTGCTGCGGCGCGGCTTCCATCCGCATGGGGTGCTGTCCAACTTTGGCGCGGCAGCCGTGGCGGCCAAGCTGCGCGGCTTCGATGCCGAGACCACGCTGCATGCGCTGGCCATCGCGTTGAGCCATGCGTCGGGCACCACCGAATACACATCCACCGGCGGTTCCATCAAGCGCATCCACGCCGGCATCGGCACGCGCAACGGGATGGTCGCGGCCGACATGGCACGCGCCGGCATCACGGGGCCGCGTGCGCCTTTTTCCGGCAACAAGGGCTTCTTCAAGACCTTCCTGCAGCGCGGGCCCGGCGAAGACGCGGAGCAACGCTTCGGCCTGGAGCGACCCTTCGAGGTCGGCACCGTCTGGCTCAAGGCCTACTGCGCCTGCTACTGCACGCACGCCTACATCGATGCGCTGCGGCCCTTCGCCACGCGGCGTGGCCAGATCGCCGAGGTTCACCTGAAGATCGCGCCGCATTTCAACGTGGTCGTCGGGACGGCCAACGCCAATGCCTACGAGCCGAAGAACATCGAGCACGTGCAGTTCAGCCTGCCCATCCAGGCGGCGTTCACGCTGCTGGGGCTGGGCAACGGCTACCGCATCCATCGCGACTACCTGGCCGGGCAGGTGGACATGGCACCGGTCATCGACATGGCGCGCAGCATTCGCATCACCGAAGAGCCTTTGCTCGAGAAGCGCTATCCCGGCAAGTTCGTCGCCGACGTCACCGTGTCGTTCCGGGACGGCACGTCGGAACAGGTCTTCGTCGAAGACCCGATCGGAACGGACGTCAATCCCATGCCCGAGGCCGAGCAGGACGCCAAGTTCATGGAACTGGTCGCCGACGTGTTGGGCGTGTCACGCGCGCAAGCACTGCTGGGTGCGTTGCGTCTGATCGACCCACGGATGAAGGCGGAGCAACTTGCGGCGATGTGCGCCGTGGGGTGACTCGCGGGTGAACGGTCGACGCACCGGCGTCGCCGTCGTTTCCGTTCCGAGCGAGCCCGCGGTTCGCCACCGAAGTACGGAACATACCGCCGCGGGTGATTGGCGCGGCTCGGCTCTCTTCCGATGATCGGACGGCGGCGCGTCATGCCGTCCGCAGCCGACGAACTTCCAGGAGACGACAAGATGATCCACCGACGCCACTTCATGCTGGCCGCCGCTTCCTCGACCCTGCCCACGTGGGCAGCCGCCGACACCTATCCCGCCCAGCCGGTGCGCGCCGTCGTCAGCAATGCACCGGGCACCGGCACCGACATCACGGCGCGCTTCATCGCCAACCAGATGAGCCGCAAGTGGGGCGTGGCGGTGGTGGTCGACAACAAGGCCGGCGCGGGCGGGGCGCTGGGCACCGACTTCGTCGCGAAGGCGGCGGCCGACGGCTACACCATCCTGTTCAGCACGGGCGCGCACTACAGCCTGCCGGTGCTGTACGACAACCTGAACTTCGATGCCCGCGGCGACCTCACGCCGGTGGCCTCGTTCGCGCAGGCGCCCATCGTCGTGTTCGTGCCGGCGGACTCGCCGTTCAAGACGGTGCAGGACCTGGTGGCCGCCGCGAAGAAGGCGCCCGGCACCGTCAGCTATGCGTCACCGGGCGCGGGCACGTCGTCGCACCTGGGCGCTGTGATGCTGGCCCAGCAGGCCGGCATCGAGATGCTGCACGTGCCCTACAAGTCGGCGTCGCAGGCGGCGCTGGAGGTGGCCTCGGGCCAGGCACAGGTGGGCTTCAACGGCACCGGGGTCACGCTGCCGCTGCTGCAGGCGGGCAAGATCCGCATGCTGGCGGTCACCAGCCTCAAGCGCTCGATCTCGTTGCCGCAAGTGCCCACGCTCGATGAATCGGGGCTCAAGGGCTACGACTTCGTCACGCCCATCCTGGCCCTGGTGCGCACCGGAACCCCGGCGCCCATCGTCGAGGCCATCGGCGCCGCCATGACGGCGGCGGCAGCCCAGCCGGAGTTCAAGGAACTGTGCAAGGCTCAGGGGCTCGACGTCGCGATCCAGGGGCCGGCCGCGTTGCAGTCTGCAGCGCCGCGGGAGTTCGACAAGGCCCGGCGGCTGGTGCAGCTCGCGGGCGTGCAAGTGCAGCGCTGAAGTCCCGGCGGGCGATCAGCTGGCAGGCGCCGCGTCCGCCGCGTTCGCCTCGTCTGCGATGCTGGTTGTCGCGCCGCCGACGCCGGGCCGCCGGTCTTCGGGCAGCATGCCTTCGAAGAAGATGGTGCAGAACTGCTCCGCCACGCGCTCCATCGAGCCCTTGCGCGGGTTGAACCAGGTCTGCGCCGAGTTGACGATGCCCAGCACGAAGACGCGGCACAGCGCGATGTCCACGTCGGGCCGCAGCAGGCCTTCGTCGCGCAGGGCTTCGATCAGTGAAGTCCACAGCTTCTGGTGGTGTTCGCGCCGCTTCACCTGGCGTTCGCGGGGCTTGTCGGGCAACTGGGCGAGCAGCCGGCCGTGTGCCATGGCGTAGTCGCCGAACTTGATCAACGCGCTCATCTGGCCCACCAGCGCCGCCTTGAAGCGCTCGCGGGCACCGGCGCCGGCGGGCAGGGCGTCCAGGTGCGATTGGAGATGCGCGACGATGCTGTCGGCACCGTGCGCCATGACCTCGTCGACCAGCTCTTCCTTCGAGGCGAAGTGGTAGTAGATGCTGGCCGCCTCGATGCCGGCCTGATCGGCGATGCCGCGCATCGTGGTCGCCGTGTAGCCCTGCGTGCTGAAGGAGCGGGCTGCCAGCGTCAGCAGCTTCTCCCGCGTATCCGCCGTGACGTTCGCCTGCCGTTTTGCCATGTGTTGGAAGTCCGTGGGTCGATGAATTGCGTTCGTATGCTACCCGCCCGCGCCTCGCGCGCGGCAGCGGTTCATCGCCATCGCCGACGCCTGTGCGCCGCAGTACGGAACGAATGCAGGCCGCGCGTTGACGCCGTGCAGCGCGCCGAAGAACCTCGACTGCGCAACCGATGTTGCCAAGCGCACACCCAACTTAGGAGACACATGAGACTCACGAAAAGCGCCACCGCCGTGGCGTTGATGGCCCTTGCCAGCGCCGCTTCGGCGCAATCGTCCGTGACGCTGTTCGGCGTCGTCGACGCCACCATCAGCCGCTACGAGGTCAAGAGCGAGTTCTACAACAACACCGGCGTGCCCGTGCTGCCGCCGCTGCTGCAGTCCACCGTCAAGCGCAGCCTCGATGCGCTTCACAACTCGGGCTACAACACCAGCCGGCTGGGCTTTCGTGGCACCGAAGACCTGGGCGGTGGACTGGCGGCGAGCTTCTGGCTGGAATCCGGCATCTCCAACGACAGCGGCGCCAAGGCGCTCAGCGATTTCGCACGGCGCTCCACCGTGAGCCTGTCGGGCGGCTTCGGCGAACTGCGCCTGGGGCGCGACTACACGCCGACCTTCTGGAACGACACCGTGTTCGATCCCTTCGGCAGCGTCGGCGCCGGCCCGAGTCTGATCTTCACGGTGAATTCCAACCTGGCCACCGTGCGCGGCGCCGCCACCGCGGCGAACCCGGGCGTCATCGGCCTCGGTGCGACCGACAGCTACGTTCGCACCAGCAACACGATCGGCTATTTCCTGCCCGGCAACCTGGGCGGCTTCTATGGCCAGGTGCAATACGCACTGCCGGAAAACATAAAGCAGGATGGGCTGCCGAGTTCCAGCAAGGGCCGATACATCGGCGGCCGCTTCGGCTATGCGAACGGGCCGGTGGACGTCGCGGTGTCGTACGGCGAGAGCACCGTCGCCGACGTAACCGCATCGACCTTGGCCGGCGCGGCCGCCGACGACAAGCTGAAGACCTTCAACCTCGGCGCGTCGTACGACTTCGGTCCGCTCAAGCTGTTCGGCGAGTACTCGCGGGTGACAGACGACTTTCGGACGTCGGTGCCGCTCGCGGGCGGCCTGGCGCGAATCGACCTGACGGACAAGGACAAGTACACCGGCGGCTTGATCGGTGTGACGGTGCCGGTCGGCGCGGGGCTCATCCGCGCAGCCTACTCGCGGGTCAAGTACAAGAACGACCAGGCACTCCCCGCATCAAGCCCGTTCGCGGCGAACCTCGATGCCTCGGCCGGCAAGATCGCCGTCGGCTACATCTACAACCTGAGCAAGCGCACGGCGCTCTATGCCACGGCCGCGCGCGTGCGCATCAAGAACGGACAGAACAACCCAGCGATCATGGGTGCCGTGACGGGTGGCGCCAGTCCGGCCTTCTACACGAGCGGCAATGGCTCGGTGGGTTATGCGCCACGCACGGCCACCGGCTACGACTTCGGGATTCGCCACGCCTTCTGAAGCCGCAAGCCGCTTCTCCAAGGGCAGCAGGGCTGGCCTTGTTCAAGCCCACCGGCGGTGGGCTTTTTTTCGCGTTCCGTGCAATGGAAGCCGGGTAAGCAAAGCCCCGCACGTGAACCGGCGCAACGCGGTTGGCGAAGTACGGAACGTTGGAAGCGAAGCCATTGACCGGTTCCGGTGCTTCGAACGATCCTTGTCTCGCCTGCCAGGCGCGCGCCTGGTTCAACTCGAGAGGTAGAGCAGCATGAAGATTCTTGTCCCCGTGAAGCGCGTGGTGGACTACAACGTCAAGGTGCGCGTCAAGAGCGACGGCACCGGTGTCGATATCGCCAACGTCAAGATGAGCATGAACCCCTTCGACGAGATCGCCGTCGAAGAAGCGGTTCGCCTGAAAGAGAAGGGCGTCGCCACCGAGATCATCGCCGTGAGCTGCGGCGATGCGAAGTGCCAGGAGACCCTGCGCACCGCCATGGCCATCGGCGCCGACCGCGGCATCCTGGTCGAGACCACCGAAGAGCTGCAGCCGCTGGCCGTGGCCAAGCTGCTCAAGGCCCTGGTCGACAAGGAACAGCCCCAACTCGTCATCCTCGGCAAGCAGGCCATCGACGACGACGCCAACCAGACCGGCCAGATGCTGGCTGCGCTGGCCGACCTGCCGCAAGCCACCTTCGCCAGCAAGGTCGAAGTGTCGGGCGACAAGGTGCAAGTCACCCGTGAAGTCGACGGCGGCCTCGAAACCATCGCCCTGAGCCTGCCGGCCGTCATCACCACCGACCTGCGCCTGAACGAGCCGCGCTACGTCACGCTGCCCAACATCATGAAGGCCAAGAAGAAGCAGCTCGACACCTTCAAGCCCGAGGACCTGGGCGTGGACGCCAAGCCGCGGCTGAAGACGCTGAAGGTCAGCGAGCCGCCCAAGCGCGGTGCCGGCATCAAGGTGCCCGACGTCGCCACGCTGGTCGACAAGCTCAAGAACGAAGCGAAAGTGATCTGACCATGACCATCCTTGTTATTGCC
>NZ_LYVO01000041.1 GCF_001984055.1 Variovorax sp. KK3
CGATGGGCATGCCGACGCGAGTGCGCCCCAGGGCACCGCCGGCACGCTGTTGCTCGACCCGGGCTCCCTGACCGTCGCCGACGTCGGCGGCAGCAGCTTCAATGCGTCCGGCGCCGATTCGGTGGTGGCTGCGGGCACCGTGAACAACGTGTTGCGCCAGGGCACGTCTGTCGTCCTGCAGGCCGACGACAACATCACCGTCGACGCGCAGATCGACGGCCGCGCACAGCCCGGCGGGCTGGCCATCGGCGGGGCCGGCCTGACCATGGATGCCGGCGGTGCCGTCGCGGTCAACAAGTCGATCGTGCTCAACGGCGGCGCGTTCAACGTAGCCCGGAGCGGCAGCTTCACGCAGGCCGGGGGCACCGTCATCGCGACCCTGGGCAGCAGCCCGATCACCATCGCCTCGGCCGGCAACATCGGGACGCAGGCCTTGCTGACGAGCGGCAGCGTGGCCTTGAGCAGCGCAAACGGAAACATCACGGCCAATCAGGCCCTGGGCGGCAAGGCGAGCGACGGCACGCCGCAGCCGCTCGGCAGCCTGACGCTCTCCGCGGCCAACGGCGTGGTGAATGCCGTGCAGGGCATCCGCACGACCGGCGACGCCACCTTCGGCGCGCGCACCGTGCAGATGGGCGAGGCCTCGGTGGGCGGCACGGTCCGCGTCGCCGCGGGCAGCAACCTCGACCTGCTCGGCGACGTGCAGGCCGGCGGGTTCGTCGCCGGCGCATCGGGTGCGCCGATCGGCAGCCTGTCGATGTCGTCGACGGGCGGCAAGACACGGCAACTGGATGCGGGCGCCGGTGGCGTCGAGATCGTCGCGTCGTCGGTGGGCGCGCTCGGCACCATCCGTTCGCAGGCCGGCATCGGGCTCAGCGCGACCGGCGGCAACGTCGTCCTGGGCAACCTCGAATCGACCGGCGGCGGTGCGATTCGCGTCGGCAGCGCCAGCGGCATCGAGCTGCCGGCCAATGCCAGCATCCAGAGCTACGGCGGCCAGGTGGCGCTGACGGCCGGTGGCGGCATTCAGGCGTTCGGCACCATCGCGGCCAACAACCCTGATCCCGCGGCGCCGGCACAAGCCGCCGGCACCGTCACCCTGGCCGCAGGCGGCGACCTGACGGTGAATCAACTGGTCGCGCGGGGCAGCACAGACCTTTCCAGTACGGCGGGCGCAGTCACCTTGCAGCAGGCGCTCGGCGGCGACGACGCCGGCAGCCCGCTGCTGGGCAGCCTGCGCATCACCGCGGGCAAGGACGTGACGATCGAGGGCCTGAACCTGGCCGGCGACGCCACGCCGGGCGCGGATGGACTGCGGGTCGAAGCCGGCACCGCGGGGCAGGGCGGCCGCATCGTCGTCAACGAGCGCATCGGCGTATCGCGCGGCAACCTGCAGTTCGGGCCCGGCACGCCGACCACTGACGCCACGCGCGCCGCCGTTTTGTCGCAAGGTGTCTACGCGCGCACGGGCAGCCAGGACATCCGCTTCAACGTGCCGGTGATCGCGGACGGCACGCGCATCAACGACGGCTGGCGCGCCCTGCTGCCGTCGGCCAATCCGGCGTCTCCATTGCCGATCGCGGCCAGCTTGGGCGACCAGTTGGTCGACATGCTGCTGATTCCGGTGGAGGTGGGCAACGACGCCGCCGCGCGGCTCGTCGCCGCGGGCGGCGGCCTGCGCGTGACCTTCGACCCGAACGCGGTTCCGAGAGGCCGGGTGGTGACGATTTGCCCGCTGGCGGGCTGCGCAGGAAACGCCGACTATTGGATGGTGCCCAAGGTCGTGATCTCGAACCAGGAGACGGCAGGGCTCAACGATCCGGGCGTGGTCCGGCTCGACGGCGGCATCGGCCTGGCCGAGCGGGCCGCGGCGGGCGGGCCGGTCGCGAACGCGTCGATCAAGGTCATCGTGCCGATGTCGGTCGCCGAGAGTGCGATACGGCCGAGCCCCAACCCCGCCTCGACCGTGCTGTACTACCGCCAGTTCGAGTTCGACATCGCCACCTTCGTCGATGTCAACCTCCTTCCCGGTGTGGAGTTTCCGTACCTCAGCAACGGCGCAGGCCAGCTCAACATCAGTCATCTTTCGCTCGGCTTTCCGAGCGGCTCGGCCCTCGCGCCTTACGCCGTGCGGCCCGATCCGATGCGTGACCTGCAGTTCTTCAACGGCGTGGCGCAGGTCGAAGAGACCACGGGCTCGCGCACGCTCATCAGCCCGGGCGACATCGCCTCGATCGCCTATGTCGCCTACCCCGGCCGCATGGGCGACAGCAATACGCAGCTGGTCTTCGACGGCTCGACCATCCTGCCGAACGGCACCTACGGCTTCAATTCGAACTCCACGCCGCCGCCCAACTTCACCAACCCGCAGGTCGGGGGCAATGCCGGCGTGAACCTGGCGGCCCGCATCCTCGCTGCGCTGCCGCCCGCCGCGACGGACGTGGCGAGCGGGCCGGTCGTGCCTGTTCTGCCCGTTCTGCCCGTCACCCCGGTTGCGCCTGTCGTACCGGGGGTGACGAACCCGCCGGCAGCAGAGGTCGCCGGCGCGACCGCCACCGCCGAAGTGGCGAACACGATCGCCGCGGCATCGACGGCCACCGAGGTCTTGAGCGGCGAGACCATCGCCAGCGTGGCCGCCATCGAGAGCCGTGCGGGCGAGACGCCGGTCGTCCTTTGCGCCGGCCGGGCGCGCCAGGTGGTCGGCCGCACGGCCGGCGATGAAGTCGACGTCGGCACCACGACCGCGCTGCGCGGCGCGACCCGATCGGTATTCCAGACGACGTACGCACTGGGCCAGGTGGCGCCGGCACTCGCGACGGCGGACGGCGGCACCATCGCGGGCACCGGCGGCGCGGACCCCTGCCTGTAGTCCCATCGGTGCCGAAACTCATCGTGCGCGCATGGCGGGTGGCGCAAGCGCTCTTCGGAGTGCTGCTGTACGCGCTCGGCATCACGGCAGCGTGCGCAGCCAACGCCGTGCCATCGACGATCCCGCAGTTCCGCGTCGACTCGGCCATGCACACGGCGGCCATCGGGCAGATACGCGCCGACGCGCCGCGCAACCGCGTGGTCACGCTGGGCAGCGACCGCACCGTCCGCATCTGGCAGCTGCCGTCGCTGCGGCTCATCCGTGTCCTGCGGCTGCCGCAGGAAGGCTCGATCGAAGGCCTGCCGTTCGGCCTGGCCATCAGCCCCGACGGCCGCACCGTGGCCGTGGGCGGCGTGACCGGGCTGGCCTGGTCGAAGACGGCCTCGATCTATCTGTATGACAGCGTCGGCGGCCAGATGATCCGGCGCATCGACGGCCTCGACGACCGCATCAGCGCGCTCGACTGGTCACCCGACGGGCGCTTCCTTGCCGTCGGCATCGCCGGCAACCACGGCATCCGGGTGCTCGACACGTCGACCTGGCGCGTCGTCGCGCGGGACGACCAGTACAACGACTCGGTGAGCTTCCTGCATTTCTCGGCGCAGGGCTGGCTGGCATCGAGCGCGGCCGACGGGGCCGTGCGTCTCTACGATGCCGCGCACGCGCTGGTGGCGAGGCAGGCGATCGGTGTCTCGAAGCTGCTCGGCGGCGTGCGCTTTTCGCCCGACGGGCAGATGCTGGCGCTGGGCATCATCGACAAGCCGCTCGCGCTCTTGCTCAAGGTGCCGTCGCTCGACCTGGCCGCGCTGCGCCAGGTGCCCGATGCCCAGCAGAAGGGACTGTGCTGCATCGCCTGGGCCCGCGACGGCAGCGCGCTCTTCGTCAACGGCGAGCACCCCGGCAGCGGCGCCACGCCGCTCTACCTGTTCGGCAACGGCGGCATGGGCACGCCGCAGCGCCTGGCCGTGGGCAACCAGCGCTTCACCAACATGCTGCCGCTGGCCGACGGCGGCATGCTGTTCGCCACCACCACGCCGTCGCTGACGCTGCTCGATGCACGCGGCAGCGTGGTCCGCACCGTCGGCACCGTGATCGGCGATTTCCGCGACGGCCAGCAGCAATTGCTGCTGAGCGCCGACGGACAAGGCATCTCGGTGCCGATGGCGCGCTTCGGCGACAAGCCCCGGACCTTTCTGGTCACCGACCTCGATTTGCCGCCGTTGAATGCGAGCCTCCTGGCTCCGAAGCGGTCGGACTCGCGATTCAAGCTCGAAGGCATCCCGGCCGGCAGCGGCGACGCCGCGCGGGTCAACGGCAAGGCCATGCAACTCCACCCGAGCGACCAGGTCAACGCACACGCCATCGCGCACGACGGCGGCGCGGTGTTCGTCGGCACCATCTGGCATCTGCTCAAGCTCGACCGCGCGGGCAGCGTGATCTGGCGGCAGGACTTCGGCAGCGAGGTGCGTGCCGTCAACGCCAGCGGCAATGGCGCGTGGGTCGTCATCGCACTGGCCGACGGCACCGTGCGCTGGCTTCGGCAGTCGGACGGGCAGGAGGTGCTCGCGTTCTTCCCGCACAACAACGGCCACGACTGGGTGCTGTGGCGCGCCGACGGCTACTACGCCTCATCGGAGGAGGGCGACCAGTTCGTCGGATGGCACGTCAACCGCGGCGTGGACCGCGAGCCCGATTTCTACCGCGCCGTGCAGTTCGAGCGCATCTTCTACCGGCCCGACCTGCTGCGCAGCGCGCTCGACGATGCACGCAAGTCGCCCATGCGCGGCTCGTCCGAGCTGCAGGCCGACCTGCAACGCCTGGCGCCGGCGCGGCTCAGCGTGCAGGACGCGACGACGCGCATCAACGCGAAGGGCAGGGTCGAGATCTCGCTCAAGGTCGCGGGCCAGGCCGAGGCCCTGCCCATGCAGCAGCTGGCGGTGTACCTCAACGACATCCCCGTCACGCCTACCGTGGAGCGTCCGCTGGCGGGCGCGAACCAGAGGCGCTTCGAACGCACGCTCACCATCGAGAGCGATTCCGCGCAGAACGACGTGCGCGTCGAGGTCGACCATGGCCAGTCGCTGGCGCTGGCGGAAACCTACGTGGAGTTCTCGAACGCGCTGCCCTCGCAGGCGCCGCGCCGGGGCAAACTCATCGTGGTGGCGATCGGCATCAACGGCTTCGTGAAGATCACGAAAGAGGAAAAGAACCAGCTCGACGACCTCGACTTCGCGGCGCAGGACGCCGAAGAGGTCGCCAAGATGCTGGAGCGCTCCGGTCGCGGGCTGTTCAGCCAGGTCAAGACCGTGCTGCTCAACGACTTCACGAGCGTCAAGCCCGACCGCGACGAGATCCGCAAGGCGCTCGCCGCGCTGGAAGAAGCCGGCCCGGACGACACCGTGGTCGTCTTCCTGGCCTCGCACGGCTTCAGCGATGGCGCGGGCAACTACTACTTCATGACGCGCGACGGCCGCCTCGACGACGTCATGAAGGTGGTGCGCAGCCCCAACAGCGCGGGCAGCGCGCCGTCGTTGATGGATGGCGGCGAGTTCTTCGATGCACTGCGCAAGACCGCCGGCCGCCGCCTGCTCGTGGTCGACACCTGCCATGCGCGCGGCATCGAAGGCGGCCTGGACACGCACAGCCTGCGCAAGCGCTCGGCCGCATCGAAGTTCGCGTTCCTGGTCGCGGCCAAGGGCAACGAGAAGTCTCAGGAGTACGAGCCCGGCCGGCATGGCCTGTTCACCTACGCGCTGCTCGAATCGCTGAAGACCGGCGCGGATGCCAATCGCGACGGCATGGTGACCGTGCAGGAAGCCTTCGACCACCTGGCACCGATGGTCGAAAGCCTGCGCGCGCGCCGGTCGCGGCAGACGCCTCAGCTCATCGCGCCGGATGTGCTGAAGGTGCAGGCCTTGGCGTCGGTCAAGGATGCGCGGTGAGCGGCGTCAGGCTGACGCTGTGGCCGTGGCAGGAACAGGCGCAGCCACCGCAGGCGCCGATATCTCGACCGGCTTTTCGAATCGATAGTGCGCCTTGATCTTGAGCTCGCGCTTGAAGGCCTTGATCTCCTGATCCGCACACTTGAGGCTGATGCTTCCCGCAGGATTGCCCGACTTCAATTGCGCGAGGCGGCCGTCCATCCATTCGAGTTCCACGGCGTCGAAGTTCAGTTTCAGCTCGATCGCGAGCTTGACGCTGCACCAGTCGACGCCGGAGACCTTGAGCACGAGCCGAGGCTCAAGCTTGGCCTCCACCTCATGCTTCAGCAGCTTGACGGCCTTCGCCACGGCCGGTGGGCCCTTGCTGGCCTTGACGGCCTCCCGAACCTCGCGGACCTGGACCCAGGCCTTGGCCAGCAGAGAAAACGGATCGGGCGTCAGGGCCTTCTCGAGCTCGGCGTTCAGGTCCGCAACGGCCCATTCGGACAACTTCTTCTTGAGAAAGCTGGCGCCTTCCGCATCGATGCCGCCCACGCTCAAAGACGCCCGCTCGCGCAACTCCTGCATGCCATCCGGATTGCTGTAGACGGCAAGCAGTTGGTAGAGCGACTCTTCCTTCTGCAATTCAACGCTGCTGCTCATCGATAACTCCTGATAGATCCTGCAAGCCGCGCACGCAGACCCGTGGCTCGTCGGGTGCGAGGCACCACGCCAGCCGAGGCCCGTGCGGTCCGTGCCAATCTGCGCCATCGGCGAAGCGCACGCTGATGGACGGGTTGGTGTCGGGAGCGATGCGCAGTGTCACCACGGGAGCCACCGGCTTCGGTGGCGCCGGCCCAGGTGGAACCGGATCGGGAAAGACCAGGCGATACACCTTGCGGCCAGTCCAGCCGAGGCCGCCCGTCGCAGACAGGGTAAAGGCCAGCAGCGATGGCATCGACCACCACGGCGGGACCGCCTTCAGCACGACCACCGTGTTCTCCTCGACAGGCATCGCCACCGATGGCTCCTCCATCACGATCGGCTCGCCGAGCACGAGGGGCAGGGGGCTCTTCACCTCGCATCGAATGGCCACGCCGGCCTGCCGGCCCGCATCCCGGGCTTCGCTGCACGTCTTGCGTTCCATCGGCGGCAAGGCCTTGATCATGCGCACGGTCGTCAGCGAGACGGCTGTGCGTTCCGGCACGAAGGTGTCGGGCGCAGGCTGCTGTTCGCGAACCTGGCGGTCATCCTGGTTGTCGTTGCGGTCCGGCTTGCCGTTCAGGCCGCTACCGCCGAGCCGGGTGTTCGCTTCCGGCAGCCACAGGCCCACGACGTGCGGCACCCGCACTTCGACATGCGTCGTGAGTTCGACCACGGTGGACGCCAGCACTCGCGCGTCCGGCGCAGGCGACTGCGTGTCGACCTTGCGTGCGCCGACGCGGTCGGTGTGGTCCGCGCGGACATCGAATCCGCGCCCACGCAGGCGGTCTTGCGCAGCCGACAGCGCCAGGCCTTCGACCTTGGGCACCGCCATGTAGAGGTCGGTCGCCAGCGCCACCTCGCTGCCGGGCGCGGCCTCGGCCGTCCATCCCGGGTGCTGCGACTTCACCTGCCTGTCGCCGTCGGTGGCGTCGGGTCGACCGACCAACGGGATGTTGCCGAGCGCGGTCAGCGCGTCGACCAGGCGCATGCCGACAACGTTCGGAACGGGCACTGGCTGCGCGGAAGCCGCCTGCAGTTGTCGGGGCGTGGGGACGATCGAACCTGCCGGCGGCGTCTGTTCGAACACGCGGTGCAGCGGCTGGCCAGCCCCGGCCAACCGGGGTTCGCATCGGAGATCGTCGAAGCCGGCCTCGCGCGCCACCTCGCGAGCCCGCTCGCAGTCGAGGCCCAGCAGGGTCGGAACACGAAGCACCAGCGTCAGTGCGACTTCGGTCCCGGGAGGCACCGGTGTGCCGGGCGCCACCGACTGGGCCGCGACCTGCCGACCTCGGACATCGGCCGATCCTTGCAAGCGGGCCGTCAAGCCCTTGCCGCGCAGCGACCTGTCGGCCTCGGTCGCGGTGAGTCCGCGCACGTCGGGAACGATGGCCTGCGGGGGTGGGGCGACCGTCGTCGCCTCGATCCACGCGCGGTATTGCAAGCCGGAGGAAAGCACCACGGGCGTCCCAGGATCCGGTGATTGCCGGTTGATCGTGCCAGCCGGCACCTTGCCTGAAGAACCGCCCTTGCCGCAGACGAGTTGGGCATGCAACAGCTGGGCGATCCTGCTTTGCGCATCGCCGCACGCCATGCCGACCAGGTTGGGCATGGGCCGAACTGCTTCCGCAGCGCCACCAGGCCCAGCTCCAGCCGCCCCGGGCGGTTGCGGTGGCACAGGCACCCCGCTGTGATAGAGCTTCACGACAGGTCGCGCGATCGAAGGCACCGCGGTGCCGGCTGCTGGCGACATGCGTCGGACCATGCGGCGGCCGCCTGCGGGACTCAAGGCTTGGGGCTCGCTCGCGAAGCCCTCTTTCTGCAGCAGCTGCTGTGCCTGGCCCAACTCCATGCCCATGACCGACGGAACCGGGACTTGCGCGAGCTGTGCCTTCTGCGCCGCGAAGTTCGGCTTTACGGGCGCTGCATGCGCCGCCGCGGGAACCTGCGCCCAGCAAGCGCCGAATGCCCCGGCGCAAAGCAGCGCCGCTTGCGCGATGTGCTTCGAGACCATGGCGATCCAGCGGGACATGGCGTACCTCCTCCAGCTCGGCACGAGCGCCGCATGCAACCGCGCATGGACGCCTGTGGGAGCTGAATGGTCTCAATGCACGGGAGGGCCGTCCATCTGCTGTTCGGCGCATCGCGACCGTCGTGACGACATAGGCGAAAGCGTCGACTGGCCGGAAGGCCAGGCCGTCGTGCCGGGTCGCGCTACAAGCCCGTCAGGGCGCGGGCTGCGCCTGGATGTCGAAGAGCAGCAGGAACAGCGCCGTCTTGCCGCCGGGCGCGCGGTAGAGGCTCTGGGCGTCGAGCAGCCGGGCAGCGATGGATGCCATCGACCAGGCCATGCCCTCGTCGCAGGGTTGCACCGGCGCCTGGAGAAAGGGCAGGCCTTCCTTGACACCGAAGGCCTTGACCTCGCCCATGCGCGACTGCACGTCGGCGGGCAGCGAGGGGTTGTCCCAAGGCCACAACCACGAACCCGATTCGGACGACCAGCTTCCAGCGACCTGGATGCGCGCATGGATTCGGTCGATCTGGTGCGCGTCCTGGAAGCGCATGCTCGCCGTCGGCAGGTCGATGTGGAAGTGCTTGAAGGTGCCAAGGCCGAAGCTGTCTCGCGCCTTTTGCATGCGGTCTTGCGCGAGCTGGCGCGATTCGGAAAGGTACGCTTCGAATTGGTCGGTGTTCGTGATGTGCCTCCGTGAATGCACGCGCTGCAGCAGCCCTACTTGAGCTTGAACCAGCCTTTGACCATGACCACCATATCAGGCTTGGCATAGACCAGAAGCAGGTCGAGCAGCTCGCGTGCCTTGCCGGTGGCCTTGTGCTCTCCGCGCTTGGCGCCCGTCTGGACGGCGACTTCGTCGATGACGGTCTCGGGGTCGGTGAGGGTCAGCAACTGCCCCTTGATCATGGCGCCGAACTGCGAGTTCATGCGGCTCTCCACCATCGCCATGTTGCCTGCCGAATCGTCGCCCGACAGCTGCAACTCCTGCTGGTGGTCCGCCTGCAGGCCCTTCATCAGCGCATTCGCCGCGCCGCGTGCGCCCTCGTCGACGTGGGTGTTGATGAAGGCCTTGATCTCGCCCCTGAACCGGTCCTGGCCGCCCTCGCGCATGTCGTCGGTGGACTGGCGCTTGCCTGTCGCGGGCTCGATGGGCAGCAGCCGCACCTTGCTGACCGGCTGCTTCTCGGCGGCGCGCTTCATGGCGTGCGCCTTGGAGCGGAACTCGTCCAGCGGCCAGTGCGGCTCGTAGGTGATGGTCATCTTCGCCGTCGCCGAGCCCGCCTTCACGCTGGTCTTCACGATCTTCACCGGATTGATCTCGGCCCGGATCGCCCAGACGTCGCCCTGGCGCACCGGCTCCAGCGAAGTCAGCCGATAGCGCACCTTCACGGCGAACAACAGCGGCTTGAGGATCAGCGCACCCACCGTCTTGCCCGAGTACTTCGACACCGCCGCCAGCGCGGCGGCCGCGGCCTGGTCGAGGCGCTTCTGCTTTTCTTCGGGCGAATCGTTCGCGCCCACCAGCGCGTCGAGGAATTTTTTCGCCATCTTGCGAATCCACGCGACCATCGAGTCCAGGGCCTTGTCGATGGGCGCGCGGATCTTCTGCAGGATGCCGTTGATCTTGGTGGCGATCTTGCCGAGCCCCGCGAAGCCCGCGAGAAAATCGATGGCCAGTGCCAGGCCGCCGGCCAGCACCGACTCGACCTTGCCGGCCGCGGCACCGATGGCACCGCCGGCGATGGCGGTGATCGAGCCCACGAAGGCACTGACCACCGCGGCGATCTCGGATATCTTGTTCACGAAGACCATCACCATGTCGTAGATCGACACGATGGCCGAGATGAAGCCCGCACCCGGGATGAACATGGCGACCAGCTTCGGAACGGCCTTGGTCACGACCGCCTCGATGATCATGCCCTTGATGCCTTCGATCACCTGGTCCTTGAGCGCGGCGAGCTCGGCCTTGACCTGCTCCCATGCGGCGGCCGGGCCGTCTCGCACCAGCGTCTTGACGAGCCCGAAGCCTTTTTCGAGCGCGCCGACGGCCGTCGCTCCGATGGCCTTGACCAGCTTGCCGCGCAGGGTGGCCCAGCTCAGGCCCAGCACCGAGAAGGCGAACTTCACGATCTCCGACAGCGACAGGGCGGTCGGGATGTACACGCCCGAGAGTGCACCGGTCAGCCACTTGATCAAGCCGTTGGTCAGGTGCCCGACGAAGTTGCCTGCGAAGTTCTGGAAGCCCAGCTTCGCGGCCTTCGCCAGGTTGCCGACGAAGGGAAGCGGGTCTTTCACGATGCTCTTGAGCGCGGCACCGGTCCTCTGGATGGTGCCCCAGGCGCCGGGGCTCACCACTTCGAACACGATCTCGGCCAGCTTCATGGCGGCGCCGATGGCCCAGTCGGTGAAGCTGCCCGCGAAGTTGCCGAACACCGCGCCGACCTTCGCGAAGGCCCGCGGCAGCAGCACGATGTCGACCAGTTCCAGCGACGTGAAGGCCGCCAGCGCCAGGGCCGGCACCTGCTTGACGTAACCGACCAGCGCCTTCTTCGCATCGGCGAACCAGGCGACGACGCGGCCGATGGCGCCGGTCGACTGCACCCGTCCCCACACTTCGCCCTGGCCGGCCAGCGTCATCAGGCCACCGATCAGCGCCGCCGCGTCGCCGGGCGATTCTTCGCCGGTCACCGGGTCCTTGCCGAGCACCGCCTTGAGCAGCGGATAGGCCGGCGTGCCCTCGGCCAGCGCGGCCAGGGGCCGCAGCACGGCTTCCTTGATGAGCGCCAGGATGTCGCCGGCCAGGCCCGCCACGAAGCTCTTGATCTGCGCGATGGGCGCCGTGACGATGCGCGCGGCGCGATCCCACGCGCCGCCCAGGTCGAACAGGTCGCCGAAGTCGAGCGAGTGCGCGTAGTCGAGCACCGCCTGCTTGAAGCTCGTGCCGACCATGCCCAGGCTGTCGACCTGCTGCGACAGCCAGTTCGCGATCTTGTCGAAGACGCCGTAGGTGTCGAGCGCCTGCACGATCAGGTCGCCGCCCGGAATGAAGCGGACCAGCGCCCGCAGCACGTTGGCCGGCGAGCGGTCGACCTTGCGACCGTTGATCGGGTTCATGCCCAGCACGAGCGCGAACATGCTGAAGCCCGGGATGTTGTCGGCCTTGCCGGCGAAGTAGTCCAGCGCGTCCTGCACGCCGAGCCGCTGGATGTGCGGCGTGCTGCGCTCGTGTACGGTGGTGTCGATGCTGCGGTGCGCCGTGCCGACCTGGGCCGCGCCGCCTTGCTGGATGGTGTGCGTCAGTTCGTGGGCGATCAGCGCGCGGCCGGGTCCGCTGCCGGGCGCGAATCGGTTGCGGCCGAAGAACACCTCGTGGCCGACCGTGAACGCGGCCGCATTGAGCCGCCGGCTCGCACGGGCTGCGGCGTCGCCCGTGTGCATGCGCACGGCCGAGAAATCGGCGCCGAAGCGCGGCTCCATGTCGGCCAGCAAGGCACGCGGCAGCGGTTGGCCGACCGATGCCCCGACGCCCAGCGATGCCGGCAGAACGCTGCGTGCGGCACTGCGCGCCGGCACGCTTTGCGCGAAGCGGCGCGCCAGGGGCGTCGCCGCCGACGGCGCCAGCGCCAGCACGCGCTGCGACATGCGCACGGCTTCGCGCTCGGCGGGGTCGGAGGGCTGCGACACGCGCACGGGGACGACGGACGGCGTGGCCCGGGACGTGGCCGGCGGCACCCGCCGCGGCGGCGGCCGGCGCGTGTCGGGCACGCGCATCGCGGCGCGGGTGGGGGAGGCCTGTGCGGTGTCCGGCATGGTGACGACCCGGCCTCGTGTTGCCGTGGCGGCGCGGCGCTACAGCGCGCGGCCTTCCTTGAGGAGTTCGCGTCGCACGCCTTCGTCGACGTCTTCGGCGCGCAGCACGTCGTCGCCGCGGCCCAGCGAGCGCAGGCAGGCATGGCGCAGCACGTTGACGATGGTGCCGCCCGAAAGCTCGTGCTGTTGCGCCAGGCGCCCCAGGTCGAGCGCCGGGTCGAGCCGCGCCGCGTCGGGGATGCTTTCGCGCCAGAGGCGCAGCCGCTCGGGCGGGCGCGGCAGTGGGAACTGCACCACCGACTGGAAGCGGCGCAGGAAGGCGTCGTCGATGTTGTGGCGCAGGTTGGTGGCGAGGATCACCACGCCGTCGAAGGCCTCGATGCGCTGCAGCAGGTAGCTCACCTCCTGGTTGGCGTAGCGGTCGTGCGCGTCGTTGACGCTGGTGCGCTTGCCGAAGAGCGCGTCGGCCTCGTCGAAGAACAGGATCCAGCCCTCGCGCTCGGCGGCGTCGAACAGGCGCGCGAGGTTCTTCTCGGTCTCGCCGATGTACTTGGACACCACCAGCGACAGGTCCACGCGGTGCACCTCGCGGCCGCAGCGGTCGCCGATCAGGCAGGCCGACAGGGTCTTGCCGGTGCCCGAGGGGCCATGGAACAGGCTGACGTGGCCGGGGCCGGTGCGGCGCCCGAAGCCCCAGTCGTGCAGCAGCCGGTGCCGGTGGGCGAGCCACAGCTGGATGTCCTCCAACTGCGCGAGCGTCGTGGCGGGCAGCACCAGGTCGTCCCAGCGCAGGCCGGTTCGCACGCGGCTGGCCATGGGGCTGTGCTCGGCCGGCGCCGGCAGGGCGGGCCCGGGCAGCGCTTCGGCCAGGAAGGCGGGCGAGGGCGCGAGCAGCAGGGATGGCAAGGTCGCGCCGGCGGCGGAGGCGGCGGCGGCATCCGGCCCGGCGGGGGGGCGTGCGAGCAGCAGGTCGTCGCGCGCCAGCCGCTGCTGCGGTGCCAAGCGCTGCAGCGCCTCCAGGCGCAGTGCGAGCTTGTCTCCGGCTAACAGGAAGCAGGCGGTCTCGACCGTCGGCATCAGCACGCCGCCCGCACCGACGTGCGCACCAAACTCGGTGTAGGGGCGCTGCGTGGTGGCGTTCTGCGTGGCCAGCACGTCGAGCAGCTGAGGGCGCAGCTGCGGCGCGAGCGACAGCACCATCAGCAGGCGCTCGGTGGCGTCGAAGGCGTGACGCAGCAGTGCAGCCGCATAAGGGCCGGCGGCCGGGTCCAGCACCGGCGGCGGGGCGAGCGTGCCGGGCAGCGGCGGCGATGCCGGCGCCTTGTCGTCGAAGTAGTGGCGCAGCCGCAGCTCGATCACCTGAGCGAGCCATTCGAGCTCGGCTTCGAGCGTGTCGGCGTCGATGCGAATTTCGGCGGGCACGAGGTCGGCAGGCGGCAGGTCGGCAGGTTTCACGGGGTAGGCCACTCCACGATCAGCAGTTCGGGCATCCAGGGCAGGCGGATCTGCTCGATGCGCCAAGGCAGCATGCCCATCAGCATGTCGAAGGCCTCGGCCTGCATCCGCAGTTGCCAGGCCTGGTCGCCGCGCGTGAGCAATCCGCGCCGCTGCAGGAAGCTCAGGCGCAGGCCGTCGACACCGGTGCCGCGCAGGGCGCTCCAGTGGCCGCGCACCGCATCGAGCAGCGCTTCGACTTCCGCCTTGTCATCGGCCGAGAGAGCGGGCAGGGCGGCGCACAGGGGCTCGTCCGGCGGGCTGCCGAGCAGAAGCTTGACCAGTGGCAACTGGTGCTCGGCGATGGGCGAATCGCCGCAGGCGAGGGCATGCAGCAGCGAGCAGGCGCGCGGCAACTCGGCTGGGGCGATCTGCTTTCCGCCCACGTCCACGACACCGCATGCGGCCAGCATGCGAGGCAGCCAGGGGTGCAGCAGCACCAGGCCGGCGAGCGGCACCAGCAAGGATTCGGCGGTGGCCGTGTCGTCGGTTGACGCCGGCCTCGGCAATGCTGGCATCGAAGCGGGCCGACGAGCGAGGGCGTCTTCGCGCGGCGTCGGCGTTTGGGCTTGCGATCCGTGCGCGAGGGCCAGGCGCAATTCGCCCAGGAAAGGCGGCGCATGCGCTGCAGGGTGCTGTCGTGCGACGAACGCCTGCACGGCCGAAAGGTCGGCCGGCGCGGCCAGCCACAGCGCCTGCCACTCCATGCGGTCCGCGGCGTCGTCGTCGATCCACTGGCGCCAGGCGTGCAGGGTGCGCGGCGCCAGTGGGCACGTCGGCGAGCGGACGGCCATGAGGCGACGGCGCAGGCCGGTCGGCAGCAAGGGCAGCCAACGCAGCAGCGCGCCGAGGGTCGCACGAGCATCCATCGGCGCGGGCAACAAGCCATCCAGCGTCTCCGCCCCGCTCGCCACTTCTTCGGCTGCTTGCACCGCTGCATCGGCGAGCAGGCGCCGAGTCGGCTCGGGTGCGAGCCCGGCCACGGTCCATGGCAGCAGGCCCGTTGCCAGGTAATGGCGAAGTGCCTGTCGCGCCTCGGTGGCAGGCGAGTGCAGCGCCGGCGCGCTGTCGGCATCCGCGCTCGACGACGACGCCGCGGCGTCCGCCTGCCGCGGCACCGTGCTCGTGCCCATGGCTGCCGGGCGCTTCACGGCGTCCAAAGCCACTCGCACCGCCGCCTCGATGCGTTCCGCCAGTTCGCCGTCGGACACCGTCTCGAGGTCGGCGAAGCGAAGGTCCAACGACAGCTTCGGCACATGCAACACCTCGTGCGCCGGCACGGCCTTGTCGAAGGCCCGGCCCAGGGCCGCCTCGCAGGTGTCGACCCGTTCGCGCAGCAGCTTGCGCAGCGCGAAGGCTTCGGCAGGGTTCGCCGCCGATGCATGCCAGCGCAGACGTCGCACGCGATGGGTGTCCATGGGCTCGCCTCGGCCGGTCAGCGGCCCAGGGTCCGCAGGTTGGCGAACACGGTGGCCTGGTTGCCGGCGGCACGGCCCTGCGCGGTCGCGAGCCGTGTGTCGACCTGCGTCTTGGCGGCCGGGCTCTGGATGGTCGACACGCTGGTCGCCATCGACTGGGTCAGCTGCCTGCCGGCCGGGCTGTCCATGTCGACACCGGCCGTGACCAGCTGTGCGGCCACGCTGCCCACCGTTTCGGCCAGCTCCAGCTGCGCGCGGTCGAGGTCGCTGGTCACCCGCACGCGCTCGTCGTCTGGCAGGCCGGGCTGGACCAGCACGCCTTTCAGGGCCTCGACGCTCTCGCGGCGACGGGCCATTTCGTTGGCTTGCATGTCGAGGTAGGCGTTGCCGGTCAGGTCCAGCAACTCCCTCGTCTTCGGCACCACGGCATTGCTCGGCACGAAGGCGCCCTTGACCAGGCCTTCGAGGCTGGCACGCTGCACGTCCAGGTCTTTCTGGAAGACGGTGCGCTCGGCAAGGATGCGGTCGTTGACGACCAGGTCGATCGGACGCACCGGCCGGATGGTGGCGATGCCCGTGACCAGCGGCGGCCGGTAGGGCGGGCGCGTCAGCGGCGGGTCGTCGGCTTCGGGCGTCTCGGCCTCGGCAGCAGGGTAGGGCAGCGCGAAATCGCCCACCACGCGGCCCTGGTCGTCGTAGACCAGCACGAAGGTGCCGCCGCGCCAGACGCCGCCGACGTGGTCCAGCCCGGGATGGTCCTGCACGAAGCGCGACAGCAGCAGCTTGTCGTCGGCCTTGTTGCCCTGGTCGAGGATCAGGTCGTCGAGCCAGTCGATCCAGTGCGGCTGGTTGGTGTTGAGAAGGCCATCGAAGGGCGACACGGTGTCGGCACGCGACAGCTCGCTCAGCGTGGCGCGCGATTCGCGCACCGAGCTCAGCGACGACGCATAGCTCGCCTTGATGGCCGGGCCCTGCTCGGTCGCGGCGGCCTTGTAGGCGCTGTAGCGCGCCTTGGTCAGCACGGGCGCGGCCGTCTTGTTCGTACTGGCGACGGCTTCGCCGGCCTGGCGTGCGCTGGTCAGGACCGGGGCGCCACTGCTGGTCGTCGCGGGAATCAGCTTGGCGGTTACGGCATCGGACATCTGCGTCAGATGCAGCTGCCCGAACTGCTCGCTTTCGTCGAGCCGGAAGGCGACGTCCTGGCGCACCAGGTAGTGCAGGCTGTGCAGCGGCGTGTAGCGGAAGGGCGGGCGCACGCGAATCCGGTCGCGGCTGGTGTGCACGAGCACGGCCTGCACCTGGAAGGGCAGGTTGAAGTCGGCGATCTGCCGGCGCAGCGCCGTCGTCACGGCCTCTGCCGCGGCACCCAGGTGGCCTTCGATGCGAAAGAAGTCGTGGCCGGAAATGGCATAGGCCAGCGGCTTGGTGACGCGGCGCGCCTCGCTCCACGCGTTCGAGCGATAGCCCAGGTTCTGGTCTTCCTGGCGGCGCGACGACAGCTTGAAGTTCCACGCGGCATGAATCGGCGCCTCCTTGCGCAGCGCGTAGTACCAGGGGATGGCGCGCGCCTCCAGCGCATGGACGTCCGACAGGCTGGGCGTGACGCGGACCACGGCGTCGTCCGGCACCTGAAAGCTCGCGATCAACGCGTCGAGCTTCCACGCATGGAAGCGCGCATGCGCCGAGCATTCGCGCGCCGTGGCGTCGAGCGGCGACGGATAGAGCCCCGTGCGAAAGGCACGCGGTGCCGCCAGGCTGCCGAGCAGCAGATGCTTCGGAAAGGCGGCCACGTCGGGCAGCGCCACCGCATCGTCGGCCAGCAGCGCCTCGCGCAACGCATTCCACTGGTCGACCAGGTCCTTGACGAAGGCATACCAGAGCTGCAGCCCGGCGGCCGCGCCGGCGATCTGCGTGGAGTGGCTGGCCAGCGACGCCAGCCAGCCCGGCGTGGGGTCGCTGCCGAACACGTCGGAGAGCACCTCGGGGCAGTTGGCGTTCAACGAAGGCAGCGCGGCCTGGAGTTCCTTCAGGGAGGCTTGCGCGCTGTCGCGGTAGCCCTTGGCGAACGTGCCGGTGTCGACGATGTCCTTGCCCACCACGGGGCGTTCCATGGCGGCCGCCGGCAGCGCCTGCGCCGCCACGCTGGTGGGGCGCAGCGGCAGGGCGTCGAGCAGGCGCTGCGCGTCGCGGCGGCCGATCAGCAGCAGGCGCACCCGGTGCATCGCGTCGCGCCCGAGGTTGTCGCAGTCGGTGCCGCTGCAGATGTCGGGGTCGTTGACCACGCTCTCCATCAGCATGAGCACCGCGCAGTCGTCCAGCACGCCGTCGGGCAGGGCCGACAGCGGCTTCTTGAGCACGTCGCTTTCGCCCACGGGCACCAGTTCGTGCAGCGAGAACATGGCGCCGAGCGCGCCGTCGCCGGCCGCACGGTCGGGATAGAAGGGCGGGTAGACGGGCGCGGTGGCGTCGTAGGGGCGGAAACTGTCGTAGACCGTGTCGGCCGCCAGCGCGATCAGGTCGCCGTCGGTGCTGACGCCGAAGCCGCGCGACACGCGCACGTTGCCATCGGCACGCGACACGTGCAGCCCGGCGACCAGCCCGACACCCGACAGCGCCACGCGCGACAGGCGCACCTGGCCACCCCAGAAGTCGGCCACGCTGTTGAGCTGCCCGTGCGTGAGCAGCTGGTCGCGTTCGAAAACGGTGTAGTGGTCCGCCAGCCGGTCGAGGCTGCTGACCACCTGCAGTGGATCGGCCATGGGGGTGACTCCTTCCTTGGGTTCTGTTCAATCGCCGCCGGTCGGCCCGGTGCCGATGGCGGTTCGGCCCAGGATGAACGGCGGCTTGCTGTCGTCGCCGGCGCAGTCGAAGAGTGCGCGGGCCGGGTGAACGTTCTTGGCGCGCTGCAGTACGCCGACGAGCGCGGCCAGCCGCGATTGCCGCGTGGCCTCCGTGGTGCTGCCGAAGCCGGCGTGCACCATCAGCCAGTCGCGCCACGCGGTTTCGAAGTCGGCCATGTCGGCGGTGCCCAGCCAGCACACCGTGGGCAGGATGTGCGCGGGCATCTCGGCACGGATCACCTGCTCGGCGAAGCGCCTGAAGCTTTCGTTGCGGAAGCGGCCGGCGTAGGCCGGCAGCAGCACGTGGACGCGGTACGAGTACGGGTCGAGGTCGGCGCAGTCCTTGCAGCCGGCGTCGATGCAGATGTCGAACATGCGGTCGGCGTCGGCACGCGGGCGCAGCAGCAGGTGCTCGACCAGGTACATGCCCTCGCCGCCGTAGCGGCCGGCCAGGTAGGTCAGGAGTTCCGCGATCGCCGCTTCCATCGCCTCGGCATCGTCGAAGTAGTGGATGCGCCGCGCGACGACCTCGCCCGCGGCGTCGACGATGTTGAAGTACGGCTTGGGCTCTGCGCCGGCGGTCATCAGGCGCTGATAGGCCTCGGGGCGTTGGGCGAGCTCGATCGCGAGCACCATGGCCTCGCGCGCGGCCTCGCGGGTCGGGTAGCGGGTGCTCGACGACAGCAGGATCGTGTGGGTCACCGCATGCCGCACGCGGAAGCGGAACTCGTCGGTGGCGTCGGGCACGGCATCGATCTCGTTGTAGAGGTCGTAGCTCTGCAGCCCGAGGTTGCGTCGCGTGAAGTCGGCAATGCCCAGCAGCCGCGCGATGCGGCGCTCCAGGCCCGAGACGTTCGGCGTGTTCCACACCTCGGCCTGCGTGGCCGGGCGCTGCACGAAGCCACCGCCGCGGTCTTGCGAGAGGCCGGCCACGTCCTGCAGGAAGCGGCAGCGGTCGCCGATCAGGCGGTCGCTGTCGTGGCCGAAGGCCGAGGCCATGGCGCCGGCGTAGTCGGCGAAGTCCTCGGCCACCCTGGCCAGCAGGTGATCGAGCAGCCGCTGCTGCCGCACCGCGGCTTCGGCTTCGGTTTCGATGGCGTCGGCCAGCACGCGTGGCGACACGTCCGCGGGGTAGAGCAGGTCATGGTTGCGGATGGTCGTGACCACCTGCGCCGAGAGCGTGTGGCGATCGTCGCCCACGTCGCTGAAGCGCCGTGCCACGGCATTCAGGTCGGCCGGCGCGACCGACAGCTGGCGCCGTGCATCCTGCAGCATCGACAGCTGCCCGGCCATCGCATGGTCGAAGAACAGCAGCCAGCCTTGCAGTTGCAGCGCCTGGACGCGTCGCGCCTCGCTGGCGTCGAGGCCGAGGCCTTGAGGCCCGATGCCATAGATGGCCGGAAAGTCCTGCTGGAACGACGTCCAGTCCGCGAGCGTCCGACCGCGGCCGGGCGCCGGTGGCGGCACCTCGACGCCGCTGTCCCGTTCGATGCGCAGGCGCGCCTCGGCGCGCAGGGCGGCCAGCCGCGCGGCCACCGCCTGGGGCATGTCGACGGTGTTCCAGCCTTGCACGGCCAGGCCGCGCTTGCTGAAGACCAGCCGTCCCTGTCGGAGCGACAGGCGCGGCAGGCGGCCTGCGCGCACCGGAATGCGCCAGGGGTTGGTCAGCGGCACCGGGTCGGCCTGGGCCGTGGTGGGGTCGACGTCCGGCGCATCGTCGTCATCGGGCTCGGCGGGTTCGATCGGCACGAGTGGGTTGACCAGCATCGTGCGGACCGAGCGCACGCCGGGCACGTCCATCGCCACGCCGATCAGGTCCGACAGGCGAAGCTCGGAGGGCAGGGCGGTGGCCTGCAGTTCGGCATCGTCGATGAAGCCGCGCTTCAGGAGCGGGCCGTCCAGGATGTCGGGCAGCGTCAGCCCGCTGGCGAGTAGGGTGTCGAGGTCGTGCGTGAGCACGGGCGGTGCGATCGCCTCGGCCACGTCGAACAACAGGCGCGCGGCGGTCTCCACCGGATCGGCATCGGGCGTCAGGTCGATTTCTGCGCACAGCGCGAAGTACTCGGCGCGCACGGTGCGCACGTCGATGAAGTCTTCGCACAGGTTGCGCGAGGCCTCGAGCGCATCGCGCACCGCCGCCAGCACGCGCTCGCGCTCCTCTTCGGTGGTGACCGAGTCCATGAACTCGATGCGTGCGCGGTAGAGCCCGGCGAGCGGCACGGGCCGGGTATCGGGATGCTCGGGCGGCGTGGTGCGCAGCTCGCGCCGGCGCAGGTCGGCATGGAGCACGACGTCGGTCACCGGCTCGATCCAGGCGTTCTTCACGTCGGGCAGGTCGATGAGCAGCTTGCGCCAGTCGAGTTCGGTGAGGGCACGGTTGGGCAGCACGGCCTGCGGCGCATGAAGGCGCGACAAGGCCTGCTCCGGCGCCTCGCCCTTGCCGGTGAGCAGGTCTTCGATGGGCAATGAATGGCGGTACGCGAGGTCGGTGAGCGCGTAGCACGCCGCCTCGAGCATGGTGATGCCGGGGTCGTGGGTGTTGTGATCGGTCCAGTGGGCGCGCGACAGGCGCCGCACCGAGGCCAGGCCTTCGTCGAACAGTGCGCGCGGATTCAGCGCCGGGTCGGCATCGGGCGCGTTCGAGATCGGCGGCAGTGCGGTGGAGGGAAGATCGAACACGGCTCAGAGCTCCGCGATGCGATGGGAGAGGGCGGACACGAGGATCGCGTCCGGCGTATCGGGCACGATTTCGTCTTCGTCCCTCGGCTCGCCCGATGGCACCAGGCGGACCAGGCGAAAGTCGGTGACGAAGTCCACCCACGGCAGGGCCTCGACGAAATCCAGCAGCTCGGAGCGCACCACGCGGCCACCGAAGCCCAGTTCGGCCGCGCTGTCGAAGGCCCAGGGCGACAGCGCCTGCACGATGGCGCGATCGATCTGCGGCGCGTAGAAGTTGAAGCCGAAGCCGGGCCGCAGGCGCACCTTGAAGTCGAGCTGCACCGGCACGTAGCCGGGGTTGCGCACGTGCACCCGCGTCTGGGGCCCGCAGCGCGCGGACAGGTGTGCCTGGATGCGCGTCAGCGTGTCGAGGTCCACGCGCGGCTGCAGCTGGCTGGCGGTCGGCCGGCCACGCAGGTCGGGCACCACCACCAGCATCAGGTGGCCGGGCGCGAGCCAGGCGTCGTCGCTGGCATGAGGAATGCACTTGGCGCGGTGCACCGATGGAAAGGCCTGCAGCACGAGCCGCTCGCAATCCCAGCGGTTGATGGCGCGGTTGCGATGGCGCAGCCGCTCCGATGCGCGGCGGGACAGCGATGCATCGTCTTCCTGCATGGCGCCGCCGAAGGAGGCGTAAGGCTGCGCGATCGCCTTGACCTGCGCGAGCGGCGTGCGCGCCTTGATGATGCGGCCCTGCGGCAGCGCTGCCGCGAGCCGCGACGGGTCGTTGCCCTGGTCGGCGAACGCCACCTCCACGGCATTGGCATGGACGCCGACCACGTCGCAGGCCGCGTCGGCAGCGCCCGTCGTGGTGGCGCGCAACCACACCGGTCCGGGCGGCAGGCGCGTGTTGGCGGTGGTGGTCTCGCGCGGCAGCACCACGCCCACGAGGCCGCTGGCGCGCAGGCCGCGCGTTTCGTCGAGCACCAGTTCGCCGGTGCCGAGCGTGCGCCAGGCGTTGTCGGCCAGCACCGACCACTGCACGCCTTGCGCGGCCGCCAACGGATCGGCCGTGCCGTCGGCCACCTGGATCAGCAGGCTCTGCGAATCGCCGGCCTGTGCGCCGTCGATGGCGATCAGGAACTCGGCCGCCGCCCGGTGCGCGGGCAAGAGGCCGATGCCGCCCTGCGGCGCCCAGGGCCGGTTCGCGTCGAGCCAGGCGTGTTCGCGAGCCAGGCCCAGGGCATCGATCTGGAAGAACTGGACACCGGTGTCGGTGAAGGCGGCCAGCGATGGATCGGCGAGCTGGCTGTCGTCGCTCCGGGCGGCGTAGTCGAGCGTGATCTCCTGCACCTTGGGCGTGTAGGGCGGGTTGAGCACCTTGGGTGGGGTGGCGGTCGCGGCTGCGGTGGCATCGCGCATGAAGTCGCGGTGCAGCAGGTCTTCGGTCAGCGAAACCGTGACGAAGCCCGCGCGCGCTGCGGCGGGTGCGACAGGTGCGGCTGCCGATGCGCCCGGGAAGGCCGCGAAACCGGCATGAATCCCGACCTTGGCGATGCCGAGCGCGACGCTCGCTGCGCCGCCGACCTGCATCGCCTTCAACGTGGGCGAACCCGCGATGGGCTTGGCGAGCTGCATCGCCAGCGCCGCGTTCGCCGCGACCGCGCTGCCGCTCGTGACCAACGATTGCAGCTGCCAGCCGGGTGCGTAAGCCTGCACGCTGCTGGCCGCACCCGCCACGACGTCGAGCGTGGTGGGCCCCGGGCGGCGCGCGATCAGCGTGACGTCGGGCGAACGGCGCTCGGTGCCCGAGGCGTCGCGCCAGGTGATGGTGGCGCCGACGCCGTTGGCCAGGCTCGCGACCCGTGCGTAGCCCTCGTACCAGGCGGACAGGTCGGCCGGCGCACCCTGCCAGGCCAGGTGGATCTTCAGCGCGGTGACCGGCTTGGACAGCGCCTCGGGGCATCCCACGTGCAAGCGCGAGCCGGCGGCAGCTTGTGCGCCGAAGGGCAGGAAGGCCTTCTTCGGATCGAGCGTCGCGTCGTCGTTCTCGAGGACGAGCGTGCGCATGCCCTTCACGTCGACCGACACCTGCACGCTGCGCACCGTCACGTGCTCGAGCATCGCGAAGGACAGGCTCGCCTTCGGCCGCAGCAGGCACTGGACGACCGGCAAGGCCGCGGGAAAGGCGTGCAGGTGGATCGCGGGATCGTGGTCGACCACGGCAGGTTGCGCAGCGTCGAGCACGACTTCGAGCGTCAACAGGTCCGTGCTCAGCGTCGCACGCATCGGCAGCGGCCCGGTCCAGCCGACGGGGCCGGTGAAGTGCGCTTCGAAGGCGGCGCCAAGGGCAGTGGCATCCGCAGCGGGCGGCAGGCCGGACACCCGCAGCGCGAGCCGAACCCGGCGTTCGCCCTCGGCCAGGCGCAGCACCGGCGAGGCCACGGCGAAGCCGACCGGTGCCGCCGGCAACCCGGGGCGACCGAAGGGTGGCCAATGCGGCGCGGCCGGGGACAACGGCGTGCCCAGTCCGTCGGCCGAATCGGCAACCGGCGCGAAGAGCAGGCGCTGGCCGTCGCGCAGGACGCTCGCCAGCCGAGCCACGCGCGCCGGGCTCACCACCGTGGGCCTGACGGGCGCGAAAAGCTGTTCGACCTTGGTCGCGTCCTTGCCTGCCGAAAACATCTGCGGGCGCGCGATCTCCACGGCACCGGCGCCCTTCTTGAGTTCGAAGACCAGGTGCGCGCGGTCCGGCCGGGGCGCGCGGGGTGCGAAGCCGAGCACGCGCTGCATCTGGTAGTTCAGCTGCTTCGCGGTGAACTCGTTGAGGCTGGCCTGCGGCCGTGCCAGCAGTTGCAGGAAGGCGACCAGCAGCCCGTGGTGCGGCGGCAGCCTGCCGTCCGTCTGCTGTACCAGCGCGCGGAGTTCATCGAGGCCGCCCGACGGCAGGTACGGCTGCCAGTCGCCCGCCGCCGCCACCTCCGCCGGCGTATCCGGCCATTGCTCGTGATGCCGGATCAAGCCGGCCAGCGCATGCAGCGATTGCAGGAGCCGCGCCGTGTCGCGGTCGTCGATCGGCGCGAAGGCCGGCGCCAGGCGCGGATCGACGCGCTCCTGCTGGGCGGTGCCGGGCACCGCGGCGAATGCAGCCAGGAGGTCGGTCGCAGCCATCAGCTTCTTCCCGGCACGACCCGTTCGCGCACTTCGTTCGCGTCGCCCAGGTAATACGGAAACACGAGGTTGAAGCGCGAATTCGTGCTGCGCACCGCGTAGTCGAGGCGGATCTGCAGCATGCCTTCGAGCGCGAGCGAGTCGTCGACCGCGAGTTCGATCAGCCGGATGCGCGGCTCCTGGATCAGCAGCGTGGTGGTGATGCGGTCTTGCAGCAACGTGCGCAGCGTGGTGCTCAACGGCTCGAACAGCAGCGGCGACAGGTCGAGCCCGAACAGGGGCGACAACACCCGTTCGCCCGGCGCGGTGCCGAACAGGATCGTGAGGCTTTCGCGGATGTCCACTTCGTCCTCGACCATGCGAACTTCGCCGTTCGTGAACGACGGCGGAAAGCCGAAGCCGCGGCCGAGGAACAGCGGAATGTCGTCCATGGCCCTATCCCAATTGCAGCGCGGAGCCCGCGACCTTGACGACGCCGGCGCTCTTGACGTCGGTGCCGGCCACGCTGTCGAGCTTCATTTCGGTCTTGGCCTTGAGGGACAAGGCGGTGGCGCTCTCGATGGCGATGCCCTGGCTCGACATCGTGATCTTGTTGCCGTTGCGGTCGCTGATGGTGATGCCGCCGCTGTCGTCGTCCAGCACCAGCGTGTTGCCGCCGGGCGTGGCGAGCGTGAGCGACTTCTTCCCGTCGTCGAAAGTCAGTGCGATGCCGCTGCGGCTGGTGTAGCCCTTCTGGTGGTTGTCGTTGCTGGGGCGCAGCGGCGCGGCCTTGGCGCTGCTGTGCAGCATGCCCAGCACGACGGGGTGGCGCGGGTCTTCGTCGAGGAAGCCGAGCAGCACCTCGTCGCCGATTTCCGGACGAAAGAAAAGGCCGCGCTGGTCGCCCGCATCGGCGGCCGCCACGCGGGCCCAGACCCCGTCGTCGCCACCGTTCACGAGCGGCAAGCGCACGCGCACCCGAAACTCGCCGTCGGGGTCCTCGTTGTCGGTGACCACGCCCACTTGCAGGCCGGCTGTGGGCGCCAGCAGGTCGGCGCTGCGACGGCGCTGCAGGCGCTCGCGCAAGGCGGGGTCGGGGTCGACGCCGCCGAACTGCAGATGCGTCTTCCAGCCCTTGAGCGTGTCGAAATCGTGCCGGACTCCGGTGACGAGCACGTCGCCGCTGAAGCGCGCGCCGACGCCGCCGAGCTTGACGGTGTCGCCTGGCTGCACCTTGGCGATACCGGTGCACATCGCGCGGCCGCCGGCCAGGTCGACCGCCGCGCGCTGCCGTGCCGCGCTGGCCAGCGCGGCGGCTTCGGATGCATCGAGCGCCGCGTGGACCAGCGTCACCGTGTCTGCGCCGGCATCGGTGGCCAATGTCTCCGCGTCGAAGTTGCCGGTCGATCGGAACGTAGGCGCCTCGCCTTCGTGTTCTTCGAGCGACTGGTCGGCGGCGCTCCAGCTCACGGCCTTGACGGCTTGCGCCTGGTCGCGGGCGTCGACGGCGGCATCGAATTCGAGCAAGGTGGCGCCGAACTGCAGCTGCACGACGGGTGCCTCGATCGTCGGCTTGCGCACGGCCAGCGCGCCGCCGCGCGTGAAGACGAGTTGCCCGTTGGCGCTGGCCCGCGTGACGATGAAGTCCCAGTCGCTGCAGTCGTGCTGCACCAGCTGCTTGTGCGTGACCGTGGTGGCCTCGACCTCGCCGTCGGCGCCGGCCGCGGCCAGCAGCGATTCGATGGCATCGGCGTCGGTCTGGTCGAAGTAGTTGGCGCTGCGGCGCACCAGCGCGAGCCGCGTCGACGCATGGCGGCAGTCGATGACCAGCAGCGAGGACGAGGTCTCCCGGATGCGCAGGCGCTGCCCCACGATCAGGCCCTTGAACACGAGCGCCGTGTCGGTGTCGCCGCCCGCCAGGATCTCGACCGTGGCGCCCGGCTTGACGATGTCGAGATTGCTGAGCGGGAAGTCGCCCGCACCCGCCGCCCCATCGACGTAGGTGAGCCGCGCGCGGGCGATGCGGTTGGCACCGGCGACCACGGCGACCGAATGCAGCGCATGCTGGCGCGGCACGGGCTGGCCGTCGACCTTGATCGTGAATTCGCGATGCCCGGCGCCGACCGGCAGCGTGCGCTCTGCGGGCGCTGCGGAAGGAGAGGGCGGTGCGGCTGCAACGGCGTCGGGCATGGTCGTCGGTGCTCCGGCTACTTGCGCAACGGCGGGAAGCGCACGCGCGTGCCGGCCGGAAGATGCCGCACGCCGTCGAGGTTGTTGGCACGCGCCACCTTCAGGTAGAGCGCGGGGTCGCCGTAGATCTGGCCGCACAGGGCCGCCAGCGTGTCGCCGGCGCGCAGCACGCGCAGGTGGGTGAGGTCGGGCGATGCGTCCTGCGCCAGGGCGACGCGCGTCTGGTCTTCGACCGCATCGACGAAGGTGGCGGCGATGGTCGCGCGCAGCGGCGTGCCGTCGGCCTTGAAGAGCTTGTAGGCGATCGATGCGCTCTTGAGCACGCAGCGCTTCACCTGGATCTTGCCCCAGGCCACCAGCAGGTAATTGGGGCGATGGATGTCGCCGTTGTAGCCGGTCAAGGTCTGGAACTTCTCGACTTGCTCCTGCACGTCGATCTTCACGCCGTTGGCGCCCGTGCCGTCGAGAAAGAAGTTGAGCGACATGTCGCCGGGCTTGACCTTCTTGAACTCCATGCGGCTGCCGGTGGTGCCCGAGCCCTGCGCGGCGTCGTATTCCATCTCGTAGGCCAGCGTGATCTCGTTCGGGTTCACATAGGCTTCGAAGGTGCCGACCTGGCTGGCCTGCGCATAGTCGGGGGCCTTGAAGGCCCTGACCTGCAGTTTCTCGAGCTGTCCGGAGGCCATGTCAGGGCTCCCGCTGCTCGCGCAGCAGCTCGAGCACGCGCTCCACGCACTCGGCCACCAGCGTCTGGCGGTCGTCGGCGGGCGAGGGCGGCGTCGTGGTGCCGCCGCCGGCGGCGTTGCCGACTTCGACCGTGATCACGACTTCATCGACGACGATGGGCATCCGGGTCTTCCTCAGCTCTTGTCGAGCCGAAAGTATTTGTAGGCCAGCGTCAGCGTCTCCACGACGATGGCATTGGCCGAGGCATTGAGGTCCGAGACGGACCACTTGGTCGGAAAGGCGCCGACCACGTGCCAGGTCATCAGGGGCTCGTGGTCGGGGTTGAGCAGCGTGACGTCGACGTCCTTCGGGCTCACATCGAGTTCTTCGATGCACTGGCGCGCCCAGTTCCAGACTTCGCTGTCCTTCAGCAGCCCGCGCTTGAGCACCAGATCGCCGTACTTGGCCGGGCCGGGGTAGCGCTGGACGAAGCGGTTCTCGCCGCCCTCCGGCAATTCTTCGGTGACGACCTCCAGCGCCAGGCCGCCGACCTCGACGAAGCGCAGGTCGTCGGCCGCAGGCGTGAGTCCGAGCACTTCCACCTTGAAGTGGAAGCCGACGGGAGGCGTGTACATGGCGCGGGGAGGGCGATGGGGCGATGGGCGGCGCGGGCCGTCAGTCGTTCTGCAGCTCCAGGCCCTCGTGCGCGATCTCGATCGATTCGATCGCCACCTCGTTGCCCGAGGCCTTGAGGGCCGGCCCCTCGACCTTGACGGGAAAGGCGTTGTGGATCTTCCAGGTCATCACCGGCGCATGCTCCTCGTTGAGCAGCGAGACGACCACGTCGCGGCGCTCCACCGTGTTGAGCTTGACGGTGGACAGCCACCTGAAGAACTCGTTGTCGGCCTTGACGATGCCGCGCTTCAACGTGACGTTGTTGAACTTGCGCAGGCCCGGCATCTTGATCGACGAGTACTCGGGGAACGACCCGTCGCGGTACTCGATGGCCTGGTTCTCCTGCGTGAGCCCGGTGACTTCGGAAAAGCCCAGGCGGGTGCCGCCCCACTGGACGGTGAAGTGGAAGACGGGAAGAGGGTATTGCTGGGGCATGACGTCGGCTCCTGGATGTGCGTGTCAGCGGGTCTGCGCTCAGCTGGTCTGCAGCTTGTGCGAGAACTTGAGGATGATGAATTCCGCCGGACGCACCGTGGCGATGGCGATCTCGACGTTCATGCGGCCTTCGAGGATGTCCTGCGGGCTCATCGTGGTGCCCAGCCCGCAGCGCACGTAGAAGGCGTCCTTGGTGGTGGCGCCGGCCAGAGCGCCCTCGCGCCACTTCTGGGTCAGGTAGTTCTCGATCATTCCGCGCACCTTGACCCAGGTGTTGGCGTCGTTGGGCTCGAAGACGGCCCAGTAGGTGCTCTTCTTGACCGACTCCTCGACCATGTTGAAGAAGCGCCGCACCGACACGTAGCGCCATTCGTTGTCGTTGCCGGCGAGCGTGCGGGCACCCCACACCAGCGTGCCCTTGCCTGCGAAGGCGCGGATCGCGTTGACGGACTTGCCGGTGGTGGCGTCGACGTTCAGCTCGTCCTGGTGCGCGGTGTCGAGGCGGACCACCGGCTCCACCACGTCGGCCAGGCCGACGTTCGCCGGTGCCTTCCAGACGCCACGGGCGGTGTCGGTGGCGGCATACACGCCGGCGACGGCGCCACTGGGCGGCAGCACGATGAAGTGGTCCAGCAGCGCGGCCTTGGCGGCATTGAAGGCGGCGGTGGCGGTGGTCTGCAGGGTGTCGAGCGTCACCGCCGCAGCACCGTCGATGGTCACGTTGACGTTGGTGCCTTCGCCCGCCACCGCGTGGTTGAAGCTGGACTTCAGGAAGGGGTAGTACAGCGCGCCGTACTTCAGGTGGTTGTTGCCGACCCTTGCGCGGTTGGCGGTGAGCGCGGCGTTGTCCTGCGCCGCGTCGCCGCCGAAGAGGTCGAGGATCGCGAAGCGGTCTTTCAGCGTGCCGCACTGGATCAGCATGTTCTGGGACATGGTGTCGTAGCCGTTGGCTGCCAGCCGCACGACCTCGGGACAGACCAGCAGCGTGGGTTCGTCCTCCAGCGCCACGGCGTCGAGCCCGGCGGTGAGGGCGGCGATGGCGATGGCGTCGACGTAGGTGCCGACGGACACGATGTAGCACTTGCCGCCACCGTTGTCGAAGAACATCTTGACGGCGTGGTACAGCAGGTACGTCACCGTGGGCGGCGTGACGGTGCTGATGAAGCCGGGCCCCTCAGCCACCAGTGCGACTCCGATGTCGGGCGTATCGGGCCCACCGAAGTACTGCTCGTATTCTGCAAAGTTGTAGATCTTGGTGGGCCGTCCAGCCAGGTCGCCGATGCTCACCTTGCGCGCCTGCGCGGTGTAGCCGATGAAGGCCGGTATGGCGGTCTCCACTTCGGCCACCGATGGTGGAAAGACCGAGATCTCCTCGACGTAGACGTCGGGCGTGCGGTAGGTCGGCATGGCGAAGACTCCTTTGGCGGACGTTCGGGTGAATGGGTTGCTGTGCTCAGAGATGCACGACGAATTGCGCATCCGGGCGGTCGGCACCGGGCTGCGGCAGGTTGCCCACGAGGAGTTCGCCATTGCGGTGAAGCTCCACGCCGGCAGGCCCTCGGGCGCGGCGTGCGACCGGTGCCTGGGCCTCGAACAAGGCCATGCGCGCGCTGCCTGACGGATCGAGCAGCCCGGGCGCCAGGTGATCCGCACCGAAGGCAGCAGGCAGCACGCGGTCGAACGCAATCTGCGGGCGCGCCTCGGCGGCGAAACCGTTGTCGAGCACTTGCAGCTGGTTGAACTCGGTATCGCTGAGGCGATGCGCGACGACGTAGTACCGCAGCGTGTCGCTGCGGGCGGCGAAAGAAAGCGCGAACGCGTGGCCGTCGGCAACGTGAGCGGCAACGACGGTGAGGTCCAGCAAGCCCCAGGCGCCGCCGAGTTCGGGTGCGATGTGCAGGATCCAGCTTGCCGGCGGGCCGTTGCCTGCGGTCTCCTCGACGCGCCACGGACCTTCCGTGAAAGCGCCCTGCGGTGTCCACGCCTCGTCGCCGATGTTCAACACGATCTGCGCGCGCTCGGTGTCGCTGCTGTCGAAGAGGCGCACCGTCAAGGGGCGCTGCGTCGAGCGCGGCTCGATGCGCAAGCGCTCGCCGCTGATGCGCACCGCGGCGGCGAGCGCGAGCGAATCGGCATCCGGCGCGTTGCGCCACAGTGCCGCGTCGCCGGGCGGAATGCCGAAGGGCAGGGTGATGAGATCGAACGAGGCCGAGCGCGGCCGCAGCCCGAACAGGAAGTGCCGCCCTGCCAAGGGCGACAGCGGCTGCCCGTCTTCGCGCGCCTCGTAGAGCACGTGCAGCCGGCCGTCGCGCTGCAGCGCGATCGCATGCGCGCCGGCCAGCGCGCGCAGCGTGGACGGCGGGATGATGAACTCCATCGCATCGCAGGTGCCGCCGAAGAAGGCATGCTGCACCTCCACGGTCCAGAGCGGTCGGAAATCGATGCGTGCCATGTCAGCGACCGTGCAGCGTGGTCTCGATGGTCGTGATCGGCGCGCCGGTGCCGATGGGCTCCGAATCCTGCAGCGCCACAAGTCGAACGCGGTACACCGCCGACGGCAGGTGCTTCGCGCCGAGGCAGGTCCACATCTGGTTCAGTTGCTCGGGGCCGTAGGTGACCAGGTCGATGGACAGGCGCTCCAGGTTGTCCGGCAGCGCAGGGCTGTCCGCGGGCGTGAACACCGGCCGCGCCTGGAAGAACGCCATCGTGTGGGAGAGGGTGCGCAAGGCCTGCGCGTACTGCTGGTAGCGGGCCGACAACAACAGCACCAGGTTGAGCTTGATGGGTGGCGGCAGCATCACTTCGCGCCCCGCGACGACCGTGCGTTCAGGCATCTGCGCACGCAGCACGCGCTCCTCGTCGATCTGGAACAAGGTGACGCGCAAGGTGTCCATGGGGCCGACCCAGTTGCCGCGCTCGTCGACCACCGGACCGAGATCGACGGTGGAGAGTTCATTGCCCATGCGCTTGCGCAAATGGGCATTGAGTTCCTCTGCCACAAACTCGAGCGCTGTGTCGATCAACGTTGCACCTTTCGCCCCCTGTTGTCGGGGAGCGCAACAGTATTCTTGGGGTCCGGGTAGCGTCAATCCGGCCGTCGGCCTTAGACCTTTGGAGCTATGACACGCATTCGTCTTCGACCGTGCAGCCGAGCGTCGTCGGCCGTGCAGCGGTTGAAGTCGTCGCACAGCCCGCTAAGCTGCCATCGATCGATCATCGCGACATCGAAGGAGCGTGCGTATGCCGATGCAGGTGTGTACCGGTGCCCAGATCTCATGCTCGATGGGGCTCGCGCCATCGGTGTTCACGGCCACGCCGATGCTGGCGTCGATGCCCGCGGGTCCGCCGGGCCATGTGCAGGACAACGTGCCGTTCCTCAACATCGCGCCGTTCGGCATGTGCCGCAGTCCCGCGAACCCCGCAGTGGCTTCGGCCACCGCCGCGGCCAGCGGCGTGCTCACGCCCATGCCTTGCGTGCCGGTGACGCCATCGCCCTGGGTGCCGGGCGCGACGAAGGTCAAGCTCGGCGGGCTGCCGGCATTGCACGATGGCTGCACGCTTCAGTGCATATGGGGTGGCGCCATCAGCGTGGTGACGCCGGGGCAGACGACTGTGGAAGTCACGTGAGTTTCGAGGTCGCCTGAAACTCGAATCAACGTGTGGCCCCGCCTTGTCCTCGGTCCATCTTTGAAGATCACAATATGCATTATGTAAAACGAATGAGATGAGTTCGGAGGGATGGTTCAGCAAGCCCTCCTTGAAGCACGCCCCGGCGCCAGCCGAGTTCAAGCGCCCTCCGCACTCTCCCACGGCGGAATGCCATCGAAGGCATCGACCAGGAAATCCACCATCACGCGAACCTTCGCGCTCAGGTGGCGGCGGCTCGCGTAGATGGCTTGGATGTCGATGTCCGGCATGCGGTAGCCCGGCATCACCTCGACCAGCCGGCCCGCGCGCACGTCTTCGCCGATCAGGAAGCTCGGTTGCCAGATCACGCCGGCGCCCGCCAGCGCGGCCGCGCGCGCGGTGTCGCCGTTGTTGGCACGCATGGCCCAGCGCACGCGCACCGATTCACGCTCTCCGCCGGGCCCGATGAACTGCCAGTCGTCGGACGTGGCGCCGTAGGTGTAGCCCAGGCACACATGCCGCGTCAGATCGGCGGGCACCTGCGGCATGCCATGCGCGGCCAGGTAATCCGGCGAGGCGCACACGATGTTGCGCGAGCAGCCGAGCCGGCGCGCGATGTGGCTCGTCGAGCCGCTGCGCGAGATGCGGATGGCCAGGTCGTAGCCTTCTTCGACGATGTCGACCACGCGATCCATCAATGCGATGTCGAGTTCGACTTCGGGGTACTTCGCCATGAAGCGTGGCCACAACGGCGCCAGCACCAGGATGCCGAAGCTCAGCGGCGTGTTGATGCGCAAGCGGCCGCGCGGTTGCAGCGACGCGGTGCTGGCCAGCGCCTCTGTCTCGGCCATGTCCTCGAGGATCGACTTCGCGCGCTCGTAGACGGCTTCTCCGCCCTCGGTGAGCGACAGCCGGCGCGAGTTGCGGTTGAGCAGTCGCGTGCCCAAGTGCGTTTCGAGTTCGTTGACGTAGCGCGTCACGTTGGCCGGCGAGGTGTCGAGCGCATCGGCCGCCTTGATGAAGCTGCCGCGTGCCACCACGGTCACGAAAACCTCGAAGGCCCTGAGGCGGTCCATGCTCGCTCCGATCATTCATGAAAGCTGAACGAGTAGAGCAGCTTTGCTGCCTTCCTGAAAGCGAAGCTGAATCTTAGATTCGGTCCTTGGCACCTTCGTCTTCACCAGCACACCGAAAAACGACACACCCATGGCCACCGACGCCCTCCCCACCCGCCGCACCCTCCTCGCCGCAGCCGCCGGCATCGGCGCCACCTTCGTGCTCGGCGATCCGGCCCATGCCGCGTCGACCGACACGGTCGCAGGCTTCCGCTCGCGCACCGCGGACGTCAACGGCACACGCATCCACTATCGAATCGGCGGCACCGGCCCTGCCGTCGTGCTGCTGCACGGCTACGCCGAAACCAGCCACATGTGGAACCCGCTGATGCCGCTGCTCGCGAAGACGCACACCGTCGTCGTTCCCGACCTGCGCGGCGCCGGCGGTTCGTCCAAGCCCGATGCGGGCTACGAGAAGAAGAACATGGCCGTCGATATTCACGAACTCGTGAAGTCGCTCGGCATCGCGAAGGCCAGCATCGTGGGCCACGACATCGGACTGATGGTGGCTTACGCGTACGCCGCGCAGTTCCCCTCCGAGACCGACCGCGTCGTGCTGATGGACGCCTTCCTGCCCGGCATCGGCCCCTGGCAGAACGTCTGGCTGCTGCGCGACCTGTGGCACTTTCACTTCCACGGACCCACGCCGCTGGCCCTGGTCAAAGGCCGTGAACGCACCTACTTCGAACACTTCTGGAACGACTTCGCGGCCGACCCCAAGCGCTCGGTGCCCGAAGCGGACCGCCGCGTCTACGCCAAGGCGTATGCGCAACCGGGCGGTATGCGCGCCGGCTTCGAGTACTTCAAGGCCTTCGAACGCGACGCGGCCGAGTTCGCGGAACTGGGCAAAACGCCATTGCCGATGCCCATGCTGGTGTTGTCGGGCGAAAAGGCCGGCGGCAGCTTCCTGATCGACCAGGGAAAGATGGTCGCAACCAACGTCAAGGGCGTGATCGTCGTCGGCTCCGGCCACTGGTTGATGGAAGAGGCGCCCGACCAGGTCATCCCGGCCTTGGTGGACTTTCTCGGCTAGGCGACGCCGGCACTCAGCGCGTATTCGGCTTTTGCCATGGCACTCCACCGGAATAGGTCATGTAGCTCACGCTCGCGGCCCATCCCGAATCCACCGGCAGCAGCACGCCCGTGATGGTCCGAGCCTGCGGCGAGCACAGGAACGCGATGGCGTCCGCCACGTCGGCGGTGAGCGGCAGCGTGTCGAGCGCATGCACGCCCATCATCTTGCCGAGGTCGCGCTGGCCCGCGTCGATGCGGGCCTGCAGTTCCGGCGTCATGACGTAGGTCGGCGCCACGCTGTTCACCCGCACGCGATGTCGCCCGAGCTCGGCCGCCAGCAGCTGCGTGAGGCGCGCCAAGGCGACCTTGGCCGGGTTGTACGCGGGCAGCGGCAACGGCAGCAGGCTGTTGATGGAGCCCACCGTGACGATCGAGCCCCCTGCCCCGGCATCGACCATCTGGCGCCCGAAGCTGCGGCAGGCGTGGAGCGTGCCGTGGTAGTTCACCCGCCACATCCGGTCGTGGGCCGAGAGGTCCATGTCCATGATCGACTCGGTGTTCGGGATCAGTGCGGCGGAGGTCACGAGCACGCCGGCAGGGCCGAACTCGGCGGCCACCCGGTCGGCCACGGCGGCTACCGTGTCCGGATCTGCCACGTCGCAGGCATGGAATGCGACCTGCGCACCATCACGGCTCAGCTCCGCGGCCAGCTTTTCGCCGCGTCCCGCGTCGACGTCGAGGATGGCTACCGGGTAGCCGTCCGCGGCGAAGCGTCGGACCGCCGCCTCGCCGATGCCCCGCGCGCCGCCGGTGACGACGGCGACGCCGCGCGGTGCAGGTGGTTCGGCCGATGCAGACGCAGATGCAGATGACATGGCGCGATCTTCAGGCATTGAAGTTCAAGGCCAGCCCCTGCTCCGGCCACGGCATCGCCGCCAGCCTGCCGGTGCCGGCCAGCGTCACGTAGGCCGTGCGCAGCTCGGGCCCGCCGAAGCAGATGTTGGTGACGTGCGCATCGGGCACCGGCACCTGCCGCAACACCTGGCCACCTGGCGACACCACCGTGATGCAGCCCGTCGTGAGGGTCGCCACGCAGATGTTGCCCTGCGCATCGACCGCCATGCTGTCGAAGCCCTGGTAGCCCGGCAGCCCGCACACGAGCCGGCCCCCGTGCGGCGGCGGAGTGCCGTGCCGGCGGATCTCGCCGGGCGCGGCCACGTCGAAGGCCCACAGCCGCGCGGTGTCGGTCTCGGCGACGTAGACCGTGCCGCCGTCCGGCGACAGCGCGACGCCGTTGGGCTGCTGCAGGTGGTAGGCCAGCTGCCGGATGCCCGAACCGTCCGCCTGCGCGTAATACAGCGCACCGTGCACGCGGTGCGTGGCGTGCTTCTTGCCCATGTCGGTGAAGTAGAAGCCGCCTTCTCGGTCGAAGACCAGGTCGTTCGGTGCCGACAGCCGCGTGCCGTCGCAGCCGTCGTAGAGCACGCGCACCTCGCCGGTGGCGAGGTCGACGCGCTGGATCGAGCCACCCGTGTAATCCGCGGCCGGCCCGCTCGACAGCACCTGCCCGGGCGTGTAGCTCGAGCCGCCGTTGTTGCAGACGTACAGCGCACCGTCGGGTCCGATGGCTGCGCCGTTCGGCCCGCCGCCGCATTCGGCAACGAGCGACAGCGCGCCGTCCGCTGCCACGCGGCGCACCGTGCCGCCGCGGATCTCGACGACCAGCACGGAGCCGTCTCGCATCGCGACCGGTCCTTCTGGAAAGAGCAAGCCTTCCGCGATGACGTGGATGCCTTCCATCTCGTCTCCTCCGGCTGCGTTCACGTGCGCGGCCTGGACGCCGCTGCGTCGCCTTCGGCCCAGTGCTCGATCGACGTCACCAGCTCGGTCATGTCGCGCTGCATGCCGTCTTGACGGCCGGCGAAGTTCCAGAGCTGGCGCACGGTGTTGCCCACCCACATCGGCACGCCGAGCGCCTCGCACTCTTCCACGGCCAGGCCGATGTCCTTGCACACGCTGGCGATCGGAAAGCCGAAGTCGAAGGTGCGCGGCATCACCTGCTTCATGAACTTGTCCTGCGACGCGCCGCTGCGCCCGCTGCCCGCATTGATGGCGGCCATCATCACTTCGGGGTCGAGCCCGCCGCGCACGCCGGCCACGAAAGCCTCGGACGTGATGGCGAAGGCGGTCGACGACAGCATGTTGTTGAGCAGCTTCAGCAGCTGCGCCTGCCCTGCCTGCGGGCCCACCATGAAGAGCTTGCCGAAGGCTTCGAGCAGCTCGCGCACTTCTGCCACCGCTTCGGGCTTGCCGGCGACCATCACCGCCAACGTCCCCTTTTGCGCACCGGCGGCGCCTCCGCTGACCGGCGCATCGACCAGGTCGATGTCGTGCTCCAGCAGTTGCGCCGCTGCATGGCGGGTGGCGCGCGAGCCCACGGTCGACAGGTCGACCATGATGCGCACCGCCTTGCCCTCCTTCACTCCGCCGGCGCCGAGCGCCACCTCGGTGAAGATGGCCGGTGACGGCAGGCTGGTGAAGACGATCTCGGCCTCGTCGACCACCTGCGAGATGCTCGCCGCGGCCTTCGCACCTTCGCCCACGAGCGCTGCCACGGCCCGCTCGCTCTTGTCGTAGACCACCAGCTGGTGGCCCTTGCCGATCAGATGCTTCGCGATCGGGTTGCCCATCACGCCGACGCCGATGAATCCCAGGGTCTTGATGTCTGTTGACATGGTGATGCGTCCTCCGGGCTCAGAGGCCCATCTCCTTGAACACCTGCTTCGCGATCTTGAACGAGCCGAGGCCCGCAGGCATGCCGCAGTAGATGGCGACCTGCAGGAAGGCTTCCTGGATCTCGTCCTTGGTCACGCCGTTGTTGAGGGCGCCGCGCACGTGCGTGGCAAGCTCCTCGGGCCGGTTCAGCGCCGCGATCATGCCGAGGTTGAGCAGGCTGCGCGCCCGGCGGTCCAGGCCCGGCCGCGCCCACACGTCGCCCCAGCAGTACTGCGTGACCAGTTCCTGCATCGGCATGCTGAAATCGTCGGCGCCCTTGAGCGATGCATCGACGTAAGCGTCGCCCACCACTTCGCGGCGGATCTTCAGGCCCGTGTCGAACAGTTCCTGGTTCATGGTGTGTCTTCCTTCAGAGCTAGGGGATTGGGAAATGCCGGGTCAGGTGCGGCCGGCGGCCAGCGGCATCAGCGCACCGGCATCGTCGGCCGTGTCGAGCGACCACAGCGCGTCGATCAGCGGGTCGGGTGCGCAGCCGCTGCCGCCCCAGGCGGCCAGCGTCCGGAGCTTGCGTGCGAGGTCTTCGTCGGTCAACGGTGCGCCCAGGCTGCCGCGTGCGGCGTCCACGCGGTGCGACACCGTGTCGCCGCCGCGAAGATGAAGCGTGACCTGCGCCGCCTCGATGCCATAGCGCGCATCGTCGACGAAGCGCACCTTGGCGCCCAGATCGCGCCACGCCGGGTCGGCCACACAGGCATCGCTGAACTCGTCCAGCCCTGCCCTGCCGAGCGTCAGGCAGACCGCCACCGCATGCTGCGCGCTGACCTGCGCCTCTCGGCCCGAGCGCGGCGCGGGCCGGTCGGTGCGTTCGCGCAGCAGCGGGTGGCCGGTCAGGGCGACGGCTTCCACCTCGTCGAGCATGCGGCGCGCGCTCTCGTGCAGTGCGAGACAAGCTTCGATGACCGGGTTGAGCACCACGCCGCACGGATAAGGCTTGTAGGTGTTCTTCATGAGCTCCCAGCGTTCGCCGAGGCCCTGCGCCACGCCTTGCAGGTCGGGTTGTTCGCCCGTCACCCGCAAAAAGCCGCGCGACCCTTCCACCGGTTGCGCCGGGCCCTGGAAGCCGCGAGCCGCCAACAGTGCAGACAGCAGCCCATTGGACGCAGCGTTGCCCACGCCGATGCTCTTGGCCATGCTGCCGAGGTTTTCCACCAGGCCACCCGATTGCGCAGCGGCGTTGCCGAGCGACCAGAGCACGCCCTGCGCTTCCAGGCCCAGCACGCGCGCACTGGCCGCGGCAGCGCCGAAGACGCCGCAGGTCGACGTGATGTGCCAGCCGCGCTGGTAGTGCCCCGGCGAGATCGCGTTGCCCAGCCGGCATTCCACCTCGACACCGAGGACGAAGGCCAGCAGCAGTTCGCGCCCCGACAACCGCCGCGTCTGCGCGAGCGCGAGCAGTGCCGGCGCGACCGGCGCGGTCGGGTGGATGATGGTCGGCACGTGGGTGTCGTCGAAGTCGAAGACGTTGCCGCTCATCGCGTTCAACGACGCGGCATGCAGCGCGTCGGTCTGCTCCGTCCGCCCGATCACGGTGCAGCCGGCGCCGCTGCGAAATCCGGAAAACACGGACGAGGCCGCTTCGATCGCCGGGTCGCGGCAGCCTGCCAGGGCCGTGGCGAAGAAATTCACCAGCGCGCGCTTGGCCTCGTGCCGCACCGCCTCGGGCAGTTCGTCCCATCGCGTGCGAACCACGAAGCGCGACAGCGCCGCGCTGATCTCGTTCGAGCCCTCCATGCCGCTCAGCTCGCCAGCCATCCCGCCTCCACGGGCATCACGGCCCCGGTGATCTCGCCGCCCGCCGGGCCGCACAGGAACACCAGCATCTGCGCCACGTGGGCCGCGTCGATGAAGCGGTGCGTCGGCTGCTTGCCCTGCAGGAACTGCTGCGTGGCGCGCTCGCGCGACAGTCCGGTCTCTTCCATCAGCGCGTCGATGCGCAGCTCGCTGGTCGGCGTCAACACGGCACCCGGACAGATGGCGTTGCAGGTGATGCCCTGGTTGATCGTCTCCATCGCCACGGCGCGCGTCATGCCGATCAGCGCCGTCTTTGTCGTGACGTAGTCGACGCGATTGGCGATGCCGCGCGAGCCGTACACCGAGGTCATGTTGAAGATGCGGCCCCAGCCGCGTGCCCGCATGCCGGGCAGGCTGAGCCGGATGGTGTGGAACGCGGCGCTCAGGTTCACCGCGAGCGCACGGTCCCAGCACTCGACGGGAAAGGCATCGATGGCGGCGAAGTGCCGTGTCACCGCGTTGTTGACCAGCACGTCGATGCCACCGTGGCGCTCGTGCACGTCGCGCACAAGCTTCTCGGTGGCGGCCGCGTCCGTCAGGTCGACCTGCATGTAGCTGGCCACCACGCCGTGCGCCTGCGCCAACTCTGCCGCGCGGCCGCGCACGCCCTCTTCCGGCTCGATCCCATGCAGGACCACGTTGCAACCCGCACGCGCCAGCTCCTGGGCCACCGCGAAGCCGAGCCCTCCCGACGAGCCGGTGATCAGTGCTGTCTTACCCTTCATGCTCAATCATCCGATCCCAAAGTGTGCTGGCCGCCATCGCGTTGTGATAGCGGTAACATTATCGGAAAAAGAAGGGGCGTGCAAGTAGTTTCGCCCTGCCCGGCTCGGCGGGCCGGGCTTCAGGTGCTTTCGCGCTGGATGACTTCGAAGCCGAGGTCGAGGCGAACCGCGTCGCCCGTGCCCCGCACCCTGTCCAGCAAGGCCTCGGCGCTGCGGCGGCCGATCTCCAGCCGCGGCAGCCGCAGGCAGGTCAGCCGCGGCACCGTGTGCTGCAGGATGTCGAGGTCGTCGAAGCCGGCGATCGCGATGCGGCCGGGCACTTTCCACCCGCGCCGCTGCGCCTCGAACAGCGCCCCGATGGCCAGCACGTCGCCGGCGAAGAAGATGGCGTCGACGTCGGGCGCGCGCGACATCATGTCGACCATCGCGTGGGCGCCCGAGGTCAGGCCCGGCCCCACCTCGCTGAGCAGTGAGGCATCCTTCGGCAGGCCCAGCGACTTGAGCGCCGCCAGGTGCCCGCGCAGGCGCTCGCGCGCGCGACGGTTGATCTTGGTGTCGAGGCTGACGAAGCCGATGCGCTTGTAGCCGCGCGCCGCCAGGTGCAGCGTCATGGCCTTCGCGGCTTCGGCATTCGAATAGCTGGCCACCATGTCGATGGGACTGCGTGGGATGTCGCCGGTCTCGATCACCGGCACGCCGGCGCGCTCGATCATTTCGAGCGCCCGCGGCGTGTGGTCGGTGTTGTGCAGGATCAGCCCGCAGACGCGCTGCGCGAGGAAGGCGCCGATCAGCGCCTCTTCTTCCTGCATCGAATAGCCGCTGTCGGCGAGCATCAGGTGCATGCCGGCCGTGCGCAGCACGTCGGCCGAGCCCTTGAGCGTTTCGGCGTAGAGCGAGTTCTGGATGCTGGGCACGATCTGCCCGACCACGCTCGACCGGTTCGACGCCAGGTTCGCCGCGATGCTGTTGGGCACGTAGCCGATCTTCTTGACGGCGTCGAGCACCGTCTTTCGCGTCTCCTCGGAAAGCCGCTGCGGCTCGCGCAGCGCGCGCGACACCGTCATCAACGACACGCCGGCCGCCTTGGCCACGTCGCGCATGCGGGCGCCCTGCCCGCCCGAACGAACCCTGCCCTCAGCCATGGCCGGCCCCTGCGTCCGCGTCGCCGCCGCCCCTGCGCGCCGCAGGTGCACCCTGGAACTTGTGATTCTTCATCCGGGAAATGATAAGTGACAGGCCCGGTGACAGCCATTTATGATAGCGGTATCATGATTCGCATCGATTCTCGAACCGGACGCGCGAACCCATGACAGACGCTCTCCCCGACTACCAGGTCTACGCCATCAAGTACGCCCATCACGACCGCATGTCGTCGGCCAACTTCATCGGCGGCGACAGCCACGACGTGCCCATGCCGCTCGACTACTTCGTCTGGGCCGTGGTCGGCGCGTCGCGCACCTTCCTGGTCGACACCGGCTTCGACCAGGCGGGCGCTGCCAAGCGCGGCCGTGTGATCACCCGCCCCATCGACGAAGGCCTGAAGGCGATCGGCATCGACGCCGCCGCGGTCGAAGACGTGATCGTGACCCACATGCACTACGACCATGCCGGCAACCGCGAGCTGTTTCCGCGCGCACGCTATCACCTGCAGGACCGCGAGATGGCCTACTGCACCGGCCGCTGCATGTGTCATCCCACGCTGAGCCATCCATTCGAGGTCGAGGACGTCGCCAGCATGGTGCGGCGGGTGTTCGACGGACGCGTGCGCTTTCACGACGGCGATTCGGACGTGGCGCCCGGGCTGAGCGTGCATCGCGTCGGCGGCCACACCAACGGCCTGCAGGTGGTGCGCGTCCACACGCGGCTGGGCTGGCTCGTGCTGGCTTCGGACGCATCGCACCTGTACGCCAACATGGACCAGCAGAGGCCCTTCCCGGTGGTCTACAACGTCGGCGACATGCTCGAAGGCTATGCCCGGGTGCATGCGCTCGCCGATGCCCCGCAGCTCGTCGTGCCGGGGCACGACCCCGAAGTGCTGCGCCGCTTCGCCGCCGGCAGCCGCGAGCACGAGGGCTGGATCGTGCGGCTCGACTCGCCTGCGCACTGACGAGGAGCAGCGCATGGAATGCATGGTCTTGATCCGCCGCTTGATCAGGCCCGAGCGCGAGCAGGATTTCCTGGCCTGGCACCACGCCCAGGCCGTGCCCCGACACGAGGGCTTCATCGGCAAGACGCTGACCCGGCTCGACGACATGTCGGCGCTGCCGCCCGGGCTCAACAGCTTCCACGTGGGCGGCAACCCCGGCTGCGCCACGTACATCATGGTGGAGCGCTGGCAGTCGATCGAGGCCTTCCGCGCCTACGTGCCGAAGGCGAGCACCGCCGACCAGGACGAGTTCGAGGCCGTGCCCCGCCAGCGCGTGATCCTCTCCGTGGTCCAGGACCTCTAGGACCCCATGTACGCCTCGATCACCTGCGGATTGCTGGACACTTCCTCGTAGCGCCCTTCCGCCAGCACGCTGCCGCGCTGCAGAACGGTGATGCGGTCGGAAATGCCGGCCACGATGTTCATGTTGTGCTCGACCATGAGGATGGTCCGCCCGGCCGCCACGCGCTTGATCAGCGCGGTGACGCGCGCCACGTCTTCGAGGCCCATGCCGGCGGTGGGCTCGTCCAGCAGCATCAGCTCGGGCTCCATGGCCAGCGTGGTCGCGATTTCCAATGCGCGCTTGCGGCCGTAGGGCAGGTCCATGGCCAGGTCGCCCGCGAAGCGCTCCAGGTCGACCTGGGCCAGCAGTTCCATGGCACGGGCATCCAGCGCCTTCAGCGTGCTGCCGCGCTTCCAGAAGTGGAAGGAAGTGCCCAGCCTGCGCTGCAGGCCGACGCGCACGTTCTGCAGCACCGTCATGTGCGAGAACACGGCCGAGATCTGGAAGGAACGGATCACGCCCTGGCGCGCGATCTCCGCCGGCCGCGCGCGGGTGATGTCGCGGCCGTTGAAGAGGATGCTGCCCGCGCTCGGCTCGAGGAACTTGGTGAGCAGGTTGAAGCAGGTCGTCTTGCCGGCGCCGTTCGGTCCGATCAGCGCATGGATGTGCCCGCGCTGCACCTCCAGGTCCACGCCGTCGACAGCCCGGAAGCCGCGAAAATCCTTGCGCAGGCCCTGCGCCTTCAGGATGGCGTCAGGCATCGGCGGCCTTGCCCGGCGCGGCCCGCCCGAGCCGCAACACGTGCGCCAGCTCGCCGAGGACACCGCGGCGAAAGGCCAGCACGCAGGCCATGAAGATGAGGCCGGTCACCAGCGGCACCGAGGTGCCGATCGCCCGGAACCATTCGACGCCGGTCGAGCTGGCCAGCAGGTTGCCGATGTCGCCCAGCTTGTTCTCGAGCGCGACGATGATCGCGGCGCCGAACACCGGGCCGGCGAAGGTGCCCATGCCGCCCATCAGCGTCATGAGGATCACGTGGCCCGACATGGCCCAGTGCACGTCCGTCAGCGTGGCCGCGCCGAGCACCACGCTCTTCGTCGCGCCGGCCAGGCCGGCCAGCGCGGCCGACAGCACGAAGGCTGCGAGCTTGTACTTGGCGATGTCGTAGCCCAGCGAGACCGCGCGCGGCTCGTTGTCCTTGATGGCCTGAAGCACCTGGCCGAAGGGTGAATGCACGATCCGCATGATCAGCGCGAAGCCGGCCAGGAAGATCGCGACCACGAAGTAATACATGGCGAGGTCGTTGCGCAGGTCCACCAGCCCGAACAGCGTGCCGCGCGGAATGGATTGCAGGCCATCCTCGCCGCCGGTGAACGGCGCCTGCAGGTAGAAGAAGTACAGCATCTGCGCGAGCGCCAGCGTGATCATCGAGAAGTACACGCCCTGCCGGCGGATGGCCAGGCTGCCGATGAAAAGCCCAACGAGTGCCGAGGCTGCGGTGCCGAACAGAATGCCCAGCGGCGTCGGTAGCCCGAGTGACGCCAGCGCGTAGCCGCAGAAATAGGCAGCGCCGCCGAAGAAGGTCGCATGCCCGAACGACACGAGCCCGGCGAAGCCGATCAGCAGGTTGAAGGCGCAGGCGAAGAGCGCATAGCACAGCACCTTCATCACCAGCACCGGGTACAGGAAGGCCGGCGCCACCAGCAGCGCGAGCACGGCGACGGCGTAGCCCAGCTTTCGAAGGTCCATCGGCGCGCCTCTACTTCTCGCGGCCGAACAGGCCCACGGGCCGCAGCATCAGCACGACGGCCATGACGATGAAGACGACCGTGGCCGACAACTGCGGATAGAAGATGCCCACCGCGCTCTCGATCAAGCCCAATCCCAGGCCGGTGAGGATCGCGCCGAGGATCGAACTCAGCCCGCCGATGACCACCACCGCGAACACGACCACGATCAGGTTGGCGCCCATGAGCGGCGAGACCTGCACCATGGGCGCTGCGAGCACGCCGGCAAAGCCCGCCAGGGCCGCGCCGAAGCCGTAGGTCAGCGTCACCATGCGCGGCACGTTGACGCCGAAGGCTTCGACCAGCTTCGGGTTCTCCGTGCCGGCGCGCAGCGTCGCGCCCAGGCGCGTTTTCTCGATGACGAACCAGGTCGCGAAGCAGACGACCATGGAGACGGCGACCACCCACGCGCGATAGTTGGGCAGCACCATGAAGCCGATGTCCATCGCGCCCGAGAGCGCATCGGGCGCCGAGTACGAGCGCCCCGACACGCCGTAGAAGGAATGGAAGAGCCCTTCGAGCGCGAGCGCCAGGCCGATCATCAGCAGCATGCCGTACAGGTGATCGAGCCGGTAGAGCCGGCGCAGCGTCGTGCGCTCGATGAAGATGCCGAAGGCGCCGATGAGGAGCGGCGCCAGCAGCAGCATCACCCAGTAGCTGAGCCCGAAGTAGTAAAAGGCCATCCAGGTGACGAAGGCGCCCAGCATGTAGAGCGCGCCGTGCGACAGGTTGATCACGTTGAGCAGGCCGAAGATGATCGCGAGCCCGAGCGAGAGCAGCGCATAGAAGCAGCCGTTGACCAGCCCGAGGAAAAGCTGCGCCAGCAGGGCCTGCAGCGGGACGCCGAAGAGTTCCATGGCCGGTCGCAGAGAGTGTGCGCGCCGAAAGTCAGGCGCGTTTGCCGAACGTCACTTCCACAGCGCGCACTTCGTCTCCGACTTCTTGGTGAAAGCTTCGTCGCCGGGGATGGTCTTGACGGTCTTGTAGTAGTCCCAGGGGTACTTCGACTCCTCGGGCTTCTTCACCTGGCGCAGCGACATGTCGTAGACCATGCGGCCGTCGGGCCGGATCACGCCGCTGGCGGTGTACATGTCGTTGATCTTCGTGGACTTCAAGGTCGCCATGACCTTGTCACCGTCGTCGGTGCCTGCCGCCTTCACGGCCTTCAGGTAGGTCGTGACGGCCGAGTAGTCGGCCGCCTGCATGGCCCCCGGCATCTTCTTCATCACCTCGAAATAGCGCTTGGCCCAGGCGCGCGAGGCATCGTTCTGGTCCCAGTACCAGCCGTCGGTCAGGTACATGCCCTGCGTCAGCTTCAGGCCCAGCGCATTGACTTCGGGGATGTGGGTCAGGATGGCGGCCAGCGTCATCGACTTGTTGATGCCGAACTCGTTGGCCACCTTGATGGCGTTGATCAGGTCGTCGCCGCTGGTGGCCAGCGCCAGGATCTTCGCCTTGGACGACTGCGCCTGCAGCAGCAGCGCCGAGAAGTTGGGCGTGGCGCCGACCGGGTGCTTCACGCCGCCGAGCACCCTGCCCCCCTTCGCCTTGATGACGTCGGTGGCGTCCTTTTCCAGCGAGGTGCCGAAGGCGTAGTCGGCAGTCAGAAAGAACCAATCCTTGCCGCCCGCTTCGACGATGGCATTGGCCGTGCCGCGCGCGACCGACACGGTGTCGTACGCATAGGCCACGTTGTAGGGCGTGCATTCCTCGTTGGTGAGGCGCGCCGTGGCCGCGGTGACCGCGAACATCGGCTTCTTGCGCTCGGCAGCCAGCTTGGCCAGCGCGAGCGCAGCGCCCGAGTTCGCGCCGATCACCAGCATGTCCATGCCCTCGCGATCGAACCACTCCCGCGCCTTGGACGAAGCGACATCGACCTTGTTCAGGTGATCCGCGTAGAGGAACTCGACCTTCTTCCCGCTGATGTCGCCGAAGTCCTTCACGGCCATCTTGATCGCCTCCACGCCGCCCTGCCCGTCGTTGTCGGAGTAGACGCCGGAGATGTCGGTCAGGAAGCCGATCCGGATGACGTCGCCCGAGAACTGCGCGAACGCGGGCGACGCCGCGATCAGCGAAAGCGCCGAACAGGCGGCGATGGCGGTACGTTGAACACGGCTGCGGCAGTGGTTCATGGTGTCTCCTTCGTTCGGCCGGGCGCTACACGCATCGACCCGTTTCTTGTCGAATTATGATAGCGCTAACCAACCCGAGGTCAAGATGGCGAACCATCGCTTCCATGCGCTACACGCCGACGAAGACGTCGCCGTCCTCGATGCGCACTTCGAACACCGGCAGGTTCTCGCGCGCCGGCGCGTTCAGCACCTCGCCCGTGCACACGTTGAAGCAGGACTGGTGCATCGGGCACTCGATGGTTTCGCCGTCCAGATAGCCGTCCGACAGCTTCACGTCCTTCTGGTGCGGGCAGAGATCACCCACGGCATGCACGCGGTCGCCGAAGCGGTATAGCGCGATCGGGCGCCCTTCCACCGTCACCGGCAGGGGCGTGCCTTCCCATACGTCCTCCAGCGAGCTCGCACGATGCCATTGCGTCATCTCAAAGTCCCATCTTCTCGCGGTAGTAGCTGTAGAAGCCGCGGATCAGCGTCTCGGTGAGCATGGTGTCCTGCGGCGCGTGGTCCACGCCGCCCATGGTCACGACCTGCACCGACTCCGGTGCGCTTTCGGCCACCGGCTGCATGCGTGCCAGCACTTCGCTGTCGTCGATCGCCACGTAGCCGGCCGGGCCCATCAGGTTGGCCTGCTTGAGCCGGCGCCGGTTCATGGCCTCGTCGTCGTCGTCGAATCCGTAGTGCGTCCACGACAGTTCGGTCTGCGAGGCCGACTTGGGGACCAGGTGCCGCAAGGCCAGCGAGTTGCCGTGCTGCTGGAAGAAGACCGAGGGCAGCACCGAGAAATTGATCATCGCGCTGTCGCCCATCTCGTCCACCGGCTTGACGACTTCCATGTCTTCGAGCTTGAAGTCGGTCTTCAGGTTGGCCAACTGCTTCGTGACTTCGTTCTGCTGCCCCGCGGTGGTCGCCGAATAGGTGGAAGCCATGATGCCGTGGCGCCCGCCGATCGTGGGCACGGCCTTGAAGGCGGTGTCGGTGCGCAGCAGGCCGAAGGTGAGGAAGAAGCTGTGCAGCAGGGTCGCGTGATAAGGGTCGCGGCTGTTCTCGAGGTAAAGCTTCCAGTTGCAGGGGAGCAACTGGCGGTTGTAGCCCAGCAGGCGCAGCTTCTTCTTGCCACCGCCGGTGGCGCGCAGCACCAGGGAGTGGATCTCTTCACCCAGGTAGTCTTCGAGCGAGGGCGCCTCGTCAGAGAAGCTGGCCCAGACGATGCCGCCCAGCGTGGCCACGCGCAGCTTGCGCAGCCCGTGCTCGGACTTCTGGAAGTCGCGCGGCATGCCGCCCTTCCCCATCGCGCCGCGGAAGAATGGCAGGCCGAGCAGGTTGCCTTCGAGGTCGTAGTTCCAGTGGTGGTAGGGGCAGGTGAAGTCCTTCACCACGCCCTTGTTCTCCCAGCACAGTTGCGAGCCGCGGTGGGCGCAGCGGTTTTCGAGCACGTGGATGTGGTCGTCCTCGCCGCGCACCATGATCACCGAGCGCGGCCCGATCCAGCTGCGCTTGAAGGCGCCGACGGCCTCGATCTCGCATTCGAGGCCGACGAAGTTCCAACCCGGGCCGTCGTGGAACACCTCCATCTCGCGCGCGAAGAGCGAGGGGTCGGAATAGATCCAGGCCGGAATGCGAGTGTCGCGCGTGTCGGGCCAGCGCCGCATCTGCCAGGTGGAGATCGGGGTTTCGGTTGCCGCGGCGCACGATGTCGCTTCGGGAAGGGTGTCAGTGGTCATGGTCGAACTTGGAGCTTCGAACGTCAAACGGGATACACAAGTGAGGTGCGTACGCGGTAGTTGTCGAACACGCAGACGCGCTCGCGCAGCTTGAGGCGGCCGTCCTCGCGCACCACGCGGTCGAGGTAGCGGCCGGTCATGAACAGGTGCGGCTCGCGGTCCGACAGGCTCTCGAAAATCGCGAAGCTGGCCTGGGCCTGGATCTCGTCGCCGTCGATGGCGTTGATGCGCGTGCCGCTGACCAGGCGGCGCAGCGTGCGCGGCTCGAACACCGCCGTCTCGCGAATGGCCGCGACGCGGTCGCGCAGCGAGCCGAGCCCATCGCATGCGATGGTCGACAACGGCAGGCCCTGGTCGAAGTTCTCGAGCGAGACGACGCGGTACACGCATCCCTCGGTGAAGAAGCCGACCCAGCGCGCGAAGTCGAGGTCGTCGAGCGTCGTGGCGTAGTCGTCGTGGAGGTCGCGCAGTTCGGCGCGCAATGCCGGGTCGCTGACCGTGGTCGGTAGGTGCTTGTCCATGAAGGGTGTGAGGGTCGGGTCAGCCGCGCAGCGAACGCAGCTGCGCCGGGTAGGTACTGGGATCGACGATGACGTCGACGAGCGCCGGGCCGTCGGCGGCGAAGGCACGCTGGAGCGCGGCGCCCAGCTCGGCGGGCTCGCTCACGCGCAGGCCCTGGCAGCCGTAGCCTTGCGCCACCAGCGAGAAATCGCTGGGCGAGTAATCCATGCCGCGTCGCTCGAGGCCGCGCTGCCCCTGCTTGACGCCGATCATGGCGATGGCAGAGTCGTTGAAGACCACCACCGTCAGCTTGCACACCGCCTGCACCGCCGTGGCCAGCTCCGAGGCGCACATCATCAGGCCACCGTCGCCGGTGAAGGCCACCACGGGGCGCGAGGGGTCGGCCAGCGCCGCGCCGATGGCGGTCGGCAGTGCGTAGGCCATGGTGGCCAGGCCGCGCGAGATCAGCACGTCGCGCGGCGCCGCGGCGTCGAAGAAGGCCATCACCGGCAGCATGTGCGCACCGGCATCGACGGTGATGCGGGCCCGCTGCGGCAGCAGCCTGCACGCGGTCTGCGCGAGCAGCGTCGGCGTGATGCCTGCGCCTTCCGCGACTGCGCGTGCCTGCATGTGCGACTTCAAGGCCTTGAGTTCGTCGGCCTGCCAGCCGCTGCGCCCCAGGCCTTCGCCGAGTTGCGCGGCCGCGGCGCCGAGGTCGCCGACCAGGGCCACCGCTGGCGTGAAGTGGTTGCGTCCGAAGGGGTGCGTGCTGAGCTCCAGCACCGGCGCGCCGTAGCGCCAGGGCTTGGGCAGCAGCTCGATGGGATCGAGCCCGTAGGTGACGATGAGGTCGGCCGACTTCATCGCCTCGTCTTCCGCGCCACCGGCCATGAAGAGGCCCATCATCCGCGGATCGGCATCGGGCAGCGCGCCCTTGCCCATGTAGGTGGAGAACACGGGGCACTGCCACGCCGCGGCCAGGTCGCGCAGGCCCTGCGCGGCACCGGCTTCACGGGTCTGCAGTCCGGCGATGACGACCGGCCGACGAGCATGCGCCATCAGCTTGCTCGCGGCCGCGACGGCGTCGGCCGGGTGCGCCGGCAGCGGCGCCTGCCGCGCGGGTTGCACCGGCAGCGACGAAGCCGGCACCTTGTTGCGCATGCCCTGCCCCGTCACCTCGAGGTAGACCGGGCCGCGCGGCCGCGCGAGCGCGAGGTCCAGGAGCGGCCCGACGGCGGGCAGCGCCTGCGGCGAATCGACGCGCAGCGCGCCCTTGGTCACCGGCTCGAGCATGCGCTGCTGGTCGAAGCGCTGGTGGCTGACGAAAGCCTGCTCGTTCTCGTAGCCGTCGCTGATCACCACGATGCCGCAGCGGTCGAGCATGGCGCAGGCCACGCCGTTGACGCCGTTGGCCAAGCCCGGGCCCCGGGTGGTCAGCAGCACGCCCAGGCTGTCGGTGAGCTCGGCTTCGGCGGCGGCCATCATCGCGGCGGCGCTTTCGGTGCGGGCCAGCACGAAGGCGATGCCGGCTTCGTGCGCCGCGGCGATGATGTCCAGGCTGCAGTCGCCGCCGGGAACGCCGTAGATGCGCTTCACGCCGCGCGCTGCGAACTGGGCGACCAGCGCCTGGGCGCCGGAAAGGCTGGCATCCGCGCCGGCCGAAGAGTCATGGGTCATCGATGCGATCTCGTGTCGTGGTCGTGTCTTGAACAAAGATGAAACGATGGCTCAGTCGGCCACCAGCTTGGCCTCGTCCACCACCTTCTTCCAGCGGAAGTACTCGCTGCGGATGAAGGCGCCGAACTCCTGCGGCGTGCCGGGGATGACGGCCGAGCCCTGCTCCACCAGTTTGGCGTTGACCTCGGGCACGGCCAGCGCTTCGTTGAGGGCGGCATTGAGCTTGGCGATGCGATCGGCCGGCGTACCGGCCGGCGCGACGATGCCGAGCCAGCCGCTCACCGCATAGCCCGGCACGCCGGCCTCGGCGACGGTGGGAATCTCGGGTGCGGAGGCGAGGCGCGTGTTACCGCTCACCGCCAATGCGCGCACCTTGCCGGCCCGCACCTGCGGCAGGGTCAGCAACGGGTCGCTGAAGGCGAAGTCGATGTGGCCGCCCATGAGGTCCGTCAGGGCCGGTGCGGCGCCCTTGTACGGAACATGGGTCAGATCGGTGTTCGTCATCTGCCCGAAGACGACCATCGCCATGTGCGGCGAACCGCCCGCGCCGGGCGACCCGTAGCGCAGGCGCCCCGGGTTGGCCTTCGCGTACTCGACGAGCTCCTTCACCGTCTTCACAGGCAGGTTGGGTGTGACGACCAGCATGTTCGAGAACGACACCAGCCGCGCCACCGGCGCATAGTCCTTGAGCGGATCGAAGCGCACGCTCTTGTACATCGACGGATTGATGGCCAGCACGCCGATGGTGCCCATCATCAGCGTGTAGCCGTCGGGCGGCGACTTGGCCACCAGCTCGGCCGCGATGTTGCCGTTGGCGCCCGGCTTGGCCTCGACCACCACGGGCTGGCCGAGCGATTGCGTGAGCCGATCGGCCATGAGACGCGCGACGATGTCCGACGCGCCGCCGGCCGCACTGGCCACGACCAGCTTGATCGGCTTGTCGGGAAACACCTCGGCCGATGCATTGCCCGAGGCGCCGAACGTGCCCAGCAACGCCATGAGGCCCGTGACGATCACCCTGGCTTTGAACATCTGCATGTCTCCTTCGCTTTCCGATGATTTCCGACGATCTTCGAAGATCGGTAGAATTTATGATAGCGCTAACCTAGAACCGAGCTTAAGCACAAGGAAGATCGATGTCAAGCCGGGCTTGGGGGCCGGCATCGCACTTGCCGGCCTGTCGCACGGCGCCTGTCGGAGCCCCGATGTGACGCGCTGAAATCGCGTTGAAATCGCGTCGACATCGACGGCTTGCCATCCCGCCTGTCGACTCCGAGAATTCGCACTCGCACGGCAACCGCGTCGCTCGCGAAGCTATGAACCCCGACCCCGTCCCTCCCGTGGCCTTGGTGGTGGATGACGAGCCAGTCACTCGCCTGATGGCGAAGCTGACGCTGGAGGGGCTGGGCTGTGCGCCCGTTCTCGAAGCCCAGGACGGCATCGCGGCGCAAGAGGTGCTGCGCGCGCATCCCGAGGTCGCGCTGGTGCTGACCGACATCATGATGCCCCGCATGGACGGCCTGGCGCTGCTGCGCTGGGGCAGAGAGGCCGTGCCCGACGCCATGTGGATCGTGTTGTCGGGCCTGGAGACCTTCGACTCCGCGGTGACGGCCATCCGCCTGGGCGCCTTCGACTTCCTGCCCAAGTCGCCGCACCGCGAAGAGATCGGCGTCGCAGTGCGCAATGCGCTGGAGAAGCGACAGCTGCTGGCCGAGCGCGAGCGGCTGCATCGCGAGCTGCAGCGCAAGGTGCGCGAGCTCGAAGAAACGTCCGCGGCGCTGCGTCACGACCTTGAACGCGCCGAAGTCATCCAGCGCGCCCTGCTGCCGCGCAGCCCGCCGCCAATGGAGGGCTATTGCATCCAGGCCGTGTACCGCCCGGGGCAGCACGTGGGCGGCGATTTGTACGACGTGGTGCGGCTGGGCGAGCGGCACCTGGCCTTCTACCTGGCCGACGCCACCGGCCACGGCGTGACCTCGGCGATGCTGTCGGTGTTGTTCAAACAGCGGCTGGTGCTGGCCGATCCCGCCACCGGACTGGCGCTGCCGCCAGCGGAAGTGCTGGCGGCGGTCAACCGCTCGATCTGCGAGGCGCATGCCGCCCCGGGCTTGTTCCTGACCGCCGTATTCGGCCTGCTGGACTCCTCGGACGCCAGCCTCACGCTGGCATCGGCCGGACATCCTCCCGTGCTGCACGCACGCGCAGGCGCGCCGACCCGCCTGGTGCGCCGCACCGGCCCCGCGCTCGGCCTGGCGCCGGACGCGCGCTTCGGCCAGGAGCGACTGCAGTTGCTGGCGGGCGACCGCATCCTGCTCTACACCGACGGGCTGCTGCCATCGGGCTCGGATCGTGAACTCGAGTTGCTGCAGGAGGTGCTGGCCCGGCCGATGTCCAGCGCTCAAGAGGTGGCGGCGCACCTGCAAGGCAGCGCGGCGCCGTCGCCGGACCGGGACGACGTGACGATCCTGCTCATCGACGCCCACGCCGGCGCCTCGTGGTTCGACAACGGTGCCGAGGCGCCTTCATCGGTCATCGCCGACGTGCCGCGCAACGAGGGCGAGGTGGTCTTCTACGGCGAGACCGACGATGCCGCGTGGCTCGCGCTGCGCGGTCGGGCCGCCTGGATGCACTGCGATGCCTTCCACGACGCCGCCCTGGCCATGCTGGACGCGAAGCGCCTGCTCGTGATCGACCTGTCGCGCTGCGAGTACATGGACAGCACCTGCCTGGGCACGGTGCACGAGTTGGTGGCGCGCGGGCGCGTGCTGCTGGCGGGCGTGACGCCGGCCGTGCGCGCTCTGTTCGAGGAACTCAGCATGCAGCAGGTGCTCGATGCGGTGCGCGACGATCTTCCGGCTGCGCCGGGGCTTTACGCGTTGAACGCGCAGGGCGCCGACGATCTTGCGCAGGCGCGCATCCTTCGCGCGCACGAGGCGTTGTCGGCCCTCAGCGAGCACAACCGCGAGGAGTTCAAGGACGTGGTGGCATCGCTGCGCGGCGACGAGGGCAGCCCGCGATGAGCACCGCCGCCGCCATCCGCGTGCTCGTCCTCGAGGACGACCCGGCCGATGCGGACCGCCTGCGTGACCGGCTCGACGAGGAAGCCCTGGCCTGCGATCTGGTGCGGGTGCGGACGCGCGATGAATTCGACGCCGCCTTGCAGAAGCAGGCCTTCGACCTCGTGCTGTCGGACTTCGAAGTGGGCGGCCTGGCCGCGGTACGGCGGGCCAAGCAGCGGCCCGAGCTGCCCGTCATCGTGATCGCGACCGCGCTCAGCGAGGAAGAGGCGGTCGACTGCATGAAGGCCGGCGCCACCGACTACGTGCTGAAGCAGCGCCTGCGCCGTCTTGGCTTTTCGGTGCGGCGCGCGCTGGCCGAGCAGTGCCAGCGGGCCGCGCTGCGCCGCGCCGAAGAAGATCTGCGCGCACTCAACGCCGAGCTGGAGGCGCGCGTTCGCGAGCGCACCACGGAGCTGGAAACGACCAACGCCTTCCTGAACTCGGTGATCAACCACATCCCCTACCAGGTGATCGTCAAGGACCCCGTTCACCTGAAGGTGGTGCGCGTCAACCGCGCCATGGAAGAGCTGACCGGGCGCAGCCAGCAGGAGCTCATCGGCATGACGGCGCACGAGTTCGTGCGCTCCAGCGAAGAAGCCGACTTCTTCGATGCCAAGGACCGCGAGGCCCTGGCGCTCGGCCGCGAAGTCGACATCCCCGAGGAGACCCTGCACGCCCACGACGGCAGCGTGAGGGTGCTGCATGCGAAGAAGCTCCCGATCCTCGACGACACAGGCCAGGCGCGCTACGTGCTCACCATTTCGGAGGACGTGACGGAGCAGAAGAAGAAGGAACGCGAGATCGAGCGGCTCAACGCAGAGCTGTCGCGGCGCAGTGCCGAGGTGGAGGCGGCCAACCGCGCCAAGGGCACCTTCCTGGCCACCATGAGCCACGAGATCCGCACGCCGATGAACGGCATGCTCGGCATGCTGGAACTGCTGAGCCTGACCGAGCTCGACTTCGAACAGCGCGAAACGCTCGGGCTGGTGCGCGAATCGAGCCGCTCGCTGCTGCGCATCATCGACGACATCCTCGACTTCTCGAAGATCGAGGCCGGCAAGCTCGAAGTGCGGCCCGAGGTCGTGTCGATCAAGCGCGTGATCGAGGAAGTGCAGAGCATCTACCTGGGCAACGCCAGCAGCAAGGGGCTGATCGTGCGGCGCATGGTCGACCCGCGCGTGAGCCCGGCGCTGCGGGTCGACCCGGTGCGGCTGCGTCAGATCCTCAACAACTTCGTCAGCAACGCGATCAAGTTCACCGCCGATGGCTGGATCGACATCAACGTGCAATGGCTGGGACGCAACGAGGGGCACGAGCACCTGCGCTTCGAGGTCAAGGACACGGGCATCGGCATTTCTCCGGACGACCAGCGGCGCCTGTTCCAGCCCTTCACCCAGGCCGATGGCGACGAAGGCCGGCGGCGGCCCGGCGGCACCGGGCTGGGCCTGGTCATTTCGCGGCAGCTCGCGCAGATGATGGGCGGCACCATCACGCTCGAGAGCGCGGCGGGCAAGGGCACCACGATCACGCTGGAGCTGTCGCTGCCCATCGCCGAGGCGCCGGCAGGCAGCGACGCCGATGCCGCGCGCCCGCTGCCCGCGTCGGCGCGCCGTGCGGCGCCGGACACCGCACAGGCCGAGGCAGAAGGCACGCTGGTGCTGCTGGTCGACGACCATCCGGTGAACCGCATGCTGCTGATGCGGCAGGTTCGCACGCTGGGCTATGCGGCCGAGACGGCGGACGACGGCGCGCAGGCGCTGGAGCGATGGAAAACGGGCCGCTTCGGCCTGGTCATCACCGACTGCCACATGCCGCACATGGATGGCTACGAATTGGCGCGCAGCATCCGCAGCCTGGAGTCGGCAGCCGGCGGAACACGCGTGCCGATCATCGCCTGCACCGCCAACGCGCTGCAGGGCGAGGCCGAGGCCTGCCTTGCAGCGGGCATGGACGACTTCCTGATCAAGCCGGTGGAACTCGCGCAGCTGACCGGCAGGCTCGATCGATGGCTGCCGCTGCCGGCGGCGCTGCCAGCGGCGGTGACGCCCTCCCCGCTCGCTCCGCCGTCGTCGTCGACGAAGCCTGGCAACGAGCCCGGCACGGATGCCGCCGCCGACAGCCCGATCGACCAGGCGCTGCTCACGGCCAATTGCGTCGGCGATGCATCGGTAGTGAGCCAGGTGCTGAACGCGTTCCAGCGCACCTGCGAAGACGACTCTGCCGGCCTGCGACAGGCCCTGGCCGCCGACGATGCCGCGCAGGTCACGCAGTTCGCGCATCGCATGGCCGGGGCCAGCAAGATGGTCGGCGCGCGTTCGTTCGCGCTGGCGTGCGAGCACATCGAGCGCGCCAGCCGCCGCGGCGACTGGCAAGCCGTCGCCGCGGGCATGCCCGCGTTCGAGCACGAGCGCACGCGACTGGCGGCCTATTTCGCGCAGCGCAGCGCGGCAGCCTGAGCCATCGCGGCAGCGCGTCATGGTGCCGAGCCAGGCCGGCGCGACAGGCCGACGACAATGCAGCCATGCACCCAGTACGACACCCTGCGGTGCGCCTCCATCGGCGTGCCATCACCGTCATCGCGATCGCAGTTCTGGGAGGCTGTGCGACCGCTCCCGCGCCCGCACCTTCCGCCACCCCGCCCATGCCTGCGGCCGTGCGACCGCAGCCGCCCGCGGCTGCCCCGCCACCGGCGGCGATGCCTGTGCCCCTGCCCGTGGACGATGCGCAGCACCAGCAGCGCTTCGCGCAGTGGATCGCCGACTACCGCAACTTCGCCCGCGCCAACGGGATCGGCGAAGCGACGCTGCAGCGCGCCTTCGAAGCGACCCAGTTCCTTCCGCGCGTGATCGAGCTGGACCGCGCGCAGCCCGAGTCCACGCGCACGGTCTGGGCCTATCTCGACAGCACCGTGTCGGACGCACGCGTGACCAATGGCCAGGACAAGCTGGTGCAGGTCCGATCCGAAGCCGATGCCGCTGCCGTGCGCTACGGCGTTCCGCCGACCATCCTCGTCGCCATCTGGGGCATGGAAAGCAACTATGGTGGCAACTACGGCAACACGCCGACCATCGACGCGCTGGCGACCTTGGGTTTCGAAGGTCGCCGGGCCGACTGGGCGCGTGGAGAACTGCTCGCGGCCCTCAAGATCCTCGAACGCGGCGACATCCGGCGCGAGGACATGATCGGCTCATGGGCCGGTGCCATGGGCCAGACGCAGTTCCTGCCCTCGAGTTTCCTGGCCTACGCAGTGGATGCCGATGGCGATGGCCGGCGCGACATCTGGGGCAGCATGCCCGACGTGATGGCGTCGACTGCCAATTTCCTGTCGCGCTCGGGTTGGCAGGCGCAGCAACCGTGGGGAACCGAGGTCGTACTGCCACCCGGCTTCGACCCCGCCCGCGCCGATGCGGCCGTGCGGCAGCCCACGGTGCAGTGGGCCGCCGAAGGCCTGCGCAGCATCGACGGCCGGCCGCTGCCCGAGTTCGCCGATGGGTCGGTGCTGCAGCCCGCCGGTGCGCGCGGCCCCGCGTTCCTCGTCGGCCCGAACTTCCGCACCATCCTGCGTTACAACAACTCGACCAGCTATGCGCTGGCGGTGGGCCTGCTGGCGCAGCGCCTGGCCGGCGGGCCCGGCGTGCAGGCGTCTTGGCCGCGCGACATGGTCGCCCTCACGCGCAGCCAACTGGTCGACATGCAGGCCGCGCTCAACCAGCGCGGCTTTGCCAGCGGAACACCCGATGGCGTGATGGGGCCGGCGACGCGCGAGGGACTGCGCCGCTACCAGCGCAGCGTCGGCCTGCCGGCAGACGGCTTCCCGAGCCTCGAATTGCTCCAGCGCCTGCAGCAACCCTGAGGGTCGCGCCCGGTGCCTACGCGGCCGCGGGCTTGGGCGCCGGCTCCAGCGCGGGCGGGCCGAAGGGCTCGTTGGCGTGCCGAAGAATCCGGAGCGTCTCGCCGAAGATCGCATCGACCAGGGGCTTCTCGGGCAGGTTGCCCGGGATGCTCCGGTGGTCGTTCACCACACCGTCGATGACGCCGCCGATGAAGCCGGACTGCCTTCGCTCGGCCTCCTGCAGGAGCACGTGAAGCAGGTAGGCACAGGCGCCGGACTGGGCGTGCGGGGGCGGATGGTCAGGCGTCGTGGTGGTCATGCAGTGGGTGAAAGTTGGAGGTTGGCGCCATTCTGCCGCCCCGCCACGCCGTGAAATCGCAGGAAGAGCCCTGGTAGACGAACGCAAACAGACGAGAACTTTTGTTTCGCGTGACTTCAATCACAGCCCTGATGTAGTAACAATGAATAACATTGTTACCACTGAAAACAACGCCCTGATGGGCCTCGGCGCGAACCATGGAAACCCTGATCGTCCCCGTCTACCAGGTCGGATTCGTCGGCCTCTCCTATCTGCTGTCGGTCATCGGCGCCTTCATCGCACTGACCGCTGCACGGCGCATTCGCCGTGCCGACGGCAGCACCAGCATCTCCAACAGCATCGTCACCGGCATCGCCTTGGGCGGCATCGGCGTGTGGTCGATGCACTTCATCGGCATGGTCGCGGTCAAGCTGCAGATGGGCATCGCCTATTCGCTCTTCGAAACGCTGGTCTCGCTGGTGGCTGCGATCGCCGCCTCTGCACTCGCGCTGGCCTACGTGGCGCAGGCACCGAACAACCCGCGACGCATCGTCACGGCCGGCTCGCTGCTGGGCCTGGGCGTGGCAGTGATGCACTACCTGGGCATGTATGGCATGCGCTTCGGCGGCTTCATCCGCTGGGATGCCGGCATCGTCGCGCTGTCTGTCCTGATGGCGATGGTGGCTGCGAGCGCGGCCCTGTGGCTGGCTTTCAATACCCGCACGATCGGCGTGCGCCTCGCGGCCGCACTGGTGATGGGCCTGGCCGTCTGCTCGATGCACTACACCGGCATGGGCGCCGCGGACTTCATCTGCACGACCGCGACGCCGCGCGCCATTCCGAACGGCTTCGGCGTGATCAGCGCGCTCGACCTGCCGGTGCTGGTCACGCTGGTGGCGGTGGGTGGCGCGTTCATCATCGCGCTGGAACAGATCCTGAGCTTCGCGGCGCAGATGGCCGCCGCGCCTCGCGGCGCCTCGCGCTCTGCACGCACCGGCAGCACCGCTCGCCCCATGCATCGTGCCGCCTCGCGCACCTGACGAAGGCCGCCGCGCGCTGCTGAGGCCGCCCGCTCAAGCGCGCTTGCGCAGAAGCGTCGATGCGCCACTGGCTTGCGCGACATCTTCCGCCGTGGCCAGCAGCGCCGGCCCCAGTTCGGCCATGCGCGCCTCGGTGAGGCGCACCAGCGGCCCGGCGATCGTCACCACGCCCAGCACCGGGCCCTTCCCCACCTGAACCGGCGCCGCCATGGCGGTCATGCCCGGCGCGAACACCTCGTTGATCATGGCGAAGCCCCGCTTGCGGGTGGCGCGCAGGTAGGCCAGCAGGCCCTTGACGGTCGTCACCGCGTTGGGCCCGAAGGCCTCGGGCGTGCCGAAGCCCTGCTTCGCGACCAGTTGCAGCGCCTCTTCTTCGGACAGCGTGGACAGCCAGGCGTGGCCGGCCGAACTGCACGACAGGTTGACCGACAGGCCCATGTCCGGGTCGTAGCGCAGTCCACGCGTGGCGCCTTGCGCCTTGGCGACGAAGGTGAGTTCGCTGCCGTCGACCACCGCGAGCCGCACGAGTTCGCCCGACTCGGCCGCCAGCTTGTCGAGCAGCGGCTGCGCGACGTCGACCACGCCGCTGTTGCTCAGGAAGCTCAGGCCGAGCGACACCAGCTTGATCGTGAGCGTGTAGCGCGCATGGCTCTGGTCCTGCCGCACGTAGCCGCACTGGACCATCTCGGCCAGCAGGCGGTGGGTGGCGCTCAAGGGCATGTCGAGCCGCGTGGCGAGCACCGACAGCGGCAGGCCGTCGGGGTGCTCCACGAGCAGTTCGAGGACGCGAAAACTTCGCTGGAGGATGGCGGCCATGGGGAGCGCCAGTGTATTCGCGCGGGTGCGCGAGCCGGTTCCACGCTGTTAAGTAGCTTCCCTAGTGGAAAACATTTCCACTTTACTTAGCATTCGCTCGCTTGCCGTATTCCCGTCTCGTCCGGTGTTCCACGGCATGCGAAGCCGCCGCCTTTCGCACCCAACCATCTGGAGCTGATCTTGACAACGACTCTTCGCACGCTGGCCGTGTTCTGCGCAGCGCTCGCCCTTGCCTCCCCGTTACTTGCGCAGAATTCGCAGGAGCGGGTCATCCGGTTCGGCCACCTCAACAACGCCGACCATCCGGTGAGCTTCGGCGTCAAGCGCTTCGCCGAATTGCTGGCCGCGAAGAGCGGCGGCAAGCTCAAGGTACAGGAGTTCCCGGCCTCCCAGCTCGGCAACGAGATGCAGCAGCAATCGGCGCTGCAAGGCGGCGTGCAGCAGATGTCGGCGCCGGCCACGACCTCGCTCGCAGGCATCGTCAAGGAGTTCGGCCTGGTCGACTTTCCCTTCGCCCTGGCCAGCTTCGCGCAGGCCGACGCCCTGCTCGACGGCCCGCTGGGCCAGGCCTTGATCGCCAAGCTCCCCGAGAAGGGACTCGTCGCGCTCGGCTACTGGGACCTGGGCTTTCGCAACGTGACCAACAGCAAGCGCCCGATCACGAAGGCCGAAGACCTCGACGGGCTGAAGATCCGCGTGATTCCGAACCCGGTGTTCCTCGAGACCTTCAAGGCCTTCAAGGCGAACCCGGTGCCGATGCCGTTCGCCGAGCTCTACGGCGCACTCGAATCCAAGGCGGTCGACGGACAGGAGAACCCGTTCTCGGTGATCCTGTCGAACAAGTTCTTCGAGGTGCAGAAATACGTCAGTGCGACGAACCATGTGTACGCGGCGAACATCGTGCTGGTCAGCAAGAAGTTCTGGGACTCGCTGAGCCCCGCCGAGCAGAAGATGATGCAAGACGCCGCCGCCGAGTCGCGCAGCTACCAGCGCCAGGTCAGCCGGGCGGCGGCACAGAAGTCCGTCGGCGAACTGCAGAAGCTCGGCATGAGCTTCAACGACATCAGCCCGGCCGAGCAGGCACGCATGCGCAAGATCGCCACACCGGTGACCGACCGCGTCGCGGCCACCTACGACGCGGCGATCGTCAAGCTCTACACGGATGAACTGGCGCGCATCCGCAAGGCGGCGCCATGAGCCGCAGGGCCGTTCCCAAGGCGAATACCGCAGCGCGTAGCGCGGAGGTTGCCGTATGAGCCGAATCGTCTACATCCTCAACGGCTCCAACCTCAACATGCTCGGCAAGCGCGAGCCGCATCTCTACGGCACGACCACGCTCGACGAGGTCCGCAGCCGGACCGAAGCACTGGCGCGCGAACTCGACCTGACGACCGAGTTCCGGCAGACCAACAGCGAATCGACGCTCATCGACTGGGTGCAGGAGGCCTTCGAAAAAGACGCCGCGATCGTGATCAATCCGGCCGGCTTCTCGTTTCGATCGGTGCCGCTGCTCGACGCGCTCAAGCTCATCAGCCGGCCGGTCGTCGAGGTGCACATCACCAACATCCACAAGCGCGACGAGATCTACAAGCATTCGCTGGTGTCGCTGGCCGCGACGGGCGTGATCTGCGGGCTGGGACCGGGCGGCTATCTGCTGGCGCTGCGTGCAGTCGCGGAGAGCATGGACGCCGGGGCTTAGAAGCTTTCCCAGTCTCCGCCCGCAGGCACCTTCGCCGGCGACGCTGCAGGGCGCGGTGCGGCGGCGCCATTCAGCCGCTGCACGGGCTGCGCCGTGCGCGCCGGCACCACGGGCCGACGCGCGGCCGAAGCCGGCCGAGCCTGCACCGGCAACGGCACGGACAACGCCACCGGAGGCGCCTCGTCGTCGTCTAGCTTGAAGGTGCCGACCAGTTGCGACAACTGGCCCGCCTGCTCCTGCATCGATGCCGCCGCCGCGGCCGCCTCTTCGACCAACGCCGCGTTCTGCTGCGTCACCTGGTCCATCTGCGTGATGGCCTGGTTGATCTGCTCGATGCCTTGCGTCTGCTCGTGGCTGGCCGAGGTGATCTCGCCGATGATGTCCGTCACGCGCGCGACGCTGCCGACGATCTCTTCCATGGTGCGGCCCGCTTCGCTCACGAGCGCGCTGCCGGCATCGACCTTGCCGACCGAATCGTCGATCAGGCCCTTGATCTCCTTGGCCGCCGCCGCGGAGCGCTGCGCCAGGTTGCGCACCTCGGCCGCGACCACCGCGAAGCCGCGCCCCTGCTCGCCGGCGCGCGCCGCTTCGACCGCCGCATTCAGCGCCAGGATGTTGGTCTG
>NZ_LYVO01000042.1 GCF_001984055.1 Variovorax sp. KK3
CGTGGAGGGGGGCGGTGGGGGGACGGCGCCGGATGCAGCGCGCGTTGCGATCGCCGGTCCCGCCGCTGCGAGCGTTTCGGGTGGTGCCGGCGCGACGGCAGGCAGCACGCTTCGCAACAGGGCCAGCCGGAGTTGCGGGTTGGTCGTTGCTCCGCCCGGCGGGTCCACCTGCAGCGCCTTGTCATAGGCACTGCCCGCCATGCGCGCATAGACATCGGCCAGGTTGTCGTAGGCGACGTTGTAGCTGGGGTTGGTACGCATCGCCGTTTCGAGCATTGCGCGCGCCTTGTCGATCTGGCCTTGGCTGGCGTAAATGACGGCCAGGTTGTTGTATGGCTCGGGCAGTTCCGGAGAATCGCGGGTCAACTGGGTGAAGATGGCGATCGCCTCGGCCTGCTTGCCGAGATCGAGTTGGATCACGCCCTTCAGAAAGCGCATCTGCGGGCTGCGCGGCGTGTCCTGCAGAAATTTGTCAGCGCGCACCAGCGCTTCCTTGAGCTTGGCCGCCTGCATCAGCCGTTCGACTTCTTCATGCTCCCCGGCAGCCGCCGTGAGCCCGAATCCGGCGATGACCAGGGTCATCGGTATGCGCAGGTGAAGCGCAGCGCGTGCGCCCTTGGAGCGCAAATGACGAAAGAACATGACTGAACTGGCATAGCAAAACGGGCGCGAATTGTAATTGGATGTTTCGCGCGCCTCCGCTACGCCAGCAGCGCATGCATGCCGGCGAGGCCGATGGTCAAGGCTCCGGCAAAGGCGGCCATCGCACCGGGCGTTCTCGCCCTGGGCTGGAGGATGAGGGCAGCGGCGCAGCCCAAGAAAAGAAAGGGGAGTGGAACGACGACCGGCAATGCCAGCACCACGGAATCCGCCAGTGCAGCGCCAAGGCGCATGGCCTCCGGAAATGTCCAGCGGATACCCACCAAGGGGAGCGCCACGATCGCCATGCAGAGAAGAAAAGCGCCGAACAGCCACTCGAGCGGCGCCGGGCAACGGCCCGCGTCCCGCACTGCCAATGGCTGCGGCCATTCCACGTCGTCGAGTTCATCGGCAGGCTGCGGCGTCGGCAGCATGCCGTGCGGGAGAAAGGGGATGGTCGTGAGCAGCTTCATGCAGCCAATGTAGGCAGCGCATGCGCCCGAGCCGCCCGCGGATGTGCAGGGTATCCCGTGGTGCTACCAGGCGTGGCAAGTTGCGAGTCCCCTCGCCGCCAGTACGCCCGCGCTTTGAGACACTCGCGGACATGAACTCCGCCGCCGCATCGCTCTGGAACCGCTTCTGGTCGCCTCGCGGCATGTTGGAGCCGATGCCGCCAGGCGCCAGCGAAGCGGAGGCCGCGGAAATCGATTACCGGAATGCGATCTGGCTCAGGAGCTACATGGACATGTACATCCTTCGCTGGGCCTGCCTCTGGCTGGCATGTCTGGCGCTGGCCATCCTGGCCCACAGCTACGAGTTACCCGCCGCGCTCCTGGTGGCGGCGCTCTTGCTGACGATCTACGGCTTCATCGGGATGGTCGTCATGATCGGCACTTATCGGCGCGCAGCACGGATGGTGCGCGACCGGATCGCTGCAGGCAGGCGTCCGCCCTGAGGCGCGTTCCCTCAGCGGCGTGCGAGCACCTTGAGGCGCAGCGCCGTGTCGCCCCAGCCGCGCGACTTCAACCGAAGCTGCAGCGCCGGCAGCAGTTGCCGCAGCTTGGCGGCCGCAGCGCTTCCGTGCACGAGCAGGCACCAGCTGCCGTTTTCCACCGGCCCGGCCTGCACGGCGGCACGCATTTCGGGCGGGATCAAGTCCCGGATCGCCTGCAGCCGTTCTTCCGCATCGCGCACGCGCGCCATCAACCCGGCGAGGGTCGGGGACTCCTCTGCGGCCTGCTGCAAGGTGACAGGGTGGAAACGGCGGTTCATGCGTGAAGGGGAAGGAGAGGCGCGGCTAAAATGCCCGGTTTGCCGGCGTACGCGCCGGCGGGTTCCAGCGCCTGGCGTGTTGATTCTGCGTCAAGTGCGCCCACCTGCTTTCACTATTTAGGAATTTCGGTCGCGGTACCCGCCTGCCCTGGGGTCACTGCCGACCCGCTCGCATGGCCACCAACTTCCTGACCCAGATCTTCGGCAGCCGCAACGACCGGCTCCTCAAGCAGTACCGCAAGACCGTCGAGCGCATCAATGCGCTCGAGGCCGGCTTGGAGAAGCTCAGCGACGAAGCGCTGCGTGCCAAGACCCAAGAGTTCAAGGACCGCCTCGCCCGCGGCGAAACCGTCGACGACCTGCTGCCCGAAGCCTTCGCCACCGTGCGCGAGGGCTCCAAGCGCGTGATGAAGATGCGCCACTTCGACGTGCAGCTGCTCGGCGGCATGGCGCTGCACCACGGCAAGATCTCCGAAATGCGCACCGGCGAGGGCAAGACCCTCACCGCCACGCTTCCGGTCTACCTGAATGCGCTGACCGGCAAAGGCGTGCACGTGGTCACGGTCAACGATTACCTGGCCAACCGCGACGCGCGCTGGATGGGCCGCCTCTACAACTTCCTCGGCCTCAGCGTCGGCATCAACCTGCCGCAAATGCCGCGCGAGGAGAAGCAGCAGGCCTACGGCAGCGACATCACCTACGGCACCAACAACGAGTACGGCTTCGACTACCTGCGCGACAACATGGTCTACGAGACGCAGGACCGTGTTCAGCGCGGGCTCAATTACGCGATCGTCGACGAGGTCGATTCGATCCTGATCGACGAGGCCCGCACGCCGCTGATCATCAGCGGCCAGGCAGAAGACCACACCGACCTCTACCTTGCCATCAACAAGGTCGTGCCCCTGCTCACCAAGCAGGAAGGCGAGGCCGATCCGCGCACCGGCGAAGGCGTCACGAAGCCCGGTGACTTCACCGTCGACGAGAAGACCCACCAGGTCTTCCTGACCGAAGACGGCCACGAGAAGGCCGAGCAGGTTCTCTCCGAGTTCCAGCTGTTGCCCGAAGGCGCCTCGCTCTACGACCCCGCCAACATCACGCTGATGCACCACCTCAATGCCGCCCTGCGGGCGCGGCATCTCTACCACCGCGACCAGCATTACGTGGTGCAGCAGGGCGAGGTGGTGATCGTCGACGAGTTCACCGGCCGCCTGATGACCGGCCGGCGCTGGAGCGACGGCCTGCACCAGGCCGTGGAGGCCAAGGAGGGCGTGCAGATCCAGGCCGAGAACCAGACCCTCGCCTCGATCACCTTCCAGAACTACTTCCGCCTGTACGCCAAGCTGGCCGGCATGACCGGTACGGCCGACACCGAGGCCTACGAATTCCAGGAGATCTACGGGCTCGAGACCGTGATCATCCCGCCCAACAAGAAGAGCAGCCGCGAAGACCAGCTCGACCGCGTCTACAAGACGACCCGCGAGAAGTACGAGGCCGCGATCGGCGACATCCGCGAATGCTACGAGCGCGGCCAGCCCGTGCTCGTCGGCACCTCGTCGATCGAGAACTCCGAGATCATCGACGGCCTGCTGACCCAGGCCGGGCTGCCGCATCAGGTGCTCAACGCCAAGCAGCATGCACGCGAGGCCGACATCGTGGCGCAGGCGGGTCGTACCAAGATGATCACCATCGCCACCAACATGGCCGGTCGCGGCACCGACATCGTGCTCGGCGGCAACATCGACAAGCTGATCGAGGCGATCGAATCCGACGAGAGCAAGGACCCCAGCGCCCGCGCCGACGAAATCGCGCGCCTGCGCGCCGATTGGGACAAGGACCACGAGTTCGTGAAGTCGCTCGGCGGCCTGCGCATCATCGCGACCGAGCGCCACGAGTCGCGCCGCATCGACAACCAGCTGCGCGGCCGCTCCGGCCGCCAGGGCGATCCCGGCTCCTCGCGCTTCTATCTGGGGCTGGACGATCCGCTGATGCGCATCTTTGCCGGCGAGCGCGTCAAGGCCATCATGGACCGCCTCAAGATGCCCGAGGGCGAGGCGATCGAGGCCGGCATCGTCACCCGCAGCATCGAGAGCGCGCAGCGCAAGGTCGAGGCGCGCAACTTCGACATCCGCAAGCAGCTGCTCGAATACGACGACGTGTCGAACGACCAGCGCAAGGTGATCTACCAACAGCGCAACGACATCCTCGATGCCGGCGACCTGACGGCGCAGATCGAGGCGCTGCGCGAGGGCTGTTTCACCGACCTGGTGCGGCAGTACGTGCCCGCCGAATCGGTCGAAGAGCAATGGGACCTGGCCGGCCTCGAGAAGACGCTCGCCACCGATTGGGGCATCGACATCCCGCTGCAGAAAGAGGTGGAGGCGGCCACCGCCATGGGCGACGAAGACATCGTCGAAAAGGTGGGCACCGCGGCCAACGAGGCCTTCAACGCGAAGGTGGCGCTGATCGGACAGGAGAACTTCACCCAGTTCGAGCGCATGGTGCTGCTGCAGAGCATCGACACCCACTGGCGCGAGCACCTGGCGTCGCTCGACTATCTGCGCCAGGGCATCCACCTGCGCGGCTACGCGCAGAAGCAGCCCAAGCAGGAATACAAGCGCGAAGCCTTCGAGCTCTTCGGCCAGCTGCTCGACTCGGTCAAGAACGAGGTCACGCGCCAGTTGATGACGGTGCGCGTGCAATCCAGCGAGCAGCTCGAAGAGGCCGCCGAAGCCATGGAGAGCCGCGGCGAGAACCTCGCCAACATCACCTACAGCGCGCCGACCGAAACCGGTGAGGTGGAAGTGCGCGTCGACGAAGAAAGCCAGCGTCGCCTGGCGGCCGCCGGTTCCAGCTTGCCGGCAGGCGCCGCCGCCTTCGCGCGCGTCGGCCGCAACGACCCCTGTCCGTGCGGCAGCGGAAAGAAGTTCAAGCAGTGCCACGGCAAGCTCACCTGAAGCTGGTCCCAGGCGCCAACTGATTCGTCGATCGAATTCGCAGAGAAAGTAAGTTCCCATGCCCGTGAATCTCTCCGCTCCCGATCCAGCCGCGCTGCATGCAGTGCCCGGCATCCGCATCGGCGTCGCCGAAGCTGGCGTGCGCAAGGCCAATCGCAAGGACCTGACGGTGGTGCTGATCGACGAGGGCGCTGCGGTCGGCGGCGTGTTCACGCAGAACCGCTTCTGCGCCGCGCCCGTGCAGGTCTGCCGCGAGCATCTGCAGAAGGATTTCGGCATCCGCGCGATGCTGATCAACACCGGCAATGCCAACGCCGGCACGGGCGAAGACGGGCTGGCGCGCACGCGTGCCACCTGCATCGCGCTGGCCCGCAAGCTGGAGCTGGCGCCGGAGCAGATCCTGCCCTTCTCCACCGGCGTGATCATGGAGCCGCTGCCCATCGACCGCATCGAGGCGGGCCTTCCCGCCGCGCTGGCCGACGCGCAGCCCGCCCACTGGGCGCGCGCCGCCGAGGGCATCATGACCACCGACACGGTGCCGAAGGCGGCCAGCCGCCAGGTGCAGATCGGCGGCGCCACGGTCACCATCAGCGGCATCAGCAAGGGCGCCGGCATGATCCGGCCCAACATGGCGACCATGCTGGGCTTCCTGGCCACCGACGCGAAGATCGCGCCGGCGCTGGTGCAGCCGCTGGCCAAGGCGCTGGCGGACGCCTCGTTCAACCGCGTGACGATCGACGGCGATACGTCCACCAACGACTCGTTCGTGGTCATCGCGACGCAGAAGGCCGCCCACGCGACCATCGATTCGCTCGATTCGGCCGACGGCCGCGCGCTGGTCGATGCGATGCAGGCCGTGGCCCGCCAGCTCGCGCAGGCCATCGTGCGCGACGGCGAAGGCGCGACCAAGTTCATCACCGTGCAGGTGGAGGGCGGCCGCGATGGCGCCGAATGCCGGCAGGTCGCCTATGCGGTGGCGCATTCGCCGCTGGTCAAGACGGCCTTCTATGCAAGCGACCCGAACTTGGGGCGCATCCTCGCGGCGGTCGGCTATGCGGGCATTGCCGACCTCGACCAGACCGGCATCGACCTGTTCCTCGACGACGTGCACGTGGCGGTCAAGGGTGGCCGCAACCCGAGTTACCGCGAAGAAGACGGCCAGCGCGTGATGAAGCAGAGCGAGATCACCGTGCGCATCGTGCTCGGGCGCGGCAGCGCGGCCGACACGGTCTGGACCTGCGACCTGAGCCACGACTACGTGTCCATCAACGCCGACTATCGCTCCTGAGGCCTTCCCCTGGTATGAACGAGAAATTCGAAAAGCTGATCGAGCGCGCCGAGCAACTGATCACCCGCATCGAATCCATCCTGCCCCAGCCGCTCGCGGCCCCCGCCGACTGGAACGCTGCCATCGCCTGGCGCTACCGCCGTCGCAGCTCGGGCCACGGTACGCTGGAGCCGGTGCGCCACCTGGCCCAGATGCCGCTGGATTCGCTCAAGGAAATCGACGTCCAGAAGGAAAAGATCGAGCGCAACACCCGCCAGTTCGTCGAAGGCAAGCCGGCCAACAACGTGCTGCTGACGGGCGCGCGCGGCACCGGCAAATCGTCGCTGATCCGCGCCTGCCTGCATGCCTACGCGCCGCAGGGCCTGCGCCTGATCGAGGTCGACAAGGCTGAGCTGACCGATCTGCCCGACATCGTCGAGGTGGTCTCGCAGCGGCCGGAGAAGTTCATTGTCTTCAGCGACGACCTGAGCTTCGACGAAGGCGAGCCGGGCTACAAGGCGCTCAAGTCCATCCTCGACGGCTCGGTGGCTGCATCCACGCCCAACGTGCTGATCTACGCGACCAGCAACCGTCGCCACCTGCTGCCCGAGTACATGAAGGACAACCTCAGCTACACCCACACCGAGGACGGCGAAGTCCATCCGGGCGAGGTCATCGAAGAAAAGATCTCGCTGTCGGAGCGCTTCGGCCTCTGGGTGAGCTTTTACCCCTTCAGCCAGAACGAGTACCTCGCGATCGTCGCGCAGTGGCTCTCTTCGTTCGGCGTCGACGCGAAGACCATCGAGTCGGCGCGGCCCGAAGCGCTGGTCTGGGCACTGGAACGCGGATCGCGCAGCGGCCGCGTCGCCTACCAGTTCGCCCGCGACTACGCCGGCAGGCATTGAGCACGGCGATGGCCGAGGCGCGCAAGCACACCGAGGTGGCGGTCGGCATCCTGATCCGCGAAGCGGACGACGCGCTGCTGCTGTCGACCCGGCCGGAGGGCAAGCCCTATGCGGGCTACTGGGAGTTTCCGGGCGGCAAGATCGAGCAGGGCGAATCGGTCGAGCAGGCGCTGCGCCGCGAGCTGCACGAAGAGCTGGGCATCACCATCGCCGGAGCCGAGGTCTGGAAGACCACTGAGCACGACTACCCGCACGCACTGGTGCGCCTTCATTGGTGCAAGGTGCGCGCCTGGCATGGCGACTTCGAGATGCGCGAGGGCCAGGCGATGTGCTGGCAGCAGCTTCCGCTGACGGTGGCGCCGGTGCTGCCCGGCGCGATGCCGGTGCTCGACTGGCTGGCGCACGAGCGCGGCCTGGCGGGCGCGCTCGACTGAACCTACTGAATCTTCGGATCGCCGAAAGGCTCGTCTTCCGGCGGCGCTTCCGCCGGCATGCGGAATTCCTCGTTGGCCCACGCGCCGAGATCGATGCCCTTGCAGCGCGCGCTGCAGAACGGGCGATACGGGTTGCTGGGCGCGTAGATGCTGTCGTTGCCGCAGGCGGGGCAGCGCACGACACGCTCGCCCGACGGGGTCTTCTTGCTCACCATGCCGGCCTCAGGCGCAGAGGGTGAGCTCGAAAGGCGCGTCTTCCGTGCTGTGATGCAGGCGGTCGTCGGCCTCGTGGCGCATCAGGCGCACCGACACCATGAGCCGGTTGCCGCTGATCTCGGGAATGAGCCCGAGGCGGGGGTCGATGCGCAAGCGCAGCAACTGGAAGGTGCGGCCCTGGGGCAGCGGCTGCTGGAACTGGCCTCGGGTGGCGATGACCTTGTAGGGCACGTCGGTGTCGCGAAGCAGCTTCAGCAGCAGGTAGATGGACTCGGCCAGCGGCGCGAGCGTGGCCGACCAGCGTTCCAGCCCGGCCCGGCGCTCGGACGCGGGGCGGTGCTGCCAGGCGTAGTAGGCCGGCAGATCGAATTCGCAGGTGCCGCCCGGGATGCTGGCGCGGCTGCGGATGCCCATCAGCCACTCGTTCTCGGTGAGCGCCTGGCCGGCCTTGCCCGGGATGGTGTTCATCGTCGAGAAGTTGTGCTCGAGCTTGCCGACCACCTGGTCGAGCACGGCCTCGGAGATGGCCGGGTTGCCGCGGTAGCTGTTGAAGATGTTCTTCTGCTTGTCCAGGTCGCGCAGCACGTCGGCCTTGAGGTCGGCGCGGGCGGCCACGTCCATGATCTCGAAGATCGTGACCAGGGCGTAGTGGTGGGACAGCGGCGATTCGGCCGGCACCAGTTCGCCAAGCCGGCGCAGCAGGTGCTCCAGCCGGAGATAGGTCCGGATGCGCTCGTTGAAGGGGTACTCGTAGAGGATCACGCGCGTTTCTGTCGGGGTTCCCGTCGGGACATGATAGCCCTTCAGGGCGATTTCGCAGGCGGAACCGGCAGCACATCGCGCACGGCGGCCAGCATGAACTCGCCCAGCGCCAATTGGCCGTGCATGGACAGGTGGGTGTCGTTGGGAAAATAGAAGTCCATGACCTTCGGATAGGCCTCGCGCGCGAAGGCATACACATCGGGGCCCAGGCGTGCCTCGCGGAAGCCGGCTTCGAAGTCTTTCGAGAAGTCGGGCTGCAGGTAGGTGGTGTTCTTGTTGGGAATCACGATCCACATCTGCGGGATGGCGGTGTGGCTTTGCTTGAAGGCCTTGATGCGCTCCAGCGTGCCCATGGTCAGCGGGCCGTTGCGGACGTCGTCCGAAAAGATCGGCAGCTTTTCGCAAGCCTTGTGCGAGAAGTAGCTGCAGCCGTTCGGCAGCGCCCGCACCCGCGTGTTCTTGTTGAATTCGAGTTCCTTCGGGGACCGCATCGCCCGCCAGGAGTTGTAGTAGGACTCCGGTCCCGTGTCGAAGCGCGCGGTCCAGTTGGGCAGCGCATCCGGTCCCGGCAGCTTGGCGGGCGCCACGAAGGGCTCGAGCCGTGCTTCCAGCGGCTTCACCACCTTGTCGCAGGTCTGGCCCGTGACGGTGCGTTCGTCCAGCAGGCGCTCGACGCTCTGGAAGATGATCAGCTTGCCCTTGAAGCCCGAGCGCTGGATCCACTGGTCGAAGTCCTTGCACATCACCGTGCCGTATTGGCCCCAGTAGGTAGTGGCGACCCGGTAGCCGGATTTCACCAGCGAGGCCTGCCAATAGAGCGTCATGGAGAAGCTGTCGCCGATGACCAGCACGTCGGCCTCGCCGACCGGCGAAGCCTTCAGCAGGGATTTGTCGACGGTCGGGGCCGGCTTGGTCCAGCCGAAGTCTTCCTCGGCCAGGTGGCCGATGCGGGTCAGGTCGCCGTAGGGCGGGAGCGTGGTCAGCGAAACGAGCCACATCACGAACACCAGCACGTAGCCCGTGACGAAGATGCGCAGCCAGATCTTTGCGAGCGTCATGTCGGGCGCTTCAGAATTGGAAGTACAGGAAGGGGCTGTAACCGCCCAGCTTCGAAACCGCCCAGGCGAACAGCACGAAGGTGCTGGCGGCGATGAAGACCGTCGAACTGGCCGCCATCACGCGATGGCCGACCACCGATTGCGGATGCGGCACCCAGCGCTCAAGCGTGATGGCAGGTGGCAGCGCCAGGCAGATCGCCAGGCCCACCAGCATGGTCTTGAAGAAGTCGTTCTTGCGGTAGGGCATGAGGCCCATCTCGTTGAAAGCCGTCGGCGGCGCGCCGTTCAGGCCCAGCATGCCCTTGTAGATCGCGATGGCGGTGTGCATGCCCTCGGCGCGAAACACGACCCAGGCGATCATCACGCACAGGAAAGTGAGCAGCCAGCCGAAGACCTTGGCGATGCGGCCCGGCGGGACGTTGCGCCGCACCTTGCTGTTCCAGAGGTGGTTGACCATCAGGTAGGCCCCGTGCAGCGCGCCCCAGATCACGAAGGTCCAGGCGGCGCCGTGCCAGAGCCCGCCCAGCAGCATCGTGAGAAACAGGTTCAGGTAGCGCCGGGCCGGGCCCTTGCGGTTGCCGCCCAGCGGCACGTAGAGGTAGTCGCGCAGGAAGGTCGACAACGAGATGTGCCAGCGGCGCCAGAACTCGATGATGTTGGTCGACTTGTAAGGCGAACGGAAGTTGAGCGGCAACTGCACGCCCAGGCACAGCGACAGGCCGACCGCCATGTCCGAATAGCCCGAAAAGTCGAAGTAGATCTGCAGCGTGTATGCGAGAACCCCGAACCAGGCCGTGTACAGCGTGGGCGCGATACCTTGGTGCGCACCGTTGAACACCAGGTCCGAATACTGGCCCATCGGGTCCGCGATCAGCAGCTTCTTGGCCAGGCCGAAGCTGAAGATCGCCAGCCCCACCGCGATCTTGTTCGCGTCGGGCCTGTAGGTCGACGGGTTGGCGAACTGCGGCATCATCTGCGCGTGATGCAGCACCGGGCCCGCGATGAGGTGCGGGAAGTAGGTGACGAACAGCGCGTAGTGCACGAAGCTGCGCTCGTGCACCTTGCCCTGCCAGCAGTCGACCAGGAAGGCGATCTGCGTGAAGGTGTAGAACGAGATGCCGATCGGCAGCGCGATGTGCAGCAGCTCCATCGGCGTGAAGCCGGCGGCCTCGATGCCGGCATTGACGTTGGCGAGGAAGAAGTTCGCGTACTTGAAGATCGCGAGCACCGTCAGGTTGACGGCCAGCGCCGCGATCAGGAGCCGCTTGCGACGCGCGTCGTCGCAGCCCGGCGCCGGTGTCAGCCGCAATCCGAACCAGTAGTTGATGCAGATCGAGGCGATGAGCAGCGGCATCGCCTTGACGCTCCACCACCCGTAGAAAAAGAGCGAGGCCAGGGCGAGAAAGCCGGCCGCGGCACGCACGTTGCGTTTGCCGATCCAGAAGAAGGCCAGCAGGACGATCGGGAAATAGACGAAGAGAAACGCGTGCGAATTGAAAAGCATCTCAGGTGGGGCGCAGGCTGGGGTGCCCGTGGCGTCGAGGCCTGGTGCGCCGTTTTCTTCTGGTCAGGGGGCGCCGCTGCAGCGGCAAACCCCGCATTATCGTCGTGCCGGGGCGGGTCTCAGCACCAAGGTAGAGCGCGGACCTCCAGGCGGAGTTCCTCGATCGACAGGCCTTCGTTGAAGATCACCGCGTCGGCGGCCGCCTGGCGTGCGCGCCGCGTGGCCTGCTGCGCGATCACGGCGCGCACCGCGTCGGGCGCCCAGCCCGACCGCGCGACCACGCGCTGCAGCTGGGTTTCTTCGGTCGCATCGACCACCAGCACCCGCTCGACGCGTGCGCGCCAGCGCTTCGATTCGACCAGCAGAGGCACGTCGAAGACGATCAGCCCGGGCCCCGCGGCCGTGGCCCTGGCTTCGCATTCGATCCCGATGATGGGGTGCAGGATGGATTCGAGTCGTTGCTTGGCCGAAGGGTCTGCGAACACCAGCTCGCGCATCCGCGTGCGGTCCATGCTGCCGTCGGCGGCGACCACCGCAGCGCCGAAGGCGGCCTCGACCGCAGGCATCGCCGCGCCGCCCGGTTGCGTGATGGCGCGCGCGATGGCGTCGGTGTCGATCAGCGTCGCGCCGCCGTCGACCAGCATGGCCGCGACGGTGCTCTTGCCGCTGCCGATGCCGCCGGTGAGGCCGATGCGCATGGGCGTCTGCCCCGTCAAAGCCCGACCGTGCGCAGGATCGCTTCCGGGCCGAAGATCATCGCCGTGAAGCCGGCGCCGGCAAGGAAGGGCCCGAAGGGCACGTAGCCGCCTTCGCGCAGGCTGCTGTTGAATTTGAGGATGAGGCCGATGACCACGCCGATCACCGAAGCCATCAGGATGATCGGCACCAGCGCCTGCCAGCCGAACCAGGCGCCGAAGGCCGCGAAGAGCTTGAAGTCGCCATAGCCCATGCCCTCTTTGCCGGTGGTCAGCTTGAAGAGCCAGTAGACGGCCCACAGCGACAGGTAGCCCGCCACCGCGCCCCAGACCGCATTGGCCAGGCTGACCCCGGTGAAGCCCGCGATCGCAGCCAGCAGGCCGCCCCATAGCAGAGGCAGCGTGATGTCGTCGGGCAGGTACGTGGTGTCCCAGTCGATCAGCGCGGCAGTGAGCAGCGCAGCGGAGAAACCGCACCACGCGAGGCCGCCGAACTGGCCGGGCATGCGCCACACGCACCATGCGAAAAGCGCCGCCGTGACGAGTTCGACCAGCGGATAGCGCAGGCTGATCGGCGCCCTGCACGAGGCGCATTTGCCGCGAAGGAAGAGGTAGCTCAGGACCGGCAGGTTCTCGTACCAGCGGATCGCGTGGCCGCAGTGCGGGCAGCGCGAGCGCGGCACCATCAGATTGAAGGGCTCTTGCGCGTCGTCGGGTTGGTCCGCGCCTTTTGCGGGAGCGGCAGGGGCAGCGGTGGCTGCCACGGCAGCCTCGGCACCGCCGGCCTGGAGCTCGGCACAGTCGGCGGCCCACTGGCGCTCCATCATCTTCGGCAGGCGGTGGATGACCACGTTGAGGAAGCTGCCGACCGTGAGCCCCAGCACGCCGGCCAGCGCGGCGTCCACCCCCTGCGACACCAGCATCAGACGACCTGGCCGAGCTTGAAGATGGGCAGGTACATCGAGACCACGATGCCGCCGATGATGACGCCCAGGAACACGATGATGATCGGCTCCATCAGGCTCGAAAGACCGGCGACCATGTCGTCGACCTCGGACTCGTAGAAATCGGCCGCCTTGCCCAGCATGTGGTCGATGGAGCCCGATTCCTCGCCGATGGCCGTCATCTGCAGCACCATCGAGGGGAACAGGTTGGCATTGGTCATGGCCGTTGTCAGGCTGGTGCCGGTCGACACTTCCTGCTGGATCTTGACGGTGGCGTCCGAATACACCGTGTTGCCCGACGCACCGCCCACCGAGTCGAGCGCTTCGACCAGCGGCACGCCCGCGGCGAACATGGTGGCCAGGGTGCGCGTCCAGCGGGCGACGCAGGACTTGTCGATCAGCTTGCCGAAGATCGGAATGCGCAGCAGCAGGCGGTCCATGAAGCGCTGGACCTTCTCGTTACGCTTCCAGGCCTGGAAGAAGAAGTACAGGCCGCCGCCGATCACGCCGAAGATCAGCCACCAGTAGGCGACGAAGAATTCGCTCATCGCCATGACGAAGAGCGTCGGCGCCGGCAGGTCGGCACCGAAGGAGGTGAACACCTGCTTGAAAGCCGGGATCACGAAGATCATGATGATCGCCACCACCACGAAGGCGACCACGACCACCGAGGTGGGGTACATCAGCGCCGACTTGATCTTCGACTTGATGGCCTCGGTCTTCTCCATGTAAGTCGCGAGGCGGTCGAGCAGCTCTTCCAGGATACCGGCGGCCTCGCCGGCCTCGACCAGGTTGCAATAGAGGCTGTCGAAGTACTTGGGAAACTTGCGGAAGGCAGCCGACAGCGAGGTGCCGGTTTCCACGTCGCTGCGGATGTCGTTGAGCAGCTTGGCCACGCTGGGGTTGGCGTTGCCGCGGCCCACGATGTCGAACGCCTGCAGCAGCGGGACGCCGGCCTTCATCATGGTGGCCAGCTGCCGCGTGAAGATGGCGATGTCCTTGGGCTTGATCGCCTTGCCGGCGCGCATGCGCCGCTTCTTGATCTTGGAGGCCAGCACGCCCTGGCGACGCAGCGCCGCCTGTACCTGGTTCTCGCCGGCCGCGCGCAGCTCGCCGCGCACCACCTTGCCGTTGCGGTCCTTGCCTTCCCACTCGTAGATGAATTCCTTGTGGGTGACCCGCGATGCTGCTGCCGTTGCCATTCGAACTCCGCTTCTTTACTCGTTGGTCACCGCGAGCACTTCCTCGAGCGAGGTGAGCCCCTGCATGACCTTGTGCAGACCCGACCGGCGCAGCGAGCGCACGCCCTCGGACTCGGCCTGGTGCGCGATCTCGAGGGCGCTGCCGTCGCGCAGGATGATCTTCTGGATCTCTTCAGAGATCGGCATCACCTGGTAGATGCCCACGCGGCCCTTGTAGCCGCCGTTGCAGGCGGGGCAGCCGACCGGCTTGTAGGCCTTCCAGGTGCCGTCGATCTCGTCGTCGCGGTAGCCGGCGTCGATCAGCGCTTCCTTGGGAACCTCGGACGGTGCCTTGCACACCGGGCAAAGCCGGCGCGCCAGCCGCTGTGCGGTGATGAGGATCACGCTGGACGCGATGTTGAAAGGCGCGATGCCCATGTTGCGCATCCGCGTCAACGTGGTCGGGGCGTCGTTGGTGTGCAGGGTCGACAGCACCAGGTGGCCGGTCTGCGCGGCCTTGATCGCGATGTCGGCGGTTTCGAGGTCGCGGATTTCGCCGACCATGATGATGTCCGGATCCTGCCGCAGGAAGGCGCGCAGCGCGGTCGCGAAGGTCAGGCCCGCCTTGTCGTTGACGTTGACCTGGTTCACGCCCGGCATGTTGATTTCGGAGGGGTCCTCGGCGGTCGCGATGTTGACGCCGGGCTTGTTCAGCAGGTTCAGGCAGGTATAGAGCGAGACGGTCTTGCCCGAGCCCGTCGGGCCCGTCACCAGCACCATGCCGTAGGGACGGCCGATCGCGTCGAGCAGCCGCTCTTTCTCGACGGTGTCGTAGCCCAGCGCGTCGATGCCCATGCGGGCGCTGCTGGGGTCGAGGATACGCACGACGATCTTTTCGCCGAAGAGCGTGGGCAGGGTGCTGACCCGGAAGTCGATGACCCGGTCGGGGCCGATCTTGAGCTTCATTCGGCCGTCTTGCGGCACGCGCTTCTCGGAAATGTCCAGCCGCGAGATCACCTTGATCCGCGAAGCCAGCTTCTCCTTGATGACGGTGGGTGGCGTCGCGACTTCGCGCAGTTCGCCGTCGACGCGGAAGCGCACCCGGTACTGGTGCTCGTAGGGCTCGAAGTGGATGTCCGACGCCCGCATGCTGAAGGCGTCGAGCAGCATCTTGTGCAGGAAGCGCACGACCGGCGCGTCTTCGACCTCGGCGCTGGCCGAGTCGTTCGAGTCGGCGGGGGTGTCCTGGATCGTGGAGTCGTCGAACTCGAACTCGACGCCGACGATGCTGTCGATGGTCTCGGAGGCGCTCACGGCCGCGGCCTCGACCATGCGCGAGAGCTTGTCGTACTCCGCGATCACCCAGTCCACGCCCATCTGGGACGCGAACTTGATCTTCTCGACCGCCTGCTGGTCCGACGGATCGGCCGTCGCGACGATGAGGCGGTTGTTGCGCTTGCTCAGCACCACCACGCGGTAGGCCTGGCACAGCTTCGGGTCGAGCAGGTCCTTGGGCAGGCGCTGCGCGTCGATCGCGTCCAGGTCGAGCAGCGGGGCGCCGAAGGCGCTCGACAGGGTGTGGGCCAGGTCGGCCGGCGACACGGCACCCGTGCCGGTCAACTCCGCGATGAAGCTGGTGCGGCCGCTGGTCGACTTCTGATAGATCTCCTCCGCCGTCTTCGCGGGCAGCTTGCCGGCGGAGATCAGGGCGCGTGCGAGCCCGGGCAGGGCGATCGAAGCGCTATCTTTGACGAGGGGTTCAGCGGCGGCCATTCAACTGGAATGTAACAAGACGTGAGAGTGCGGCACGATCATCGCTGATCGCCTGGGGACTGTAAACCGCTCCATTTGGACCGAAGCGCGCAGCATTTTGCGTTTACAGCCGGAAAGGCGTGTCGAAACGAAACAAAACGGGTCCATTCGCCGGCATGTGCGCGAGCGCGCGACGCGGTGCCAGTTTAGGCGCAAACAAGGCAAATGCCTCGTTCGCCAGAGGAGAGCCCCCCGGGTGTGGCGGCGGCGCATCGCGGCCGCCACGGCAAGGCTATTTCGACGCCTCCACCTTGATGCGGTCGTTCGGCGATTCGCCGAACATCTCCGGCGCGTAGAGGGCTTCGACACGGCTGGGCGGCAGGGCGAAGTCGCCCACGTTGCTCAGCCGCACCGTGTATTCCATCTTCACGACGCCCTTGGGCAGGTACTCGTAGTAGCTGCGATAGGCCTCGAAGCTGCGCTCCTCGAAAGCCGGCCAGCCGGCGCCGGAACGCTTTTCCCCTTGCGTCGCCACCTGCGAATCGCGGCTCAGGCCGCCGCCGAGGATGGTCGCCCCGCCCGGAATCGGGTCGGTGATCGCGACCCAGGTCATGTCGGCGCTGGCGTTGACTTCCAGGCTCACCCGCAGGACGTCGCCGCGCGTGTAGACGCCCTTGGTCGTCTGTTCCACCGGCGTGATGGTCTTCTTGATGGCATAGCCGGCCGCGAAGGGTGCCTTCAGCTGCACAGCGGCCACGGACTGCAAGGTGAGCCACGGCCGCCCGCTGCCGCTTTGCGTGACCAGCAAGGTGTCGCGCGCGGCAGGCGCGCCGGCTGGCCAGGGCAGGAACATGCCGTTGTTCCGCAGGTTGCCGGGCGCGGCGGGTGCGCCGAAGGTGGTCGACTGGTGCGCCGCACCGCCCGCGTCGCTGGCCTTGATGCGCTCCACCTTGCTCCAGTCGACCTGGGCCTTGGTGTTGCCCAGGCTGGCCGCGGTGATGCCGGTGACCGGCGTGTTTTCGAATTGCTTCGAGAACTTCTCGAGTGCGAGGCCGCCCCACAGGTTGGCGGTGGTCGTGAGCCAGGCGCCCTTTTGCTGGCGGCCGATGAAGCCGCTGGCGAGCTTTCCGATGTCGTCCTTCCAGCTCGGGTCGTCCAGCACGGCCAGCAGCAGGCGCGCCGTGTTGACGTCGCCGTTGGCCATCAGCCACCACCAGTAGTCGTCGCGCTCGGTGCTGAAGATCAGCTTCGTGCCCTGGTAGCTCAGGCGCGCCTTCAGCACGTTGTTGGCTTCCTCCAGCCGCTGCTGGCGTTGCGGCACGTCGGCCACGCGCTTGAGCACGTTGACCCAGTCGATGACCGCGCTGGTCGGCCACTGGTTGGGCGCGATGGTCAGGCTGCCGGTCATCCGGCCCTGCGCCTTGCCGTAGCGCGACAGGGCTTCGAGCGCGGCGAGCTTGCGCACGTCCAGGTCCTTGCGAGGGCTCCAGAACTCGCGCTGGATGCGGCCCTCGACGAAGGCGATCAGCCCGGCTTCCATCGGCGCTCGCGCTGCATCGGGCAGCGCGAAGGCCGGGTCCAGCGCGGCCGCCTCGTGGGTGGCGGCCAGCAGGTACGCGGTCAGGATGTCGCTGCCACGGTTGGCTTCGCCGTCGCGCGGCGGAAAGTAGTTGGCCAGGCCGTCGTCGTCGAGGTAGCTGGGCAATTGCGCCACCACCGCCTGCCAGGCCTTGCCATCGCGCAGGCCGATCGACTTGCTGGTCTTCTGCTCCAGGCAGGCGTAAGGGTACGCGGCGAACCAGTCGCGCACGCCGGTCAGGCCCTCGGCCAGTCGCGGCTGCAGCGAGAGCTTCAGGCCACCGCGGCCAGGAAGGGCATCGGCCGGCGGCCCGACGTCGATCGTGAACGGCCCATCCAACTGCACCAGCGTGGCCTGCTGCACCGTGAGCGGCACCGCCGGCACGATGCGCTGGCGCACCTTGAGCGCGTCGCGGGCGCCGCCGACCGTGTCGCGCGCCTCGATCTCCCACAGGATCGCCTCGGCCCGCGTCTGCGCCAGCTGGGCCGGTGCCGTCACCATCCAGGCGAGCTCGCGCGCCTCGCCCGCTGGAATCTCGACCGTCTGCGGGTCGAGCTTCATCAGCGTGGCGCGTGGCGCGGCTTCCACCTTCATCGGCTTCTGCGTCGTGTTGCGGAGCGTGATCTGCGCACGGAACTGGTCGTCCTCGCGCACCAGCGGCGGCAGGCCGCTGACGATCTGCAGGTCCTGCGTGGCCTGGATCGAGGTCTGGCCCGTGCCGAACAGGCCGGTGCCGGCATCGGCCACGGCGACGATGCGGAAAGTGGTGAGCGCATCGTTGAGCGGCACCGTCACCGTCGCCTGCCCGTTGGCGTCGAGCACCACGGCCGGCTTCCACAGCAGCAGGGTGTCGAGCAGTTCGCGGGTCTGGCCCTTGCCCCCGCCGCCGCCGGCCGGCACCGCCTTGCGGCCGTAGTGCCGGCGGCCCACGATCTCCATCTGCGCCGTCGAGGTCGACACCCCCCAGCTGCGCCGCTGCATCATGGCTTCCAGCAGCTTCCAGCTGTCGTTGGGCATCAGCTCCAGCAAGGCCTGGTCGACGGCGGCCAAAGCCACTTCGGCGCCCGCCGCGGGCTTGCCGCCCGGCAGCTTGGCCGAGATGGTGACCAGCGCCTGGCCGCGCACCGGGTAGCTGGGCTTGTCGCTCGCCACCTTCACGTCGATCTGGTGGGCCTGGGTGCCGACGCGGATCTCCGCCAGCCCCAGCCGGTAGGCCGGCTTGCTCAGGTCGACCAGCGCGGTCGGTGCCACGTATTCCTTGCCTTCGTACCAGAAAGCGGTCCACCACTCGCGCGGCGCCTTGAAGCCCCAGGTGAAGAAGCTGTACCAGGGCACTTCGCGCAGCCGGCCGCGCAGGGCGAGCACGCTGACGTAGGCGTTGGGGCCCCACTCGGGCTTGACCTGCAATGTCACCGTTGGGTCCTTGCCGTCGAGCTGCACGACCTGCGTCTCGATCACGCCCTCGCGCTCCACCGACACCAGCGCGGTCGCGAAGCGGAAGGGGCTGCGCACCTGGAACCGCGCGGTCTCGCCGGGCTGGTAGTTCTTCTTCTCGGGCAGCACGTCGATGCGGTCGTGGTCCTCGCCGCCGAACCAGAGTTCGCCCTGGCGCGTGACGTACACCGTGCTCGACGCGCGGCTGTCGCGGCCGTCCTTGTCGGTGGCGCTGGCGATCAGCTCGACCTGGCCGGCTTCCTTGAGTTCGGCCTCGCACAGCAGCAGGCCGCGTGCATCGCTCTTGCCGCTGCAGACGGTGCCAATCTCTTTCACGTCGGTCTTGTTGTCGTAAGTGTAGAAGCCGCCCACCATGCGCTTGCGGCTGGTGGTGGTGATGCGCGCGACGGCGCGCACGTTGAGCGTCACACCTTCCTGCGGCTTGCCGGCCAGGTCGAGTGCCAGGGCCTGGAACTTGAGCTTCTGGCTGGTCGAGACCCAACTCTCGGTCTTGACGCCTGCGATCACGGCCGCCGGCCAGAGCGTTTGCACGCCGCGGAGGGTCTGCACCTCGCCGTTCGGGTCGGCATACGTGGCTTCGAGCAGCAGCTCGCGCGGCGTGGACTTGGCCAGCGGGATCTTCTCGATGGTGAGCCGGCCGGCGCCGTCCTTGTTGAGCGTCAGCGGCAGCTTGTCGGCGATCACGCGCAGGTCTTGCGATGCCGACTCCGATTCGTCGGCATCGGCCGCGGCCTGGCCGTCCGCGCGCGGCGCGGAGAAGCTGAAGGCGTCGAAGTCGGGAAAGTTCAGGCCCTTGGCCCGCACCGCCGCCGTCACCCGCACCGGCAGGTTGGCCGCTCCGCCGCCGGCCACGTAGTTGACCTGCACGTCGGTGGGCAGCGACGTCGCGGCCACCAGCGGCTTCTTGTCGACCGGCGTGATGCGGCCTTCGAGCACCGGCAGCCGGAACTCCTCGACGCGGAACTGGCCCGTGCTGTAGCTGCGCATGCCGCCTTCTTCGGCGTCGGCGCTGCCCTCCTTGCCGTTGCGTAGTTCGACCTGGTAGACCCCGAGCTTGGCCGCGGGCGGAATGGCGAAGGTGTTTTCACCGCTCTGGCCGCCGGTCGCGGTCTTGCGCCACTGCAGCGGCTGGGTGAACTGCTGGCCGCTGCCGACGTGCGTCAGCACCAGGGTGTCGGGCAGCGTCTGTGGAATGCCGAAGCCCTCGCGCGTCTGGGTGCGGATCAGGTGCTTCATCGACACCGTCTCGCCGGCGCGCAGCAGCGTGCGGTCGAGCACGGTGTGGGCCACGCGGTCGGGCTCGGGCTCCATGCTGGTCGGCACGTTGAAGCGCCAGGGCTCGATGCCGCGCTGCCAGTCGCTCCAGGTGAAGGCCAGGTCCTCGACGCCCTGCTCGTCCTTCGCGCGGGCGCTGACGAAGTAGGCGTCGCCGCTGTAGTCCTCTTCGCTGGAGCAACTCGGCGGGCTGGCCGAGATGCCGGCCAGCTGCACCAGGCCGCGCGCATCGGTGGTGCCGGTGGCGACCTCCTTGCCGCTGCAGTCCGAGACGCGCACCGCCGCGTTCGGCACCACCTTGCCCTTGTCCAGCGTCGTGACCCAGGCCAGCGCGTTCTCGCGGCCCAGCTTGAAATGCACGGCCAGGTTGGTGGCCAGCGCCGTGGTGCGCACGTACATCGTGCGGCCGTTGCCATAGCGCTCGTCGAGCAGCGCGTCGCCGAGCTTTTGCGATGCGATCTCGAGCACGTGGAAGCCCGGCGTCAGCGGAATGCCGATCACCTCGAACGGCCTCGGGTCGCCGCCTTCGGCCTTCGGCATGTCCAGCGACTTCACGCCGGCCTGTCCGCCGAGCAGCGAGACCATGCGGGTCTGGATGCGTTCGCGTTCGTCCTTGTCGATGACCTTCGGCAGCGCGCCCTTGACGTCGCGCGACGCCTGCGTGCGCGCCATCGTGAAGTTGCTGTCGTAGCGTCGGACCTTGCGGAACCAGTCGATGATTTCGGCGTCGGTTTTCGGGTTGAGGTCGCTCACCTTGCCGGGCGTCAATGCCTGCACCTGCAACGCCGGCTCCACGCGCCGCACCGTCACCGGCATCATCGCCGTGCCGCCGGGTTCGGCCAGCCGCTCGACCACGCCGAAGGGCGACGCTGCGAACTTCGCCAGCGGGGGCATGGCGCCGGTGGACACCTTGAGCGGAAAGCTGTCCGGCGCGGCCAGGGGGCGGCCCGAGGCATCCTCGAACTTCGCGGGCAGCTCGATCGTGAAGGGTGTCTGCTCGGCGAACGGCGGCGCAAAGTTGACCGAGTCGACGACCGCATCGTCGTCCTTCGCCGCGCCGGCGTCGTCGAATTTCGGCTTGATGCTCTTGCCGCCGCCTTTGAGTTCGATCTGTGCGGCAAGCTTGCGCGCCACCGGCGCGTTGAACTGCAGCACCATCGGCTTGAGCGGCAGGCAGGCCGACTGCGCGTTCTCCCGCTCGCAGGTAAATGACACGGCAAAAGGCTCGCGCACCTGGAAGCTCAGGCGCCGCTCGACCGAATTGGCCACGCCCGACGGCGTCGCCACGCCCTTGCCGTACACCAGCTGCAGGCGCCCGCCCGGCGTCAGCCGCCGGTTGCACTGCAGGGTGACGAAGCGCAGCGGCGTCTTCTCGGCCTCGCGATCGCGGCCGAAGGCCTTGAGCAAGGCCTGGCGCTGCTCGCCTTCGACCAGCTTCACGGGAATGCGCTCGCCCACGCCGTCGGCCTGGCACCAGACGTTGCCGCGCACGCTCTCCAGCGTGGCCGGGCCGTTCAGTTCCAGCATGAACTGCTGTTCCTCGTCGATCCGGCCGTAGCTCGGCTGCCAGTTGCGCACGAAGGGGCCGCCGCTGGAGAACTGGTAGCGCTCCGGCCCGGTGAGTTCGGCGCCCGCGGCCGATTTGAAGGCCGCGATCCGCGTCACCGTGCAGCGCACGCCCGGCGGCAGGTCGTTCTCGAAGTCCCAGACCCATTGCTTGTCGGCCGTCCAGCGGCCCGTGCCCTTGCCGGCCTGGGCATCGGTGCAGTTCACCGCGAGCGGCGGCGGCGCCTTCGGATCGCCGAAAGTGACGGCCGCCTGGTCGAATTTCGCGACCACCTGGCGCACCCGGGAGACTTCGCCTTGCGGCGTGAGGCTGGTGATCTGCAGGGCCTGCGCACCCATCGCGCCCATGGCCAGGGCCGCGGCCACGAAGGCCTGCACCGTCATTCTGGTTCTCGTTTTCAACAGACTTCTCCTTCGGGGCGCGAGCGTAGCGCAAGTCCGTGCGGCAGTACGGGATCAGGCGGGCGCGCTATAGCCGTCAACTATGATCGATCGATATGAAAGTGCTGTTCAGCCATCCCGCGGGCAACCAGAACGTGCGCGCCATGCTCGATGGACTGGAGGCCGCCGGCATGCTCGCGCGCTTCACCACCACGCTGGCAGTGGCGCCCGACAACCCGGCCCTCAAACTGGTGCCGCAAGGCCTGAGCCGCGACCTGTTGCGGCGCCGCTTCAACATCCCCCGCGAGAAAATTCTTCAGCACCCCTTGCGCGAACTCACGCGGGCGATCTGCTCGCGGGTCGGCTGGGACTACTGGCTGCGCCACGAGACCGGCTTCGCCTCCATCGACGGCGTGCTGCAGGACTTCGACCGCTTCACCGCGCGCGCGCTGCAGCGCCTGCACCGGCCGTGCGACCTGGGCGCCGTCTACACCTACGAAGACTCGGCGCTCGACACCTTCAAGGCGGCCCGGCCGCTGGGCGTCAAGTGCGTGTACGACCTGCCCATCTCTTACTGGGAAGTCGGCCGCAAGCTGATGGAAGAAGAAGTCGAGCGCCTGCCGGCCTGGCGCCAGGCCTTGGGCGGCGGCATGTCCGACTCGCCCGCCAAGCTCGAGCGCAAGGCGCAGGAGCTGGAGCTCGCCGACCTCGTGGTGGTGGCCAGCCGGTTCGTGGCGGAGTCGCTTCCGTCGTGGGCCGCCAACAAGGCGCGGGTGCTGTCGCCCTTCGGCTCGCCGGTGTCGGCCACGCCGCCGCCGCCGAAGGTGGTCGACCCGTCGAAGCCGCTGCGCGTGCTTTTCGTCGGCTCGATGGGCCAGCGCAAGGGCCTGGGCGACCTGTTCCAGGCCATGCACCTGCTCAAGGGCGAGAACATCGAACTGGTGGTCATGGGCTCGCCGCTGGCGGACCTCGACTTCTATCGCGGCCAGTACGCCGGCTTCACGCACGAGAAGGGCCGCCCTCACGCCGAGGTGCTGGCGCTGATGCGCAGCTGCGACGTGTTCTGCCTGCCTTCGCTCTACGAGGGTCGCGCGCTGGTGATGCAGGAGGCCATGAGCCAGGGCCTGCCGATCGTCATCACGCCCAACACCGGCGGCGATGACCTGGTCATCGAAGGCAAGACCGGCTTCCTGGTGCCGATCCGCTCGCCCGAGAAGATCGCCGAGAAGCTGGCCTGGTTCAACCAGAACCGCCAGGCGCTGCCGGCCATGAGCGAAGCCGCCGTGCAGCATGCGGCCGGCTACACCTGGAAGGGCTACAGCGAGGTCGTGATCGACGCGATCCGCAAGCTCGGTTAGCGCGGGAAGCACTTGCGATGAGTACCCGCCATTCGACGGCCCCGCTGCCGTCGATGCCGGCGGCCGAGTTCCGATGAAGCGCTACTGGGAAATCGACGCACTGCGCGGGCTGATGCTCGTGCTGATGACTTTCACCCACCTGCCCACGCGCTTCACCGATCCGCTGGGCCAGCCCTTCGGCTTCGTATCGGCAGCCGAGGGCTTCGTGCTGCTTTCGGCTTTCGTCGCGGGCCTGGTTTACACCCGCATCAGCGACCGCCAGGGTGTGGACGCGATGCGGCGCGGCTTCTGGCGGCGCGCGCTCAAGGTCTACCTGGCGCAGGCGGCGACCCTGCTGTTCCTCTTCACCATCATCACGCAGGTCGGCCTGCGCATCGATCAGCCCGCGGTGAAGAACCTGCTGTCTTTCTACCTGGCCAGCCCGGTCGAGGGCTTCGTCTATTCGCTGCTGCTGGTGTACGAGCCGGCGCTGCTGGACATCCTGCCGATGTACATCTTCTTCATGCTCATGAGTCCCTGGGTGCTGGCCTTCGCGCTGCGCCACGGGTGGATGGGCGTGATGGTGACGAGCGCCGTCTTCTGGGCGCTCGCCCAATTCGGCTTCAGCGAATGGCTATACGCGCTGGCCGCGCAGTACCTGCACCTGCCGGTGCCCTTTCACGAGATGGGCGCCTTCAATGCCTTCGCCTGGCAGTTCCTGTGGTTCGCGGGGCTGTGGCTGGGCGCCAGCCGGCATGCACCGGACGCCGAGCCTTTTCGCTTTCCGCGCTGGCTCGTCGCACTCGCCGTCGCGCTGGCTATCTACGGCATCTGGTGGCGCCACCACGGCATCAACGGCCAGGCCCCGTTCGGCGGCGACGAAGAGCTGAACATGCTGTTCGACAAGTGGCAGCTCGGCCCGCTGCGCCTCGTCAACCTGGTGGTGCTGGGCATCGTCGCGGTGCACTTCGGGCCGGGGCTCATGCGGCGCATTCCGCGCCTGCACTGGCTCGAAGGCATGGGCTCGGCCTCGCTGCCGGTCTTCTGCGCGCACCTGGTAGCGGTGCTGCTCGTGCTGGCCTTCTATGGCGACAGCCAGACCGCGCGGCCCTGGTGGGGCGACGTGCTGTTGCTCGGCGTGGTGTTCGCGTGGCTGTACGGCGTTTCGCGCGCCACGCAGTGGTGGGACAGTCGGCCGCCCAAGGGCCGCTACCGCGACACCGGGGCGGTCGACAGCTCCGTCTGAGTACTCGGCTGCGCAAGGCGCGCACCGATCACCGAGCGCCACAGGCGATAGCCCTCGTCATTCAGGTGCAGCTGGTCGCGCAGGAAGAGCTCGGCCCGCGGCCGCCCGTCCGCGCCCATCATCGGCGCGAACACGTCGATGTATTCGCTGTTGGGCAGCCGTCGCAGGTAAGCCGCGATGATGTCGTTGGCCTCGCGGGCCAGCGGGATCAGCTTCTCGCGCGAGGGACTGGGCTTGATCGAGATGTAGCTGATGCGCGTGTCCGGCAGCTCGGCGCGCACGGTGCTGGCGAACTGCGCGAAGCTCTCGAGGATCTGGATCGGCGAGCGGCCTTCGGCCAGGTCGTTGTCGCCGGCGTAGACCAGCACGTGGCGCGGTTTGTAGCGCAGCACCAGTTCGCGCGCGAAGTAGCTCGAGTCGGCCATGGTCGAGCCGCCGAAGCCGCGGTTGATGACCACCGGCAGCTGCGGGAAGTCCTGCGCCAGCCGGGTCCAGAAGCGAATGGTGGAGCTGCCGACGAACACCACCCCGCCTTCGCTGGGCCATTGCCGCCGGTCGGCGGCATCGAAGGCCGCGAGCTCGCTGCGCCAACGCGCCTGTGCCGCCAGGTAGGTCGGGGAGGGCACGCTGTCGCCGCCGTAGGGCTCGGCCTGCGACGCGCATGCCGCGAAAAGCAGCGTGATCGGCAGCAGGGCCTGGCGTAGCGCCTTGGCGGCGAAAGCGGGATTCATCACGGGCACGAAGTTCGACGGATAAGCCTTCGCACCATATCAGCTGTGCCCGGCACAGGCTGAGAGGCTAGAGGGTCTTTTCGATCAGGGCGCCCTTGAACAGCACCGGCCCGGTCGGGCCGCGCTCGCTGGGCACACCGCCGAGGGGCTCGAGGCTGACCGCCAGCGCCGGCACCGCGCGCACGTCGCCTTCCTGTGCCGGCAGGCGCAGCGCGGCATCGCGGCCCAGCACGCCGAGCGACCGTGGCGCACCGCCGGGCGGCAGGGCCCAGAGTTGCAGCGACTTGTCCTCGCCTTCGCGGTAGCCGCCCACGCGCTGCAGCGAGAGCTGTCGTTTTTTCGGATCGAAGGTCACCAGCATCGAGGCCGCGGCCTGGTCGTCCGACAGCACGGCCACGTATTGCACGGCCGGCGCGTTGCGCAACTGTTCGACGAGCTGGAATCCGACCACTGTCGCGATGACGGTGGCGAGCGCGCCGGCGGCCGCCGCACCGCGCCACAGCGCCAGGCTACGCAGCCAGCCGCCGGGCCCCGGGGCTGGTGAGGCGCCCGCGGCCGGCAAAGGTGTGGCCGTCGTACGCTGGCGCGCGATCGCGTCCTGCTCCTGCTCGGCGGCGATCATGTTGCGGATGCGCGTCCACACGGCCGGGTCGGGTGTCACGGACGATTGCAGCTCGGCCATGCTGGCCAGGCGGCTCTGCCAGACCAGCGCCGCGGCACGCACGGGTGCCTGCTCGCGCGCCAGCGACTCGAAGCGCCGGCGGGCGCCGCCGCGCAGGGTGCCGAGCGCATGGCTGGCGGCCAGCAGCTCGAGCAGTTCGGGGTGGGCGTGGAGATTCATGACAATGCCTCTCTCACGCAAATCGCTGCATGCAGCCGCGCAGCTTGTCCAGCCCGCGCCGGATCCAGGTCTTGACCGTGCCCAGCGGCAGCTTGAGCTGCTCGGCCAGCTCGCCGTGGCTGAGCTCGCGCAGGTAGGCCAGGCTCAGCACCTCGCGCTGCCGGCTCTCGAGCTGGCTCAAACACTGGTGCAGCGCCCAGGCCTGCTCGCTGGCATCGGCCGTGTCCATCGGATTGGCGGCGTCGGATTCGAAGGTGTCGGCCATCAGCTCGTCGAATTCCTGCGTGAGCTGGGCGCGGTCGGCGGTGCGGCGTCGCAGGAGGTCGAGCGCACGGCTGCGCACGATCAGCCCCATCCACGCCATTGGCGGGCTCAGCGTGGTGCGGTAGTCGCCGGCCACGCGCCAGATCGTGAGAAAGGCTTCCTGTAAAACGTCCTCGGCCCATTCGCGCTGGCGCAGCACTTTCATCGCCAGGCCGAAGAGTTTGGGAGAGGCTCGGTCGTAGAGCAGGCGCAGTGCGGTCTCGTCCCGACGGCCGACTCGGTCGATCAAGGCGGCCAATTCGGCATCGTGGCTGGTTGCGGACATGCGCGAATTGTGGAGCATCGTTCATCACATAGGCGGTACGGCCTGAAAGCGCAGGCGGATTCAACGGCCGAAAAAAGTTGAATCCGTTCGCGATCGCGGCGCGTAGCAACTATGGAGGCCGCCAATCCGCGAACAACAGCGTCCGCCTTCTTACGTCAACGAAGCAAACCGAAAGGACAGAACCATGTCACTCCGCACTCTCGGCGTCATCGCCGCCGCAGCCAGCCTCGCCGCCTGTTCCGGCATGGGCATGAACCAGCCCATGGCGTACTCGCAGGCCAGCCTTCCCGATCCCGTCAAGGTGCCCACGGGTCATCGCGTGGTGATGGAGACCGTCGGCGCAGGCGACATCACTTACGAATGCCGCGCCAAGGCCGATGCGGCTGGCCAGCACGAATGGGTGTTCGTCGGTCCCGATGCCAAGCTGATGGACCGTGCCGGCAAGCAGGTCGGCAAGTACTGGGGGCCGCCCGCCACCTGGGAAAGCATGGACGGCTCGAAGCTGACTGGCGCGCAGGTCGCAGTTGCACCCAACGGCACCGGCAACATTCCCTATCAGCTGGTCAAGGCCAACCCGGCGATGGGCAATGGCTCGATGACCGGCGTGAGCTACATCCAGCGCGTCGCCACCCGCGGCGGCACGGCACCTGCCATGGCCTGCGGCGCATCGTCGATGGGCCAGAAGCAAGTGGTGAAGTACCAGGCCGACTACATCTTCTACCGCCCGATGTGAGGCATGCTGCACGGCGGCGCGTCGCGGGCGTGCCCGCTGCATGCTGCCGTGCAACATCCTGAAACCTATACTGCGCGCTCCTCCTAGGAGCGTTCATGCAAGAGCCTGGAAGTCCTGCGCCTCGCCCGTTCTGGCATCGCCTGAACACCTTCTTCGCTTTTCCCTTCCAGCGCCAGCCGCTGGTCTACGCGCTGCTGCTGGCTGCATCGAGCCTGCTGATCCACCTGTTCTTCTTCCTGCCGCAGGTGCTGATGCTGCTGCTGGTGGAACTGGGCATCGTGCTGGCGGCCAGTCGATACGGCTTCAAGGTGATGGCGCTCGGCTCGCGCGGCATCGTGCGTGCCGCCGACTTCCCGCGCATGCTCGACGAAGAGTGGACGAACCTGCCCTGGAAGCTGTTCGGTCTGCTGCTGCTTCAGGGCGTGGTGGGCGGCTTCATCGGCGCGTGGAATCCGGCCTTGGGCTATGTCGCGCTGCTCGTGCTGTCCTTCACGCTGCCGGCCACCACCATGGTGCTGGTGCAGTCGGGCAGCTTCTGGCAGTCGCTGAATCCTGCGGTGGTGTGGGAGACCATGCGCGCCATCGGCTGGCCCTACGTGCTGCTGTGCTTCTTCCTGTTCCTGTTGAATTCAGGCGCACAGCTCGCCATCGTCATGCTGCTGCCGCTGGCCCGGGGCTGGATCGCGCTGCCGGCCTTCAACCTCGTGATGATCTACTTCGGCTGGGTCATGGCCAGTCTGCTGGGCTACGTGATGTACCAGAACCACGTTGCCCTGGGCATTGACCTGCTGCCAGGCGCCGGGGCCGACCAGCGCGAGCTCGACACCCGTACGCCCGCGCAGATCGCGCAGCAGCACACCGACGCCCTGGTCGCGCAGATGGTGACCGACGGCGACGTGGCCGGTGCGCTCGACCTGGCCTATGAAGACCAGCGCACGCAGCCCGAAGACCTGGCGGCCCACCGGCGCTATCACCGAGTGCTGCTGCTGGTGCCGGACAAGACCGCGACGCTGCTGTCGCATGCGCACGTGCTGATCGGCCTGCTGCTGGCGCGCGACCTCAACGCCGAAGCTCTGAAGGTCTACAACGCCTGCCGCGAGAAGGACAACGCCTTCGCACTCGACGATGCGGCGGGGACCATCGCACTCGCTCGTGCCGAATGGCGCAATGGCGAGGCGAAGGCTGCGCTGGCCCTGCTGCGGGGTTTCGACAAGCGCTTTCGGGGGCATGCCGCGATTCCTCAAGCCTATGAACTTGCAGCGCGCGTGCTGGTGCAGGGGCTCGGTCGGCGCGACATGGCGCAGCCGATTTTGACGACGCTCGAAACGCGCTATCCGGCCAGCGAGCAGACGCAGGAAGTGCGCTGGTTGCTGCGCGAAGTGCCGCAAGGTTGACCTGCGCAGGGGCGTTGGGTCTTGCTCCCTCTCCATCTGGGGGAGGGAATAAAAGTCCTTACGCCTTTTGAAGCATGCGCGTGACCATCGCATCCGGCGCCAGCTTCAACAAATGTGGCAGCCAGTGCATGGCCTGATCGCGCCGGCCCGCCTGCATCAGGCCGCCCGCGCACATCGACAAGGTTTCAGCAAGGTCCGGATGCTCCGGCGCCGTCTTCATCAAGGCCTGGCACAGACGTTCGGCATCCGAGAACTGCTGCGCACGCGTGAAGCGTCGCGCCAGCTGCGCCATGTCCTCGGGCCGAAGCCGGGCGCCAGGTTTGGCCTGGTCGAGGTAGGTCTTGTAGCTGGCGTGCTGCAGTTCCAGCGTGGCCGAGTCTTGTGGCTTCAGGCGGAAGATCCGCCGCGCCGCACGGTGGAAGTCCTCGCCGTCGGGCCAGAGCCTGGCGGTGTTGAACCAGGCGCGCAGCGTCTCGGCGTCGTCGGGTCGCAGCGCAGCGGCGGCGCGCCACTGGCCGCACGCCTCCTCGAATTTCATCGCGCTCGCCAGCCGCCGCGCCGCAGCCACGTGCTGCGCGAAGGCGTCGGGCGCGTGCTCGGCCGGCGCTTCGGGCAGCCGCAGCTGGCGATGACGCATCGCCACCGCCATCAGCAGCGCTCCGGTCAGCAGCCCGCCCAGGTGGGCCATGTAGGCAATGCCCTGTCCGCCCAGCAGGTGCTGCAGCAGCTCGTTGACGATCCACGCCGGCAGCAGGATCAGCGCCGGCGCGGTGACGTAGTTGAAATAGAAAAACAGCTGGTAGAAGAAGCGGATGCGCCGCAGCCGGTACATCACCGCATACATGCCCATCAAGGCCGACACCGCACCCGAGGCGCCCAGCCCGTAGCCGCCCTGGCCCGCATAGGCCCAGGCCGCCAGCACCGAGGCGCCGACCGCACCCAGCAGGTAGAAGCCGAGGTACAGGCTGCGCCCCAGCGCCAGCTCCACCGAAAAGCCGAACAGGAAGAGAAAAAGCATGTTGCCCAGCAGATGTCCGGTGCTGCCGTGCAGGAAGGCCGACGTGATCCAGGTCCAGGGCTTGGACTCGGCATCCTTGTCGTGGTCTTGCGACCAGCGGGTGGTGAAGGGCGCGGGCAGGCGGCTTTCGTAGTCCTGGCGGTCGCGCTTCCATGTCGCGTACTGCGGATGCGTGGGCCCGATCACCGCATCGGCATGCAGCCGTCGCTGGAAAGCCTGGTGCTGCTGCAGCGCTTCGAGCAAGGGCTCGACCTGGCCGCGCGCCAGCATGCGACGGGCGGCCGTTGCATGCGGCGAGCGCTTGTCCTGCAACCAGTCGACGAAAGCAGGCAGTTCCAGCGTCGGCAGGCTGCTCTTCGCGTAGAACTGCGCCGCGCGTTCCCGCGCTTTTTCTTCGGCGCGCTGCGGACCCCAGAACACCAGCATGTTCGCGAGGACCAGCAACAGCGTCACCCAGGGCGGATTACGCCAGCTGGGGCGGTTTTCGAGCGGTATCGCGTAGAACACGCGGCCTGGCGGCGGGCGGCCGCCCTCAGGCGCTGTTGCGGCCGATGCCCTGGTAGACCACGCCCGAGTCCTTCATCGAGCCCGGCTCGTAAAGGTTGCGGCCGTCGAAGATCACCGGCGTCTTCATCAGCGCCTTGAGGCGTTCGAGGTTGGGGCTGCGGTAGGCCTTCCACTCGGTGACGATGATCAGCGCATCGGCGTTGGCCAGCACTTCGAGCGGGTCCTTGGCCGAGGAATAGCTCATGCGTTCGAGCAGCCCGGGCGCATCGGCGAAGTCGAGCGCCAGCACGCGCTGGGTCTCTTCGACGGCGATCGGGTCGTGCGCCACCACCTTCGCGCCGGCACGCAGCAGCGCGTCGATGATCACGCGGCTGGGCGCCTCGCGCATGTCGTCGGTGTTGGGCTTGAAGGCCAGGCCCCAGAGCGCGAAGGTGCGTCCTTCGAGCTTGTCGCCGAAGCGCGCCAGCACCTTGTTGGTCAGGACGCGTTTTTGGTCTTCGTTGACCGCCTCGACCGACTCGAGCACGCGCAGGTTCTGCCCGTTGTCGCGGGCGATGCGGGTGAGGGCCTGGATGTCCTTGGGGAAGCAGCTGCCGCCGTAGCCCGTGCCCGCGTACAGAAAGCTGTAGCCGATGCGCGGGTCCGAGCCGATGCCCTGGCGCACCGATTCGATGTCGGCGCCCACGCGGTCGGCCAGGTTGGCCAGCTCGTTCATGAAGCTGATGCGAGTGGCGAGCATCGCGTTGGCCGCGTACTTGGTGAATTCGGCCGAGCGCACGTCCATGACGCGGGTGCGTTCGTGGTTGCGGTTGAAGGGGGCGTAGAGCTTGCGCATCCAGCCCAGCGCCTCGCGGCCGGGTTCGTCGTCCTTGTAGCCGATGACGATGCGGTCGGGCCGCATGAAGTCTTCGACCGCCGCGCCTTCCTTCAGGAACTCGGGGTTGCTGATGACCGAGAAGCGCAGGTCGGCGCGGCCGCGCGTGTCGAGCTCTTCCTGGATGGCAGCCGCGACCTTGTCGGCCGTGCCCACCGGCACGGTCGACTTGTCGACCACGACCTTGAAGCCTTCCATGTACCGGCCGATGTTGCGCGCGGCGGCCAGCACGTACTGCAGGTCGGCGCTGCCGTCTTCGTCGGGCGGCGTGCCCACGGCGATGAACTGCACGTCGCCGTGCGCCACCGAGGCTTCGATGTCGGTCGTGAAGTCGAGACGGCGCGCCGCCGCGTTGGACTCGACCACGTCGCTCAGGCCGGGTTCGTAGATGGGGATGCCCCCCGCCTTCAGCATGTCGATCTTGCGCGAATCCACGTCCGCGCAGAGCACGTTGTTGCCGATGTCGGCGAGGCAGGCGCCGGTGACCAGGCCGACGTAGCCCGTGCCGATGATGGTGATGTTCATGCGTTCAGCCTGCGGTGGATTCGGTGAGCAGCCCGTCGAAATAGGCGATGGTCTTCTTCAGGCCTTCGTCGAGCTGGGTCTGCGGTGCCCAGCCCCCAAGCTCTTTCTGTGCCAGGCTGATGTCGGGGCGGCGCTGCTTGGGGTCGTCCGCCGGCAGCGGCTGGCGCACCAGCTTGCTCTTGGAGCCGGTGATCTCGATGACCTTGTTGGCCAGCTCCAGCATGGAGAACTCGCCCGGGTTGCCGATGTTGATGGGGCCGGGGACCTCGTCGCCGGTGTTCATCATGCGCAGCATGGCTTCGACCAGGTCGTCGACGTAGCAGAAGCTGCGCGTCTGCTGCCCGTCGCCGTAGATGGTGATGTCCTGGCCCTTGAGCGCCTGGACGATGAAGTTCGACACCACGCGGCCGTCGGCCATGTGCATGCGCGGGCCGTAGGTGTTGAAGATGCGCACGACCTTGATGCGCAGCTTGTGCTGGCGGTGGTAGTCGAAGAACAGCGTTTCGGCGCAGCGCTTGCCTTCGTCGTAGCAACTGCGGATGCCGATCGGATTCACGCGGCCCCAGTACGCTTCGACCTGCGGGTGGATCTCGGGGTCGCCGTAGACCTCACTCGTCGAGGCTTGCAGGATCTTGGCGCGCACGCGCTTGGCCAGGCCCAGCATGTTGATGGCGCCGTGCACGCTGGTCTTGGTGGTCTGCACCGGGTCGTGCTGGTAGTGGATCGGCGAGGCCGGGCAGGCCAGGTTGAAGATCTCGTCCACCTCCACGTAGAGCGGAAAGGTCACGTCGTGGCGCATCAGCTCGAAGCGCGGATGGCCCAGCAGGTGCTCGACGTTGCGCTTGGTGCCGGTGAAGAAGTTGTCGACGCAGAGGACGTCGTGGCCCTGTTCGATCAGCCGGTCGCACAGGTGGCTGCCGAGGAAGCCGGCGCCGCCGGTGACCAGGACCTTCTTGGATTCGTTGTATTGCCGCATGCTGGGAGATCACTCCATAGGGAAATCGGTGGGGAGGCCCTGTCGCCAGGTCCTCAGTTCAGCCGCTGGGCGCTGCGCTGTTCGTACATCTTCGCGTCGACCAGCATGCGAAACCACAGTGCCTGGAAGAACGCGAAATAAAAGCCGGTGGTGCCGTCGAGGAAGCCGAGGCGGAAGATATAGCGGTAGATGAAATAGCTGAGCGAGCGCAGGCCGGTCGGGAGCTTGTAGTAGATCTCCTTGATGAACCGGGTGCGCTCGCGCGCGTCGCCCGTCAGTTTGGCCTGCAGAACGTTGTCGGCCGCCACGCGCGGGCCCAGCTTTTCCTTGGCCTCGGCATCGCTCCAGCGGTTGTGGCTGTTGATCCAGTCGGTAAGACGCTGCGAATTCTTGTCGTGCATGAAGCCTTCGATGCGGCCGGGCGTGACGCTTGCGATGAAGTGCTGGTCATACAACCGCGCCTCGCAGCGGCCCACTCCGGAGCGGAAAAGCCGCAAGTGCCACGGGTTGACGCCCGAAAAACGCAGCATCTTGCCCATGAAATAGTCGCGCCGGCGCAACATGTATGCCTCGTGCTTGCGCGGGCCGGCCAGCAAGGTGCGGATCTCGTCGACCGATTGGGCGTCGAGCACCTCGTCGGCGTCCAGGTGCAACTGCCAGCCGAACTGTGCCTCGAGCTGCGAAATCGCCCAGTTGCGCTGGTCGCTGTAATTGGAGAAGGCACGCTGCACCACGGTACAGCCCAGTTCTTCGAGGATGGCGACGGTGTCGTCCTTGGAAAACGAGTCCACCACGAACACGTTCGGGCTGACCTTCTTCGCCTGCGACACGGTCTCCCGGATGATCGCGGCGGAATTGAAGGTCAGGATGACGACGACGAGGGTGGGTTGTTCCATGGATTCGGGCGGCAACGTGGGTACTCGGAGCACAGGTTGCCGGGCACTTTGCTGCAATGCAATGCCAAACTTTAGCACTACAGTTTTACAAATCGCCACAATCCTGACGGCATATGCCGGGTAAACCCCAAATAGTTCTCAGGGGCCCGGAACGGGTGTCGAAGCGCCTACGCGAGCCTCGCGCGGTGGCGTTCGATCTGCTTGCGGACCTGGGCCGGGGCGGTGCCGCCGAGCACGTTGCGCGCATGCACCGAGCCGCGCAGGCTCAGCACGTCGTACACGTCCTTCTCGATCTTTGGGTGGAACGTCTGCAGCACGGCCAGCGGCAGCTCCGACAGGTCCACCTTGTGCGAGATGGCGGCCTTGACCGCATGGGCGACGGTTTCGTGCGCATCGCGGAAGGGCAGGCCCTTTTTCACGAGGTAGTCGGCCAGGTCGGTGGCGGTGGCGTAGCCGCGCAGTGCCGCGTTTTCCATCGGCTCGGGCTTGACGGTGATGCCGCCCACCATCTCCGCGAAGATGCGCAGCGTGTCCTTGAGCGTGTCGACGGTGTCGAACAGCGGCTCCTTGTCTTCCTGGTTGTCCTTGTTGTAGGCCAGCGGCTGGCCCTTCATCAGCGTGATGAGGCCCATCAGGTGGCCCACCACGCGGCCGGTCTTGCCACGCGCCAGTTCGGGCACGTCCGGGTTCTTCTTCTGCGGCATGATCGAACTGCCCGTGCAGAAGCGGTCGGCGATGTCGATGAAGCCGAAGGCCTGGCTGGTCCACAGCACCAGTTCTTCGCTGAGGCGGCTGATGTGCACCATCGCCAGCGCGGCGGCGGCGCTGAACTCGATCGCGAAGTCGCGGTCGCTCACCGCGTCGAGGCTGTTCTCGCACACCCCGTCCATGCCCAGCGTGCGTGCGACCAGTTCGCGGTCGAGCGGGTAGCTGGTGCCGGCCAGCGCGGCGGCGCCCAGCGGCAGCCGGTTGACGCGCCGGCGCACGTCCGTCATGCGCTCGGCGTCGCGCGCGAACATCTCGACGTAAGCCAGCATGTGATGTCCGAAGGTCACGGGTTGCGCCACCTGCAGGTGGGTGAAGCCGGGCAGGATGACCTCGGCGTTCTTCTGCGCGATGGCCAGCAGCGACTTCTGCAGGTCGACCAGCAGTCCGCCGATCAGGTCGATTTCGCCGCGCAGCCACAGCCGAACGTCGGTGGCGACCTGGTCGTTGCGGCTGCGGCCGGTGTGCAGCCGCTTGCCGGCATCGCCGACCAGTTGCGTGAGCCGGGCCTCGATGTTGAGGTGCACGTCTTCGAGCTCGAGCTTCCAGTCGAACTTGCCGGACTCGATCTCGCCGCGAATCTGCGTCATGCCGCGCTCGATGGCGGCGTGGTCGTCCTTGCCGATGACGCCCTGCTGGGCGAGCATGGCCGCGTGCGCCAGCGATCCCTGGATGTCGGCCTGCCACAGCCGCTTGTCGAAGAACACGCTCGCGGTGTAGCGCTGCACCAGGTCGCTCATCGGCTCGGAAAACAGCGCGGACCAGGCTTCGGATTTCTTGTCGAGTTGGTTGTGGGTCATGGGGTGTGAACCGGTTGGGAGGCAATAATGGGTTTGCACCCGATGTCTTCTTGATGCGAAGCCCATCGATTTTATCGACCACCCCTGCACCGACCGCCGCGTCGCGCTCCCGCGCGACCGCGTCCGCACGCGCCGGTGCCGCGCTCTTCGATGCCTGCCATATCGGCGTGGTGCTGCGTGCGGTGATCTTCGTCGAGGCGGTGGTGGCGGTCGCCACGCTGTTCCTGGCGTCCACGCCGGCCGAGTGGTTGATGCTGATGGCCACCGTGACTGGCGGCGCATTGCCGGCCGTGCTGCTGTGGCTGCTGGCGGCCTGCGGACTCAAGAAGCTGCTGGGCCGTCTGCCGCGCAGCGCGCAGTACGGCGCCGGCGCGCTGCTGGGGTCGCTCTCGGCGCTCTACGGCTGCGGCCTGCTGCGCTTGACGGGCGCGGTGGGCAGCGCGCCGTGGATCGCCAGCGCCCTGGCCGGCGCGATGTTCGCGGCGCTGCTGATGGCGGCACTCGTGTTGCGCGCGCGCGGCCAGACGCCAGCTGCCATGACGGCGCGGCTCGAAGAGCTGCAGTCGCGCATCCGGCCGCACTTTCTCTTCAACACGCTCAACAGCGCCATCGCGCTGGTGCGCGACGAGCCGGCCAAGGCCGAAGCGATGCTGGAAGACTTGGCCGAACTCTTTCGCCGCGCTCTGGCCGACGCGGGCGAGGCCGTCACGCTGGCCGACGAGATCGCGCTGGCCGAGCGCTACCTCGCCATCGAGCAGGTGCGCTTCGGCGAGCGGCTGCGCATCCGCTGGGACGTCGACCCCGCGGCCAATGGCGCACGCCTGCCTGCGCTCTTGCTGCAACCCCTGGTGGAGAACGCCGTCAAGCACGGCGTAGAGCCCAGCCCCGACGGCGCGAAGATCCGCATCCGCACCGAGCGGCGCGGCAGCATGGTGGTGATCGAGGTGCTCAACAGCCTGCCGCCGCTGCGCTGGGCCGACGAGCCGCTGCCGCGCGGCCACGGCATCGCCTTGGGCAACGTGCGCGACCGGCTGCGCTTGCTGCACGACGTGCAGGCGCAGTTCAGCGCCGGCCTGGACCAGGACACCTACCGCGTGCGCATCGCGATTCCTGCGGAAATATGAGCCTTCTCAGAACCCTGATCGTCGACGACGAAACCTTGGCCCGCTCGCGTCTTCGCACGCTGTTGTCGGACTGCCGAACACCCGGAGCGGAGGTGGTGGCCGAGGCCGCGAACGGCGCCGACGCGCTGGCGCGGCTGCTCACGACCGACGTCGACCTGGTGCTGCTCGACATCCACATGCCGGGGCTCGACGGCATCGAGCTGACGCGCAGGCTGCGCGAGCGCGGCAGCGCGCCGGCCGTGGTATTCGTCACCGCGCATGCGGCACATGCCGTCACGGCCTTCGAACTGGAGGCGGTCGACTACCTGACCAAGCCGGTGCGGGCCGAGCGGCTGCAGCAGGCGCTGCAAAAAGCCGAGCGCTTTCTGCGCGATCGGCGAATTCCGACACCGGACGCCCCACAGGACGTGCTATTGATCCAGGACCGCGGCCGCACGGAGCGGGTGCTGGTGTCGGAGGTGCTCTATCTCAAGTCCGAATTCAAATACCTCACGGTTCGCACCGCGGCACGCAGCCACATCTACGACGGCTCGCTGGCCGAACTGGAGGAGCGCTACCCTGCGCGCTTCGTGCGCGTGCACCGCAACGCGCTGGTGGCGCGCCAGGCCATCCGTGCTCTCGAAAAGTACGACGACGGCGAAGACGCGGAGGGTTGGGCGCTTCGGCTCGACGGCATTCCGGAGCCGGTGGTGGTGTCCCGCCGCCAGTTGCCGGCCGTGCGAGAGGTGCTCAAGGAACCCCGATGAACGATGACCCTCCGCAGCCCGCCGCGGCTTCAGCTGCACCCCCACCTGCATCTGCTACCGGAGCAGCGCCCGCTTCTCCGTCGACCGAGGCACCGGCCGCGCCACCCCTGACACCCGAGCAGGAAAAGACGGTGGCGGCCGCCGCAGCCGCCGCTGCCGCCGAGGCGATGGAGCCCGAACGCGTGCTGCTGCACATGCCGGTCGACGTCCGCAGCGTCGCGCTGGTCGTGCTCAGCGTGCTGGGCGTGATCTTCATGCTGCATTGGGCCAAGGCGGTGTTCGTGCCGCTGATGCTGAGCCTGCTGCTGACCTATGCGTTGGAGCCGCTGGTCGGAACGCTCGAGAAATGGCGCATCTCGCGCTGGATCGGCGCCGGCCTGATCCTGCTGGCCATTGGCGGAGGCTTCGGCTGGACCGGCTACAAGCTGTCGGGCAGCGCCTCGGAACTGCTCGACTCGCTGCCGGTGGCGGCGCAGAAGTTGCGCGTCGCCATGCGCAGCGGCAGCCGCGCCAGCGACCCGAGCGCGCTCGACACCGTGCAGAAGGCGGCCGCGCAGCTGGAGCAGGCGGCCAACGAGAACTCGGCCCGGGTCGCCTCGCAACGCGGCGTGGCGCGCGTGGTTATCGAGCGCCAGCCCTTCAACGTGCGCGACTACCTGTGGAGCGGCACGGTCGGCTTGCTCGGCGCGGCGGGGCAGCTGACGCTCGTGGCGTTCCTGACCTACTTCGCGCTCGGCACGGGCGACACCTTCAGGCGCAAGCTCGTGAAGATCACCGGCCCCAGCCTGCAGAAGAAGAAGATCACGGTGCACGTGCTGGACGACATCACGCAGCACATCGAGCGCTACCTGCTGGTGCAGATCCTCACCAGTGCGCTCGTCGGGGTGGCCACTGGCCTGACCTTCTGGGCCATCGGGCTCGAGAACGCCGCGGTGTGGGGCATCGTCGCGGCCGTGACCAACCTCATCCCCTACATCGGCTCGGTGATCGTGATGGCGGCTGCGGGGCTGGTCGCCTTCCTGCAGTTCAGCACCATCGAAATGGCCTTGCTGGTCGGCGGCAGCTCGCTGCTGATCCACACGCTGGTGGGCAACCTGCTGGTGCCCTGGCTCACCAGCCGCACCAGCCGCATGAACCCGGTCGCCGTGTTCGTCGGCGTGATCTTCTGGGGCTGGCTCTGGGGCATCTGGGGCCTGCTGCTGGGCATTCCGATCATGATGGTCGTCAAGGCCATCTGCGACCGCGTGGAAGACCTGCAGCCCATCGGCGAGCTGCTGGGCGACTGACGCCAACGCTGCTACGCCGGGTACTTCTTCGCGATGCGCGTCTGCAGAAAATCGAGCAGCGCCTTCAACGCGGCGCTGTTGTGGCGCCGCTGCAGGTAGGCGGCCGACAGCCATACGTCGTTGCGAACGAAGTCCTGCAGCGCGGGCACCAACTCGCCGTGGTCGATGTGCGGCTGCACCATCAGCGCAGGCAGGTACACCACGCCGAAGCCCATCATCGCCACCTGCACCAGCGGCGCGCCTTCGCTGGCATCCATGCGGCTCTTGACCGGCACGTCCAGCGGCTTGCCGTCTACCTCGAACATCCAGTGCGGATGGGTGCCGAAGCGCGAGAGCGACAGGGCATCGTGCTGCGCCAGCTCGGCGGGATGCGTGGGCATGCCGCGCTTCTTCCAGTAGAGCGGCGAGGCGCAGACTACCATGCGGGGCTTGGCGAGCTTGCGCACGATCAGGTTGTCGTCGGTGATCGGGCCGAAGCGAAGCGCCAGGTCGATGCCTTCCTCGGCCAGATCGACCAGCTCGGCGCTCAGGTGCAGGCTGATGGTCACCTCGGGGTAGTGCCCCATGAATTCGCCGAGCAGTCGGGGCAGGTCGCCCTGGCCCATGCCCTGCGGCGCCGAGATGCGCAGCCGGCCGGTCGGGCGGGTGGCGTGCTCCTGCAGCTCGGCCTGGGTGAGCTCGATCAGGTCCATCACGCCCTTGCTGCGCTCCAGTAGCAGGGCGCCGGCATCGGTCAGGCTGACGGAGCGGGTCGAGCGGTTGAGCAGGCGCACGCCGAAGCGGCTTTCGAGCTCCGCCACGTACTTGCTCACGCTCGCCTTCGACATGTCGAGGCGGCTGGCGGCACGCGAGAAGCTGCCGTGCGCAGCCACCTCGCGGAAGGTCTTGATGAGGTCGAGGCTGTCCATGTCAGGCGCTCATTGTGCTGCGACTTCGTGGCGTGGGCGGCACTCGGCCCGGTTTCCGCTCGCCAGTGCTTCGAGCTCGCTAACCGCGAGCTGAAGACCCGGCCGCCTCAGCCCGTGTTCCGCAGCCCGGCCGCCACGCCGTTGATCGACATGTGGATGCCGCGCTGCACCCGCTCGTCGTCCTGCTGGCCGCCGCGCCAGCGGCGCATCAGCTCGACCTGCAGGTGGTGCAGCGGATCGATGTACGGGAAGCGGTGGCGAATGGAGCGCTGCATGTCGGCATTGCCCTCGAGCCGCTGCTTGGCGCCGGTGATCAGGTTGAGCGCGTCGGAGGTGCGGTGCCATTCGGCGTCGATCATCGCGAACACCTTCTGGCGGAGCTTGCGGTCTTCCACCAGCTCGGCGTAGCGCGAGGCCAGCGCCAGGTCGCTCTTGGCCAGCACCATGTCCATGTTCGACAGCAGTGTGCTGAAGAAGGGCCACTGGGCGTACATGCGCTGCAGCAGCGCCTGCCTTTCCTTGCGGGCGGATGCGCCGCCGGCCGAGGACAGGAATTTCTCGATAGCCGAGCCGAAGCCGTACCAGCCCGGCAGCGTGAGCCGGCACTGGCCCCAGCTGAAGCTCCACGGCACGGCGCGCAAGTCTTCGATGCTGCGATTCGGGTTGCGCGAGGACGGGCGCGAGCCGATGTTCAGCTCGGCGATCTCGCGGATCGGCGTGGCGCCGAAGAAGTAGTCGCCGAAGCCGGGTGTTTCGTACACCAGCGCGCGATAGGCGGCCATGCTGGCGGCCGACAGTTCGGCTGCCGCGGCGAGGAAGGGGGCCGGTGCAGCCTTGGCGGCCGGCAGCAGCGTGGCCTCGAGCGTGGCGGCGACCAGCGTTTCGAGATTGCGCCGGCCGATCTCGCGGTTGGCGTACTTGGAGCCGATCACCTCGCCCTGCTCGGTCAGGCGAATCTGGCCGCGCACCGTGCCCGGGGGCTGCGCGAGGATGGCCTGGTAGCTCGGGCCGCCGCCGCGCCCGACCGTGCCGCCGCGTCCGTGGAACATGCGAAGCCGGATCGGGGTCTTCTCTTTCTTGTTCAGCTCGTCGAACAGCGCCACGAGCTGCGTGCCCGCGCGATAGAGCTCCCAGTTGCTCGTGAAGATGCCGCCATCCTTGTTGCTGTCGCTGTAGCCGAGCATCACGTCCTGCTCGCCGCCCGAACGCTGCACCAGCGCCTGGATGCCGGGCAGCGCATAGAAGGCGCGCACGATGGGCGCGGCGTTGCGCAAGTCCTCGATGGTTTCGAAGAGCGGCACCACGATCAGGTCGCAGGTGGCGTTGTCGTCCAACGTGCCGCGCAGCAGCCCGACTTCTTTCTGCAGCAGCAGCGCTTCCATCAGGTCGCTCACCGTCTCGGTGTGGCTGATGATGTAGTGGCGGATCGCGGCCGCGCCGTAGCGTGCGCGGGCCGTGCGCGCGGCCTTGAAGATGGTCAGCTCGCTTTGCGTCAGCGGCGAGTACGTGGCGTCGGGCACACGCAGCGGGCGGGCCTCGTCGAGCAGGCGCAGCAGCAGCGTCTGCTTCGCCTCTTCGGGCAGCGCCGCGTAATCGGGCTCGATGCGCGCCGCGGCCAGCAGTTCGGCCACCACGGCCTCGTGCTTGTCGGAGCTCTGGCGCAGGTCCACCGTCGCAAGATGAAAACCGAACACCTCGACCGCGCGGATCAGCGGGCCGAGGCGTTGGCCGACCAGCGATGCGCCGTGCTTGTCCTGCAGCGATTCTTCGATGGTGCGCAGGTCTGCCAGCAACTCCTGCGCATTGGGGTAGGGGTTCTGCGGCGCCACCGCGTGGCGTGCCGCCTCGCCGCCGGTCAGCTCGCGCAGCGTGGCCGCCAGGCGCGAATACATGCCGGTGAGGGCGCGGCGATAGGGCTCGTCCTGCCGATGCTCGCTGTGGTCGGGCGAGCGCTCGGCCAGGGCCTGCATCTCCACCGACACGTCGACCAGTGTGGCCGACAGCGAAAGCTCGCCGCCGAGGAAGTGGATCTCGGTCAGGTAGTAGCGCAGCGCCAGCTCGGCCTGGCGGCGCATCGCGTATTCGAGGCTCTCGGCCGTCACGTTGGGATTGCCGTCGCGGTCGCCGCCGATCCATTGGCCCATCCGCAGGAAGGGCGCGATGTCGGACTGGCCCAGCGCCTGCTCCAGCTCGGCGTAGACGCGCGGGATTTCGCGCAGGAAGGTGGCCTCGTAGTAGCTCAGCGCGTTCTCGATCTCGTCGGCCACGGTGAGCTTCGAGAAGCGCAGCAGGCGCGTCTGCCACAGCTGCGTGACGCGAGAACGCATGCGGCGCTCGTTCTCGGCATGCGCCTGCGGCGTCAGTGCGTCCTTGGTGCCGGCGAACACCTGCTGGCGCAGCTTGATGTCGTCGCGTTCGGTCAGAAGCTGGGCGATGGCGCGCTCGGCATCGAGGATGCTTTTGCGCTGTACTTCGGTCGGGTGCGCCGTGAGCACCGGTGACACATAGCTGTGCGCCAGCGATTCCACCACCGCCGCAGGCGCGATGCCGGCCTTGCGGATGCGTGCGAGCGCCACTTCGAGGCTGCCCGCCGCGCTTTCGCCGGCGCGCTCGGCCTCGGTGCGTCGGCGGATCTGGTGGCGGTCTTCCGCCAGGTTGGCCAAGTGGCTGAAGTAGGTGAAGGCGCGAATGACGCGCACCGTTTCGGCGGCGCTCAGGCCCTTGAGCAGGTTCTTCAACGCCCGGTCGGCGGCGTGGTCGGCATCGCGCCTGAAGGACACCGACAGCGTGCGGATCTTCTCGACCAGCGCGAAGGCTTCCTCGCCTTCCTGCTCTCGGATCACGTCGCCGAGGATGCGGCCCAGCAGGCGGATGTCGTCGATCAGCGGTTGCTCGTCGCTGTCCTTGCGCCTGGATGCAGGCGCGGAAGTGGGGCTGCTTTTCATTCGACGATCTCCTCGTTGTAGCCGGTCGGCGCCGACGTTGCTGCGTTGCAACAATGCTAGCATTCCCGCGACCTCCCAACGTTACGGAAACGGCCCTTGAGCAACATCGTGATCGCCACGCGCGAAAGCCGCCTGGCACTGTGGCAGGCCGAGCATGTGCAATCCCTCCTGCAGCGGGCCGGGCACACGGTCGACCTGCTGGGCATGACCACCCGCGGCGACCAGATCCTCGACCGCTCCCTGTCCAAGGTCGGCGGCAAGGGCCTGTTCGTCAAGGAACTCGAATTGGCGCTCGAGGAAGGGCGCGCCGACATCGCGGTGCATTCCCTGAAAGACGTGCCGATGGACCTGCCCGAAGGTTTCGCGCTGGCCTGCGTGCTCGAGCGCGAAGACCCGCGCGACGCCCTGGTGTCGCCGCACCACGCCTCGCTCGACGCGCTGCCGCAGGGCGCGGTGGTCGGCACGTCGAGCCTGCGCCGCGTGGTGCTGCTGCGCGCGCTGCGGCCCGACCTGCGCATCGAGCCGCTGCGCGGCAACCTCGACACCCGGCTGCGCAAGCTCGACGAAGGCCAGTACGACGCGATCGTGCTGGCCGCGGCCGGCCTCAAGCGCCTGGGCCTAGAAAGCCGCATCCGCGCCGTGTTCGAACCCGAGGCCATGCTGCCGGCGGCGGGGCAGGGCGCGCTCGGCATCGAGATCCGGTCCGGCCGTGCCGACCTGCTGGCGCTGCTGGCGCCGCTCGCAAGCCGCCCCGACGCGCTGGCCACCGCGGCCGAGCGCGCGGTGAGCCGAGCCATGGGCGGCAGCTGCTCGATGCCATTGGCTGCGCACGCACGCTGGCAGGGCGGCGACAGCCTGCGCATCGACGCCGCCTGGGGCGACCCCGATGGCGCCGCGACGCTGGTTCGCGTGCATGCGTTGGGCGACGTGGCCGAGCCGGCGCAGGCCGCGGCGCTCGGCGAGCATGCCGCCCGGCTGCTGCAGGCCGCGGGCGCCCACTGAGATGCCGGCGGCACGGGTGATCGTCACCCGCCCCGTCCGTGAGGCGGCGCGCTGGATCGAACTGCTGCGCGGCGCCGGCGTGGATGCCCAGGCCTTGCCCCTGATCGAGATCGCGCCCGTGATCGACACTGCGGCCCTGGAAGACGCGCGACGCGCAGTCTCTGCTTCCGGCTATGCAGCCCTGATGTTCGTGAGCGCTGCGGCCGCAACGCATTTCTTCGAAGGCAGCGGCCCGCTCGCATCCGGCCTTCAGGCGCGCTGCTGGGCCACCGGCCCCGGCACCGTGCGTGCATTGGCGCAGGCAGGCGTGCCGCCGACATGCATCGATGCGCCGGGCGACGATGCGGCGCAGTTCGATTCGGAAGCGCTGTGGGCTCGCGTGAGTGCGCAAATTGGCGCAGGCGTGCGGGTGCTGATCGTTCGGGGTGGCGACGCGGCGGGCCAGGCCACTGGCCGCAGCTGGCTGGCGCGCGAGGTCGCTGCGGCCGGCGGCAACTGCGACACGGTGGTGGCCTACCGCCGCCTCGCCGCGCCGTTGGATATACCAGGGCGCGCGCTGGCCGAGCAGGGTGCACGCGGCGAGGCACTCTGGCTCTTCACCAGCTCCGAGGCCATCGGCCATCTGCGCGACGCGCTGCCTGGCCGGGACTGGGCCGCGGCGCGGGCGATCGCCACCCACCCGCGCATTGCGGAAGCCGCGCGTGGCGCGGGTTTCGGGACGGTGCGCACCTCTTCGCCCGAGTCGGCCGCGCTGATCGCGTCGATAGAATCCTTCGCATGAGCGACGCCTCCGTCTTGAATGAAACCGTGCAGGATCCGGCGGTGCGCGCACCGGTGCCGGTGCCCTTGCAGGTGGCGCCGCCGCACGCAGCCCTCCTTTCGAAGATCCTGCTCGGCATCCTGGCCGGTGCCGCGCTGCTGGCGCTGGTGGCTGCACTGGTGCTCTGGCAAAAGGTCGACGGCATGCAGGAGCAGCTGGCGCGTCAGAGCGCCGATGCGATGTCGCAATCGATGGAGGCGCGCACCCTCGCACGCCAGGCGCAAGAGACCGTGCGCGACACGGCCGCGCGGCTCGCCCTCAACGAAACCCGCGTGGCCGAAGTCGCGCTGCAGCGCTCGCAGCTCGAAGAACTGATGCAGAGCCTGTCGCGCTCGCGCGACGAGAACCTGGTCGTCGACGTCGAAGCCGCGGTGCGCCTCGCCCTGCAGCAGGCGCAGGTCACGGGCAACGTGCAGCCGCTCCTGGCAGCACTCAAGGCCGGCGAACTGCGCGTCGCACGTGCCGCCCAGCCGCGGCTCGCACCGCTGCAGCGGGCCCTGCAACGCGACGCCGACCGCCTGCGTGCCGGCGCCAGCGCCGACATCGGCGAAGCGCTGCAGAAGCTCGACGACCTGGTGCGCATGGTCGACGAACTGCCGCCGCTCAATGCCGTAGCCACCCGGGGCGCCGGCCTCAACCCCTGGCAGGCCGAGCCGATTCCGGCCGATGCACCGTGGTGGCAGCGTGCCTTGCTCTCGGTGCGCAACGAGGCGCGCCAGTTGCTGCGCGTGGGGCGCATCGACCGGCCCGAGGCCGTGCTGCTGTCGCCCGACCAGACCTTCTTCCTGCGCGAGAACCTCAAGCTGCAGTTGCTCAACGCACGTCTTGCGCTGCTGTCGCGTCAGGTGGACAGCACGCGCAGCGAGCTGGCCACCGTCTCGGCCTCGCTCAACCGCTATTTCGACCCCGCCTCGCGCCGCGTGCAGTCCGCCGCCACCTTGCTGCAGCAGCTTCAGTCGCAGATCAAGACCAGCGAGCCGCCGCGCATCGAGGAGACGCTGGCCGCGCTCACGACGGCGGCGGCGGGGCGCTAGGCAGGCGACCGGGATGCGCGCTGCTTTGTGGTTCCTGGCCCTGTTCGCCATCGCGGCGGCGGTGGCGCTGTTCGCCGGCAACAACCAGGGCACCATCACCGTCTTCTGGCCGCCGTGGCGGGTCGATCTTTCGCTCAACCTCACGCTGCTGATCCTGCTCGCGGCCTTCGTCTTGATGCACGTGGCCTTGCGCGCGCTCGCGGCGCTGTTCTCGCTGCCGCGCCAGGCGCGGCAATGGCGCCTGCAGCAGAAAGAGCGCTCGGTGCATGCCGCGCTGCTCGACGCGCTGGTGCAGCTGATGGCCGGGCGCTTCGCGCGCTCGCGCAAGGCGGCGCAGGCGGCGCTTGTCCAGGAGCGCACGCTGTCCGCGCTCGACGCACAGCTGCCGCAGGCCCAGCAGATCAGGGTGCTGGCGCACCTTCTCGCCGCGGAGAGCGCCCAAGCGCTGCAAGACCGCCCGGCGCGCGATGCGCATCTTCAACAGGCGCTCAACGAAAGCGCCGAGCGGGCGGCGCTCGCCAGTCCCGAAACGCGCGAGGGCGTGCAATTGCGTGCGGCCCGCTGGGCGCTCGACGACCGCGATGCCCCGGCCGCGCTGGCACGACTCGAAGAACTGCCCCAGGGTGCGCAGCGCCGCACGCTCGCGCTGCGCCTGCGGCTCAAGGCCGCGCGCCAGGACCGGCGCACGTTGGAGGCGCTCGAGACCGCGCGGCTGCTGTCGAAGCACCGCGCCTTTTCGGACGCCGCGGCGCAGAGCATCGTGCGCGGGCTGGCTACCGAGCTGGTCACGAGCGCGCACGATTCGGCGCAGCTGCTGCGGGCCTGGGGCGAACTCGAGCCCGTCGAGCGCGAGATGCCCGAGGTCGCCATCCACGCGGCGCAGCGCATGGTGGCGCTGCGTGGCGATCTGACGCTGGCGCGTGCCTGGTTGCTGCCGGTGTGGGACCGGATGGTCGAACAGCCGCGCAGCCTGGGCGAGTCGTTGCGCGTCAGGCTGGTGCGCGCTCTCGAGGCCGGGCTCGATTCGGTGGATGCCGAATGGCTGGCGCGCATCGAAGCAGCGCAGCGCAACGACCCGCGGGACGCCAACCTGCAGTACCTGGCCGGCATGGCCTGCATGAAGCGCCAGCTTTGGGGGAAGGCGCAACAACTTCTCACGCATGCGGGGCTGGCGTTACAAGATCCGGGCTTGCATCGACGCGCATGGCAGGCGCTGGCACAACTGGCGGAAGCTCGCGACGACACAGATCAGGCCTCTGCAGCCTGGAAGCGCGCCGCTCAGACGGAAAACCCCTAAAGAGTGGTATTCCTCTTGGCGGAAGCTATCTTTTTGATAGCTCGTGAGGGTCTGTTCATGCGGATTCTGGCGTGTAGGAGCATGCTTACCCGGCATTACTTCACGCCCGATTACTCTGCCCAACGCTCTAGGCCAAGAAACAATTTGGCCCCGGGCGCCATGTGCGGTACAGTCGTAACTGTTTGCAAAAGTATTCATTCAGGGTCATGACTCGGAGTTGGGTTTGAAACGTTTTCTCTTACATACCACTTTGCTCGCCTCGGTAGGGCTGCTGTTACAAGCGTGTGCCCCGCTGGCGCCCGGCTTCCGGTCAGCCAGCAACGATGCGGCCATCGCGGTGTCCCCTTCGGGCTTCAATACCCCGGACACCGATCCTCCGCCGCCCGGCGCGATCACGTCGATCACGCCCGAGCTGATACAGAAGCAGCGGGCTGCCGTCGGCCACAACGTTCCCGCGGAGGTGCGGGCGCTGATGGGCGAAGCGCCGGTCTACCAGATCGGCGCTGGCGACGTGGTTGGCATCGTGGTCTACGACCATCCGGAAATCGTGTTCAGCGGCATCCCGGCCACCACGGTCGCGGACCCGTCGAGCGTGTCGCCCGCACCCGGCTTCATCGTGTCGAACACGGGCCACATCAGCTTCCCCTACGTCGGGCAGCTCAAGGTCGACGGCATGACGGTGCAGGAGCTCGAAACGACGCTCGTGCGCCGTCTGTCGCGCGTGTTCAAGGATCCACAGCTCAGCGTTCGCGTGGTGGCCTTCCGGAGCAAGCGCGCCTACATCGAAGGCGACGTCCGCGCGCCGGGCCTGCTGGTCTTCACCGACATTCCGATGACGCTGGCCGAGGCGCTGAACCGCGCCGGCGGCGTGGCGCCCACCGGTGACCGGTCGAGCCTGGTGCTGACCCGCGACGGCAAGACCATCCCGCTCGACCTGATGAGCATGGCCGAAGCCGGGATCGATCCGACCCGCATTCCGCTGAAGTCGGGCGACATGCTGATGGTGCGCAACCGCGACGAGAGCAAGGTCACCGTGATGGGCGAGGTCACCGTGCAGACGGGCGTGCTGATGCGCAACGGCCGGCTCAGCCTGAACGACGCGTTGACCGAGGTCGGCGGCATCAGCCTCACCACCGCCAACCCGCGGCAGATCTACGTGATCCGCAACGAGACGAACGGCCTGTCGATCTTCCACCTGGATGCGCGCACGCCGACCGCGATCGCCATGGCCAACGGCTTCGCCTTGAGAGCCAAGGACGTGGTGTACGTCGACCCGGTTCCGCTGGTTCAGTGGAACCGCGTGCTGAGCCTGGTGCTTCCGACCGCTGCGACCGCGACCGTCTATCGCGATCTGGGTACACGCAGTGGCGGCAGCGGAGGCGGACGATAGTGACCATTCGCAACGTCCTCGTCGTGTGTGCCGGCAACATCTGCCGCAGTCCGATGGCCCAGGGCCTGATGGCGGCATCGCTTCCGGACCACAACGTCGCCTCGGCCGGCCTGGAGGCGATGGTCGGGCGGCCGGCCGATCCCACCGCCCGCGAGCTGCTCGAACAGCGCGGCATCCGCATCGACCAGCACCGCGCGCAGCAGATCAACCTCGACCTGTGCCAGCGTGCCGACCTGATCCTGGTGATGGACCGCGAGCAGAAGCGTGCGATCCAGGACCGCTATCTCTTCGCTGCCGGCAAGGTGTTCCGCCTTTGCGAGTTCAGCGACGAGGACGTGCCCGACCCGTACCGCGCGCAGCGCGATGTCTTCGAGCGCTCGCTCGCGCTCATCGAGGGTGGCGCCAGCCAGTGGGCCCAACGCATTTCTAGAGTATCCAGTTGATGACTTCCACAATCCTTCCCAAGACAAATCCCTCCCCGGCGAGCGCGGCGGACGAGGAGGACCTCGACCTCGGGCGTTATGTCGACGTCCTGCTCTCGAACAAGTGGCTGATCGCAGCGATCACGCTGGTGGTGTTCGTGATCGGCGCGACCTACGCCTTTCTCGAGCGCCCTGTCTACGAGTCGAACATGGTCGTGCAGGTGGAAGACACCGAGACCGGCGGCAAGGGCATCCTCAGCGAGGCCGGCGGCCTGGTCGATGTCAAGACGCCCGCCACCGCCGAGATCGAGATCATCCGTTCGCGCATGATCGCCGGCCAGGCGGTGGAAGCGACCAAGCTCTACATCGTGACGGGCCCGCGCTACGTGCCCTACATCGGCGGCTGGCTGGCGCGGCGCGCCAATGGCCTCTCGGACCCGGGCTTCCTCTGGCTCGACGGCTACGTGTCCGGCACCGAGCGCATCGCGGTGTCGCAGTTCGACGTGCCCAGCCGGTTGGAAGGTGGCCTGTTCACCGTGACCGCCAAGGCCGGCAACCAGTACACGCTGGACTTCCCGGGCATGCAGCAGCTCACCGGCACGGTCGGGTCGGTGCTGAAGGCCGACACGGCAGAAGGCCCGATCACGCTGAAGGTCGACACGCTCGCCGGCAAGCCGGGCGCGCTGTTCAACCTGTACCGCTACGGCAAGCTGCCGACCACGGTCGGCCTGCAGTCCAGCCTGGTGCTCACCGAGCGCGGCAAGAACTCCGGGATCATCAACGTGTCGCTGCAGGACACCGACCCGTTCAAGCTCACGCGCGTGCTCAACGCCGTGGGTGACCAGTACGTCCAGCAGAACATCGAGCGCAAGGCGGCCGAGGCGCAGAAGACGCTGGCTTTCCTCGACGTGCAGCTGCCGCTGTTCAAGAAACAGCTGGAGGCTTCCGAAGAGGTCTACAACCGTTACCGCAACCAGAAGGGCACCGTGGCCTTCGGCGAAGAAGCGGCGCTGATCCTCGGCCAGTCGGTCGACCGCCAGACCAAGTTGCTGGATGCACAGCAGCGCCGCCGCGAGCTGGAAGCGCGCTTCACCTCGGCTCACCCGTCCGTGCAGACGCTGGACAACCAGATCGCGGCCTACCGGTCCGACATGAGCGCCATCCAGGAGCGCATCAAGGGCCTGCCTGCCATTCAGCAGGAAGCGGTGCGCATGGAGCGCGACGTCAAGGTCAACACCGAGCTCTACCAGTCGCTGCTCAACAACTCGCTGCAACTGCGCCTGGTGAAAGAGGGCAAGGTGGGCAACGTTCGCGTGCTCGACGAGGCCGTGGTGCCCACGCAGCCCATCAAGCCGAACCGCAAGGTGATCATCGCCGCGGCGCTGGCCCTGGGCCTGTTCCTCGGCATCGTGGCGGCCTTCATCCGCAACTCCTTCGTCGAGCAGCGGCTGCGCGATCCGCACGAGGTCGAGGCCGACACGGGCCTGCCGGTGTTCTCGAGCATTCCGCTGAGCCCGTCGCAGGCCGCGATCGCCAAGCGCCGCCTGAGCGGTGCCACCGGCGTGCGCCTTTTGGCCATCGAGAACCCCGACGATCCTGCCGTGGAAAGCCTGCGCAGCCTGCGCACGGCCATGCAGTTCGCGATGCTGGAGTCGCCGAACAACCGCGTGCTGATCAGCGGCCCCACGCCGGGCGTCGGCAAGAGCTTCGTGACGGCCAACTTCGCGGCGCTGATGGCCGCGGCCGGCAAGCGCACGCTGCTGATCGACGCCGACCTGCGGCGCGGCCACACCCACCAGTACTTCGGGCTGCAGCGCCATGGTGGCCTGTCGGAACTGATCGCCGGTTCGTTGACCGTGCAGCAGACCGTTCACCGCCAGGTGGTTCCCAACCTCGACTTCCTGGCCACCGGCCAACTGCCGCCCAACCCGGCCGAACTGCTGGTGTCGGATTCGTTCAAGACCACGCTGGAGCGGCTGTCGGAGCAATACGATCTGGTGGTCATCGACACGCCGCCGGTGCTGGTGGCGGCCGACACGTCGACGGTGGCGATGCATGCCGGCACGGTGCTGCTGGTGGCGCGGGCTGACCAGTCGACCATGGGCGAGCTGCGCGAAAGCACCCGTCGCCTGGCGATGGGCGGCAAGGCCGCGACCGGTGTGCTGCTCAACGCCATGGACATCGGGCGCCGCAGCTTCGCGCCTTACAAGTACGGGCGCTACCGCTACACGAGCTACAACTACGAGAGCATCCTGCCGGAAGAGCAGTGATCTCGGAGTCGACCGGTCGATGCTTCGACCGGTCGATCACGAACAAAAGCAAAACAAAAAGCCGGGGCAACCCGGCTTTTTGTCGTTCGTGGTTCGGCGATCAGCGCCGGGCGGCCACGCAGGCCAGCAGGTCGCGCTCGAACTGGCCCAGCACCGCGTCCCGATCGAAGCGTGCTTCGGCCACTGCGCGCGCCTTGATGCCGAGCTCGCGCCGCCGCTCGGGCTGCGAGGCCAGCGACAGCACGGCGTCTGCGAAGGCGCGGGGGTCGTCCGGCGCCACGGCGATGCCGCATTCGGCTGTGACCTGGCCGAGTTCGGTTTCGGGGCGCGCGCCGGCCACCACGGGGCGGCCGCTGCTGAGCATGCCGGTGAGCTTGGACGGCATCACCAGGTCGGCCGCGTCGGCCCGCTGCGGCAGCAAGTGGATGTCGGCCAGGCCCAGCAGGTCGCCGAGGCGTTCCACGGGCTGCAGGTCGAGAAAGCGCACGTTGGCCATCGATTCGCAGCGCTTCATCAGGTCGGCGCGGCCGGCGCCGTTGCCGCAGAACACGAACTCCAGGTTCGGCTGGTCCCGCAGCATCAGGGCCATGTCGGCCAGCAGCTCGAGGCCCTGCTTGGCGCCCATGTTGCCGGAATAGAGCGCCACCACGGCATCGGGCCGGATGCCCAGTTCGGCGCGGAAGGGGCTCGGGCCTTGCAAGGGCTGGATGGCGGATACGTCGGCCCAGTTCGGCAGCGAAACCAGTCGCGCATCTTCGGTGCCCTTGGTGCGTGCGCGCTCGATCATGCGCTGGGAGATGGTCGAGATGCGGTCGAAGCGCGCCATCAGCCAGCGCTCGGCAGCTGCGACGAAGTTGCGTGTGCGCGCGCCCTTCAGCAGGCCCAGGTCGAAGGCGGCATCCACCTCGTAGTCCTGGATGTGCAGCCACGCCTTGGCGGAGCGAAGCCGCGCGAAGGCGAGCGCGCCGGGCGTGCAGAAGAGCGGAGGCTCGGTCACCCACACCACGTCGGGCTTCCAGTGCCACTGGGCGAGCAGGGCGGGAATGCTGGACAGCGCGAAGCTCGCCAGGTGGATCAGCCGCTTCGTGCCAGTGACCTTCTTCGGCACCCACAGTGGCGTTCGAATGACCTGGGCGCCTTGCCATTCGTGCTGCACGTAGCGGCCTGCGTGGTAGCCGGGCCAGACCTTCCAGTCGGGGTAATAGGGCGGGGCAGTCACCACGCGCACCTCGTGACCGCGTGCGGCAAGCCAGGCGACCATCTCGCCCGTGTACTTGCCGATGCCGGTGAGTTCCGGTGCGAAGTTGATGCCGTAGACGAGCAGTTTCATAAGGGGGAGGTCAGGCGCGGGGCGGCGGGCTGTGCGTGCGGATGATCTCCACCAGCTTTTCCGCCACTTGCTCCATGCGGAAGCGCTGTTCGAAGGAGTGCAGCGCGGCCTCGCGCATGGTGGTCAGCTGTGCCGGGGTCGCGGCGAGCCAGCGTTGGAGCAGGGCGACGGTGCCCTCGAGCGTGTCGGACTCCACGAAGCCGGCCTGGTCCTCGGCGATTTCGCGCCAGATGTTGACCTTGTCGCTGATCAGCACCGGGCGGCTGCAGGCCATGGCCTCGACCACGGCGATGCCGAAGTTCTCTTGATGCGACGGCAGGCAGAAGACCTCGCAGGCGCGGAAGGCGCCCCATTTGAGGTCGCCCGACAGCATGCCCGGCCAGCTGATGCGGTCGGCCAGGCCCAAGGTCTGGGCGCGCGCCTGCAACTGGCGTGTCAGGCTCTCGTCGCCGGGGCCGGCCATGACCAGGTGCACGTCGGGCGACTGGGCCGCGACGCGCGCGAAGGCCTCGATCAGCAGGTCGCAGCCCTTCTTTTCGTGGATGCGGCCGAGGAACAGCAGGAGCCGCTTGCCCCGCAATGCGGGAAAGGCCGCGAAGTACGCATCCGCCTGGCGCTGGGCGTCGTCCGGCGGCGTGCTGGTGCCGTAGGAGCCCACGACCTCGCGCGCCTTGTAGAGCCAGAACGATTGCCGCGCGAGCAGGCGTTCTTCCTCGCAGGTGAAGACCACCGCCGCAGCGTCGCGCAGCACGCGGTACTCGCCCCAGGGCCAGTAGGCCCACTTCTTCAGGTGCTTGAGCGGGTACTGGCGCTTGAACCACGGGTCGAGCATGCCGTGGCTGTAGACGAAGTAGGGCGTCTTGGTGCCGTGCAGCGCGCGCCAGGCCGCGAAGCCCGTGTACTGCCACAAGCCGTTGACGATGACTGCGTCGTACTCGCCGGCATGCGCCTTCAGCCAGGGCAGCAGGCGCTCGTTGTACATGTAGCCGCCGGACGATGGGCCGGTGGCGACCACCGGGCCCGGATGGGCCGCGACGCAGGGCGCGTTCGGATCGTCGAGGCTGACCAGGTCGCCGGTGTGGCCCTGGGCGGCCAGCGCCTCCTGCACGCGCCGCACTCCCTCGATGACGCCTCCGCCCTGGGGATCGACGGAGGGGACCAGATGAAGCAGTCTCACTGTCGCGAGGCGCGCGGCGGAAAGATCTCGAGCCTCGGGAACCGGAACAGCAGGAGAGCGTAGGCGAGCATGAGCCCGAGCAGGGCGTTGGCGGTCAGCTGCCCGAGCGCCGGCCAGCTGACCACGGCCAGGGCGGTCGTCAGCCACACCAGCAGCGGGTAGGGCGAATTGGTGCTGATCGAGACCTTCAGGCTGCGCGTGACGCCGAGCGCGAGCACGGTGTACTTGAGCGCGATGTAGGCGAAGCCCAGCAAACCGGCTTCCATCAGGATCCGGCCGCCCTCGGCCTCGGCCAGCGCGAACACGTCGGCCGAGCCGGTGCGCACGTAGGTGGCGAGGTTGGAGCCGAAGCCGACGCCGTAGCCCAGCCAGCTGATCAGGTCGAGCACCCACGGTTCGCCGAAGAGCACGGTGAGCACGCGCTCGCCGAAGTCTTCCGCAGCCGAGGCTTGTTCGAAGCGGGTTTGCGTGACGCCGATGGCATCGCGGAACACGTAGGCGAAGAGGGCGGTCAGCAGGCCGATGATGACGACCGCCACGGCGGCACCCATCTTGTTCTTGGCCTTCGAGAAGAGCAGTCGGCCGAAGAGGAAGGCCGCCAGCATGCCCGCCGAAGTGATGGCCGCCGTACGCGATCCGCTCACCAGTGCGCCGGCGGCGAAGGCGCCGAACACCGCGAGCGAGAACAGGATCTGGAACTTGGTGCGCTTGCGTGCGCCCAGCACGCCGAAGACCAGCGGCGCCACCATCGTCAGGTAGGTGGCGTAGCCCGAAGTGAAGCTGAAGGTGCCGGTGGTACGGACCACGCCCGCCACCGCGACGAACACGGTGTCCTCGTCGCCGTCGAGCTGCGTGTTGATGCGAGCGCCGGGCGGTGAGTAATGCTGGATGATGGCCAACGGCGCCAGTAGCAGCATCACGATGGCCGCGGCCATGATCGCGGCGCGGTAGTCCGCCTCGTTCATCGACGCGGCGGCGGCCACCGCGAACCAGATGTAGAGCAGCCAGAAGCGCAGGCCGATCAGGAACACGATCGGGCTGCTTTCGCCGCCGACGAGTTGCAGCAGCCCCCAGCCCGTGACCAGCGTGGTCCAGCCGACCATGACGGCCGTGATCTTCTTGTGCCGCCGCAGGTGGCCGTGGCGCCAGGCGTAGAACACCAGCACCAGCGCGAGCAGGTCGCGCAGCCCGATCAGCGGCAGCGTGGAGGCGGACGCCACCCATTTGCGCACCGCGCCCTCGAACACGATGATCAGGAAGACGGCGAGGAAGAGCTTGCCGGCACGGCTGAGCGTGGCGGGCCGGCTGACCGAGCGCGGCGCGACGTTGGACGCTGCGATGGCGCTCATCGACGCACCTCGCTCGCCAGGTCGCGCAGCGCCGCCACATGGGCGTCGATGCGGTGCGGCTCGTACCAACGGTGTGCTTCTCGGCCGATGGTGCGCGCATTGGCGCTGTCGGAATCGAGCGCACCGAAGCCGCGCAGGTAATGCACGTTGGCGGTCAGGCCGTCGTGGCGCCCGTAGTCCTTGGCCAGCAGCACGGGGCACACGGCATGCGCGCAGTAGGCCGCGAAGATGCCGCTCTTCGAAACATAGTCGGGCGGATAGGCGAGGGCGCCGAAATCGGCGCTGGCGAGCGCGGCGCTGACCTGCTCGGCCGGCAGCTTGCCGTGCGTCACCACGCCTTCATGCGCCATGTGCTGTGCGAGCGGGCCTTCGGGCATGGCCGGGCCGATGTCGTGGATCGTGAGGCCGTTGCGCTTGGCGTTGCGGAAGATCTCGCCGTCGGCCCATTCGTAGACCTGCGCGCGGATGCCGGAGCTGCCGAACACGACCAGCCGGCGCTCGCGCGCGGTGTCGATCGCGTCGAGCTCGCCGACATTCGAGAAAACGGGAAGAACGCGATGCGGCGCCGCCTTCGATTGCGACAGCAGCCAGCGCGCCGAATCTTCGCGGTTGGTGAGCCAGAAGTCCGACAGCAACAGCAGCTCGCGCGCGATTCGCTGCTGCACGCCGCTCAGCCAGAAGGCCGAGCCCCAGACCGGGCCGGTTGCGAAGAGTTCGTGGAACACCACGCCGACCGCCTTGAATTGCGAGCGCAGGGTGCGGATGCGGCGCACCAGCCAAAGGGGGACGCCGCGCTTCTCGAAGCCGTAGCCGCTGAAGTGCAGCAGCACGAAGTCGCCGGAAAGCGAGGCAGTATCGGTATCGGGTTTCAGCTCCATCAGCGGCGCGTGGAGCGGATGGCCCACCACGGACGCGTAGTCTCGCACACCCCCCGTGCCGGGCGGAATCAGGGAGAGCGCGGAAGCGTTCATGGCTTGCGGGCGGCTCCTCAGGAAGCCACCGCCACCAGCTCTTCGCTGCGGAAGTCTTCGTAGGCCCGGGCGATGCCTTCGCGCAGGCCGGTCTGCGGCTTCCATCCGAGTTCGCGCATGCGCGAGACATTGAGCAGCTTGCGCGGCGTGCCGTCGGGCTTGCTGGTGTCGTAGCGGATCTCGCCCTGGTACCCCACCACGTCGCTCACCAGGCTGGCGAGTTCGGCGATCGACAGGTCTTCACCGGTGCCGACATTGAGGTGGCTGACGTTGACGTCGGTGTGCGCCGCGTAGGCTTCGCGCGACAGGTCCATCACGTGCACGCAGGCGCGGGCCATGTCGTCGACGTAGAGGAATTCGCGCTTGGGCGAGCCCGTGCCCCAGATGACCACGTCGGGCGCATCGGACAGCTTGGCTTCGTGGAAGCGGCGGATCATGGCCGGCAGCACGTGGCTGTTTTCGGGGTGGTAGTTGTCGCCGGGGCCGTAGAGGTTGGTCGGCATCACGCTGCGGTAGTCGCAGCCGTACTGGCGGTTGTAGCTTTCGCAGAGCTTGATGCCGGCGATCTTGGCGATGGCGTAGGGCTCGTTGGTGGGTTCCAGTTTGCCCGTCAGCAGCGCCTCTTCGGCCATCGGCTGGGCCGCGAGCCGCGGATAGATGCAGCTCGAGCCGAGGAACAGCAGCTTGCTCACACCGGTGCGCCAGGCCTCGTGGATCACGTTGGCCTCGACCATCAGGTTCGAGTAGATGAACTCGGCCGGGTAGGTGTTGTTGGCATGGATGCCACCCACCTTGGCTGCGGCCACGTACACCTCTTGCGGCTTTTCCTTGGCGAAGAAGGCGCGCACGGCGGCTTGATCGGTCAGGTCGAGTTCGGCATGGGTGCGCGTGACGATGTTGTGGAAGCCCTGCTCGTTCAAGCAGCGCACGATCGCACTGCCGACCATGCCACGGTGACCCGCAACGAAAATTCGCTTGTTGAGCTGGTTCATAGGATGCGTACCTCGACGCAAGATGGGAGGTTAACCCGGCCGCCCCTCGCGGGGCCGCTCAGGCGATTTTTCTGTCGGAGCCGGGAAGCTCGGGCGGACCGTCCTCGAAGCGGACGATGTCGTCCTCGCCGAGGTAGCTGCCGGTCTGTACCTCGATCACTTCGAGCACCGTCTTGCCGGCGTTTTCGAGCCGGTAGGTCGCACCCATCGGGATGTAGATGGATTCGTCCTCGCGCACCAGGCAGGTCTGGCCGTCGCACAGCACGCGTGCCGTGCCCTTGACCACCACCCAATGCTCGGCGCGATGGTGGTGCATGCGAAGCGCCAGGCGCCCGCCTGCCTTGACCGTGAGACGCTTGACCGCGAAACGCTCGCCGTCGTCGACGCTGTCGTAGGCGCCCCAGGGGCGCGGGATGCGGCGATGGCGCGTGGCCTGGCTGTGGCCGCGGGTCGTGAGCAGCGCGACGGCGTCCTTGACCTGTTCGGCACAACCGGCGTGGGCAACGAGCAGTGCGTCGGGTGTGTCCACCACCAGCAAGTCCTTGGTGCCAAGGGCCACCACGGGCCGGTTGGGCGCGTAGACGAAGGTGTTGGTCGCACCCATGGCGAAGCCCTGGCCGCTGATGCGGTTGCCGTCGCCGTCCGCTTCGTGCAGGTCGGCGACCGCGTTCCAGCTGCCGACGTCGCTCCAGCGACCCTGGAAGGGGATCACGGCGACCTTGGCGCATTTCTCGAGCACGGCGTAGTCGATGCTCTGGCTGCGGCAGCGGCCGAAGGCGTTGGCGTCCATGCGCAGGAAGTCGCCGTCGGTTTCGACGGAGGCCGTGGCCTGGCGGCAGCTCGACAGGATGTCGGGTGCGTGTTCTTCCAGCGCATCGATCAGCACGCTGGCCTGCACCAGCAGGATGCCGGCGTTCCAAAGGTGGCCGCCGGTCAGCAGCAACTGCTCGGCATGGGCCGCAGCGGGCTTCTCGATGAACGCTGCCACTGCGTGGCCAGCCTCGTCGCCCAGCGCTGCATCGAGCGCTTCGCCTTGGCGGATGTAGCCGTAGGCAGTGCTCGGAAAGGCCGGCTCGACGCCGAAGGTGACCAGATGGCCGGCCAGTGCGGCGGGCACGCCCTTGCGAATGGTCGCCACGAAGCGCTCGGCATCGGGAATGTGATGGTCGGCCGGGGCGAACAGCAGCAGCTCGTCAGGCATGGCCAGCAGGGCGATCGCCGCCATGGCCGCGGCGGTGTTGCGTGCCACCGGCTCGAGCAACTGCGAACCGCTGACGTTTGCCGTCTCGACGCTTTCCTGGACCAGGAAGCGGTGTTCTTCGGCCGCCACGCAGGTCACTTCGGAGTTCAGGTGCCGCAGGCGTTCCAGCGTGAGCACCAGCAGGCTTTTGTTGTCGATCAGCGGGACGAACTGCTTGGGCAGCGTCTTGCGCGACAGCGGCCACAGCCGCGTGCCACTGCCGCCGCACAGGACGATGGGGCGGATCTTGCTCACCGCGAACCCTCGCCGGTGACCACGGCGCGCACCGTCTTGAACAGGATCTTGATGTCCAGCCAGAGCGTCCAGTTGCTCACGTACTCGACGTCGAGTTCGACGCGGCGGGCATAGGACAGCCGGTTGCGACCGCTGACCTGCCAGAGACCCGTGATGCCGGGGCGCATGGCGCAGTAATGTTCCCAGCCCTTGCCGTACAGCGTGCGTTGGCGCTCCATGCAGGGGCGCGGGCCGACCAGGCTCATGTCGCCCTTCAGCACGTTCCAGAACTGCGGCAGCTCGTCGAGGCTGAGCTTGCGGATGAACTGGCCGATCGGCGTGATGCGCGGGTCCTTCTCGAGCTTCTGGAAGGTGTCCCATTCGGTGCGCGCCATGTCGTTGCGGCTCAGGAACTCGTCGAGCACGACATCGGAGTTGCGCACCATCGAGCGGAACTTGTAGAAGCGGAAGCGCTGGCCGCTTTCGCCGAGGCGGTGCTGCCAGAAGTGCACGGGACGCCCCATGCTGATGCCCACGCCGAGCGCGACGAGCAGATACAGCGGCCCGAAGAGCAGGAAGAAGGTCAGTGCGCCGACGATGTCGATGCTGCGCTTGGCCACACGCTCCAGGAAGCTGAGCCGGCGCGGTTGCACGTACGCGGGTGACGCGGAGGAGCCACCGCTCCCCGGTGTGAAGCGTCGAACCACGTTGCCATGGGCGGTCGAGTCGGAACGAAACATTTAATACTCCCCCGGTGACGGGTGTGCTGCCTCAGAAGCTCTAGCGTGGCAGTGTAACGCTTTACTACTATTCGCAAGAATTTGAACACAAGTCGAACGATTTGTCTTGTGAACAAAAGACGTACTTCGCACGCCAAACGGTATAAGCTCTGCCCTCTGTGGGAGGGTGTCGCTGCCACCGTTCGCAGCCTCGTAACCTCTGGCCGAAGTGTAGTTCTTTTGTATGACAACATGTTAACGTGCATTGACGTTTGCTTGTTGTTTACATGCTCTGGTAGACACTTCCGTGATTTAGTTACCGGTGTACCCGGTGCTGCAGTGCAGCATGCATAGAGTATGCCGACATGAAGCGGAAAGAATTACAACAGCTCATGTAGGACAGATCCTGCAATGGATGAGCTGACGAGAGCCTGCGGGCCCCCTCGATTCCCCGCTCAACAAGTGAAAAAGGCCGCGCCAATCGCTAGCGCGGCCTTTTTTTACTGTCGTGCCGGCCCCACAGGAGGCTGCCGACGCCACGAAAGCGGCGCGCCGCCTTCGTCGGAACTGCCCGTGACTACAGGCGCACGCCGGGCTCGCGGCCCGATTCCTCGAACGGCAGCACCAGGTTGCCCAGGTCGCGGCGCGTTTCCACCAGCACCAGCGGGCCCTCGTCGATGACGATGGCCGGCGGGCGCTCACGCGGCACGTGGATCGGGCGGGGCTCCGCTGCGATGGCGGCACGGACCTCGGCGACACGTTCGGCGTCGGAGTTCACCCACTGCAGGCCGGAGCCCATCGCGATCTGGGCGAGCTCGTCCAAAGGCAGCGTGTAAGGCTGCACCTTCGGCAAGGCGCGCGAACTGGCTGCCGGCGCTTCGACCACGATGGGCGCGGCCGACGGGGCGGCAGGCCGCTCGGCGCGGGCCACCACGGGCTGCTGTGCCTCGGGCTGCTCGATTTCGCGGGGCGGTGCGGCCTCGACGGCCTGTTGTGGTGCCTGCTCCGATCCGAACGGCGATCCCGATGCGCTAACTTCTGCGTCCTCGCGGGGTGCGCGCTCACGGCGGTCTCGGCCATAACGGTCGCGCGAACGACCGCGGCGTTCCTCGCCGTCGCGGCGCGGTGCGAGCTCGCCCTCGGGGGCTTCAGCGCCCAGTTCGGTCGCAGGAACCTGTCCCTCGGCAGTGGGGGCAGTGTCCGCAGATCGCGGCGCGCCTTCGCCTCGGCGATCGCGCCGGCCGTCGCCGCGTTCGCTGCGCGGTGCCCGCTCCTCGCGTACGGCGCGCGGGCTGCGTTCGCCGTCGGCCTGATCGGCACCTTCGCGTGCGGCATCGGCGGCGCGTTCGCTGCGCTCTCCGCGCTCTCCGCGCTCGCCACGTTCACGGCGTTCGCCGCGGCCGCGCGGTGCGCGCTCGGCCTGGTTCGCACCTTCTTCACCGGTCGGAGCGTCGGGCACCGCCGTCACTTGCGACGCGTCGAGCAGGGCCTCCGCCGAATCCGCCGGTGCCTGGCGCAATTCGCCATCACGGCGCTCACCGCGGCCACGGCGTTCGCCTTCGCGCGGTGCACGAGGTTCGCGCGGCTCGCGCGGCTCACGGATCGGCGCTTCGTTGCCGCGCGCCTCGCCGCGGGCTTCGCGGCGCTCGCCGTCGCGGCGTTCACCCTCACGGCGGTCACCTTCGCGGCGCTCGCCCGAACGTCCGCCACGGCGATCGCCATCGCGACCGCCTCGGCCTTCGCCGCGTCCACCGCGACGCTGGTCGCCGTCACGCGCCGTGCGCGCTTCACCGTCGCGGCCGCCACGCCCATCGCGGCGCGTGAC